>NZ_JMQN01000001.1 GCF_000705555.1 Marinobacterium lacunae
GGGCCCTGCTGTTTCAGGTACTGCTGGTACTGACCCTCGGTGCCTTTGCCTGGTTCATCGTCGATAACACCCTGAACAACCTCGAACAACGCGGCATCACCACCGGTTTCTCCTTCCTGTCGCAGGAAGCGGGCTTCGGTATCCCGCTGTCGTTGATCGAATACTCCGAAGCCTCCACCTATGGCCGCACCTTCTTCGTCGGCCTGCTCAACACCGTACTGGTGTCGGTGCTCGGTATCATCGCCGCCACCGTGCTGGGCTTCATCCTCGGTATCGCACGCCTGTGCACGCCTGTCCGACAACTGGCTGATCGCCAAGCTGTCGGCGCTGTATATCGAGATCTTCCGTAATATCCCGCTGCTGCTGCAGATCTTCTTCTGGTACTTCGCCGTGCTGCGGGCGCTGCCGCAACCGCGCCAGAGCATCGAGTTCCTCGGCAGTTTCCTGAACATTCGCGGCCTATCGATGCCGGCGCCGGTGGCCGAACCCGGCTTCCACCTGATCTGGATCGCCCTCGTCATCGGCGTGATCGGCAGCTGGGTGATGGCGCGCTGGGCACACAAGCGTCAGGACGCCACCGGTAAGATCTTTCCCACCGGCTGGGCGAGTCTGGGCCTGATCCTCGGCCTGCCGCTGCTGACCTTCCTGTTCTCGGGCGCGCCGCTGAGCTTCGATCATCCTGAGCTCAAGGGCTTTAACTTCCGCGGTGGTAT
>NZ_JMQN01000002.1 GCF_000705555.1 Marinobacterium lacunae
CGGGGACAGACGCAGCTCGCCACTTCTGACACGTGCTACCCACTGTTTGGCGTTCGCTGCAACGATCCAGAGCGCCATCAGCGCGATCAATGTGATCACGATCGTCGGGAAAAACAGGTGTGACCGTTCGAAGTCGATCGATACTTCGAACAGCGATGAGAGGGACTGACTCATAGCGAATACCGATAGTAAAACTTCAGGGGTGCTTCGGCGCTATGTAGGACAGCCACCGAAGCCGATACCATGCCTGCCCCATGGACGGGACAGGCACGCTTTCTTACTTCCTGTCTTACTTCTTCAGCGCCTTGATGATCGTCGCGTACTGATCATTCTTATTTTTCAGATAGTCACGCGCTTCATTTGACGGTAAAAAGTCTGGAATAAAGAATGACTTCTTCATGGTTTCCTGCACCTTGCCCTCTTTGAAGATCTCCTCCAGCGCTACGTCCATCGCGGCGATGATCTTCGGATCGGTCTCTTTGTTGTAGATGAAGAAGAACTCCTTATCGAAAGTGAAGTTCTGGCTCTCATCCATCGGCACGTTGACCATCGGCGCTACGAACTTCATCAGATCGTCACGGCTGGTGCCGCCCATCCCTTCCGGGTTGGCCTGCTTTACGGTGCCTTCACGGGCGGTTAGCCACACGAAACGCATCGCTTTCTGGTCATCCGCCGGCAGACGGGTGTACTGCTCGTTGGCCTGGACGCTACCGTTGATCACATCGGCCAGACCATCGAACATCGCCTGGTTTTTGTCGGACTGGGACCCGGTGTTCAGCGGCGCCAGGTTATCCTCCATGCCCGGGTACTGCAGGCGCACGGCGTTTTTCAACGCGGTATAGCCGATCTCGGACACCCCACCCGGCTGAATGGCGACACGTAGGGTCTTGCCAGAGCCGGCGGCATCGATTACGTCCTGAACCGACTTATAGGGTGAGTTCTTGGCCACCAGGTAGGCGTTCCCTGGATTGATAGCAAACGTC
The DNA here is from genome assembly GCF_000705555.1 of Marinobacterium lacunae. Taxonomy (GTDB): domain Bacteria; phylum Pseudomonadota; class Gammaproteobacteria; order Pseudomonadales; family Balneatricaceae; genus Marinobacterium_D; species Marinobacterium_D lacunae. The sequence continues at coordinate 984 of NZ_JMQN01000002.1, forward strand.
GGTCCGACGGTGTACTTCTCAAATATATTGTCGAAACCTTTCTGCTCGTAGAGATTGCCCAGATACGCATGATCGTGAAAAACCATGATGGTGCTTCCGTTTGACACCCGATCCAGCGCTTTGAAAGCAGCGCTCAACCCGACGGCATCAACCTTGAAGTTCGCATCCAGTTTTTCGGAAAGAGCATCAGCGATAATGCTGGTTGCCTG
>NZ_JMQN01000003.1 GCF_000705555.1 Marinobacterium lacunae
CCGGAAGAGCGTGAGCGCGGTATCACCATCAACACCTCGCACGTAGAGTACGAGTCTCCGACTCGCCACTACGCGCACGTTGACTGCCCGGGACACGCCGACTACGTCAAGAACATGATCACCGGTGCTGCGCAGATGGACGGCGCGATCCTGGTATGTTCAGCCGCTGACGGCCCCATGCCGCAGACGCGTGAGCACATCCTGCTGTCTCGTCAGGTTGGTGTACCGTACATCGTCGTATTCCTGAACAAAGCCGACATGGTTGACGACGAAGAGCTGCTGGAGCTGGTTGAAATGGAAGTGCGTGAGCTGCTGGACAGCTATGACTTCCCGGGAGACGACACTCCGATCATCGTTGGTTCTGCGCTGATGGCACTGAACGGCGAAGACGACAACGGCATGGGTACCAGCGCTGTTAAGAAGCTGGTTGAGACTCTGGACGAGTACATTCCTGAGCCGCAGCGTCTGGTTGACCTGCCGTTCCTGATGCCGATCGAGGACGTATTCTCGATCTCTGGTCGTGGTACTGTTGTTACCGGTCGTATCGAGCGTGGCATCCTGAAAGTGGGTGACAGCATCGAGATCGTGGGTATCAAAGACACCACCACTACTACCTGTACTGGTGTTGAGATGTTCCGCAAGCTGCTGGACGAAGGTCGTGCAGGCGAGAACGTTGGTGCGCTGCTGCGTGGTACCAAGCGTGACGAAGTTGAGCGTGGTCAGGTACTGGCCAAGCCGGGTTCAATCACTCCGCACACTCAGTTCGAAGGCGAAGTCTACGTACTGAGCAAGGAAGAAGGCGGTCGTCACACTCCGTTCTTCAAGGGCTACCGTCCGCAGTTCTACTTCCGTACAACTGACATCACTGGTGCTGTAGAGCTGCCGGAAGGTGTTGAGATGGTCATGCCGGGCGACAACATTCAGATGTCTGTTACCCTGATCAACCCGATCGCGATGGAAGA
>NZ_JMQN01000004.1 GCF_000705555.1 Marinobacterium lacunae
ATATCTTCGTGCTGATCTTCGGTCTGACCGGGATCAAGCTGTTCGCCCGCATCGTCGAGTGCCCGAAAGGGATCCTGATCCCGCTGATCTTCCTGCTGTCGATCGTCGGTGCCTATGCGATCAACAACTCGGTGGCGGATATCTGGTGGATGCTGGGCTTCGGTGTGCTGGGCTACTTCATGAAGCTGTACGGCTACCAGGTAGGGCCGGTGATCCTCGGCGTGATCCTGAGCCGACTGGTGGATGAGAACTGGCGTCGGGCGATCATCTCCGAGCGCGGGGATCTGGGCGAGTTCTTCGGCAACCTGTTCTCCAGCCCGCTCTCCATCGTGCTGTTCTCAGTTGTCGTCCTGGTGCTGTTATCGCAAACGCCCCTATCGAAGCTGCTCAAGCGGAAACATCACACCCTCTCCGACAAACAGAGTACCGGACATCCGGGCAATGCAAACGACTCTACAGCCTGAGGTGTTGAATACCATGATCAAACTGGGACTTATCGGTCGGTCAATCGCCAAATCAAGTTCGCCTGCCCTGCATGAACTACTGGGTGAGCTGAACGGGCTGCAGATCCACTATCAATTGCACGAGCCTCGCGACAGCAGCCCGTCAGCCTTCATCGATACACTCCAGCAGCTGAGAGACGAAGGCTATCGCGGCTGCAACGTAACCTACCCGTTCAAGCAGGTGGCACTCGCTCATGCAAGTATCACCCGAGCCGATGCACAACTCGTGGGCTCAACCAACACCCTGTTACTGAAAGATGGGGTGATGGCAGCCAACACCGACTATACGGGCTTTATACGCGGTTACCGCTCTCGCTTCGGTGAGACTCCGGCAGGCAAGGTGTTGCTGCTCGGCGCAGGAGGCGTCGGGCGCGCCGTGGCCTTTGGCCTGTTCGAAGTCGGCGCTACCGAGGTCATCGTATTCGATCTGAATGCAGACAATGCCCGGTCGCTGGCCGACGCGATCAACTCGGAGGGTTTTACCGCCAGCGTGGCCACAGCCGATTCCCTGGCCGACGCAGCCCGGTCTACACAGGGCCTTGTTAACTGCACGCCGGTCGGCCACTACAAAACCCCGGGCATTCCCCTGCCCGCCAGTCTCTTCGGCGGTCAGGAATGGGCATTTGATGCCGTCTATACCCCGCTGGATACCGAGTTTCTAACCGAAGCACACCGTCACGGCCTTGCCCTGATGTCCGGATTTGATCTGTTCATCTATCAGGGTATCGACGCATTCGAAATCTTCACCGACGTGAAAGTCGATGCCGAAAAAGCGCTTGCGGCTTTCCAGCAGCAATACGCCCTTCATAGCAATTTGGAGTCTTTGCAAAGGTAAGTGAAGTTCACGGGACTGACGCTTTTCGTGTCCGCGCTCAGTCTCTAGCACCAGTGCCGAGAACACTGGTTTTCTGGCTGCCCAAGGGCAGCCTTTTTTTTGCGTCTGGATAGGCCTGCAATAGCGTGACGGTGCCGCGTTTCGACATAAAAAAACAGCCGCTCGGCATAATCCGTAAGCGGCTGTTTTCTTAAGAATTCTGGTAGGACTAACTGGACTCGAACCAGCGACCCCCACCATGTCAAGGTGGTGCTCTAACCAACTGAGCTATAGTCCTAAATGCTTGAGCAAGTCGCCCTGCCTTCAAACGTGGTGCGTATTATATAGATGCCGGACGCTTTAGCAAGCCCCGGCTATAATATTTTTTCAGATTTTTTCTATTCGTTTTCAAGGTCTTAGATCATTTTTTGATCATGCAGAACCGGCGAGGACTGTCAGCCCATTCCGTGCCCGATCAAATAGTTGCGCCGCGTCCAGATTGGTCAGCGGTCGGCTGAGCAGGTAGCCCTGAATCAAGTCACAGCCGGCGTTTTGCAGGAACCTCAGCTGAGAGGCATCATCCACACCTTCGGCCACCACACGCATTTGCAGGCTGCGCGCAAGCGCCAGCATGGCGTTGATAATCTCTTCATCACTGCGGTTCTTGCCGATCCCGACGACAAAACTGCGGTCGATCTTCAGATAATCGGCCTGCAGCTCTTTCAGGTAGCTCAACGACGAGTAGCCGGTACCAAAGTCATCGATGGATACACACACACCGGCTGCTTCAAGCGCCGCCAGATTACTTTTAACCAGTGGCGCCTTGCTCATCAGTGTTGTTTCGGTAATTTCAACAACGATACGGTCGGTGCTTATGTGGTAACGGGCCAGCAGGTGCAGCAGGCGCCCGGCGATGTCGTCCCGCGCAAGCTGCACGGCAGACACGTTCACACTCAGGTAGCCCACTTCCAGCCCTTCAGCATCCCAGGTAGCCAGCTGACTGATCACCTCTTCCATCTGCCAGGCCCCAAGCTGGACGATCATGCCGCTCTCTTCGGCAACCGGAACAAACTCGGCAGGCGATATCCATTCACCCGCTTCATTCTGCCAGCGCAACAGCACTTCAAGGCCCAACGGCCTTAACGTATTGGCATCGAAAATGGGCTGGTAGCGCATCGACAGCTCACCTTCACCCGACATCGCAACTCTCAACCCTTGCTCGAGATCGACACGACGACGCATCAGATAATCCATCTTCACGTCGAAGAAGCGGTAGAGATTGCGCCCATCATGCTTGGCCTTGTACATCGCCAGGTCAGCCTGACGCAGCAGCGTTGCGGGTTCCGCTTCGCCGCTGGTGCCGATGGCGACACCAATACTGGCGGAAAGCTGGAAGCGCGTACCCTTCAGCTCGACTGGCTGCGCCAGCACCTTGATCAGACGCGCCGCCAACTCTTCCAGCCAGGACTTATCGACATTTTCGGTCACCAGCATCGCAAACTCGTCACCGCCGAGACGTGCAAGGCAGATATCGTCGCTCACGGCATTGGTCAGGCGACGCACCGTAATCACCAACAACTCATCACCCATTCCGTGGCCGAGAGTGTCGTTGACCGTTTTAAAGTTGTCGAGATCGATATACAGCAGACCGATATCCCGCTGGTCCGGCAGTTGCAACGCCTCGCCGAGTTTCTCGGTAAGGCGGCGCCGGTTGGGGAGTTCTGTCAACTGATCGTGGAACGCAAGGAATAGCGCCCGCTGTTCAGCCTCCCGTCGTGCCGTAACATCTTCATGCACCGCCACGAAATGGTCGATTTCAAGATTATCACTGCGTATCGGTGTAATAGTCTGGTCGACAATCAGCCGGCCGCCTGCACGGGTGCGGTTAACCACTTCACCGCGCCATACTCGACCACTGGATATGGTATTCCACAACTCGTGAAAGAACGCTTTGGGATGTTCACCCGAGTTGAGAATTGCTGGCGTTCGGCCGACCACCTGCTCGGGCTCATATCCTGTCAGCTGAGTGAACGCACGGTTGACCCACTGCACTACCCCTTCGCGGTCCGTGATGATCACAGCATTCGCCGTGGTACTGATGGCAGTGCCCAACAGCTGCAACCGATCAGCCATCTGCTGCTCGCGCTTGAACTGACGCACCATAAATCCGGTTGCAACGAATATCATCGCGACGATTCCGGTGACAAGCCAACGCAATTTGGACATCAGTTGCCGCCAGTACGTGAGGCCTTCCGTCAGGTCATATTTCAGTGTCAGCACGACAGGATAAAGCGAGGTGGCCCGATAGTTCACCAGATACTCGCGCCCGTTACCCTCAACTTCGAAGCTGCCCCACTCTCTCTCGGCAAGGCGCGATCGAAAAGGCTCCTGATCCCCGAGACTATATCCAGGCAATACACCTTCTGCGGGTTCCGCCACCATCAGCCGCCCGTCGTAGCTCATCAGTTGAAGGCTCAACGGCAGCTGTTCGATCAACGGCCTGAACTGGGCACGCACCGCATCCGGATTCCAGACTGCGACGATCCAGGCCACCAGATTACCTGCCCCCTTGAACAAGGGCATGCAGATTGGCAATTGATAAACGCCCGCCGGGGCAAGGGTTTCAGTCAGGGAGCGGCCAGCAAGCGCACGACCAAACAGCATCGGCAGATGGGTATCCCCTTCAGCAAGACAGCTCAGCCCTGGGGCTGTCTTGCCGATAGCCCCCTCCTGGGAGCTGCCGAGTACCAATCCTTCGGGGGACACAACTGCAAGCTCGCGCAACTGAGGACTCATCTCGATCAGCGCTGAGAGGCGCCGCTGCAACTCATCCGGCACAAAAAACAGGTCTTCAGTGTATTCAAGCTGAGAACGAAGACTGTTGAGGCGTCCCTGAACATCCTGAATGCTGCGCACCAGGCCACTTTCGAGTGTGTGCGCCAACACCACCGATTCGGATGCGATACTAACCCGAGCGCGTGACTCACCTATCGCCTGAAATACGAAATAAATCGCAATAAAACAGGCGCAGAGCACGACTCCGATCAAAGGAACGACAAAAATACGATTCCAGATCAATGGCAGGAAACCCCAAACTGCATATAGTCGGCATGATATACGTTATTGTGGAAGGAGCGCACCATGAGCCTACGGCCTATTGCTTCAGGTCAGACTTTTTTAACCCTTTTTTTATTTCTGTTTGCCTTCGCCCTACCGACTGTAAGCCTGGCGGACGATCGGCTGCAAAGAATAGAGGCAGACAACAACCTGAGAGTCTGCATCTGGCCTGAGTATTTCTCGATCAGTGCCCGCCACCCCAAAACCGGTGAGCTTGAAGGCATTGATATCGAACTGGCCAGCGCCTTTGCCCAAGATCTGAATGTGAAGCTTACTTTTGTCGAAACCCACTTCGGGCGATTCATGGACGACATCGAACAGGACAAGTGCGATATCGGCATGTTCTCCATTGCGATCACACCCAGTCGCGCTCAGCGTATCGACTACAGCAAGCCCTATCTGGCGAGCCACATGTATGGTGTTACGACCAAGACCCACCCAAGCCTCAGGGCCTGGGACGATATTGATCAGCCCGGTGGAGTGGTTTGTGTGCAGGAAGGTACGTACATGGAAACCTACATGCGGGAAAACCTGAAACAGGCCAAAGTACTGACGGTCCGCGATCCGCGTGAACGGGAGGAGTCGGTGCTGTCCGGACGTGCCGACATTTTCATTACCGACTATCCATACTCGCGCAAAGTTCTGCGTTTTTACGACTGGGCCAAGCTTATCGAACCGGCTGACATTGCCTCACCGCGCCCATTCAAATACGCCTATGCCGTCGCGAAAGATCAGCCCGACTGGCTGGCACGGGTCAACCAGTTTGTCGACCAGATCAAACAGGATGGTCGCCTGAAAGAGGCCGCCGGCCATTTTGACCTGCTACCGGCCGTTGTCGGCGATCAGGACATCTGAACCAGATTGTGCTCGATTGCGTAGCGCACAAGACCTGCCGCCGTCTGAATATTAAGTTTCGATTTAATGTTCTGGCGGTGGGTTTCAACCGTGCGTACCGAGATATCCAGCTCCCGTGCAATCTCCTTGTTGTTACGCCCCTCCGCCAGCAGCTTGAGCACCGTCAATTCCCGGCGGGTTAGTACGCCTGTGTCCTGAACAGGTGTCGCGGGTTCGTCAAAACGACTGAACAGGGTTTGAGATGCACCTGAGCTGAAATAGGTGCCGCCCTGATGCACAGTTTCAATCGCCTTGACCATCTCTTCTGACGACACATCTTTCAGAATATAGCCCGAGGCGCCTGACTGAATCAGCTGAAGGATATATTCGCGGTTGTCATGCATGCTGAGAATCAGGACACGCACATTGGGGCATTGCTCCCGCAGCGCACGAGTCGCCTCAAAGCCGTTCATTACCGGCATCGACACATCCATCAGCATGACGTCGGGCTCGAGCGCCTTGGCCTGTTCGAGCGCCCGCTGACCATTGCAGGCCTCGCCGACAACGCTAATACCGGCTTCCTCTTCCAAACGGGCACGGATGCCATCCAACACCAGCGGATGGTCATCAACCAATACTACCCTGATCGGTTCGCTGCTCATGTTCTCTCCTTACGCACGCACCGCTTTGACCGGCAGGCGTACACGAATGCGTGTTCCCTCGCCCACACCGGTATCCAGTCGATACTCGCCTCCGAGTAGTTCAACGCGCTCTCTCATATTGCGCAACCCTATGCCGAGCATATGCTGATTGGAAACTTGTTCAAACCCGCGACCGTTATCCTTCAGGTCCAGCCTCACTGCATTACGCATATGGTCGAGCCTCAGCACCAGTTCGCTGGCATCGGCATGCCGCTCAACATTGGTCAACGCTTCCTGAATCAGCCGGTAAAGCGTCATCTCGATATCCTCCGGCAAGCGTTTCTCAGGCAGCGAAATCTCTCGCTTGATGCGAACACCGGTGCGTTCCGAGAACTGTTCGAGCAGATTACCAAGTGCCGACTCAAGGCCCAGATCATCCAATATGCTCGGACGCAGGTCATGCGAGATGCGCCGCACCTCCTGAATCGCCTCATTGAGCACCTGGCGCCCAGTGCTGAGGTCATCGAGCCCTTTGCTGTCACCGGCTGACAAGCGGCGCTGCGCCAGTTCCATACGATAGAGCACCGATACCATCAGCTGGTTGATGCCGTCATGCAGTTCGCGGGAAAACCGCCGCCGCTCATTGACATGAAACAGGATTGAACGCTGAGCTAGAGCACGAAGCCGCACATCGGCCAGACGGCTTTCATGCAGGTTGATCGCAACGCCAAGCAACACGATGATCAATACCGTACCCAGTACGATAACACTGACCGTGAACGCGTTTTCACGAATGTTGCGATTCACCTCGCCACGAATTTTGTTGACCTCGCGGCTGATGTCGTCGATATAAAGGCCGGTTCCCATCATCCACCCCCACTCAGGTATGGTGACGACATAACTGATCTTCTCTTCGATCTCTTCCCGCGAAGGCTTCTGCCATAGATAACGCCGGTAACCGCCCCCCTCATGAGCTGCAGCCATCAGCTCGCGAATGACATAGACGCCATTTTTATCCTGTATATCCATCAGATTACGCCCTACCAACTCCGGCTGTATCGGATGCACCAGATTGACGCCATCGGCGTCGTAGGCAAAGAAGTAACCATCCTCTCCGAATGTCATGTCGTGCAGAATCCGCTTTACCTCGGCCTGCGCCTTGGCTCTATTCGTACCGGATTCGGCAATCACCCGACGTATCAGGGTCTGCGCGATATCAACATAGTGGCGCAGCTCCCGGCGCTTGGACTCCAGCAGGCTTTGCTCGAATATCTCGATCTCCTGCTCAGAGAGCAGACGTGCCCCCTTGCTGCCTACCCAGGTAGTAAAGGAGGTCACCAGCACCATAGGCAAAATCGCCAACAGCATTATTTTTATTTTGAGCGTCATGGCCTTAAGGGTCCTTTGCTACAAAAACAGAGAAGCCGGCTGTGGTTCCCCACACCCGGCTCTTCCCTGCCCATGGAAGGCTCTGTTTATACCAGCCCGTACCAGTGCGGCAACACCATAATCGAGATTACGATGAGTATCTGGATCAGAATGAATGGCATAACGCCTTTGTAAATGTCCAGCGTTGTAATCTCTCTCGGCGCCACACCTTTGAGATAGAAAAGAGAGAACCCGAAAGGAGGCGTCAGGAAGCTGGTCTGCAGGTTCATCGCGATCAGGATTGCAAACCACAGAGGCGCAATACCCAGCGCATCAGCCACCGGTGCCAGTATCGGCACGATAATGAAGGCGATTTCGACGAAGTCGATAAAGAAGCCAAGGATCAGGATCGCAATCATCGACAGAATCAGGAAGCCAGTTGCACCGCCAGGCAGATCCGTCAGCACCTCTTCAACGATGTAATCACCACCGGTATAGCTGAACGCCATCGAGAAAGCGGTCGCACCGAGCAGGATGGCAAATACCATCGCGGTAACTTTGACCGTTTCCATTGACGCTTCCATCATCATCTTGAAGCTGAACTGACGGTAGATGATCGCCAGAATGAGAGCACCAACACCACCCAGTGCAGCCGATTCGGTAGGCGTCGCGATACCGGCAAAGATTGAACCCAGCACCACGAGCACCAACGCCAGTGGCGGCACGATCGATGCGACAGCCTTGACGTAGAACTGACGGCGGTTAAGAGACTCATCGCGTGGGACGGTCGGCGCCATCTCAGGCTTGGCCCAGGCTATCACCAGAATGTAGATCAGGTATGCACCGACAAGCACCGCACCCGGGATCACCGCGGCCTTGAACAGATCACCAACGGGGATACCCAGAACATCACCGAGAATGATCAGAATGATGGACGGCGGGATGATCTGACCCAGAGTACCCGACGCACAGATGGTGCCGCAGGCCAGTCGCTTGTCGTAGTTGTACTTCATCATGACGGGCAGCGAGATAAGACCCATTGCCACTACAGACGCCCCCACTACGCCGGTTGATGCCGCAAGCAGCGCACCGACCAGAACCGTGGAAATTGCCAGCCCGCCACGTACGCCACCAAAGAGCTGCCCCATCGACTCCAGCAGCTGCTCTGCGAGACGGGTACGCTGAAGCACGATACCCATGAAAATGAAGAGCGGAACCGCCATCAGGGTCACGTTCTCCATGATGCTCTGAACGCGGAACGGCATGAAAGCGAAAATATCGGGACCTTCGGCGAACACGCCAAAGATCAGTGCCACACCGCCAAAGGTGTAGGCAACTGGAAAGCCGACCAGCAACATAAGCAGGGCGGCGAAAAACATGATAATACCGATCATTGTCTGATCCCTGCCTGTTTAGTGCTGAACGGGAGTGTAATCGTCATCCTGGTGATGTCCCGCCAGGATATTGATTGAACGCAGCGCCAAACCAATACCGCTGATGAAATTGAAGAACATCGCAAACGGGATAACGGATTTAATGATCCAGCGATACGGCAAACCACCGGGGTCGCCAGAGCCCTCTCCGAGCTGGAACGACTCTCGTGCGAAGTCAACACCGTACCAGGCAACCAGCAGGCAGAACGGCATCAGCAGCGCAAGGGTACAGATCAGATCGATCCAGGCCTTCTTGCGCAACGCAAGGCCGTCATAAATAACATCAACACGTACGTGGCCACCGGCACGCAGCGTGTAGGGAATGCCAAGCATGAACATGGCAGCAAACAGGTGCCACTCCATCTCCTGCATGCCTATCGATACCGCGTTAAACAGGTAACGGGAGACAACGTCATAAAAAACGTTGAACAGCATCAGCACGAAAAGAATGGCGGCGATCTTGCCGAGCAGATCGGAAAACCGATCGATCGTCTGTTCAAGACGTAACAAAAACATGGTGAACGACCTCATGGCCCGGGGGTGAGTTTCAACACAGAGAGGGAGCCACAGCACAGGCCGTGGCTCCCGCAGGGCAGAGTTTACTCTTCAGCCATGCTGTTGAGGTAGGCGCGTTCGCCAATATCGGTCCAAACACGGCTCTGCTTCAGGTAAGAAGCCTGAGAGTCGAGGATCTCTTTAGCCAGCGGATCGGCAGCAGCCGCTTCCGACAGCAGTTCGTCGTTTGCCTTTTTCAGGGCAGCGACAACTTCAGGCGGGAAGTCCTTCACCTGCACGTTTGGGAATTCGGTCTTCATGGTGACCCAGTTCTCGGCCGATACATGGTGAGAGTTGATGGTCATATCGTAGGCCGATACTTTCATCGCCGTCAGCAGGATCTGCTGCAGATCTTCCGGCAGGCTCTCGAACTTCTTCTTGTTGATCAGGAACTGAAGCTCGGTTGCCGGCTCATGCCAGCCTGTGTAGTAGAAAGGCGCGATCTTGTGGAAGCCCATACGCAGGTCCATAGACGGACCAACCCATTCCAGCGCGTCAATAGTGCCGCGCTCGAGGGAGGTGTACAGCTCGCCCGGGGCGATATTGGTCGGGCTTGCACCCAGCTTAGCCAGCACTTCACCGGCAAAGCCCGGAATACGCATTTTCAGGCCTTTGAGATCATCAACCGACGTGATCTCTTTACGGAACCAGCCACCCATCTGTACGCCGGTGTTGCCGCCGGGAACGGACATCAGGCCAAACGGCTCATAGACCTTCTGCATCAGCTCCATACCGCCGCCGTAGTAGAACCAGCCGTACTGCTCAGTTGCAGTCATGCCGAACGGCATGGTTGTGAAGTACAGAGTGTTGGGAACCTTGCCTTTCCAGTAGTAGGACGCGGAGTGCCCCATGTCGTACTGGCCGGCGCGGACCATATCAAACACGCCGAAGGCTGATTTGTGCTTGTTAGCGGTGTCGATTTCGATCTTCAGGCGACCATTGGACATTTTCTCTGCCAGGTCGGCCATCTCGCGAGCAGGCACACTGAAGGTACCGAAGTTGGTCGGCCAGGTTTCAGCCAGCTTCAGGCGGTAGGTTTTTTCAGCGGCGTGAGCCGGGGCAATCACAGCCGCAGCACAGGCTGCAGCTGCAATCAGCTTGCGAGCAAAAGTCAGTTTCAACATTGTTTTTATGTCCTTTCACTTTGGGGTTCACCGGAACAGCTTAGACGCTGTCCGAGCGATCTTCAGTTTCTCAGGGTTAATTGGCCAGACCTATTCGAAATTCCGCGCAATCGCACCCGTACAAATGCGCAAGCGATACGTATATCAACGCAATCCACACTACGTAGTTTTACGTAAGTGATACGTAAGGCAATAAAAAAGGGCGACTCCCGATGAAGTCGCCCTTCCTGTCGCTTAAGCGCTTTACGCCCTTAGCATTTAAAGCGGGAGATCATACCCTGCAACCCCTGCGCATGGCCCACGACATCGGAGGAGAAGCTTCCGATCTCACGACTGCGCTCGGACCCGCGTGATACGTTGTCCAACACCGCGTTCATGCTATGGGCTATCGACTGTGCCGTCGCGGCTATCTGCTCGATGCTGGCAGCCTGCTGCTGGTTACGGTCGCTAACCTCGCCGAACAGTGCGCGGATGTGGCTCATCTCCTGAATCGCCTCACCGCCCTGGCTGCGGCTTTGACTGACCTGATTCTGGCCATTCTCCATCGCACCCAATATCTGCTTCATCTGGACCTGCATGTTGGTGTTGATCTCATTGATGCTTGAAGTCGCTGACACAGTCTTCTCCGCCAGTGCCCGCACCTCATCAGCCACAACAGAGAACCCTCGACCGGCTTCGCCTGCGCGTGCAGCTTCGATCGCCGCATTCAACGCCAACAGGTTGGTCTGCTCGGCAAGACCATTGATCATCTCGGTGACGCCATCGACACGGCCGGACGCAGCGTTAAGGTCGTTAAGCTGCTCATGGATTCGCGAAAACAGATCCGAAATCTGCTCCAGAGATCCAAGCGCACCCGTAATGACCGCGCCGCCTTTTTCGGTTGCATCCTGAGCCTGATTTGATAGGCGATTGGTCTCTTCTGAGGCACTTGCCATCTCGAGCACGGTCTGACTGATCTCTTCGGCCGCCGCCGCGACCGAGCTGGTTTCGGATTCGGTCTGCTCACTCTCCGAAATCTGAACTTTGAGCGTCTGGCTCAGCTCAGACGACATGCGCTGCAGCTGCTCGCTACTACCTTTTACACCGTTTAGCACACCACCCAGCTGCTCTGTAAGGTTGTTCACCGCGACGCCCAGGCGGTCGAATTCATCCTGACGCCCTTCGCTCACAGCCAAACGCTGCTGAAGATCACCGGCCGCGATTTTCTCCAATGAATCCAACGTTGCGGTCAGAGCACGCGTGGACTTCCGCCAAGTTGTCATCAGAAGCAGAAACACTACCAGCGACACCGCAAGACCTGCTGCCAAGATGGTTGTGCGAGCAGTAGTGCTCGCCTGATTGGCATCGTTTCTCGCAGTCGCCAACTGTCCGAGCACCATATCCAGATCGGTCGACACCTCTTCATTCAGTTCAACCAGATACTGTTCTGCTTCAGCAGCAGCCTTATTCTGGCGCTCCAGCAAGTCGATCAGCTTATCCATCTCGGTTTCGATTTCAGTCAGCGGCTTGTCGAAGGTTTCGAGGAAGTCGAGCTCGACAAGGCTGGTTCTGAGTCCGGCGGCGGCCTCTTTATAAGCGGCGAAGCTCTCCGGAGTACGCTGCTCTAACACCTGAGATACGCTATCTTTCAACACTCGGAACGGCTGGCGCATAAACGAGAAGAGTGTCCGTTCGAAAGCATCCATTTTCTCGTTGACCGCTGCACGCTGCCCCTGATCATTGGCGCGCCCGATTGAATCGGAGGTTTCCAACAACCGCTTTTTCACATCGATCCAGCTGCCCAACGTATCTTGCAGCTCAGCAGCTTGCTCCATCCCCTGATCACTCAGACCACTCAGCACGGAGGCCTTCTCTTCCTGCAGCGTCACCAAAACCTCTTTGGCCCGCGCCCCATCAAGACGTGAGACATTGGATACATCTGACTTGATATTACTCAAATCGATAACCCAACGACCCAGAAGGTCGACCTGCTCAGCTGCCGCCGATTGTTTACTGAGGGAGGATATTGACAGGGTAACAAGCGCTGCAAATCCAAGAATGGTCAGGATGACCACGAGTAACAGGTTCTGTTTAAACCCGAGCTTCAGATAGGACATGGATGTTCCTTTGTAACACTTTATAATAATCGCCCCACCTCTTGGCGGGATCTTATGTGAACAGCACCCAAGCCCTCTCTGTGGCTCCCCCAAAAGTCCTGTCCGCATTTTGCGACTTTAGTCGCAACGCCTTACGTTTTATCACATTAGCCGCGCAAAACAAGCCTGAAGTCAGCTTTAGGATATCGATGCGTGCTTGATCCGTTCCAGCTCATCGCGCAGCTGCGCCGCCTTTTCGAACTCCAGATTGCGTGCCGCTTCATACATTTGATCCTCAAGCCGGTTGATGGCACGCGCCAGCTCTTCCGTACTCATGCTGCTTTCATCGACACGAAAGTTGGCTGCTGGCTCAACCGTCTTCCTTCCGCCCCGACTACTCTTACGACCGGGGATATTGGCACCTTCCATAATGTCGGCAACGGATTTGACGATACCTCGCGGGGTAATGCCATGCGCCTCGTTAAACGCCTTCTGCGTCTCACGACGCCGCTGCGTTTCGCCAATAGCCCGCTCCATGGACCCGGTCATACGATCAGCGTATAGAATGGCGCGACCGTTAACGTTTCGTGCCGCGCGCCCGATGGTCTGGATCATCGACGTCTCGGATCGCAGGAAACCTTCCTTGTCAGCATCCAGAATGGCGACCAGCGCCACCTCCGGCATATCAATACCTTCACGCAGCAGGTTGATGCCGACCAGCACATCGAATTCACCGATACGCAGATCACGAATGATCTCAACTCGCTCGACTGTATCGATGTCGGAGTGCAGATAGCGCACCCTTACGCCATGCTCAGCCAGAAACTCGGTCAGATCCTCGGCCATGCGCTTGGTCAGCACCGTGACCACTACGCGTTCGTTTCGAGCGGCCACCTGACGTATTTCAGACAACAGATCATCCACCTGAGTCGTGGCCGGGCGCACCTCGACAACCGGATCGATAAGCCCCGTGGGCCGCACGAGCTGTTCGACCACTTGTTCGGCATGCTCCGCCTCATACTTGCTCGGGGTCGCCGACACGAAAATCATCTGTGGTGCGAGCCGCTCCCACTCTTCAAACTTCAAAGGCCGGTTGTCCAGCGCCGATGGCAAACGAAAGCCGTACTCGACAAGGGTTTCCTTGCGTGAGCGGTCGCCACGATACATGGCACCCAACTGCGGGATAGTGACATGGGATTCGTCGATGATGACAAGCGCGTTGTCCGGCAGATACTCGAACAAGGTCGGCGGCGGCTGCCCTGGACCTCTGCCGGAGAGGTAACGCGAGTAGTTTTCAATACCGGAGCAGTATCCCAACTCCATGATCATCTCGATATCATAGAGGGTGCGTTGCTCCAGCCTCTGGGCCTCAACCAGTTTATTATTGTCACGCATCTGCTTGAGACGTTCACGCAGTTCCTCTTTGATGTGCTCCACCGCCTCGAGCAGCACCTCCCGTGGCGTCACGTAGTGCGTTTTGGGGTAGATCGTCGCACGTGGCACCTTGCGCAGCACTTCACCGGTTAGCGGATCAAAATAGCTGATCTGCTCGACCTCAGAGTCAAACAGCTCTATGCGCACCGCCTCCATCTCCGATTCTGCAGGAAACACATCAATTACATCCCCGCGCACCCGGTAGGTACCGCGATGTAGCTCGATATCGTTTCGGGTGTATTGCAGTTCGGCCAAACGCCTCAACAGCGCCCGCTGATCGATCACGTCCCCGCGGTCAAGGTGAAGCATCATGGACAAGTAGGATTTGGGATCACCCAGACCGTAAATCGAAGACACCGTCGCGACGATGATTGCATCGTCCCGCTCCATTAGCGCTTTGGTGGCCGACAACCGCATCTGTTCGATGTGATCGTTTATCGAGGCGTCTTTCTCAATAAAGGTATCCGACGAAGGGACGTACGCTTCTGGCTGGTAATAGTCATAGTAGGAAACGAAGTACTCGACAGAGTTATCGGGGAAAAACTCGCGAAATTCGCCGTAGAGCTGCGCGGCCAACGTTTTATTGTGCGCGAGGATAATCGTCGGGCGCTGCACGGAGGCAATCACATGCGCCATGGTGAAAGTCTTACCCGAGCCGGTCACACCCAAAAGCGTCTGCGCCGCCAACCCCGATTCGAGCCCCTCAACGAGCTGAGCGATCGCCTTGGGCTGATCCCCGGCCGGCTCAAACGAAGAACTTACCTTGAATCTCTCTTTCATCCTTCTATCCTGCAGTGAAGCGAACCGGTGAGTATAACGCGCTTGGGATCGCCAAATCATGTCCAAATGAACGGCAGGCCAGATCAATATCACCACAGCGCCAAGGGATTTCTTATCGGCAACTTAATTCACTAAAGTCGCCGCCCGGACAGTTTTTTACCCTTTCAGGGATTTAGAGTAGACCCCGAATCCTGTATGCTCATCGAGTTAGACTTCACGACGTTTTTCGGGCACTGATAGCAAGAGGAACCTAGGCTTGGACGTGCAACTCTCCAACCGTGTAAACAGCATCAAACCCTCGCCGACACTGGCGGTCACCAACCGTGCCGCTGAACTGCGCGCAGCAGGGCAAAACATCATCGGCCTTGGCGCCGGCGAACCGGACTTCGATACTCCGGCCCACATTAAACAGGCCGCCATCGACGCCATTAACAACGGTTTCACCAAATACACGGCCGTTGACGGTACCCCCGCGCTGAAAAAAGCGATTATTGCCAAGTTCGAGCGCGATAACGGCCTGAAATATGAAGCCAACCAGATTCTCGTATCCTGCGGCGGCAAACAGAGCTTTTTCAACTTGTCTCTGGCTCTGCTCAATGCAGGTGACGAAGTCGTCATCCCGGCTCCGTACTGGGTTTCCTACCCCGACATGGTGTTGGTAGCCGACGGCAAGCCGGTGATCATTACGACCACCCAGGAACAGCGTTTCAAGATCACGCCGGAACAGCTCGATACGGCAATAACCCCGCGTACTCGACTGGTTGTTCTCAACAGCCCGTCAAACCCTACCGGCGTTGCCTACACACTCGAAGAGCTGGCCGCTCTCGGCGAGGTGCTGCGTAAGTACCCGGATGTGCTGATTGCGACAGACGATATGTATGAACACATCCTGTTTACCGACAAGCCGTTCTGTAACATTTTGAACGCCTGCCCTGACCTGTACCCGCGTACCATCGTGCTCAACGGCGTATCCAAAGCCTACTCCATGACCGGATGGCGTATCGGTTACGCAGCCGGGCCTGCGAAGCTGATTGGCGCGATGAAAAAGATTCAGTCTCAGAGCACGTCCAACCCGACGTCGATCTCTCAGATTGCATCTCAGGCAGCGCTCGAAGGCGATCAGGAGTGCGTCAAGGAGATGGTGAAAGCGTTCAAGGAGCGTCACGACTTCGTAGTTGCGGCACTGAACGAGATTGAAGGCGTCGAGTGCATTCCAGCGGACGGCACATTCTACGCGTTCCCGAGCTTCCAGAGCGTTATCGATTCACGCCCTGAGTTCGCCGACGACATCGCACTGGCCGAATACCTGCTGACCGAAGCAGGCGTTGCAATGGTTCCCGGCTCCGCATTCGGTGCACCGGGCAACATGCGCCTGTCATTTGCAACCAGCATGGATGTGCTCAAAGACGCGATAGCACGTATCGCGAAGGCACTCAACAGCTGATGACCGAGCGGCAGGAGACACCTCCTGCCGCTCTCTTCCTGCTACGGAGGCCCGGTGTTGAAAACCCGCATCATCACCGAGATTTTCAAACACTCTTCACACCCCATCGCCCTCTTCAGAGACAACTCCGCCGAGTGGCACAACACCCGCTTTGCCGAACTACCCGAAAGCATGCGCGCTGCCCTAGCCAAATGGGCAGAAACGGCCGACGGCCCGCAAATGTTCGGGAACTACCTTTTCGAGCCCCTTGCTGCCGAACAGCACCAGCTGATCATCGGCACTGATGCCATGCGCAGCGATGGGGAGAGGCAATTGGTCAGATCGCTGTTACCAGCCCTTGCTCAAGGAGGAGACCCCTGGCTGACCTCTGCAACCGTGTTAGGCCCCCTACTTGACTGGCCACACTGCGCAGCGCTCAAGCATAAAACCGCCAATTCAGATGACCTGCTCGGACACTGGCACTCAGGCGACCTCCAGCCACCCCGGCAGATCCCACTTGAGAACAGCGTACTGGCAGCGCTCTACCAGGCCGGCAACGAAGCACTGACGCTAATCCGCCCCGCCGAGCAATACCCTAACGATCCACTTCTTGAGCACGACGGCTCTGCTCTGGCGATGTTGCAGCGCGTCGACCACAACAGCGGTCAGGCCGCTGGCACCCTATGCGTTTGGGGCTTTGATGGCAAACAGGATCTTGTACTGACCGGCAGACTCCTGTCATTGTGCGCCGACCTGATCGCCAGCCACCTGGCAGTGAATGGACGAGAGCCTAGCGGCGATCTTCCGAACCTGGACACGTTTCCCATCGACGAGCTGACCGCCCTACCCGGTCGCGATGCGTTTGACTCGACACTAGTCGCCTTCGAAGAGCACTATCGCCATTATCAGCAAAACTGCGAAATGGCGATGCTGGATATCAATGGCCTTTCCTCTATCAACCAGAGTGCCGGAATCGAGTTCGGAGACTCTGTACTGCGCGACTTCGCCCAGAAGCTGCGCCACATCTGCCGCCCGGAAGACAGAGTTTTTCGTTTCGGAGGCGACGAATTTGTCGTATTAATGCCGTATCGTCAGGAACCTCCCCCGCTCAGGGAGCGACTAATACAGATTGAAGCCGAGATGCGCGAACACGCAGGACTCAAAGAGTTTAGCGCAAGCGCAGGCGTGGCGAGCCTGTCGGAAACCAACGGCAGCAGTGACGACCTCATGCTGCTGAGCGATCGCAGGCTCCGCCAAGCCAAGCTCGCCCGTAACCAGAACAAGGGACTATAGAATGCGCAACAAAGCCGTAACCGGTTCAAGGAGATGGATACTGACCACCGCGCTAATGGCCACGCTGGGCTCATCCCAGTCGTACGCTGGAGCGTTGCACGATCTGTATCTTCGCGCACTGGCAAATGACCCTCAGCTGAAAGCTGCAGAAGCCACCTACAATGCAGACAGAGAAGCGCTGCCACAGTCTCGCGCTGCACTGCTTCCCCAGGTCGGCCTGAGTGCCGATACAACCCGCTCCGACACGCGAAACTTCGATGGCAACAGCCACGGCTATACACTGGCGCTGAGCCAGCCCGTCTTCGATGCCAGCAGCTGGTTCAATTTCCGTCGCGGGCAGGTGCTGGATGAAAAGGCACAGACTGAATTTGCGTTGGCGCAGCAGTCGCTGATTCAGCGCACGGTTGATGTTTACCTTGCCGTCCTTCGCGCTCAGAGCGCCTTAGATCTCGCCCAAGCTAAAGAGCGAGCCCTAAAGCGACGGCTTGATCAGGTCAACGCGCAGTTCGATGTTGGCTTGATCGCCATCACCGATGTCCTGGATGCACAGGCCTCCTATGACGAAGCTGCGGTGCAGCTGATCGATTCACAGGGCGCTCTTCGCAACAGTCTGGAAGCGGTAGAGCGCCTCGGGGGCGGCGAAGCTGGCACCATCGCCCCCCTTAAAAGCGAATACCCGATCCAATCGGTGACGCCCAACTCACCCGACTCATGGCTGGATCGCGCACTGCAGGACAACCTGACATACCGTATTAGCCAGTATGATCAGGAAGCCAGTCGTCGCTCACTTCAGGCAGCAAGAGCCGAGCGTCTACCGACTCTTTCACTGGAGATGCAAAACGGAGAGTCCACACAGCGGGGAGACTGGAGCGATAGCAATAGCATCGCGCTGTCGCTGTCTATGCCGCTGTATACCGGCGGGTCACTCAGCTCGGGTGTCAGCGAAGCTAACCTGCGCAATCAGGCCGCACTCTACAATCAGGAAGATCAGCGCCGCGGTCTGATTGAACAAACGCGTTCTCTGCTACGGGATCTGAACACGAGCGTCGAGAGCGTCAAGGCCAGAGCCCAGAGCATCAAATCAAGGGAAACAGCCCTACAGGCAACGGAAGAAGGCTTTTCGGTGGGTACACGTAACGTAGTCGACGTACTCGATGCCGAGAACGCGCTATATCAGGCCAAGCTCAACTACGCAAATGCGCGTTACGATCACGTCAGCACCCTGTTCCAATTCAAACAGGTGGTCGGCAGCCTGAGCCCCGAAGACATCATCGCCTTGGACAGTTGGCTCGAACCCTGACCAACACACGCCAATCAGTGAACTGTCGGATTGTCCTCATCGGCTTCCGACAGTATGGGCTGCCCCTCACTGTCATGTCCGATAGCGCCCGATTCCAGCGCCCTTTCCAGCAACTGCTGAACCAACATTTCAGCCAGATGGGCGCTGACTATAATCCCCGCAGGCGGGTCGCCATCGAACAGCTCTTCATCAACCAGATCATCAGCTCTGAGCCCCAGTAACAGCGGGTTCTCCTGTAATAGCGGCGCCAAATCATCCAGCGTGAATATCGAGTGATCGGAGGACACCATCAGCGCCAGCTGGTAGGCGTCATGTGGCCCCTCACCCAAGCGCTCCAGATAGGCCTGCTCGGCCACATGAAACATTTCACTAAGACGGCTGCGGCCTCGCGCTGGGGTAAAATCGCCAGCATCGGAGTAGTCGACCCCCGTTACAGACGGCACCGAATCCAGCTCATGCGCATCGACCAGCACACGTCCATCAGAGTCAACATCGAGCCACTCACGATTAACTGCAACGGCCAGCAACCCTTCCAACGCCGCCGCCACAATATTGCTGGTCACAATGGCGCCAACGCAGGGGTTGGCACGTTCTCGATCATCGTCGATTAGGTCACTTGCCCGGGCAGAAAGCAGTTTTGGATCTTCAGCGATCAGCTCGGCCAAATCAGGGCCCGAGAGCCAAAGCCTTGTATTGCAGACACGGTGTGCGGTCAGGTAGGGCTCAGTCGCGCCATGATCCAGCATCGTCTGCACATATTCCTTGCGCACTTGATCGAGAAGATCAGCCAAACGACGACTCATATCGGGCACCCCCAAAGCAGGCGAAATCAGCTTTAATACTAACCGCCATCACGGTGATTGCACATCTTCGCGACTGCAAAAAATGTTACAACCACCCCAACAGGATCAGTGAATGGTAATTCCGACGGGTTCGACACTCTCTTTCATGCCATCAAACGCATGACGCAGATTGGAGAGTGGAATCAGGCCGTAATCGACGGGATCGGTCGGCAGCTCGTACCAGTCAAGCGACCAGACGCGCGTCATAAGCTCGTACTCACCGATAAGAGCATCGAGCAGGATCATGGCAGCCTCTACGCGAGGATCCATTTCGAGAATTTTGGGCGCATCGACCATGTAGATCGCCAACTGCAACTTGCCCTTAAGCTCCCTGAGCGAACACCAGAACTCGTCGATTTCACACAGCTCGTCGCCCAGATTAACAAATGCCGGCACCGGGTCGTAGCGCTCGTTAAAGGCCCGAAAGCTGATGCCGGTTAGCTCGGGCGCTGCACCCACCACACTGAGTACCGCATGAATGGACTCAGGATACCCATCGCAACCAAACACCATTTCCACCGGCCCACCGTCGGACTCACGCTCGAAGTGAAAGGTCAGGTTACGGTCAATCTTCTGCAATGAAAGGCGGTACGCCGCCAGCAATGAATCCGCTTCGAACTGCGTATCACCCTGGCTGGCGAGCAGCTGATCGAGCGTGCGCTCGACCTGCTGCCAGAAATCTTCGATCTGCTTGAGGCTATAATTCATGAAAGGCCGATGCATCGATATCAGGTTCGGGGCACAACAACGCCGGTTTGCCCCTGGTACTTGCCACCACGGTCGCGGTATGACGTTTCACACACCTCATCCGCGCCCAGGAACAGCATCTGCGCCACGCCCTCATGGGCATAGATTTTAGCGGGCAGCGGTGTGGTATTCGAAAACTCAAGCGTCACATGGCCCTCCCACTCGGGCTCAAGCGGCGTGACATTGACGATAATACCGCAACGCGCATAGGTACTCTTACCCAGACAGATGGTCAGCACATCCCGAGGTATACGGAAATACTCAACCGTGCGCGCAAGTGCAAACGAATTGGGTGGAATGATGCAAACATCGGATTTCACATCAACAAAGCTTCCGTCGTCGAAGTTTTTAGGGTCGACGATAGATGAGTTGATATTGGTGAAAATCTTGAACTCATCCGCACAGCGCACATCGTAGCCATAGCTCGATGTGCCATAGGACACGATCGGCTGGTCGTTGACGCGACGTACCTGTGAAGGCTCGAACGGCTCGATCATCTTGTGTTCGGCGGCCATCCGGCGGATCCAGCTGTCTGACTTAATACCCATAAAAACTCTGTCCAGCCCCTGTATGCACGGCGATAAAGAGGCGCCATTCTACAGCGCTTCAATGTAAAAACGCCAGTATCGGCGGGTATTCCGTATGCATTCTGCACACGCAAAACCCGCCGGCTGAGAACTTCAGGAAACGGTGCGGTCAGTCGCCGAAGATCGAGATATTGGGAATGCGACTCGCCTGCCCTGCCCTCAACGCCAAGCGCACGGACAGACGGGTCGCGATTTCCAGATACCGTTTAGCGTGAGGCCCTTCGGGATCAGCAACTACGCTCGGCTTACCGTTGTCGGCCTGCTCACGTATCGCCAGCGCCAGCGGCATCTGCCCCAGCAGCTCACAGTCGTAGTCCCGGGCCAGCCTGTCGCCGCCGCCACTGCCAAAAATAGACTCTTCGTGGCCGCAGTTGCTGCAGATATGGGTACTCATATTCTCGATTACGCCCAGTACAGGGATATCCACCTTGCGGAACATCTCGATCCCCTTTCTGGCATCAAGCAGCGCGATATCCTGTGGTGTTGTGACAACCACCGCACCGGATACCGGCACTCGCTGGGAGAGCGTAAGCTGGATGTCGCCAGTCCCCGGCGGCATATCGATCAGCAGATAATCCAAATCATCCCAACGTGTCTGATTCAGCAACTGCTGCAATGCACCGCTGACCATCGGCCCGCGCCATACCATCGGCGTGTCTTCATCGACCAGAAAACTCATCGACATCACCTGAATGCCCAGACTCTCCACCGGCAGGAAATATTTCTCCTCGGCCGTTTTCGGTCGAGTACCAGCAGGCACTCCGAGCATCATACCCTGACTAGGCCCGTAGATATCGGCATCAAGCACACCGACTCGCGCTCCTTGCTCCTTGAGAGCAAGCGCGAGGTTAGTCGTAGTCGTCGATTTTCCGACCCCGCCTTTGCCGGAAGCAATAGCGATGATATTGCGCACTCCAGCCAATCCAGGCAATTTATTCTGACCACCGTGGGCAGCGACCGTCTGGGCTATGCGAATCTCCAGCGGAGCATCACCACAATCGGCATGCACGGCGTCCGTCAACGCGCTCCTGATCGCCTCATGGTCCTGGGCACACACATAAGGCAACTCCAGCTCAACGCGGACACTGCCCCCTTCTACTGAGACCGATTTAACCGCATGCGCTTCGCCCAATGACTGCTTCAGCCACGGATCAACCCACGCTTCTATGCACGCCTGAATTCGGGCCTGATCGAGATCTGACATCAATTTACCTCTTACACTTACAATTCCCGAGTAACTTTGTCAGCTATTGTGACGAATCCGCACCCATCAAGTCCAGCGCCACCTGCTTAGCCCCCTTCAGATCGGGCTTCCCGCTGCCCAGAGAAGGCAGTTCGGGAATCAGGAAAACCGCCGTCGGCACCATCAAAGGCGGCATCCCCCCCTCGACCAACTGTTTGCGCAACAGATCACCCGAATCGTCAGACATCTCACCTAGCTCAACCAACAGGACGACCTGCTCCCCCTTGCGAGCATCCGAAGTCGACGTCGCCATCAGCGCCACATCCGCCCCCAGAATCTTCTGCGCACGCTCTTCAACTGCGCCGAGCGATATCATCTCGCCCCCCACCTTGATAAAGCGGGAATATCGATCCACAAGCGTAAGGAAACCATCAGCATCCAGATATCCTTTGTCGCCACTGACATACCAACGGACGCCGTCACGTTCCACAATTACTTTCCGGGTACGTTCGGGATCATCCAGATACCCTTGCATGATCTGCGTACCACCAATCAGCACCATACCTGCTTCGCCAACAGGCAGTGGCTCGAGACTTTCAGGATCGACAATACAAAACCACGAACCGGGCAATGCCATCCCGACCGTTCCCGGCTTGTTGCCAACCTGTAGGGTCCAATAATTGGTATCCAGATAGTCGGGCAGGTTTACGCTGGCGACGGGGGTTGTCTCGGTACAGCCATAACCTTCCAGCACCGACTTGTGGAAGCGATTCTCGAACTGATCCCGCACTTGCGGGGATAGTTTCTCAGCTCCCGATACGACCAGCCGTAAAGACTCGAACATCGCCGGCTGCAACCGATTCTGGCGGGTATAAAGCCGCAGGAAGGTACTCGTGCCGCATAGTAAAGTCGCCCTCCAACGAGCGGCCGCTTTTCCCACGTTGACCGCATCCGTAGGATCCGGGTGGCATACCAGCGGCACGCCTTCAATCAGCGGCATCATGGTGGTCGCGGTCAGGCCAAAGGCATGGAACAGCGGTAACGTTCCGAGCACGCAGTCATCGTCACGAATATTGAAAACGTCCGCAATCTGCTTGAGATTGGCCATCACGTTACGATGGCTGAGCATAACGCCCTTCGGCGCCCCTTCGCTGCCCGATGAAAACAGAATAGCCAGTGTGTCATCCAGTGTACGACCACCACCGAGCCACCGCTCAACCAGCGAAACCGGCATGAGCCGAACCATGGCAAGCGTCAGAAGCCGCTCCACTGGGCCGACCCGTGCCTTGATGGACTCGAGTTCGATCACCTTTTTGCCTGACAACAGCGGCTTCATATCCAGCCCGCGCTGTTCCAGTCGCGAGATAAACTGCCGAGATGTCACGATGGTCTGCACCTCCGCCCGGGCACAGCACTCTTCCAGCACCGACAACGGCGCGGTGTAGTTAAGCGGGACGAGGGTTCGTCCACTCATCATCAGCGCTAGAGTACCGATCACACCGCCCGGCGCAGATGGCAACAGCACGCCCACCCTCTGACCGACACAATGACAAAGGTGCCGACGCAGCACAGCGCAGGCCGTCAACACCCGCAGGTGGCTCATCGCCGGCCCCTGCAGATCGGTCAACGCCCACTCAGATGGGGCCGCCCTTGCCGTTCTCACGAATGCGCGCGGCAACGTCGGCAGGGTATCGGTATAGGCATCCCAGGCTCGGATGGACAGTATCGAAACGGCTTGGCGAACTTCAATTGCATCGGCCGTCACGGACATTGGCTCACCGAACGCAACAATAACATCACGCTTCCACCCAGCACGGCGTGAACTCTTCTGCCGAGCGTTGGACCGGGAGAAACGACTCCCCCATAAACCTCGCAGATAAAACGGCAGAATTTGCACGTTCTCGCGACGGACCACCTTGCCGATGCGCTCGAACCCACGTTTGAACGGTGCCAACTGGCCGCTGTAACTGATAGCACCCTCTGGGAACAGACACACAACTTCGCCCTTCTCCAGCAGCGCCGCAACGCGCTCCATCGCATCGCGACTGCTGGCAGGCGAAATCGGTATGACGCGATACAGATCAAGCAACCACTTGAACAGGCGCCGCTCGTATATGGAACGCTCCATGACAAAATGCACATGGCGTGGGCACGCGAGTTGGACCATGGCCCAATCAAGCCAACTGATGTGGTTACCCAGTAACAACACACCCTTTCCATCGGCGGGCATGTGTTCGAACCCGAGCACCTCCAGCCTGTAGCGGTTACGCATAAGAATACGTACCAGCAGGCGAAGCATAGCCTCGGGCAATCGAACAAACGCCAATACAGCACCGGCCGCCGCACTGAGCGCCAGCACAATTAACAGCGCCTTGGCTGGCACCGCCCAGAACGCACTGCCGACAGTCGCCAACAGGCAGGAAAACATCGCCACGTTCTGCAGGAAATTATTTCCGGCCAGAATCGATCCACTCTCACCCTCTGGCGCGTGAAATTGAATCAACGCATTGAGCGGCACAATCGCCATTGCGCCACCCAGACCGATCAGAAAAAACAGTACACCTGCCTGTCCCAGCGTTTGACTGAACGGCAAAAGCGCCAACCCGAGGGTGACGATAATGGCACCGGCGGGCACCAGCCCGGTATTGATGTGGTGTCGAGAGGCCGAGGCTACAAAAATGGACCCGATCAGAATCCCTACCCCGGCAAGCGCCATCGCACCCTGAATCAGGAAGGTGTTCACCTCACCCAGGTGGGCTTTCACATACGCCGGGTATACGGCCACCATCACCTGGCTGATCGACCAGAACAACGCCAGACCTACAACTGACCACAGGATCGGTCGGTGCTGGAAAATTCGCGAGAGGTTCTTGCGTAACATCTGCCCCCGTAGGTAGGCGCGCATATCCAGCGTAAGGTCATGTTGAGCTGCCCCTTCGCCCATTCTCAATGACAATAGCCACTCGATAACCGCCAGCACCACCAGCAGCCATCCAAGAGGCGCAACCTGACGCAGAATATCCTCAGGTTGATGCTCGACCAGCACCGTGAGCGCCAGGCGCTGCTCAAACAGCAGGGAAAACAGAACAATGGAACCGAGGATGGCGATGATCGTGGCGGCCTGAACCCAGCCGTTGGCGCTGCTCAGGTTATCCGTACCGACCAACTCCCGGATGTAGCCGTACTTGGCCGGGGAATAAAACGCACTCTGCATCGCCAACAAAAACGTCATGGCGAACGCCGGTATAAACCAGCCCTGGTAATAACAGAACGTGATGATCAGCGTCAGCACCACGGCGACCGCTGCCGACACCCGCATCACTCTTGGCTTAGCAAATCGATCCGAGAGAAAACCCGCCGGCGTAAACACCAGGATAAACGGCAGTAGAATCAGGGCGTTGACCACTGCGGTCAACAGCACCTGTTCAGGCCCATCGTAGGACTTGAACAGCGTGTTCTGGATCAGAATCTTGTGACCGAGATCCAGCATGGCGTTCAGGAACGCAACGCCGATAAACGGCAGGAAGCCTGCCAATCGCCAGAGAGGGCGATAGTGTCTTAGGTGCTCATCTTGCCTTGACGCCATACGCCCTCCAGAGCAAACCGAAATCAGATACGCGTCAAATAAACGCCACACTCCAGATGTTCGGTGTAGGGGAACTGATCGAAGATCGCGAAACGTTCCACCTTGTGCGTCTTGGTAATCTGCCGCAGATTCTCGCGCAGCGTTTCCGGGTTACAGGAGATATAGAGTATATGCTGGTATTCAACCACCTGAGAGACGGTCTCATCGTCAAGACCCGCCCGTGGCGGATCAACCAGAACCGTCGTGAAGTCGCACTCATCAAGGGCCAGCCCGTTTACCTTGCGCGTTTCTTTCTGCCCCTTGAGCACAAGTGACAGGTCTTCAGAGGGCATGCGGAGCACATCAATATTGTCGATACCGTTCTGCTCTATATTGAAGCGGGCCGAACGTACCGACTCTTTGGATATCTCGGTCGCTACGACCCGGCGGAAGTTTTGCGCCAGCGGTAAGGTAAAATTGCCGTTACCGCAGTAGAATTCCACCAGATCCCCCCCCGCATTGCGGCTGGCATCAAGCGCCCAATGGATCATCTGGCGACAGACTTCGGCATTGGGTTGAGTGAAGCTGTTTTCGGTCTGCTTGTAACTGTATATGCGGCCATCGATATCCAGCCGTTCGATCACGAAGTCGCGATCCAGCACAATCTTGTTCTTGCGTGAGCGACCAATAATGTCGATACCAAACTTCTCTTTGAGCGGGCGCACAGCGTCAGTCCACTCCTCGCCGATGGGGCGATGATACAGAAGGCTCACCAGAAGCTCGCCTGAGAGCGTGCTGAGAAAGTCGACCTGGAACAGTTTGAATCGCAACCGCGGATCGGGCTTCAGAGCCTCGACCAGCTCAAACATCATGTTATGAATGCGCTCGGACACCATAGGGCAAGTATCAATACGAACCGGTGCCCGCTTGTCGCCTGGTTCAAACATGACATAGTAAAGATCATCACTGTCATGCCAGACCCTGAACTCAGCCCTCATTCGATAACGTGTATCCGGCGAGCGAAAAAGGTCTATTTCAGGCAGTTCGAACTCCGCGAAATCACGCTCTATGCGTTCGCGTTTGCGGATAAGTTGATTTTCATACTGGGTCGGATCGACCTGGGGCAGCGGCATCGATATCCTCGGCGGGCTTGGCAAAACAGGGCGCGATTCTAACAGGCGCCCCGCCCCACTCCAACAGGCCTAGTCCCGGTGCTCATGCGCCTACCAATGCGCCTTTAGCTGATTGGCGTGATCCAGCGCCATGTTTTCCCATACGCTTCGCCGATCCATCTGCCCTATAGTATCGAGGTAACTCAGTGACAAATGCCCGCCAAGCGGACAATCCATCACATTGAGCAGAGATGGCAGCAACGCATCCGCCACATGCACGGCGGTGAGTGTACTGTATGCATTATCGTCGGCAGCTTTCGGGACATGATGAAAGAGTATTGCACGCACCACCCGCGGCGAGACGCCCCAACGGCGCAGTATCGAAGCCCCGAGTTCACCATGAGTCAACTTATAGTCGAGCTTTTCGACAGCGTAGATCGGTTGTTTCAATACCGCGGCCTTTTCCATTGAGTGACGGTATCGCCCCGGATCGAAGCACACCATTACCCGCATGCCGATGTCATGCAAAAGGCCTGCTGCAAAAGCGCTACCCATACTGACCCGGTCCGATCCTGCATCACGGGCGATGCGCTCCGACAAACGCGCGCAGGCAAGATTACGACTCAGCAGATGTTCAAACGAAAAGCTGGTCCACTCCTCGGGCTGGGGAAACACGTGCATCAGATGCGCCATGATGCTGAGATCGCGTAAAGTGCGAAGCCCCACAAGACGCACCGTTTCGTTGATACTGAAAAGATGGCGGTCATAACCGAACAGCGGATTGTTGAGCAGTTCCATCAGCTGCTTCATGTAATCCAGACACCCTCTGAATAACGGCGCAACCGATGCAGTACTTTCATTTACCTGCTGATCGATCATCCGGTTGAGTCCGGCAACCTGCTCTGGCAATGGTGCAATTTCGCCAAACTCACCAAGCAAGGCCTCGATACCCGGATTTCTCAATCGGGCTATAACAGGGCGGTTCCGCTCCAGAATGAACTGAACACGCGATGCTTCAGCCGTGGCTGGAATAGAGGCATCCGCCACATCGCTCGCTTCCGTCTGATATCGTGCGGTCGAGTCGCTATTGAGCTGAATACGGATAATCCAGGGCCTGCTCCTGGCGATCTCGCGCAAACAGGCATGGGCGTCTGGGTCGTCGCCACGACTGCGGATTGCAACCGCCTCCACGTCGGCCTGCTGCAACGCATCAAACAATGCGTCTTGACCGGCCAGATACTCCGGCTGCAGCTCCGCAAGGCCGGGTAACTTACCCGATGCTTCCGTTAGATCACATATGATCAATTTTCCCATCGCACATCCCTGCATAATCCAATCGACATTAACGTCACAAGCCGCCGTTCCAGGCAGCCCCGAGAGCGCCCCACCTTCATAACAGACAAGTTTCGGCGTAGAATCGGCCGCCTGAATCCCAATGAACCCGATTTGAGCTACCGATGACCGACAGCAAGCGCAAGATTCTCGTCACCAGTGCCCTGCCCTACGCCAACGGCCCAATCCATCTGGGTCATCTCGTAGAATACATCCAGACCGACATTTGGGTACGTTTCCAGAAACAGCGCGGCCACCAGTGCACCTACGTGTGTGCCGACGACGCCCATGGCACTCCGATTATGCTCAAGGCCAACCAGCTTGGCATTGAGCCTCAGCAACTGATCGATCAGGTCAGTGCCGAGCACCAGCGCGACTTCTCTGGCTTCATGGTCGGTTTCGATAACTACTACTCTACCCACTCCGACGAAAACCGCCACTTTGCGACGCTGATTTACACGCGTCTGCGCGATGCCGGCCACATTGCACGTCGCACCATTACCCAGGCGTTCGATCCTGAGAAACAGATGTTTCTGCCCGACCGGTTCATCAAAGGCGAGTGCCCCAAATGCGGCGCTGCCGACCAGTATGGCGACTCATGTGAAGCCTGCGGCGCCACCTATCAGCCGATTGAGCTCAAAAACGCGTACTCGGCAATCTCCGGTGCCAAGCCGATCGAAAAGGATTCCGAGCATTTCTTCTTCAAGCTGGAAGACTTCGAACAGTTCCTGCGCGAGTGGGTTGACGGTCATGTTCAGTCCCAGATGAAGCACAAGCTCAACGAGTGGTTCGAATCGGGTCTGCAGCAGTGGGATATCTCCCGTGATGCGCCCTACTGGGGCTTTGAGATTCCCGATGCGCCGGGCAAATACTTCTATGTCTGGCTTGATGCACCGATCGGCTACATGGCGAGCTTCAAGAACTGGTGTGACAAAAATGGCGTGGATTTCGATGACTACTGGAAACAGGGATCCGATGCCGAGCTTTACCACTTCATCGGCAAGGATATCGCCTATTTCCACACTCTGTTCTGGCCTGCCGAGCTGCACGGTGCCGGATTCCGCACCCCAACCGGCGTGTTCTGCCACGGCTTCCTGACGGTCAACGGCCAGAAGATGTCCAAGTCCCGCGGCACTTTCATCATGGCTGAGACCTACCTGAAGCACCTGCGCCCCGAATATCTGCGCTACTACTTCGCGGCCAAGCTCGGTTCCGGCATCGACGATATCGACTTGAGCCTTGATGATTTCCGTCTGCGTGTAAATGCCGATCTGGTTAACAAGGTTGTCAATATTGCCAGCCGCTGCGCGGGCTTCATTCAGAAGAAGTTCGACGGCATGCTCGACTCTGAGCTCACCAATGCCGCTTTGTATCATGAAGCCGTTGCGGCCGGACGCAGCATCGCCGAGGCCTATGAGAAGCGTGAATATTCCCGCGCCATGCGCGAGATCATGCAGATCGCCGACAAGGCAAACCAGTATATCGATACCGCCGAGCCTTGGGTGCTGGCCAAGGACGAAAGCCGCCTGGCGGAAGTTCAGGCCTGCTGTACGCTTGGAATCAACCTGTTCCGCGTGATAGTCAGCTATCTGGCGCCGGTTCTGCCTCAAGTGGCTGAAGAGGCTGCTGCCTTCCTGAATATTGACACTTTCGCATGGAACGCCGTTGAGAAGCCGCTGCTGAGTCACAAGATCAACAAGTTCAAACCGCTGATGCAGCGAGTGGAGCCCGAGGCGATCGAGAAAGTGATCGAAGACTCCAAACAGAACCTTCAGGCCGCGGCAGCCGTCGCCTCCCCAGCCCCTGCTAAAGCAGCCGATGCCCAAGAGCCGATCGCTGACACCATCGACTTTACTGACTTTGCCAAAGTGGACCTGCGTGTCGTGCGAATCGCCAAGGCCGAGCATGTTGAGGGCGCCGACAAGCTGCTGCGATTGACGCTGGATCTCGGTGGCGAAACCCGAAATGTTTTTGCCGGTATTAAATCCGCCTACAAGCCGGAAGATCTCGAAGGCAAACTCACGGTCATGGTGGCCAATCTCGCACCACGTAAAATGAAGTTCGGCGTCTCCGAGGGCATGGTTCTGGCAGCAGGTCCTGGCGGACAGGATCTCTGGATTTTGGAACCGCACGAAGGCGCACAGCCGGGGATGAGGATCAAGTAACGCCCATCTCAGGAGAGATCCTGATCCGGGTTGAGCAGCTGGACCTCCAGCGGCTCAACCCGATCTTCGGACAAGCCGATCATCTCGCCATATGCGCTGTGATGAACCAGACGGGTGTCGGAAATACCCATCCCTTTGAACAGTCGTTTCGCATCCAACTGACTGCGAAAGCAGAGTATTGCCCCGTGAGCATCGCATATCGAGTATCGCCCATCGTCGGTCGATACCTCAGCGGTGTAGAGACTGCCCTCGGCAGCCGTCAACACAAGACGCTTCACCGGAGCGGCACTACGCCTGAGTTCGTCTATGGTGATTTTCAACTCTGATCTCCCAATCTACTCACGCTATAGACGTATACGGTCAAATATGGAAACTGGTTCTACCATCGACGCGATGGTTCCGAATGAGCATACCAATGGACAATAGCGCGACACATAGCACACACAGGGAGTAACACAGATGCGTTTTCTCATCGTGGGCGCCGGCGGAATCGGATGCTACTACGGCGCAAAGCTTCTGAAAGCCGGACACGACTGCACATTTGTCGCACGCGGACCTCACCTAGAGGCCATGCGCAAAAGCGGGCTTCATGTCGTCCATACCGACTTTGAATTTCTGGCCCCCGTTGACGTCACTGACCTGAGCTCGTTGATCAATGATCGAATGGCCAGCGAATTCGATCTGATCATGCTGACGCTTAAATCAGGCGCCACCGACGGGATTCTGACTCAGCTCGATACGTGGCTTAGTCATGCGAATACCCCGATATTGTCACTCCAGAACGGGGTCGACAACGAGTCCCGGATTGCTCAGTCGGTCGGCAACTGCCGTACATTCGGCGGACTGGCTGTCCGCATAGGTGGACACATCCAAAGGCCCGGCATTATCGAAGCTACAGGGCCGGCTCAAATCATTTTCGGCCCCTGGCCGAACAGCAAAATGACACCCGATTCGCAATCATTTGCTCAGATTCTGGAAAGCTGCTTCGAACAGGCTGGCATACCGACACATGTCAGTGACGACATCAGGCGCGAACTATGGCGAAAACTGCTGATCAATAACGGTGTGAACCCGCTATCGGCTCTGACGGGGCTGGATACCCGAAGCCTCACATCCGACCCCGCACTTGGCAACAGCGTTTACAGCATGATGCAGGAGACGGCCTGTGCCGCGCGTGCCGATGACGTAGAACTGACTCAAGCGGATATCGATGAGATGTTTACACTGATCAGCCAGTTCGACGCCATTAAAACCTCCATGCTGGTCGACCGTGAGAAAGGCCGCCCTCTGGAGCTGGACAGCATAAGCGGCGCTGTCATACGCCGATGCGTTCAACTACAGCTCAATGCGCCCATCACGTCTTTGGTGACGCGACTACTCGAAATGGATGTAGCCTCGCCCTCTTTATATAACCTGAACGGACAAAACGCAGATGATGACACCTGAACAGTTTGCAGAGCGCATCGGCAACGATACGTCACTGGATTTCGAAGATACCATTGCGGTGATAGATGCTCATTTTGAGTATACCCCCTGCGCATTCCGCAACGGCGAGCAGCAGAACGCTGCTGGCGAAAACGGCGGCTCCTGCAAGATTCTGGCATTCGGCCAGCTGATGAAGCTGAACGAACAGCAGACGCTTAAGTGTTTCGGGCGCTTCTACCAAGATGTATTGGCAACCCCCGAGGGCAGTGACCATGGCAATATACGCAACTTCATGCGCAGCGGCTGGAGTGGAGTAAAATTCGAGAGCGAAGCACTCAAGCGGATTTGAGCCAAGGGCTCAACATTGGCTAATGAGCTGCGCTATCCTACAGGGAAAGAAGAACCATAAAAGGAAAATCTGATGTCAGAAAACGAACAGTGGAACGGACGTAACCGCCGTTCGGGGCAGGACCGCCGCCAACAACCGGACCGTCGCGAAGATATTCGTTTTGAGCCGGGCAAAAAGGATCGCCGACAGAATCGCGGCCGCAGAGTCGAAGACAGGGATATGTGGGAAGAGGCGATGAAGGAGGACTAATCGTCATCCAAGCGTCACAATAACGTCAATTCTGCGTCACCTGTTCGTCTTACCTTGGTCGCCGTCATGTAACACTGTCGGGACTCAAGATGCAGATCAACGTCGAACAGGTACTCCTCAGCAAATATCCGGGGTTTGCCGCCAAGCCAGCCCCGGTTCGCCGCTCTACCCTATTCTGCCTTCGCCGTTTGGTCAGAGAACGGGAGATCAACCGTTTTCTGGACGAGAACAAAGATGTCAGCGGCTTCGAATTCATCGACCGGGTTCTCGACTATTTCAACTTCAGCTACAGCGTCAGCAGCAAAGAGCGGATCAACATCCCCTCAAGCGGCCGGGTTATCATCGTCGCCAACCACCCACTGGGCGCTCTGGATGGCCTGGCGCTGTTGAAGCTGGTTGGCGAGGTTCGTCGCGACGTTCGCATTATCGCCAATGACGTCCTGATGCATTTCGACCCGCTTCAAAATCTGTTTCTGCCCGTCGACAACCTTGGTCAGGGCACACGCAAGCGGGACATCGCGCGCATCGTGGACTGCTTGCGAAACGATGAGGCCGTCATCGTTTTCCCGGCCGGAGAGGTCTCCCGCGCGGGTTTTACCGGCATCAAGGACGGCCCGTGGAACAGCGGTTTTTTGATGTTTGCACGCAAAAGCAATGCGCCAATTCTGCCGGTCTTCGTCGGCGGCAAAAACTCCGCGCTGTTCTATGGCCTTTCGACGCTGAACAAATCCATGTCATCGCTGCTGCTGGCTCATGAGATGTTCAACAAGCGCTCCAAAACCCTGCCCGTTCGAATCGGCGAGCCGATTGCGTTCAGCCAGATAGACACGCTTCCGGTTGCAGCCAAGCTCAAGGCAAAACTGCTTAAAAAACACCTTTACCGCATTGCACGCAACAAATCCCCCCTGTTCAAGACCGAAAAAACCATCGCGCACCCCCAGAACCGGCAGATCCTCAAGCAGGAACTGCGTGCATCCGAGTTACTCGGCGAAACCTCTGATGGCAAAAAAATCTACCTATTCGACTACCAGAGCGATTCAGCCGTCATGGCTGAGATCGGTCGACTTCGGGAGATAGCCTTTCGGTGTGTCGGCGAGGGAACAGGCGCACGACGTGACCTCGACAAATATGACCACCACTACCGTCACCTGATCCTATGGGACGAAGAGGATCTGGAGATCGCGGGAGCCTACCGGCTGGCGGAAGTGTCTAGACTTGACCGTTCGACGCTGCCGGAACAGCTCTACAGTGCAAGCCTGTTTCACTACAACGCCGATATGGCACCCTATTTCGAACAAGGCATCGAGCTCGGACGCAGCTTTGTACAGCCACGCTATTGGGGTCGCAGAAGCCTCGATTATCTCTGGTACGGGATCGGCGCCTACCTGCGCAGCCGCCCCGATATCCGCTATATGTTCGGGCCGGTGAGTCTGAGTAACAGCTACCCCAAACGAGCTCGGGACCTGCTTGTATGGTTCTACAGTCACTATTTCGGCGACCGAGACAATCTCGGGCGCTCCAACAGCCCTTACGTCATCGACGAAGACAGCCGCGCCGAAATGCTCAGATTGTTTCAAGGCGACGATTACAGCGCCGACTTTACTGTTCTGAAGGAGCAACTCGAATTCCTGGGTGTCTCTGTACCAACGCTCTACAAACAGTACAGCGAGCTGTGTGAGCCAGGCGGCGTACGCTTCCTCGATTTCGGCGTCGATGCCGACTTCAACTTCTGCGTCGACGGACTGGTGTTGGTCGATACCCAGTACGTAAAAGACCGCAAGCGCCAGCGCTACATTGGCGACACGCTTGAAACCATCGCGAGTTCTGAGGCGGCGCTGGCCTGATCGCTGGGGCTAACAGAGTCTGCGGTCTACACTGAAGCAAGACACCTTCTGGTGTCGGTTAGTAAGACTTGTGGACTCTGAAAATGGGCAAATCGTTAAAAACGGCTTCCAGCTCTTCCGAGATAGAGGCCTTCATTAGCCAGGCAAAAGGGCTGGCCACGCAAAGCGATACTTGCGGACGCCTGCTTTTTGCCCTGGACGCAACAGCCAGTCGCAGCCCGACGTGGGACCGTGCCTGCCAGCTGCAAAGCGAGATGTTCCTCGCCAGCTCTGCAAATGGGGAGCTACAGGTTCAGCTGTGCTACTACCGCGGCTATCGCGAGTTTAACCACTCAGGCTGGGTCAATAACGCCGCAGCCCTTCTCGACCAGATGAATGAGGTCACCTGCCTTGGCGGCCACACTCAGATCGGTCGAGTACTCAAGCACGCCCTTTATGAAAATAGCCGCGCCCCCATCAATGCCATCGTCATAATTGGCGATTGTTGTGAAGAGCCCATTGACGCCCTGTGCGAAATGGCTGGCGAACTGGGCCTTCGAGGCACCCCCATCTTCGCCTTTCATGAAGGCGACGACCCTCACGGCAAGTTGCTCTTTGAGCAGCTTGCACGCCTTTCAGGGGGGGCATTTGCACGATTCGACCTCAACAGCGCCCAACGTTTGAAAGAACTGCTTGGCGCAGCCGCTGTCTATGCCACAGGTGGGCTAACCGCTCTTGAACGTTATGCTGGCGCTGGCAGTCATGAGCTACTGGCTTTAACACGACAGTTACGACGCTAGCCCAAGCCGACATTTCGATGACTGACAAGGAGCGATTGTGAACCCGATCGGGTTGATTCTGTTCGGACTGATAGCAGGGGGAGGCTGGCTGTGGCTCAGACGCCAGCCACCGCAAGAGCGCACCCGCGCCGGACTCAAGCTTGCGCTGCTGCTGATACTGCTAGGGCTGTTGTTCCTTGCGATAACCGGCCGCCTGCACTGGCTGGGCGCCCTTGTGGCGCTTCTTCTTCCACTGGTACAACGGCTGCTCCCCCTGCTGATGCGCGTACTTCCCTGGATACACCGCCACACCCAAAGCCGCAGGCGTAGCCGAAGCCAAAGCGGCGGAACATCCACCGTGCGCAGCCGGATGATCGCCATGACACTTGAACATGACTCAGGTGTGATGGATGGCGAGATACTTGAGGGGACATTGAAAGGCCACAATTTGAGCCGCTTGAGCAAAGAAGAGTTTTTGCAACTCCTGAGTGAATGTCGGGCAAGTGACATTGACTCCACGCGGCTGCTTGAAACCTATCTCGACAAGCGTTTCGGCGCACAGTGGCGTGTCGATGACCCCGGTGCAACAAACTCCGATGAGCAGGTATCGACCACAAGTTCAAACATGACCCGTGAAGAAGCGCTGGCGATTCTGGGGTTGGAGCCCGAGGCTGATAGAGCTGCCATTATCGAAGCTCATCGCCGCCTGATTCAACGCAATCATCCCGACCGCGGTGGCAGCACCTGGCTTGCTTCCCGTATCAATGACGCCAAGACGCTGCTACTAAAAGACTGAATGGATCAGGGTAGTGGCTTGCGACCACCTTCAGGCCACTGGAGCGGCGCCCCCAAAGGTTGCAGCTCCAAACCTCGCCCGAGGGCAGGATCGTCATTCAGCAGCGTGAGCGATCCGTCATTGCCCAGCTTCCACAGCAGTGTATCAACCGCACCTTCACTGCCATCACGGGCAAGCTCCAGCAATATTCGATCGCTG
Source organism: Marinobacterium lacunae (assembly GCF_000705555.1). Taxonomy (GTDB): domain Bacteria; phylum Pseudomonadota; class Gammaproteobacteria; order Pseudomonadales; family Balneatricaceae; genus Marinobacterium_D; species Marinobacterium_D lacunae. The sequence goes on from NZ_JMQN01000004.1 coordinate 35,847, forward strand.
TTTAAAAATCGCCACGCCCCCGCTCTGGGTACCAACGGCAGGCCATTGTGATTTTCCTCAATCAATCGCGCACTGCCGTCGGCCTTCATCAGCACATGGATATCACGTAGATACTGACCTGCCGGAGTTCTGTAACGTGAGGCCAGCGTCAAACGCTGCAGATCGCCATACCGGGCGCATCCATCGAAAAGAACCTCATCAAGATTTACGTGCGCAGTGAGCGCATACCAGACGCCTTGCTCATCCCGGCAGGGCTTGCGCTCCACCTCAAACGCGACATCCAGCTGCCCCTTGCCATCATCCAAGCGCTGATACCAGCGCCAGAGCGTACCCACACGCATTCGCTTGGGTTGGTCGAATACCAGCGTTCGCAGTCGTCCGGGCTGATTGAAAACCAGACGCTCGTCACTTAACAGTAGAGACCAGGCAGGCTCCAGCCCGCCAGCATACAGAGCCGTACCGGTGAAAGGCTCCAGACAACTATCGAGATCGCCTCCGATCACTCTCGGGTCAAGAATCTGCCAGCCCTCGAAAGAATCCCTCCCCCAACCTTCGACATATATCGGCAGCCCCTCTCGTCCCGCGCTCAGCCTCGAATACTCTTGCCGAAGAGTATCGGGCATCTCGCCCATGGAGTGCCACTGTTCGCGACCGCATGCTTGAAAACGAGCCCCTTGTGCATCAATCGAAACCAAACCGCGCTGATAGATGGCATCGTCTGGTAAGACCGGCCTTAGCTGGCAGCCTGAGACAAGAGTAATACACAGGAAAAACAAGAGGTAACGGAGCATCTTAGCAATCCTTGCGAAACATCATGTGATCTTAGTGACCGACAGTATCAGGCTCAAGCACGCAGCCGTCATGCATAGGGCGATGCAGCGCTGCAAAACCAAGGCGCACTGCTATTATCAGTATCATGTACGCGACACTTTTCGTCCAAAGAAGGAGATCGAGATGCCAGGACATAACTATCAGATCATCGAAATCGCAGGCTCTTCTACCAGCAGCTACGAAGACGCGATCAAGGGCGCTGTCGCCGAAGCTGCCTCGCGCTATGAACATTTGAACTGGTGGGAGGTCAAAGAGATGCGAGGCCATATACAGGATGGCGCGGTCGCCCACTACCAAGTTGTCCTGAAGATCGGTTTTCGCCTCGAATAATATGACTTAACAACAACTAACAGGCGCTTCGCCTTCGGGTGCGATGCGCTTTTAGCTATTCGATAAATTTAAAACAACTGTTACAATTGCTCAATAGTGTCGCAAAAGAGATGCTGCTTTTACCTACGTGCAGCCGCGACTCAACGGAACTGAACCCGTGTTCATCGTAGCATCGCCGTTAGTCGAGCCGTGCCAGGAGCCCAAAAGATGACCGCCACCCCACAAATTCTTCTTGTCGATCAAAACAGCGAACAGCTCCAGCAGCTCAATGAGTACCTGGTTGGCGCCGGTTACCGAGTGCGTACAGCAGAATCCGGTGACGAAGCGCTGCAACTGCTCGACTCGAGAAAAATTGAACTTGCCCTGTGCGATCTACGCACCAGTGCACGCGATGGACTAACGCTGAGCGAACTGATTCAACATGATTACCCCGCTATCACGCGAATCCTGATCGTAAACCAACAGGTACTTCCAGAAGCACTCGAAGCCACCGCGCAAGGTGCTTTTGGCATACTGACGCCACCTTTCGATCGCGCCCATCTGCTAGACACCGTGCGCGCGGCGTTGGATGCTGCCAACCAACGCCGTGACCAGCGCTGGCGCGCCGAAATTATTGCCCGCAGTCCGATCATGGAGAATCTTCTTGACCAGGCCCGCCGGGTTGCCGTTTCGGACGTCAATCTGATAATCAGTGGACCAGATGGCAGCGGCAAAGAACAGCTGGCCAAGGCAATTCACGAAGCGAGCCGCCGCTCACACAATCCATTCGAAGTCCTCAGCTGCAGCGACCTGCCCGAGCAGATGCTGGAATCGGAGCTTTTTGGCCACAGCCGCGGCGCCTTCAGCGGCGCCAACAGCGAACAGCAGGGAGTATTGTCTCGCGCTCAGGGCGGCACGCTTCTGTTGCGGGACATCTGTGATCTGCCGCTGGCTCTTCAGGCCAAGTTGCTGACCACGTTGAAATCCGGCCGGACACGCGCCATCGGCAGCGACAAGGACGAGCCTGTTGATGTTCGAGTTATCGCCAGCTCCCAGCGCAACCTTGAGCATGCGATGCTCAACGGCGAGATCGACGAATCGCTCTACTACCTGCTGAATGTGGTCAATCTGGACGTCCCGTCGCTTCAGGAGCGCGCAGAAGATATTCCACTACTGGCACGCCACTTCCTGGCGCAGGAAGCAAGTAAACAAAGCCGCCGGGTGCGCAACCTGTCTCCAGGCGCCATCCACCTGCTTGGCCTATCCGCATGGCCCGGAAATGTCGCACAGCTGAAAAAAGTGGTGGCTCAAGCGGTATCGAACAGCACATCCCCCGTCATCTCCGAATCCCTGATCTCACAGGCGATGGATAATCAGGAGCGCGTCATCCCCTCGTTCAACGAGGCACGTGCCGAGTTTGAGCGACGCTACCTGATCAAACTTCTGCAGATTACCGAAGGCAACGTTACCCATGCCGCTCGCATAGCTGAGCGCAACAGAACCGATCTGTACAAGCTTCTGGGCAAACATGATCTGGAGCCCTCCCGGTTCAAGGTTCGCCGTCGTCGCGCGAAAAGCGATGCGGCAGCGACTCAAGATCGCACCGGCACGCAGGGATAACAAAAAAGGGCCAACTGGCCCTTTTTTCATTCATGCTCATGCGTGTCGAGCAATCACACCCGAGCGATTGCAGCTCGGCTGGCCCCTGTTACCAAGCACAGGTCCTCAGGCGAGAGCTCAATATCCAAGCCCCTGCGCCCACCGCTGACCAGTATCGTTTCCTGACCACTGGCACTGGCATCAAGCACCGTCTGCAGGCGCTTTTTCTGCCCCAGAGGACTGATTCCACCGACAACATATCCGGTGGCACGCTCGGCATCTGACGGCTGCGCCATGGCAACCTTTTTGACCTTCAACGCGCTGGCTATCGCCTTTAGGTCCAGCATGCCATTGACCGGCACAATGCCAACGGCTAGCCGGCGAGCATCGCCCTCCACCGCAACCAGCAGCGTTTTAAAAACCTGCTCGGCGGGGAACCCCAGCTTTTCCGCAGCTTCCAACCCATAGGCCGGCGTTGCAGGATCATGCTGATACTCATGAATGCTGAATGCGACACCTGCACGCTCAAGCGCTTTTATGGCTGGGGTCATCCATTCTCCACCGTTATTCGAAAAGTCCGAGTGCGCGATCGGTCAGATCGATCACATCCAAAACGGTACCTCTACCTTCCATCACGCGCACAATCCGATCGCCAACCCGCAACAATTCGATACCGTCCTGGCGCCCGGTCAAACGGTTGAGAAGATCAGAGGGCAGATGCTCGGCATTGCGATAGATAACCGGATCAATCACCTCTCCACGAACCAGTTTGTCGCGCCATCCCGGAGGCAACTCCCCTCCGCGCTCAAGCTTCTTGCGAAGCCCCGGCGGCAGCGACTTGTACCGTTTTTTTTCAGTTTGGTACTCAACACCATAATGATCGACGAGAACCCCTCTGAGCAAGCGATCTCGATCATCAACGGACAGGCGATCACGCAACTCATATCGACCGCCATCAGCTCTATCGCGCTCCTTACCGTGATCTTCGTTTCGATGGGAAACTGAAGACTCCTGCGCCAGCTCAGGTTTGCCTTTTTTACCCTGATGTTTATCGTCCACCCACTCGGGCTTGGCCGCCAGAACCGGCAATGACACAACGACCAAAGCACTCAGCAAAATCTTTCTCATCGTATTACCTTCCTTTTAATGCCTGCCAGCCAGGCTAACGAGCCTTGGCTTAACCCAAACCAAACGGGCTCATACCCTTTTTCTCAGCGGTTCGAGTATAGACTCGAGACCGTTCAACTTGATCTCGTACAGCAAAGCAAGCCGCTCACCCAGCTTCCCCGCGGGAAACCCCTTGCCTGCAAACCAGACCAGATAGGGCTCCGGCAAGTCGAGCAGAACACGCCCCTTGTACTTGCCGAACGGCATCTTCATATTCACAAGGTCGACCAGCTGATCACTATCCAGTTCCATATACCCCCCTCACATCAGCGCAGTATACACCGTCGAACCCTTTACAATCTGGCAGGGGAGCAAGCTTAGGCGGTAAAATTCACCACTGAAATCAAAGCTGCAAAGAACAGAACCTCAGCTCCATGTCCGAGACCAACCCATTACACCAAGCACTGATGCTGATGCAGCAGAGTGCCTATACCAGTGCCCAGGCTATCTGCCAGTCGCTGCTCGAGCGCAACCCGAACGATTTCAACGCTCGCCACCTGCTTGGTGTTATCAAAATGCGATCAGGCAACCCGATCATTGCCTGCAAAGAGCTAAAGCGCGCAGCCGAGCTACCCGTGGCGCCACGCTTCAAGGCCCAGGCGCTGAGTAATCTTTCGCTAGCTTTACAGCAGCGGGAACGATTTGAAGAGGCGCTGACTGCAATCGAGCAGGCCTTGAGTCTGCAATCCGACGAAGGCGCGTTCCAGCTCAACTACCTGAACCTGCTGGATAATCTTGAGCGCTGGGATGCAATAGCAGAGGCAACTGAGCGCTTCCCTGGACTCAGCAAAATGCCCGATGCACAGTTCACGCTGGCAAGGGCCGCACGCAAGAGAGGCAAAACCCAGGATGCCTTGCTCCACATCGAGCAGCTTAAGTCATATGGCGACTTAGAAGCTGATGAACAGGGCGAGTATGCCCTCGCGATGCTGCTGACCGGCAACGAGGCTCAACTGTTGGCTGAGTGCGATCATATGAGTCCACAGCAGCTGCAGTCCGTTGCAGACTACATGGCCGAAGAGGGTGAAACCGACGCATCACTCATCATATACCGGCTCCTGCTGAAGCGTGACCCATCGCACGCAGGTGCCCGGCACATGATCGATGCCTCATGCGGCCACATCGGGGCCAGCGCGCCCGCAGACTACGTTCGCAATCTGTACGACGCTCACGCCGAGCAGTTTGAACGTCAACTTGTGCGACGGCTTGAATACAGGGCCCCTGAACTTCTTGTGGAACGAATTGCCGCGCTGCTTCCCAAACAAATCGGCAGGGTTGCCGATCTCGGATGCGGCAGCGGACTATTGGGGCGAGCCCTGCGTAAGCACTTCGTACTCAGTGAACTGCTAGGCTGCGACTTGTCCTCGGGCATGCTTGAACAGGCCCGGCAAAAAGGCGGTTATGACCAACTTCATCACGAAGAGATGAATGCCTGGCTGGCACGACAACTCGAGATGGACCTGATATGTGCAACCGATGTTCTGATCTACACCGGTGATCTGTACCCTGTACTCAAAGTAGCCTCAATGGCCCTCAAACCCGGCGGACTGTTCGCGTTCAGCGTCGAGTCCACGGATACAGACCTTCTTTTGCATTCGTCAGGGCGCTATCGACACAGCGAGACACACATTCGGGATCGCGCCCACTCAGCAGGCCTTGAGCTGCTAAGCTGCGAACGCTTCCCGTTACGACAGGAACAGGGCAAGATGATTTCAGGCTTATTGGTAATCTGCCGTCGCCCGAAACAGCTCACCGGCGGCGAAATCTAAGGAAAGAACATGCCCTCTCCTGTTCTAAGTGAACTGTTCATATATCCGGTTAAATCTGGCGCCCCTATTTCGTTGCCCAGTGCCTGGGTGGAAACCCGGGGGTTGGCGATGGACAGGCGATTCATGGTCTGCGATCCGGAAGGCCGGTTCATTACCGCACGCGAAGAACCCAGACTGCTGAAATTGATTTCAACTCTGGTTCATGACGGACTGATTCTGAGCGCCCCGGGAAAACTGCCGATCTATCTGCACTATCAGGATATTCGCGATCAGCGTCAGGATGTTCAGGTTTGGAACGATATTGTTGCCGGCAAACGGGTTCCCGAATCCGTCGATCAATGGCTCGGCGACTACTTGGAACAACCGGTTCATCTGATTTACAACGACCCCGACAGCTACCGCGTAGCGGGGCGCACGCCAGAACGCCCTGTGCTGTTTGCCGATGGCTATCCCTTATTGCTGACCAACGAGGACTCGCTTCAAGCGATCAGAGATGAGGGTGTATCCAATATCGAAATGCGGCGTTTTAGACCTAATGTCGTGATCAAAGGTGTGCAAGCCTGGGCAGAAGATAGCTGGCGCCGGATTGCCATCGGTGAAGTGGAACTGGAACTGGTAAAGCCCTGCGAACGCTGTGTACTGATCACCCGTGACCCACTAACCGGCGAGAAGCACCCGCGATCAGAGCCACTTCGTACCCTCGCACGCATTCATCGAAGCGATGATGGGCGCGTCTGTTTCGGGCATAACCTGATGGTAACCAAACCGGGACTGCTCACTGTTGGCGAACCCGTGACAATACTGGAATAACTCAGTCCGCAAGAGCGTCCAGTAAGCGGGCCGTCAGATGCCTCAGACGCTCAAGTTGCGCATTACGCCCTTGCGGATGCTTCACCTCGGATGCATCCCGCTGGCGCCATACACGATCGACCAGAAGCGCCTGATCCTCTGAAGCTAAGCCCAGATCAGGCCAACTGGCGACCGTCGCCAGCAAAAGCAGATCCATTTCGAGCAAAGTACTTTCAAGGGAGCGTTTATGCCGTGCGAAACCCACCAGCCGACTCGTATCATCATTATTGAGCCTCGCTAAGGACAACTCACTGAAGAGGCTCGGTAGGAGCTCTATCGACAGGCTGGATAACGTCCCATTCAATCGATAACGCAAACGCTTTGCATAACGCGCCCTCATACCGGAAAACCAGGCTCGACACTGTGCCGAGAGCGGATTCAGCACAAGCGTTGAATGACACCCCGATACAGGATCCTCTTGGTCACCGACGCGCACCGGTAAGAAACCACTTCTGCGCCAATAGCCAAGAAGCGCATCCGTTGCACCGAAACTGGCACCAAGATAGTCGACACTGGCGTCTTGCGCCTTTTCAACGATCATCCGGAGCAAATAGCTCCCCATCCCCTGCTGCTGCACCGCCGGGTGAACCGCAATACGCAAAATCCGCCACCCCCGCCAAGGTGCGACGCAGATCTCGCCCTCGTGTGCGATCAATGCCTGAGGCAACAAATGCCCCGTGGGCCTGCGATGCCCCTCCCACACCCCCCGAGCGAGCTCTTCTGATATCGGCCCCTCTTGGGCTATAAGCGCGCAACCAATCAGCTCATCCCCTCGTCGCAGGACATAAATCTGCAAGTTGGGGCTATCGAGCATTACCCTGAGGTCACCGGGGGTTGTTCTGTAGTGGGCGAGAATCAACAACCCGAATAAGCGTCGAAGCAAAGACTCGTCAACCACCAACCTATCCCGGTCCAGACACTCGACGACCAACGGTATTTGGCCCCGAACGACAGGCTCCTCGGACTCGGCGTCAAGTTGAAGCATCCGTGTAACGACCTGCTCAAGCGGATCACCTTCAGCCCAACGTACAGGTGTGCTCATCTGCAACTCTTCGACACTGGGCACCAAGCGCTTTAATTCATCAAGGAAGCGCAGTGTAAACCCGCGCCCATTGCCCTCATATCCATGCTGGGTCGTCGCAAAAATCAACCGACCGTAATGGCCGCTCAGTTTCTTGAGCAGAGGGGTTGCAATTGCCGCGGCCTCGTCGACAACCAGAAGGTCCGCTGATGGCAGTCGCTGGCAGGCCTCGGCTGGCGTCAAGTAGACGATCTCAAGCTCGCCAACCTGCGCGAATTCCCCGTTCCATTGCAACGCGCCTGTTGCCGATTCGATCCTTTCAAATACAGCAGACAATGCCGATTTTGACGGCGCAGTAATCAGCACTCGAAGCGGTCTTCCGCACGCCATCGCGGCCAGTGCCAAGCCAATTGCTGCAGACTTGCCGCGCCCTCTGTCGGCGCTGAGAACATAGGCGCAGCGTCGCTTGGCGATACTTCCGGTCAGAACCCCTGCCACCCGCTCTTGATCAGGACTCATAAACGGTGGTCGTGTTTGTACCGGCTCAATGGCGCTATCAGCGTGGACCCAGTTGGGCAGCGCCAAGGCGCCGTTACCTAATCTAACAACGGACCGGTCGCCCTCCAGGAGTCGCACAAGACGAGCAAGATATCGCGGGGTGAGCATACCCGCTGTCCAGGGCTCTACCCGCAGCTTGTGGTACTCGGGATCGTCGTAAGAGATCCAATCAGTCTTGGAAGGCGTAATCAGAATCAGCCAACCACCGGCGGCCACCGTCCCCGCAATCTGGGCAAAGCTATTCGGATTGAAGCCGGCAAATGCATCATAGACAGCCCAGCCAAGAGTTCGCCCTAAAAGCTGAGTGGTTTGGGAGGGGAGCCTTGTGATTTCGGAATAGGCGCAGGAGATATCGCTGACGACCGCACCGGTGGTAGAAGGTGGAAATCCAGCAGCTAAACCAGCGGCCAGGCGATGTGATTCATCGCGCGCACCGGTTATCCATATCAGAGCCCGGTGACGAGCTGCGCCAAGATAAGTCTGAAGCTCACAGAGCTCGGCGCCGATCATGAGGTGACGGCAGAGTTAAACGCGCCCACTCCAGCAGGTTCTGCATGATAGCGGTAGCTACCGCTCGGCTCATTACGCACCTCTTGCAACAGCCGATCGAGCTGATCACAAATTTTTCGGGTGTTCAAATCCGCTTTCGGCTGAAGCGTACAAGCCGCAAGACGCACTTCGATTGCATCACTTTCAACCTGCGAAGCTGCATTTTCGATGCATCGCATGGCGAGCGCTTGAGCATTTTCATTCGTGGATGGCAGCAGCAGTTGAAGGTCGCCAAGCTCTCCGATGCCGACCAGATCACCGGGACGCGAGATCTCTTCGGTCAACATAGCGGCCAGCTTAACCCGCATCATCGCTTTAAGTGCGGGATCGCCAGCCTTGATATCAAGCTGCATCAGCGTTATCGGCGTAAAATCCCTGACGGCTCTGCGACACTCGGTGTCCAGTACTCTGGCAAACCACTGCGGCAAGGCCACCCCGGTCTCGCTATCGGTCATGCGCTCCCCTATCAGCGAGCGCTCCAGATCTCTCAAGCGCCCCAATAGCCGCGCGCGCCGCTGTCTCAAATTCAGATAAGCAAGTATGAGCAAAACAAAGGCCAGCCCCGCAAGACCTGGAAGCCACAGTGACGCCTGTTGTACGGCGGAAAAACCTGCCACAACCAATATGACAATCGCTGCTGCTAGCAACAATACATCAAGGCCGCGCCAGCCTTCCTCGTGAAAAGAGGGTTCCATCGTTCTAATGCTCTCGCCTAAATTCGAGCTTTCATAGGCACAGACTGCAAAGGCCCATCCCTTAACTACTGACAGTAAAGCGTTTTTTCTTCCTGCCTGCAACGAGATACGCGGCAAAACAACCAGAAGTATCAACGCCCGTGATGAAGATGACGCTCCAGATTTTGAAGGCGTTGCTGCTCATTTTTGCGTAGCAAGACATATATTGCCCCATTTCCACCGTGCTGGGGCTGAGCACTGTGGAATGCCATCACTTCATCCAGTGCGGGCAACCAGACAGCCAGTCCGCTTTTGACACGATTGGCATGAGACTCTCTGTCACGTGAACGACCGTAATTGATCAGTACCGTGCGAATTCCCAGTTCGACACACTGCTGTACGAAGTCCACCACCTCATCAACACACTGGGCAAGCGCTCTGTGCATAAGGTCCAATCGTGCATCCACTGTGTAACGCCCCAGACGAAGGTTACGGTACACCCCCTCTTGCACACCATCGCGCTTCCACTCTATGGGATCCAGCGGATCAAGAAGACACTGCGGGGATATCGGCATTCCTTCCCGTTCGCCCCCGACAGCTGCGATTCGGCGGGCTATATGCTTTGGATCAAGCCTTGGGCGTGCACTGCGACGCGCATGAACCCGGCTGTCAGACTTGATAGGCCGCACCCCGTCCGTCGCCATCACTTCGAAGAACTCATCCTCTTCGCTCATGGTTTAGGCCCTCCGTCTAGATACACCGTTCGACAGAACCCGAGCATAACGCTACTGCTGCGCCACCTTCCAGAACTCATATTGATTGATCCGCAACTTTCCCTAAACGCAAGAGTCGATTATGGTGAGATCACAGCACCGGCACATCTAGTATCCACTCACGTGCCGCCGACAAGGGACTATTGCGGATATCATTATGCAGAAACTTGCCGCCATTCTGATTGCAGTTATATTCGCCATTGCTGTCTATCTTTTCTGGGCCCCCTCTCCATCGGGACCTGAAGAACAAACCAGCCCCCCCATCGATTCGGAAACGGTAGCGGCCGCCAAGGAGCACATCGCATCCCTGACCGGGGACAGCGCCAAAGAGCCCATCGACGTTGCGGCAGCCAACAATTTCGTTACAGCCGAGCAGTTGATCGAACTGCCAGAGCAGAGTGCAGTCGACGCAGAAATCGTGACGGAAACCAGCAGTGCCAGCTCAGCCACCAGTTTCGGTGTCGATCTGGGATTGATCGGCACCACCAGCAACCTCTCCGAGGTTGATCTGCCTGAGCTCAACCGGGTACGTCTGAAGGAGTTGCTGAATGATCCCAACCGCAACCCGAATGATGTGTTCTATATACACGCGGTTGACCACTATGACCGACAAGGTCTGTGGGGCATCATGCAAAGGGGCCTGACCGAAACCTTCGCCCGCGGCATTCGACTCGGACAGCAGAGTCGTACGCTCAGTGCTGTCATACCCGAGGATGCCGACGAGCGCCTTGCAGACAAGTCGAGCTCATTTCTTGGCAACATTCTCGATCGAAAAGTTAAGGACACATTGGTCTATAACTACCGTCAGGGGCTGCTCGGGCGTGATCCCGATATGATTCAGCCTGGCCAGCAACTGCTGATCATCCGCTTCAGTGAAGAGGAGCTGATTAGCATCTATAACCACTTCGCCAACGAATAGCGAGAGAGACTGGAGACCAACATGATCGATCTGTACACGTGGAGCACACCTAATGGCCGCAAGATTTCGATAATGCTCGAAGCCTGCCGACTCCATTACAACGTGCACCCGATCGACATCAAGAATAGAGAGCAGTTTGAACCTGACTTTCTATCGATCTCGCCCAATAACAAGATTCCTGCCATCGTCGACGAGGATGGCCCTGACGGAGCGCCGATTAGCCTGTTCGAAAGCGGCGCGATCTTGATGTATCTGGCGGAAAAATGCGGGCAGTTCATACCTGACGAACCCAGCGCCCGCTATGAAGTGATTCAGTGGCTCATGTGGCAGATGGGCAGTTTCGGCCCCTATCTTGGCCAGGCACACCACTTCAACCGTTTTGCGCCGGAAAAAATCCCCTATGCCATCGAGCGCTACAACAAGGATGCCCAGCGTTTATGGCGGGTGCTCGACGCCCGGCTTGAAAATCGCGAGTTTATCGTTGATGAGCTCAGTATCGCTGACTTTGCGATCTACCCCTGGGCCTGTCGCCACGAGTGGCAGATGGTCGATCTCGCCGATTTCCCCGCTGCTGCCCAATGGATGCAACGCATGGCGCGGCTGCCTTTTGTCCAGCGCGGGATGCAGGTACCCTGATCAACAATTGGACATTTTTTATACAATAATACATTCCAGCATGGACATTCCTCCTCGGCATGCGTAGTATGTGCTCCTTTCCTACTGGCAACGCTGCCTGATTGTTCCTGCAGCAACGCCTCTTCTCGACTCAGGTATACAATCACAGCATGTCAAATTCCGAAGCTCCCACCTCTTTTGGTGATCTGGGACTCTCCGCTCCTATTCTTCAGGCTCTTTCAGAGGTTGGCTACGAAACCCCATCTCCAATCCAGGCCGGCGCAATTCCGCCGCTGCTGGAAGGTCGCGACATTCTCGGTCAAGCACAGACCGGCACAGGTAAAACCGCTGCTTTCGCGCTGCCGCTGCTACAGCGTATCGACACCGCTAAACAGTATCCGCAGCTACTGATTCTCGCACCGACTCGCGAACTTGCTCTGCAGGTTGCCGAAGCGTGTGAAAAATACGCCCGCCACCTGACCGGCTTGCGCACACTATCCATTTACGGTGGTCAGGGTTACGACAGCCAGCTGCGCGCGCTTCGCCGCGGCGTACAGGTGATCATCGGCACACCCGGTCGCGTCATGGACCACGTCCGTCGCGGTACGCTTGAGCTGGACAAGCTGCAGACTCTGGTGCTGGACGAAGCAGATGAAATGCTGCGCATGGGCTTCATCGACGATGTCGAATGGATCCTTCAGCATACGCCTCCGCAGCGCCAGATCGCCCTGTTCTCGGCCACTATGCCGACTGCAATCCGTCATATCGCCGACAACTATCTGCGTGAACCTGCGCTGATCAAGATCGCCGCCCAGACCGCTACAGCCAGCACGATCAGACAGCGTGTCTGGACCGTTCGCGGCATGAGCAAGATGGCTGCATTGACTCGCTTGCTCGAACTTCAGGAGCACGATGCCAGCCTGATATTTGTACGCACCAAAACCGCCACAGAGGAGCTCGCCGAACAGCTTAGTACCGCTGGCTTCCCGGCAGCAGCACTTCATGGCGATATCGCACAGCAACAGCGCGAACGCATCGTCGAGAAGCTCAAGCGTGGCGAGCTCGATATAGTTATCGCTACAGACGTTGTGGCCCGTGGCCTGGATGTAGAGCGCATCAGTCATGTCATCAACTATGACATCCCTTATGATGCCGAATCGTACATCCACCGTATCGGCCGCACCGGCCGTGCTGGTCGTGAAGGTGATGCCATTCTGTTTGTTGCACCGCGCGAACAGCGCCTGCTCAGCCAGATCGAGCGCACCACGCGCCAGCCGCTGGAGCAGCTCGTTCTGCCGACCGCCAAAGAGATCAATGCGCTGCGTATCGAACGCCTTAAGACGCGGATCAAGACGGCCGCCGAAAGCGACAAGATCAACCAGTTCAACACACTGGTGGCATCGCTGACCGACGGTGACGACGCCATGGCGCCGGCCGACGTTTGTGCCGCGGCATTATCGCTGCTCTATGCCGACCAGCCGTTCCTGCTCAACGAGAATGAGCCTGACCCGAATGCCACCCGTCCGCGCCGCGAACCGCGCGACAACAACGGCCAGAGCAACGGCCAGAGCAACGGTCGCAAGCCGGTACGCAATGCGCCGCCGGCTGAGGGCATGGAGCGCTTCTGGATCGGTGTCGGTTACCAGCACGGCGTCAAACCCGGCAATATCGTCGGCGCTATCGCCAATGAGGCGGGTCTGGAAAGCAACAACATTGGCCGCATCAACATCAGCGATGAGTTCAGCACCGTTGACCTTCCGCGCGGACTTTCTGCCGATGCGCTGCAGACACTCAAGCGTGCACGCATTTGCGGACAGCGTCTGGAGATTCGCCCCTGGACAGAAAACCGAGGTGGTGGCCAGCGCCGTCAGGGTGGAGCCAAACGCCCCTACCAAAAGCGCGCCTGAACGCTGAAATACACCCTGCTGTAATACGGCAATAAAATGGGGGCGCCCCCGCCGAGGGCGCCCCCGTATTCGCCGGAAAGATTCCGGCTAAGGACCATGCTAAGGCATGGAGGTAATGGATGCCTGCTGCTCACCACACCTTTCGTGTGCTGATACTCTGCCAGTATAGACAAGCACATTGAAACTGCCCGCCGAAAAGCCAACCTTTGCCCTGAAAGATTTTCATCCCTTCGCGCAGTCCGCGCATCGATATTCACGCCTCACCTTCAGCCCCCAAAACACGACCATTTGATATCAATCGCAGTTTCTGAGCACGACGCAGACGCTTGATCGCGTACTCTCGCCTGAGCGCCGATGAACGATCACTCTGCACCTCGGACCACACCATCGCGACCGGACGTCTGGCACGCGTGTAGCGGGCACCCGGACCACCCTCGCCATTATGCTCTCGCTCACGCCTTTGAAGATCGGTAGTGACGCCGGTATAGAAACTCCCGTCGGCACACCGCACAATATAGACATACCAGTTCTGCATGGTCGCGAGTGTGCCAGCTCCCCCGACAATGCGCCATGCTTATTGAGACAGCAGCTGCCCGACATGACCCGACGCCAACGCAATCCATACTTCCAATGCCAGCAGTTTCGTATCGAACAATCAGGCGCAGCCATGAAGGTAACAACCGATGCTTGCACCCTGGGAGCCTGGGCACCTATTGAAAGCGCCCGAACCATCCTCGACATCGGAACCGGCAGCGGCCTATTGGCACTTTTCGCCGCTCAGCGGGCACCCAACGCCACGGTTGATGCGATAGAGCTGGATACCGAGTCCGCGCTTCAGGCGAGGAGCAATTTCAACTTGAGTCCGTTCAATGATCGTCTCACATTGATCGAAGGCGATATCACGACGTTCACCACCGGCAAGACCTACGACGCCATCCTCTGCAACCCACCTTTTTTCAGCGACTCTACACTCAACGACTGCTCACGCCTGAGCCAGGCAAGGCAAGGCACGATACACACCTATCGCTCGATGCACTTCTCGCTAGCATTCGAAGATTACTTAACCCGCACGGAAAAGCGTATGTGCTGCTGCCCACTGATGCAGCACCATCACTCGATTGCCTTAAGTGCCACGGGCTCCACCTGAGACACACGTTTGCAATCGCCAGTGAACCCGACGATGCCCCACATCGAGTGATTCTGACCATCTCGCCGGAGGAAGGCGACCTACAGCAAACCTCGCTCATACTCTATGCAAAACACCCGATCCACAGCGTAGAAGCCGGCCGACTGTTCTACCCGTTTTATACCCGACTGAGATGTGAATCACCGGAGTTCTCGCGCTGACACGAACAAAACTCAGAGCCCGCTCCCAACCCTGTACATCAGGAGAGCGAATTCGGTACTAAATCAGTAGGATACTAGACTTTCGATTACCTTAGGCAGGGAGTAGAATTGGGCGCAACTCTGCGCAGTCATACGGACTGACCCTCTGCATCGCTCGGGAAACGATCTTCTGGGTCTATAAACCAGCCCCTCTGCACCGTTTTGCCCTCTCGCCACGCACGGTCGCCCCGCCGTAAGTAAGCCGCTGCGCGTTCACTTACCGGAGCATCTTGCATGCATACTCTTCTAATCCTGATTGCAGGACTGGCATTCCTGTCGATCGTGCTCGAGGACGTCATTCACGTCAACAAAGCCAAAACCACACTCTTTTTCGGCACCCTCTCCTGGATGCTTATATTTCTTTTTCCCGAAGCGGGTCAAACACAGGAATCCATTCTCGAGAAACTGGACGAAAACCTTCTTGAAATTGCCAGCCTCTGGCTGTTCTTAATGGCAGCAATGACCTTTGTCGCCTTCCTCAACCATCAGGGTCTGATCGAAACACTGATCTACAAAGTACTCCCCCGCAAAGTGAGTGAACGCAAGCTGATGTTCATGGTTGCAGGGTTTGCATTCGCGTTCTCTTCACTGTCGGACAATATTACAGCGACACTAGTATCGATCGCTCTCGTGCTGTCATTGAGAATGGAGGCGAAGAAAACACTTCGCTTCGCCGTCATGGTGGTGTTTGCGGTTAACTCAGGCGGGGTTGCATTGATCACCGGCGATGTCACCACACTGATGATATTCATGGCAAACAAAGTTGCCATAGAAGACCTGCTGTTCCTCTCATTACCGGCGCTTATCAGCGTCATGGTACTGGCTACATTGTTGGCCCGCCCACTCCAGGGAGAAGTGGAAATAATACCGACTGAGCGGCGCGATGACCGCGTGGGCAAGGTCATCGCCCTTATCTTTCTGTCGACCATTATCGGCACAATCATACTGAACGTGATCGCTGGCATCCCGCCCGTACTGACCTTCCTGTTCGGTCTCTCGATCATGTTCCTGATCGGCCGCGTAGGCTACAAGGACGATGAACGCGAGAGCCTGCTCGACTATATCCGTGTGATTGAGTACGACACCCTGCTGTTCTTCCTCGGTATACTGCTGCTCGTTGGCATGCTCAAAGAGATCGGTGTTCTGCACTCGCTGGTGGGAATTTACGACATGCTGCCGACAACAGGCGCCAACTTCGTAATGGGCTTGCTGTCATCACTGGTCGACAACGTACCGCTGACGGCTGCACTACTAAAAGCAGATATCGCCATGACGCACGGCCAATGGCTATCATTGACCTACTCAGTCGGCGTCGGCGGCTCTCTGTTGGTGATCGGCTCTGCGGCCGGTATCGTGGCTATGAGCAAAGTGGAGGCGGTTACATTCGGCTCCTTTGCCCGCTACTCCTTCTACCTGCTTATCGCATATTCAATCGGGTTTACCGGCAGTCTGGTTATCGGTAGCATCCTGCACTGATAACGCAGAGCGAGGGGTTCAGGCTCAAGCCTGACTCCCCTCTGCCTTTCCGAACCACGACAGACGCGACTGCAACTCAACGACCTCACCGACTATGACAACCGCTGGCGCAGGTAACTGAGCCACCTGCTGAAGCGCAACGATATCCGACAATGTTCCAGTCAAGACGCGCTGCTGCGGCGAAGTCCCTTGCGAGACAATCGCTACAGGCGTGCTTTCCGGCTTACCGTGCTCGATCAATCCCCGACATAGATGATCAAGAGTATGCAGGCCCATATAAAACACGATCGTTTGATTGGGGTGCACAAGCTCACTGAAATTCAGATCGGAGGTCCGGTTCTTCAACTGCCCCGTCACGAACTTGACCGACTGAGCGTACTCCCGATGCGTCAAGGGAATCCCGGCATAGGTCGAGCAGGCGCTGGCAGCCGTAATACCCGGCACTACCTGAAACGGGATACCCGCTGCACGCAGCTCTTCAATCTCCTCGCCGCCGCGACCGAAAATAAAGGGATCCCCCCCTTTTAAACGTACGACCCGCCTCCCCTGCCGAGCATGGGCCACGAGCAGCGCATTAATCCCATGCTGAGGCACGCTATGATTATCGCGTTCCTTACCGACATAGATCAGATCGGCATCACGTCGACACAGATCCAGCACCTGGGGGGACACCAAGCGGTCATAAATCACCACATCTGCCTGTTGCATTAACCGCAGTGCCTTGAAGGTGAGTAGCTCCGGGTCCCCGGGCCCGGCCCCCACGAGATAAACCTCGCCCACGGCCTCACCGGACTCGAACGACAGCGCCTGCTCGAGCATTTCAGCCGCTTCTTCGTCACGTCCAGAAAAGACGCGCTCAGCTATTTCACCCTGAAGCACGTGCTCCCAGAACTTGCGCCGTTCGTTAACGTTCGAAAAACGCGCCTTCACCCGATCCCTAAATCCGCCGACCAGCGTACCAAGACGGCTGTAGCCACTGGGGATTAGCGTCTCCAGCTTGGCCCGCAGCAAGCGCGCCAGCACCGGAGACTGACCACCAGAACTTATCCCGATGACAATCGGCGAGCGATCCACAATTGCAGGGAATACGAAAGTACACAGGGACGGGTTATCAACCACGTTGACCGGCAATGAGCGAGCGAGCGCATCATAGTGCACGCGCTCATTCAACGCCTGATCGTCGGTGGCAGCCACCACCAGCGCCACCTCGTCCATCAGCGCTGGATGGTACTCCCCAATGATTACCTGCCCCTGATGCAGCTCGACAAGCTCATCGAGCTCAGCATGCACCTCACGCGAGACGACACGCACACAGGCGCCGGCCCGCACAAGGAGCCGAGCCTTACGTAGCGCCACATCACCTCCACCGATGAGCAGCGCGACCCGTGATTTCAGATCAAAAAACAGTGGCAGGTAGTCCACCTGTTGTACTCCCGATATTCAAATGCGGTTAGGTTTGGCGTATGCGGCCTCCCTGCCGAGTTCCGTGTCAGTTCACGCGCTGGTAGCGATACATTCCCTCACCGTCATCATCAGTGTAGATGCAATCAAACCCGGAATCTGTGGCAAGAATTTCGCAACGTGCAGTGTGAGGATCCAGCGCCTCCCACTCCAGATCGCAGCCATCACGATACTCGCCCCCCTGAACATCGAAGCGGAGCTGATCACCCACACTAGTCCAGCGGTAATTGTAACGCAGGGTTTCGCACTGCCCGGTCGCATCATATTCGGTGTAAAAACCCGTGCCGTCGGTATTGATCTCTTCATGCCCGATCATCGGCGGCTGACCGCAGTTCTGATTCAGATCACGCAGTTCATAACGACCCACCAGATCCTCCGCCTTGGGTGCAGGCTGGGAAACCGGCAGCATCTCCATGCGAGTCTGTCCCGACAACCCGCCGGACTCCATATCGGTTCTGTAGGTCATTCGCATCGGCTGACTCTGCATCGCCTTACGTATACGCGCCTGACCCAGACAAAACTCCTCACTTGCGCCAGCCACCTGACTCAAAAGCGAATCCGGAAGCGAAGACACCCAACGCGCAATCTTCGGGTAATCGACACTCACCGCCATCAAACCGTTACTTTCCAGCTTTTCACTGGCCAGCGCTTTGGCAGCCTCCTCACCCTGAGTGCCCGAATACACCACAAGATGACTACCCTGCAGACCCAAAGTGGCTTTCAGCCCCGGTGACAAAAAGCCCAGATCAACATCGGTCAATTCGCCATTAAGCGGCAACTCAGGCACCCGACCACCGGATTGAGGCACAACGGTTGTATTGAACAGGGAAAGCACCAGCTCCGGGTTCTCTGTCGCCAGACTAAACAGGAAGTCAACAGCCTCAGGCATGCCACTGGCATCGGAAAAACGTATGTCGTAGAGCGATAGCGCAGCACCTTTGATACCCTGCGCCATGCCGGTCGCAATTCCGAGCGGAGCCGGGCTGGTCGCCATCATTTTCTGTTGCGCCTGCTGAAGCTGTGGACACTGGAACGTCTGCTGGCCCGCCGCACGCCAAAGCTTGGTCAAGGCCGGCACCAGGGTATCCATATTGGTGGCCACTGCCACGCCCAGCATCTGCTCACCGTCGATATGCCCCGGCAGGTGTCCACGCAACTCCATCAAAGGCCCCACCACCTCGGCGGACGCTACCTCAAGCAAAGAGCGCGCGTTAATCTCGACGCTCTCGTCCTTGATATTGACACTCTGGTAACCGAAAACCATTCGCGGCATACCGGCAAAGAGTGCGGCGATCTCGTTTCGACACACCAGTGACAGATCGCGATCGAACGGGTTAGTTTGCCCCTCAGACGCGGCAAGCGCGCCAATATCATGCGAAAGCGCACCGTCCTTCGCACCCAGCAATCCTTCAGCCAGCCGCTGAATATGGATAAAGCCAACGAAATCGTCGGTAAAGCCCTGAGCCTTGATCAGCTCCGGCAACTCTTTGGTGTCAGCAAGACTCGTTTGCGGCTTGCGCAAGCCGATGCGCTCCAGCTGAGCCTCGTCGCTATCGGTGGACGAGAACAAGGTTACCGTCGCCAGCGAGTCCTGCATCGCGACCACAAGATCGATAGCGCCCTTTGCGCCCTCGCTGCTCAGCGGCCAGCGCTTAATGGTCACGTTTTCACGCACTTCCTCTTTCGGCGTCACACCCGACTCTTTTGTCAGGCCTGCCCAAAAAGCGTCGAACGCCACCTTGTCGGCAATATGCATTCGCAGGACGGGAAACAGACCGTGCATGTAGACAGCCTGCGACGCATTCAAGTCGAAACCGTAGTGCGAGAACAGGGTACCGTAGGTGCTGGAGTGCGCCGCAAAATCAAGCAGCATCGCTTTCAATAGCTTTGCGCCCGGTGCATTAGAAGCACCATCAGCCTCCAAGCGCTCGAACAACATCTCCAGTTGGGCCGGGTCAATCGCGCCGATGGGGTAATCCTGCATCCGCTTGCTGACCTCGGCATTCGCCTGCCCCCCCAGATACAACGCCGTGTCCGCCGGCACATACGCCGTCAGCTCATCACCTGCCCCCGCACCGGGTTTCCATAGCCAGGCTCCAATAACCACAACCGCGGCCAGTATCAGTGCTGGTATTGCCAGCTTGTTCATTGTGTTCGCTCCCTGCTATTAAGACCCGAAAGCCTTGTGATCGATTGACCGGATTCTAACCCACTCAACGAGATGGCGTGACCCTTGTCATGCGCAAAATTGCCACCTGAGGTCAGGTTTGGATATGAAAAAGCCGGGCGGCGAACCGTCCGGCTTTACATGAACCTGCTTAACGATGCCGATCAGAGCTGTGTATGCAAACCACACTCACGCGTTTCAAGCGCTTTTGTCGGATCGAAATAGTCGGTTTCATTGGGCAAACCGTGCTGCGCGAGGTACTCGTCCATCTGGGCTTCACTCCAGTGGAACAGCGGAGCCACCTTAATCACGCCATCCTTGCTTGCCGTTACAACATCCAATGACTGGCGAAACTCTGTCTGATCCTTGCGAATGGCATTGAACCACAGATCAGGTGTGAGCTCGGCCAGCGCCCGCTGGAACGGTTCAAGCTTGACCTGACGGGTAAACTCTTCGTGCAACGGATCATCGATATCGGGAATACCCTTCATCAGAACGTTACGACGCGCGGCCGTCATCTGCGGAATGTAGGTCACGATGTTCAGATTCAGATCCTGGATCACCTTTTCGGCGAAACGATAGGTTGCTGATGTGTTGTATCCGGAATCGACCCACAACACCTGAACATCAGGTTTGATCTGCGTAACCATATGCAGGATCACTGCCTCATAGGGACGAAAGTTCGTCGTCACCAGAGGACGCTTGGCCTGATCCAGCCCCCACTTGATAATCTCCTGAGGGGTTTTACCTGCCAGAGCTGCGTTCGCAGCCGCCAGATCGATACTCATATCCTGTCTCCTGAATTAATTCTGCAGGTAAACCGGGCGCGGATCATCCGAACTGCCCTGATAGCGCACACTGATCTCACCGAAGGCTTTAAGAAAATCGTCCGAGAACTCTTCATCGGCAAACTCGAATGCATTGAAACCACAACGCTCCATGTACCCAAGCTGGTCACGTGCCGGTGAGCCCACAGCACGAAGCTCACCCTTGTAGCCTGCTCGACGCAGAATGCGCGCCAACGAGAAACCTCGACCATCACGAAAGGCCGGAAATTCGATGGCAATCATTGCGAACAGATCCTTGGATTCGAGTACCGGTGTCAAATCATCATCACCGTTTACTTTCACCGCAATCCGGCCCTTATGCCCCTTGAGGGTCTCGCCACACTCGAGATAGAGCGCGAGCGGCAGCAACAGATCAGCGCTTTGCGGCAGCGTCTCAGCCTCTTCCACAAGAAGCCAGCCGTTTTCGTTAACAATCTGTCGATCAATGAGCAACGGCATAGACTTTCTCCTTGAACGGGTCGACACCCACACGGCGCACACACTCGAGGAAGCTTTCCTCGTCGGTGCGCTGCTCGACGTAGGCTTCCAGAATCTTTTTCAATGTATCGGCGACATCATCGGCGGCTACTGATTTACCCAGCACTTTGCCCAGAGACGCATCTTCGCGATCAGAACCACCGATAGTGATCTGATACCAATCCTCGCCCTTCTTATCGACACCGAGAATACCGATATTGCCGACATGGTGATGGCCACACGCGTTGATACAGCCGGACATGTTCAGTCGAATATCACCGAGGTCATACAGGTAATCCATATCGTCAAACGCCTGATTGATCTGCTCAGCGATATTCAGGGTTTTGGCGTTTGCCAGTGCACAGAAATCGAAGCCCGGGCAGACAATCATATCGGTCAGCGTACCGATATTTGGTCGCGCCATATTGTGCTCGGCCAGCTTCTGCCACACGGCGTACAGGTCGGCGTTTTTTACATCGGCCAGCACCAGATTCTGCTCGTGGGTCGAACGCGCCTCGCCGAACGAGTACTGCTCGGCCAGGTCAGCAACCACCTCCAGCTGAAGATCAGTAATATCGCCGGCCGGTGCCAACTGAGGTTTCAGAGACACAACAACACTGCGATAACCTGCCACCTTATGCTCGTGAGTGTTGCGCTCGTACCACACACGGAACGCTTCATCACTCTCAAGCTGGCCCTGGAGCGTGGTATCAGCAGCTGCGGAGGCGTCATATTCGAACGGCTGGAAGAAGCCTTTAACGCGCGCCACTTCGGCATCGGTCAGCGCCAGCTCGCTGCTACGGATAGTGTCCCACTCCGCTTCAACCTCTTCACGGAACGCGTCAATGCCCATCGCCTCAACCAAGATCTTGATGCGTGCCTTGTACTTGTTGTCTCTGCGCCCTTTCAGGTTGTAGACACGCAGAATCGCTTCCAGATATGACAGCAAGTCCTGCTTGGCCAAGAACGGACGAATCTGCTTGCCGATGATGGGGGTACGCCCCAAACCACCGCCGACGAGCACCTCAAAACCGACCTCACCCGCATCGTTTTTCACCAGATGCAAACCGATGTCGTGAACCTGGGAGGCCGCACGATCACGCGGGCTACCGGTTACTGCGATCTTGAACTTACGCGGCAGGTATGCAAATTCCGGATGCAGCGTCGACCACTGGCGAATGATCTCACACCACGGACGCGGATCTTCAAGTTCGTCTGGCGTCACACCGGCGAACGGATCTGTCGTCGTGTTACGAATACAGTTGCCGGAGGTCTGAATGGCGTGCATCTGCACCTGAGCCAGCTCGGCCAGAATATCCGGCACCTCTTCAAGCTTGGGCCAGTTGAACTGGATATTGGTACGGGTAGTGAAATGCCCGTAACCCTTATCATAGGTGCGTGCGATGTGCGCGAGCTTACGCAGCTGCACTGAAGAGATCAGTCCGTAGGGGATGGCAACGCGCAGCATCGGCGCATGACGCTGGATATACAGGCCATTCATCAGACGCAGAGCCAAAAACTGGTCGTCCGACAGTTCACCCGCCAGGAAGCGCCGGGTCTGATCACGGAATTGCTCAACCCGTTCGTCGACGATTTTCTGATCGACTTCGTTATAAATGTACATTATTGGCTACCTTCAACCGGGTGTACCCCCGGATCTCTTAAGGTTCTTTCTTTAATTAACAGGCTTATATCAAGTCAGGCTCAGGCCGACAGCACGAAACGCAGTCCGATCGCCATCAACAAGGAGCCCATGATCGGCTGCATCAAACGCGGCGACAGCCGCGCCCCTATATGACTGCCGACAAAAACACCCGGCAGTGACCCCACCAGAAGATACGCAAGCAACTCCAGATCCACGCCACCCATCTGATAGTGACCTGCTCCTGCAACCGAGGTCAGGACTACAGCATGAACCAGATCGGTACCCACAATTGCCGGCATGGTCATGCGTGGATAAAGCACGATCAGTAGCGCAGTCCCAAGGGCACCGGCGCCTACTGACGAGAGCGTCACCATGCCACCCAGGGCAAATCCGGTCGTCACTGTAATCGCCGGGCGCCACTTGCGCAAACCGGATGTAAAGCCATGATCCTGCATGGATGCGGCGAAATCGCGAATGCGTGAGCGCAGAAACACGGCGATGGATGTCAGCACCAGAGAGAAGCCAAGCGTCAGGTTCATCAGATACTCGATCTGCTCAAGCCCATCCAGCCCCTCAAGATACCCAAGGGTAATAAGACTGCCCGGCACAGACCCCATCAGAAGAAACCCTACAATGCGCCACTGCACTAACTGCTTGCGCGCATAGGACCAGATTCCCCCACACTTAGTGATCGCGGCATACAACAGGTCTGTACTGACCGCCACGAACGGCGGTATACCGAACACCACAATCAGTATAGGCGTCATCAGGGCGCCGCCACCGATTCCGGTTAAGCCAACCACCACTCCAACGACCAATCCTGCTACTATGTACGCGAACTCCATGAGCCCAACCCTGTCCTGGATAGAGATAATCAGGCAGCCATGTTAATGGCACATCCATATAACACAAAATAATTAATGAGAATTTTGTTATTCTTTTCCGAAATATATCGACATAGCGGGCATGACTACTGCTTATTCGAAAAAGGAATTTTAGAATTTCCATTTATTCTTTTTGATTTTAAACAAAGTCAGCGATAATCTCATCGCAAAATTGGGACGTGCCGCGCACGCCACGCTCAAAACGATTCAACAACCTATCAGCTTGAAGAAACGAATGATGAACCAATTACCGGAACACCGTTTGACACATCTGAAGCAGCTGGAAGCAGAAAGCATCCACATCATCCGCGAAGTGGCGGCGGAATTTGATAACCCGGTAATGCTCTACTCCATCGGCAAGGATTCGTCGGTGATGCTGCACCTGGCACGCAAAGCCTTCTACCCGGGAACACCCCCGTTTCCTCTGATGCATGTGGATACCACATGGAAGTTCAAGGAGATGATTCAGTTCCGCGACAAGATGGCGCAGGAAGCCGGAATGGACCTGATCGTCCACATCAATCAGGAAGGCGTCGAGATGGGGATTGGCCCATTCACCCACGGCTCAGCCAAACACACTGATGTGATGAAGACCCAGTCACTGAAGCAGGCGTTGAACAAATATAAGTTCGACGCGGCTTTCGGCGGCGCCCGCCGCGATGAAGAGAAATCTCGCGCTAAAGAGCGCGTCTTCTCGTTCCGCGACAAAAACCACCGCTGGGATCCGAAGAACCAGCGCCCTGAACTGTGGAACATCTTCAACACCCGTATCGACAAGGGTGAGAGCATCCGCGTATTCCCGCTCTCCAACTGGACCGAGCTCGACATCTGGCAGTACATCTACCTTGAGAGCATCCCAATCGTACCGCTGTATTACTCCGCTGTTCGTCCAGTCGTTGAGCGCGATGGCATGCTGATCATGGTCGACGACGAGCGTATGCCGCTGAACGACGGTGAGGTACCGATGATGAAGCCGATCCGGTTCCGTACGCTGGGCTGCTACCCGCTAACCGGTGCGGTTGAATCAGAGGCGGATACTCTGCCGGAAATTATCCAGGAGATGCTGCTGACAACCACGTCGGAGCGTCAGGGTCGGGCTATCGACCACGATAGCGCAGGCTCCATGGAACAGAAGAAGATCGAAGGTTATTTCTGATCCCCGATCACGGGTTGATCGAGACCAACATTTCGCCTGACACAGATTTCGAACGAGTAGAGATATATGAGCCACCAATCCGAACTGATCGCTGACGATATCGAAGCGTACCTGCACCAGCACGAGAACAAGGAACTGCTTCGTTTCCTGACCTGCGGCAGCGTTGACGACGGCAAGTCCACACTGATCGGACGCCTTCTGCACGACTCCAAAATGATCTACGAAGACCAGCTCGCTGCCATCCAGTCGGACAGCAAAAAAGTCGGCACCACCGGCGAAGAGATCGACCTGGCACTGCTGGTTGACGGCTTGCAGGCAGAGCGCGAACAAGGCATCACGATCGATGTTGCGTACCGCTACTTCTCCACCGCCAAGCGCAAATTTATCATTGCCGATACCCCGGGACATGAGCAGTACACCCGCAACATGGCCACTGGAGCCTCGACCTGCGATCTGGCGATTATCCTGATCGACGCCCGTCATGGTGTTCAGGTACAGACACGCCGCCACAGCTTTATCGTCTCCCTGCTGGGCATCAAGCATACAATCGTGGCCATCAACAAGATGGATCTGGTCGATTTCAGCGAAGAGCGCTTCGAACAGATCAAGCAGGATTACATGCAGTTTGCAGAGCAGCTCGACCTGCCTGACATTCGTTTTGTGCCGATCTCCGCACTCAAGGGCGATAACGTTGTAAACGCGTCCGAGAGCACGCCCTGGTATGCTGGCGACCCCCTGATGGCACTGCTTGAAAACATCGAGATTGCCAGCGATATCAACATAGAGGCGCTGCGTTTCCCCGTTCAGTACGTTAACCGCCCGAACCTGAACTTCCGCGGCTATTGCGGCACCCTCACCTCCGGCATCGTACGCCCGGGTGATGAAATCACCGTGCTGCCATCCGGAAAGTCGAGCAAGGTTAAGTCAATCGTCACCTTCGACGGAGAGCTTCAAGAAGCCTTCCCGCCGATGTCGGTTACGCTGACACTGGAAGATGAGATCGATATCTCCCGTGGCGACCTGATCGTACACAAGCATCACAAGCCAGACGTTTGTCGCCGGTTTGACGCCCATCTTGTTTGGATGTCCGAGCAGGAACTGGTACCGGGACGCACCTACGATATCAAACTGGCCGCTTCACGCAGTGCCGGTAGCGTGACGGCTATCCGTCACCGCATTGACGTGAACACCATGGAGCACTCTCCGGCCGCGACCCTGGGCCTGAACGAGATCGCCCGTGTCGAGATCGACGTTGAGCGCGAACTGGTTGCTGACGACTATCGCGAACATGCAGGCACCGGCGCCTTCATCATCGTCGATCGACTGAGCAACGCCACAGTCGCGGCCGGCATGATCATCGCGGGTGACTTCTCAGCTGAGGACGACTCCATTTATGTCACTTCCGCAATCGGCACCGAAGAGCGTGCGCGCCGCTTTGGTCAGCACCCGACAATCGTAAGCATCGAAGCTGGCGACAACAGCACCGCTTTGCTGTACACGCTTGAGAAACGCCTCTTCGACCGCGGCCGTATGCCGCTGGTTGTTTCGAAAGCTAACCTGCCGACGGCGGAAGGCTCTGCACCTGCACTCAGTGCCGCTCTCAAAGATCAGGGCTTTATTGTGCTGACCGATGTCAACGCGGAAGGCGCTCTCACGGCTTCATACTCGAAAGATGCCGACATCGCGCTGAATGCAGACCAAAGCGCAGGCGCTCAGGTTGACAGCATCATCAAGGCTCTGGCAAACGCCAACCTGATCTGATCGCCGACACCGGCAGCCACAAACGGGATACCCGCCCGTTGTCGATATGGCTAAGCCCGGATCTCGCTGAGATCCGGGCTTAGCCTATTCCGCAAAATTGGGTAAAATCGCAGGTTTCCTAACGAGCGGTCGCACTGCATGCGGCCAGAGGTTCGACAGGCGTTATGACCGACTTTCTACTCATCTTGATCAGTACCGTACTGGTCAACAACTTCGTACTGGTCCAGTTTCTGGGACTTTGCCCCTTTATGGGCGTGTCCAACAAGTTGGAAACGGCAATGGGTATGTCGCTGGCGACAACATTCGTACTCACACTGTCGTCGGTATGCAGTTATCTGGTCTACACCTACCTGCTTAAGCCATTCGATCTGACCTATCTGCAGACTATTTCATTCATTCTTGTAATCGCGGTTGTGGTCCAGTTCACCGAAATGGTGGTGCACAAGACCAGTCCTCTGCTTTACAAACTGCTGGGCATATTCCTGCCCCTGATTACCACCAACTGCGCAGTATTGGGTGTTGCCCTACTCAACATCAAGAAGCAGAACGACTTCATCCAGTCGATCGGTTACGGCTTCGGCGCGGCCGTTGGTTTCTCACTGGCACTGGTACTGTTTTCTGCAATTCGCGAACGGGTTGCCGTGGCCGACGTACCGGTGCCGTTCAAGGGCGCCGCGATCGGCATGGTCACAGCAGGCCTGATGTCACTGGCCTTTATGGGATTCACCGGCTTGGTACGGTTCTGATACAGGAGTTGAAATGAGCACCGTACTAACCGCCATTATCGTACTGTTCCTGCTTGCGGCCGTTTTTGGCATCGTTTTGGGATACGCATCCGTGCGCTTCAAGGTCGAGGGTAACCCCATAGTCGACCAGATAGACGCCATCCTGCCCCAGACCCAGTGCGGCCAGTGCGGCTATCCGGGCTGCCGCCCCTACGCTGAAGCAATCGCCGGCGGCGATGCTATCAACAAGTGCCCGCCGGGCGGCCAGAGCACCATCGATGCCCTGGCAGACCTGCTTGATGTAGAAGCCGTGCCCCTGGATGCCGAGCATGGGGAAGAGAAGCCCCGGTCTGTGGCCTATATCCGCGAGGATGAGTGCATCGGTTGCACAAAATGCATACAAGCCTGCCCTGTCGATGCAATCCTCGGCGCTGCCAAGCAGATGCACACCGTGATCACCAGCGAATGCACAGGCTGTGACCTGTGCGTCGAGCCCTGCCCTGTTGACTGTATCGACATGATTCCGATCGAAACCACACCGAATACCTGGAAATGGCCGGAGCCACCTAGCCCAATGCAACTGATCGCCACCGACCGGGGCCGCGGTTTATCCGCTTCGGAGGCCCACTGATGTCCAAGGTATTTGCTTTCCACGGCGGCATCCACCCACCGGAAAACAAGAAACAGTCTACGCGTGCGCCGATCTCTAAAGCACCTGTACCCGATAAGCTGGTACTGCCGATGCAGCAGCATATCGGCGGCCCCTCTTTGCCGCTGGTAAAAGTGGGCGACACTGTTCTCAAGGGGCAAATGATCGCCGAACCGATCAGCCGCATCAGTGCATCCATTCACGCCCCCACCTCGGGCAAGGTAGTGGATATAGCGGAATACCCGATTCCTCACGCCTCAGGCCTAAGTGCAGAGTGTATTGTCATTGAGGCTGACGGCGAAGACCGCTGGATCGAACATCAGGGCCTTGGCGATTACAAGCAGCTAAAACGCACTGACCTGATCGAACACATTCGCGCCAGCGGCATAGCTGGCATGGGCGGTGCCGGCTTCCCAACCGACGTAAAGCTGCACCTCAGCGAAGATCATATCGTCAATACGCTGATCATCAACGCTGCCGAGTGCGAGCCTTATATCACGGCCGATGACATGCTGATGCGCGAGCGTGCTCACGAAGTACTGGGCGGCATCGAGATCATCGCCCACATACTGAGGCCCAGCCATGTCCTGATCGGCATCGAGGACAACAAACCCAACGCGATCCACGCATTAGAGGCTGTACTCAAGCACACCGACCTCAACATCGACATCGTGGTGGTTCCGACCAAATACCCCTCCGGCGGTGAACGCCAGTTGATCAAGCTGCTGACCGATATCGAAGTACCCAGTGGACGCATCCCTGCCGACATCGGCATCGTCTGCCAGAACGTCGGCACAACAGCGGCTATATATCGTGCTGTACATTTCGGTGAGCCGCTGATTTCACGCATCGTGACTGTTACAGGGGATGCCGTACGTCACCCCAAAAATCTGGAGGCGCTGATCGGCACACCGTTCAGCACTCTGCTTGAAGCCTGCGACGTTCGCCCCGAGGCACTGTCCAAGCTTGTCATGGGCGGACCCATGATGGGCGTGACAGTTGAGAATGATCAGATTCCGCTGATCAAAACCACTAACTGCCTGATTGCCGCCACCGAGCACGAAATGCCGGCCGCACCGCCCACTCAGGCCTGCATCCGTTGCGGCATGTGCGAGCAGGCCTGCCCTGCGGAGCTGTTGCCACAGCAACTTTACTGGTTCGCAAAGGGACGGGAGTTCGAGAAGGCCAAACACCACAACCTGTTCGATTGCATCGAATGCGGTGCCTGTGCCTACGTCTGCCCTAGCAGTATACCGCTGGTGCAGTACTACCGATTCGCAAAATCGGAAATCAGAACCGAAGAGCGCGATCAACAGAAAGCGGACCACGCCCGCCAGCGCTTCGAAGCGCGTCAGGCACGCCTTGAGCAGGAGGCCGCAGAGAAAGAGGCTCGCCGCAAGGCCCGCGCCGCCGAGGCAGCCAAGGCGCAAAGCCAAAAAACAGCCGTACAGAGCAGCGAAGCCGCAGCCCCTGAAACGGCAGCACCGGATGCCAAGCAGCTGAAGACCGCGGCTGCCGTTGCACGCACCAAGCTCAAGAAAGCGCAGAAAGCCTATGACGAAGCCGCCGCACTAAATGCCGACAATCTTGCAGAGCTCGAAGCAGCCCTCAATGAAGCCCGCAGCAAGGCTGATGAAGCGGAAAAAGCGTTAGCCAGCAGCGCCTCCTCTGGCAGCGAAGGCGGTGACGACCAGTCCAAACAGCTAAAAATAGCCGCGGCCGTCGCGAGAACCAAGCTGAAAAAGGCACAGGACGCGCTCAAGAACGCCGAGGACAAGGGCCTCGACGGAGTCGACAAACTTCGTGCCACCGTCGCCACTCTTGAGCAGAAGGCAAACGAAGCTCAGCAAGCATACGAGAAAGCCGAGGCCAGCGGCACGGATAAGGCACCGGTCGAGGTTGATATCAAGGCGCTCAAGCAGCAAGTATCAATCATGCGCACCAAGCTGAAAAAGGCCGAGTCTGCTATCGATAATTGCGAAGACGAAGCGGATAAGACCCGCCTTGGCCAAGAGGTTGAAGAGCTCAAGAAGCGCTTCGAGCAAGCCACCGCACAGTTCGACAAAGCCGAGCAGGTACTGGTTGAGCGTGCAGCCCAAGCCGGTATCGACCTAAAACAATTGCGTATTGATGCCGCCATGGCCAGAGCCGCTGTCACCAAAGGTGAGCGCTCTTTGAGCAAGGCCGAAAGCGACGAAGAACGCAGTCAGATCGAGCAGGATCTGGTAGCCGCGCGCAGCAAAGCTGAAGCGCTAAACCAGACACTGAGCCAGTATGAATAACACTTTATCCAAGGATCTGTGATCAATGGCGCTTATTCGATTAAGTTCGCCCCACGTATACAAGGCAAATAGTACCGCCAACGTCATGCGTCTGGTGTTGATCGCCACCCTGCCCGGCATCCTGGCCATGACGTTTTTCTTTGGTTGGGGAACACTTATACAGATAGCACTTGCCGGCTCTTTGGCGCTCGCATTTGAAGCAGCGATATTGAAACTGCGTAAACGCCCGGTCGGTTTTTTCCTGAGCGATGGCAGCGCGTTGGTGACAGCGATCCTCCTCGCTGTTGCATTGCCGCCATTCTCGTCATGGTGGGTGACCGCCACAGGTATATTCTTTGCAATCGTGATCGCCAAGCACCTGTATGGTGGCCTTGGCAACAACCCGTTCAACCCGGCAATGATCGCGTACGCCTTGCTACTGGTATCCTTTCCGGTCGAGATGACCCGCTGGACATCGCCAATGACTCAGAACGGCGGTGGATGGCAGATCGCGAGTTTTGCCGACACCCTACAGGCCATCTTCGGCAGCGTTGAAGCAAGCTGGTACGACAGTTTCACCGGCGCCACACCACTGGATGCGCTTCGGCACCGTGGTGCCTTAACAACAGAGGAACTCTGGCGCAGCTCGGACGTTCTCCTAAATGGTGTAGGGGCCTGGTACGCGGTCAGTGCAGCCTGGTTCATGGGCGGCATCTTTCTGCTGTCACGCAAGATTTTCACCTGGCACACCCCGCTTTCGATGCTGATTGCCCTATTCCTGACCGCCAGCGCATTTTATGGCTTCGACCCCGACAACTACATAAGTCCGATGGTGCACCTGGGCGTGGGTGCTACCATGCTTGGCGCATTTTTCATCGCGACCGACCCGGTCACTTCGGCAACAAGCAACCGGGGCAAGATCGTGTTCGGGGCCTTACTGGGCATTCTTATCTATATCATCCGCACGTGGGGCAGCTATCCGGATGCGGTGGCTTTTGGGGTGCTGCTGATGAACCTGTGTGCACCGTTCATAGACCAGTACACCCAGCCTCGTACCTACGGCCATTCCAGCGCCAACCGCGGCATGAAAGGGAAGAACTAGTCATGACAGAGATGTTTGGCGCAGTACGTCGCAGCAGCCTGGGTATCGGCATTTTTGCTATTGTCACAGCAGGCGTAATAGCCGTTACCCAGGTCGCAACCAAAGATAAAATCGAATCCAATATCGCCGAAGCAGAAGCCAAGGCGCTTTATGAGATACTGCCCCGCTCCATCGATGACAAACTGCATGAGCACCGCGTGCCGCTCACCGCACCGGAGCTGGGCCTCAGCCAGTCGCGCTATGCCTGGCAGGCGATAGTCGACGGAGAGGTTCGTGGCATCATCATGCCGGTTGTCGCCCCAGATGGTTACAGCGGTGACATCGGGCTGCTCGTCGGCCTCAATCGCGACGGCAGCGTCGCTGGCGTTCGAGTAACATCACACAAGGAAACACCGGGACTGGGTGACAAGATAGAACCCGCCAAGTCTAACTGGCTTGAGAATTTTGTCGGACAGTCTATGGATGGCAATAACGACAGCAGCTGGGCTGTCAAAAAAGATGGCGGTCGCTTTGACCAGTTCACGGGCGCCACTATCACACCACGGGCTGTAGTAAACGCCACAGGCCGTGCGATTCAGTACTTCCGCGCCCACCAAGCGCAACTGCTCACACCGGTCGCCGACCATAAGGGCGAATAACAGGAGCATCAGCATGAGCGTCGATTATCGAAAGATCACCCTGAACGGGCTATGGCATAACAACCCTGCGCTCGTACAATTGCTCGGCCTTTGCCCGCTTTTGGCCGTCACCAGCTCGGTCGTCAATGCACTGGGCCTCGGCCTTGCCAGCACCCTGGTTCTGAGCAGCTCCAACCTGACGGTTTCTCTATTTCGCCACCTGGTTCCGGAGACTGTGCGCCTGCCGATATTTGTCATGATCATTGCGTCTTTCGTAACCGCAATTGAACTCCTGATGCAGGCTTTCACCTACGAGCTTTATCTCATCCTCGGTATCTTCATCCCGCTGATTGTCACTAACTGCGTCATCATGGGACGCGCCGATGCATTCGCCGCTAAAAACCCCGTATCCGCCTCATTACTGGACGGTTTCATGATGGGGGTCGGCTTTACCAGTGTCCTCGTTGTACTGGGTGCCATCCGCGAGATACTGGGTACTGGCGCCATCTTCTCGAACATGCACCTGCTGTTTGGGGAAGGCGCGCGCCACTGGACCATCGTATTATCAGGGCATTACGAGGGTTTCCTGTTTGCCATTCTGCCGCCCGGTGCCTTTGTGGGCATGGGCTTTCTGATTGCGCTGAAAAACATCATCGACGCCCGCGCCGAGTCAAAACGCAGCATCGAACCCAAAGCACAGAGCTCCGGCAACAAGCGTGTTCGCGTGACTGGCTGATTCAGTTTTGGTTATTACTTGACCAGAGGCTCCTTTTCGATTCAAATAGTTAGCTTCTTCTGGCCGGTCTTTAGGAGTGCCGGGCAGAAGCAGACTATTTGAATAAAAAACCATAGCCAGCCACACCCATCAAGGAGCCATGGTGAGTGCGCCCATACCCGTTCTAATCTGCGACGACTCCGCTTTTGCACGCAAGCAGATGATTCGAGCCCTGTCCGAATGGAACGTCAGTATCACCGAAGCCAGCCACGGACTGGAAGCGCTTGAGGCGATCCGCGCAGGCAAAGGCCACCTTCTCTTTCTTGATCTTAATATGCCGATTCTCGATGGCTATCAGGTTCTGGAGAGAATTCGTGCGCAAGACCTCCAAACATTGGTCATTGTGGTGTCTGGCGACGTACAGAGCGAGGCAAAAAGCCGCGTACTCGGTCTCGGCGCGCTGGGATTTATTAACAAGCCCATAGACGCAAAACTGCTTCAGCAATCGCTCGCCGAATACGGTCTGGCTGACGAACTCGAAAAGCGCCAGAGCGCACAACCAAAGGCGCAAGGCAGCTCAGCCCCCTCTTTCGATGAGCTGTATCAGGAACTCTCCAACGTTGCCATGGGCAGAGCCGGCGCCCTGCTCTCCGAGCTGCTCGGCGTTTTCATCCACCTCCCTGTTCCCAAGGTAAGAATGTGCGCATCCGACGATATTGCCGCACTTCTTGAACAGTTGCGCATAGAGTCCGACAGCAGCGGAACGCTCTGCCAAGGCTTTATCGGGCCCGGGATCGCTGGCGAGGCGTTGCTGATATTCGACCAGCACAGCATGGAAGACATGGCACGCCTTATGAAAGTCGAAGGCGATCTTACGCCCTCTCATCAGCGCGAAATGCTGCTCGATGTGTCCAACGTGCTGATAAGCGCCTATCTGGGAGAACTGGGTCGGCAGCTTGATATAGAGTTCAGTCAAGGCGTGCCGGTGATTTTGGGCCAGCACTACCACCTACCGGATCCGGGTACACTCAAGCGCTGGAAACGTACGCTCTCGATTGAGGTTGGGTATCGTATCGAAGGCTTCGATATAAGCTGCAATCTCCTGTTACTGTTCACCGACGACTCGATCAACGCACTCAACGATATAGCGAGATATCTCTGATGGGGCAGAACCAGCAGACACTGAGTATCGACGCCTTTCATTGGCATATCGGCCTGCTACAGAACCTTGACGTTGGCCTCGTGGTACTTGATGAACAGTACCATGTACACCTTTGGAACTCCTTCATGGCCAACTACTCCGGCCTTTCCGACTCCGATGTACGCGAGCGCAATCTATTCGAGCTGTTCCCCGATCTTCCAGCGCAGTGGTTCAAGAGCAAACTGAATACGGTTTTTCATTTACGCAACCGCGCTTTTATAACCTGGCAGGAACGCCCCTGGCTGTTTAATTTCAAGCCGAACCGCCCCTTCACGGGGAAAGCGGCTCAGATGTATCAGAATGTTACCCTCATCCCACTCACCTCTCCGGACGGTGAAGTACATCAGATCGGTATACTGGTGTATGACATGACTGACGCGGCGATGAGCCACCTTGATCTTGAGGCCGCCAACCAGGAACTGGCCCGCTTAAGCAGAACCGATCGACTGACCGGGCTGAGCAACCGAGGATACTGGGAAGAGTGCTTGGAACATGAATATGACCGCTTTCTTCGCAACCATCGATCAAGCAGCCTGATCATGCTCGATATCGATCATTTCAAAAAGATCAACGATACCTACGGGCATCAGGCTGGCGATCAGGTCATTCGTTCTCTTGCACAGTTGATTAAAGAGCACATCCGCTCGACCGACAGCGCTGGTCGCTATGGTGGCGAAGAGTTCGGCATCTTACTGCCCGACACCTCCGACTCACACGCCGAAGTATTGGCAGAGCGTTTGCGCCGCGCAGCCCAGGACGCCCTGATTTATTATGGCGACGAAACTATACGCTTTACCCTGAGCCTGGGCATTGCTGAAAGCCAGCCTGACGATAGCCACCATGAGAGCTGGATCAAGCGCGCTGACGAAGCGCTATACAAGTCAAAACAAGGCGGTCGTAATCAGACCACCATTTTCTAACTTATCAAACCCAGACACTTCCAGACGCGAATGAACGCCGAAAAACGCCACCAAATCTTCTCCAGACTGCGCGATCAAAATCCCAATCCAACCACAGAACTTGCCTATAAAACCCCGTTCGAGCTTCTCATTGCGGTCATTCTGTCAGCCCAAGCGACCGACGTCGGCGTCAACAAGGCAACAGCTAAACTGTATCCGATCGCCAATACGCCAGAAGCGATCCTGGCTCTAGGCCTTGAGGGGCTCAAGTCGTATATCAAGACAATCGGACTGTTCAACAGCAAAGCCGAAAACGTTATCAAGACCTGTCGGATACTGATCGAAGAACACAACGGCGAAGTTCCGCAGACCCGTGAAGCGCTGGAAAAGCTTCCAGGCGTTGGCAGGAAGACCGCAAACGTTGTGTTAAACACAGCGTTCGGGCAACCGACAATGGCCGTCGACACTCACATCTATCGCGTCTCAAATCGCACCAGAATCGCCCCCGGAAAAACCGTGCTTGAGGTTGAGAACAAGCTCATGCGCTTTGTGCCCAAGGAGTTCTTACAAGACGCACATCACTGGCTCATTCTACATGGCCGCTACGTCTGCACAGCACGCAAACCCAGATGCGGCGCATGCATTATCGAAGACCTTTGCGAGTTCAAAGACAAGACTGAATACGGGGACTGAGAAACGGCCCTACCCGCTTCAAGTTATACCCATATTCTGTTGATAAAACTGTGAACAACACTATGAAAAATGGCTCCAGACAGCATGATTACTGGGCCCTATACAAACTGAACTCTTCCTAACCAAAGACACTTAACTAGTTGTTTTCTATAAAAAAGACCAAGAGAATAAAATAAAATCAAGTATTGACGCAGACTTTTTTTTAAAGGAACGATCAATCGGTGGATAAGCTCCGCCACCACTTTCATCATGTCCTGAGATGGAGCACCCGGACACCGAAATGACGCGCCGAGTCATTCGGAAAAACCATTCGGCCTCGAACCGCCCTAATCATGGCCGACAGGCGTGCCTCGGAAGGCTTTTGGGACGCACTGTAATATGCCAGCCGACGCACCAATCATGGCAGTGTACGATACCCACAAAATCTGTTGATAAAACGTTGGATAGTTTTTGGATTGACGGCTCAAAGCCCCGAATTTACTGGCTTTCGCAAATCTGGTGGTTATTCAAACAAAGACTGACCAACCTTTAATAATCAATGACTTATAACCACCCATATTCAACAATCGGCCTCTAAAGATGGTTATACACATCCCCAAAAAACCAACCGGTCACCCTGTTAAAAAGTCAATAGGCAAGCGAGATTTAGCACCCTTTTTTTGACCCGGATCGGAAAGGGTATAACAGATACAAAAAACCCGACTCAAGAGTCGGGTATTTCAATTTCTATATGACTGACCGGACGGCAGCAACAGGTCAGGATTTCGTCATCGTCCAGATCAACCAAACTATCCTGAACCGACTCCACCTCGCCATCTATCAGCCGCACTCTGCAACAGCCACAATAGCCGCCCCTGCAGTTGTAAGGCGCCGGAATCTCCTGCGCCTCCAGCGCATCCAGCAACGAAAACTCGTACTGGTAGAAGAAGGTGTGATAGTTATTCACCTTTATGCGGGGAATACCTGACATGCATCACACCCTTTTATAGATCGAAACCATCAAAGTCGTCGGACTCGACATCGTTGTCGATCTGACCCACCAGATAGGAGCTGATCTCGGACTCCTGAGGCGCAACCTGCACGTTATCGCTGATCAGCCAGGCGTTCATCCAGGGCAAGGGATTCTGGCGCGGCGGGAAGATCTCCTCGAGACCCAGCGCCTTCATCCGCACGTTGGTGATGTACTCGACATAATCGCCCAGAATGCGCGCATTCAAACCGATCATCGAGCCCTCGCTGAACAGGTACTCCGCCCAGTCCTTCTCCTGCTGCGCCGCCTCCTTGAATATCGCATACACCTGCGGCTTGCACTCTTCGGCGATCTGCTTGAAGTCCGGATCATCAGTACCGGCCTTCATCAGGTTCAGCATATGTTGGGTTCCGGTCAGGTGCAGCGCCTCATCCCGCGCGATCAGGCGGATAATCTTGGCGTTGCCCTCCATAATGGCGCGCTCGGCAAAAGCGAATGAGCAGGCGAAGCTGACGTAGAAGCGGATCGCCTCCAGCACGTTGACCGATACCAGCGTCAGGTAGAGGGTGCGCTTGAGGTTATACAGCGTCGCATCCACCTCTTTACCGTCGATGCGATGCACCCCGGCACCATGTACGGTGTAGACGTTGACCAGCCCGATGAACTCGTCATAGAGGCGGGTCACGGACTCGGCGCGGCGGATAATCTCCGGATTGGTCACGATCTGGTCGAATACCACCGAGGGCTCGGTGACGATGTTGCGGATGATATGGGTGTAGGAGCGGCTGTGGATCGTCTCGCTGAACGCCCAGGTCTCAAACCATGTCTCCAGCTCAGGCAACGACACAATCGGCAGGAACGCCACATTGGGAGAACGCCCCTGCACCGAATCAAGCAGCGTCTGATACTTCAGATTGCTCAGAAAGATATGCTTTTCGTGCTCCGGCATCTTTTGAAAGTCTTTGCGGTCGGTACTGAGATCGACCTCTTCCGGACGCCAGAAAAACGAGAGCTGCTTTTCGATCAGCTTTTCAAAAATCGGGTATTTCTGCTTGTCGTAGCGCGCCACATTGACGTTACGACCAAAGAACATTGGCTCACGAGTAGCATCGTGATCGCTCGGACTGAAAGTAGAATAGGCCATTCAATCATTCCTGAATGCAAAGGCAGAGATCACCCTCCCGTACAAACGGGAGGGGTCTGGTTAGTTCCGTCTGACAGAGACGATCAGAGTTTGCAGGCGCCACCTTCACACCCCATGTCGTCGTGCGAGTCTTTCGCACCGTCACGGGTGTTGTGATAGTAAAGCGTCTTCACGCCATACTTGTAAGCGGTGAGCAGATCCTTGAGCAACTGCTTCATCGGCACCTTTTCGCCCGGGAACTTGCTCGGGTCGTAGTTGGTGTTGGCCGAGATGGACTGATCCACGAACTTCTGCATGATACCCACGAGCTGCAGATACCCCTCGTTATTGGGGATAGACCAAAGCAGTTCGTAGCTATCCTTCAGCTTCAGGAAGTCCGGCACCACCTGCTTCATTACCCCGTCCTTGCTCGACTTGACGGATACGAAGCCACGCGGCGGCTCGATACCATTTGTCGAGTTGGTGATCTGGGAAGAAGTCTCGCACGGCATCAGCGCTGTCAGCGTGCTGTTGCGCAGACCGAACTCACGAATGTCTTCACGCAGTGTTTCCCAGAAGTAATGCAGCGGCTCTTCGCAGAAGTCGTCGACATCACGCTTGTAGCTATCGATCGGCAAAATGCCCTGCGCATAAGTCGTCTCATTGAATTTCGGGCACGCACCCATCTCTTTGGCCAACTGGTTGGATGCCTTGAGCAGGTAGTACTGAATCGCCTCGAAAGTGCGGTGAACCAGACCGTTCGCAGAGCCATCAGAATAACGTACGCCGTTTTTCGCCAGGTAGTAGGCGAAGTTGGTGACACCGACACCCAGAGTACGACGCCCCATGGTGGCGTTGTGCGCTGCCGGCACCGGGTAATCCTGATAGTCGAGCAGGCTATCCAGTGCACGTACGATCAGGTCCGACAGGTTTTCCAGCTCGTCGAGATTTTCCAGCGCCCCCAGGTTGAACGCAGACAGCGTACACAACGCAATTTCGCCGTCCGGGTCGTTCACATCTTTCAAAGGCTTGGTCGGCAGCGCAATCTCGAGACAGAGGTTCGACTGCTTGACCGGAGCCACGGTCGGATCGAACGGACTATGCGTATTACAATGATCGACGTTCTGAATATAGATACGCCCGGTCGAAGCGCGCTCCGACGCGAGCAGACCGAATAGCTCTACCGCCTTCATCGACTTCTTGCGGATATTCGGGTCCTGTTCGTACTTGACGTAAAGGCGCTCGAACTCATCCTGATCGGCGAAGAAGGCATCGTAAAGCCCCGGCACGTCATGCGGACTGAACAGTGTGATGCTCTCACCCTTGATCATGCGCTGATACATCAGCTTGTTGATCTGAACACCATAGTCGATGTGGCGCACACGGTTCTCTTCAACACCACGGTTGTTCTTGAGCACCAGCAGAGACTCTACTTCCAGATGCCAGATCGGGTAGAACAGAGTGGCTGCACCACCGCGTACACCACCCTGTGAACAAGACTTAACCGCCGTCTGGAAGTGCTTGTAGAATGGGATACATCCGGTATGGAAGGCTTCGCCGTTACGGATCGGGCTACCTAGGGCACGAATACGACCGGCATTGATACCGATACCGGCGCGCTGAGAAACATATTTCACAATCGCCGCAGCGGTTGCGTTGATGGAGTCCAAACTATCATCGGTCTCGATCAATACGCAGGAGCTGAACTGACGAGTTGGCGTACGCACACCGGCCATAATCGGCGTCGGCAGTGACAGCTTGAACAGAGAAGTCGCGTCATAGAAGCGCTTTACATAGTCCAGACGCGTCTCTTTCGGATAACCGGAGAAGAGACAGGCCGATACCAGCATGTAGAGCAGCTGCGGACTTTCGTAAACCTCGCCCGATACCCGGTTCTGAACCAGATACTTGCCTTCAAGCTGCTTTACTGCAGCGTAGCTGAAGTTCATGTCACGGCTGTGGTCGAGGTAAGCGTTAAGCTCATCGAGCTCTTCACGGCTGTAGTCGGTCAGCAGATGCTGATCGTAGCGTTTGTCTTCAACCAGTTTGACCACATGGTCATACAGATGCGGCGGCTCAAAGCTCCCGAAGGCGCGCTTGCGCAGATGGAAGATGGCCAGTCGAGCAGCCAGATACTGATAGTCCGGCGCATCTTCAGAGATCAGATCAGCCGCTGATTTGATCAGCGTTTCATGAATATCGGAGGTTTTTATACCGTCGTAGAACTGCAGGTGGGCCTTGAGCTCAACCTGTGAAACCGAAACATTTTCAAGCCCTTCAGCGGCCCAGATGATGACTCTGTGAATCTTTTCGAGATCGATCGCTTCCCGCCGCCCATCACGTTTGGTTACCATCAGATCTTGCTGCATCTAGCCCATCCCTCAGTCGTAAGCATGAAGAACAACCGAAAGACCTTGCTGCGCCGGTCCTTCAGCCGATTTTATTCGGTCGTTGATATAAATACGGTGCCTGCGTAGACCAGTGTTCAAAAAAACACCAAAACACAATATCTAGTACGACTTCTATTTAAGAGCACTAAATATAGTGCGCATCTGGTTTATTTCAAGAGTTGAAATTCATCGCTAGTGGAGGTAGACCACCACCCATCGAATGGCAAAACCGCGCTATTACAGGGCTTCAACGGCGGTGCAGGATACAGAAGATTTTTTTTCATGCCAGCCCCAATTTCCATCCCCATCTCTCATGTCAAAGAAGCAGTTTATTATCGCCCCCGAACGCTTTACTTCGCACTGCTCGCGCACTAAGATACCGGCCCTTCTGGTGAGGTTCCCGAGTGGCCAAAGGGATCAGACTGTAAATCTGACGCGCGAGCTTCGGTGGTTCGAATCCACCCCTCACCACCATCGATTTCACGACTAAGCCTCGTCCAGCACGGGGCTTTGTTGTTTCTGCCCTTCCCCATGCAGTGCTCATACCAGAACGTCATAAACCGCTTCGCGGACATGATGTAAACAAAAGCGCCCTCCAGCCGCCCCAACATGGGACACGTTCTTTGGCGCACGCACCACAACGCCTCCGCTTTTCGTAGCGCCCTCGCCTATCCGACACCAGATACAAATCCGCCCAAACACAGCAATAAATGTAATATTACAAATATTATATTTGACACAAGACCTTAAAGAGATTTTATTTGTATTTTATTACGTTATTTTATTACCAATAATAAGAGGCACAGCATGAGCATTCGCGTGGCAATCAACGGTTACGGACGCATCGGTCGCAACATCTTGAGGGCACTCTACGAATCAGGAAAGCGGGAACAGATAGAGATCGTTGCAATTAACGACTTGGGTGATGCCAAGATCAATGCTCACCTCACCCGGTTCGACACCGTTCACGGCCAGTTTCAAGGGCGAGTCGAAGTGGACGGAAACGACCTGCTCATCAATCACGACCGAATTCGCATTCTGGCAGAACGTGATCCCGCCAAGCTGCCCTGGAAAGCACTGGAGGTCGATGTCGTCTATGAGTGTACCGGTCTGTTTACATCACGCGGTAAAGCAGCAGCCCACCTTGAAGCCGGTGCACGCAAGGTGATCATCTCGGCACCCGCAACTGACGCAGACGCCACTGTCGTATTCGGCATCAATCAGCATAGCCTCACCGCGGAACATCAGATCATATCGAATGCATCGTGCACTACGAATTGTCTTGCGCCGATCGTGAAACCGCTGCACGAGGCTATCGGCATTGAAAGCGGCTTGATGACAACAATCCACTCCTATACCAACGATCAGAAGCTTTCGGACGTTTATCACTCAGATCTTTATCGTGCCCGCTCCGCAACTCAGTCCATGATCCCCACCAAAACAGGAGCGGCGTCAGCCGTTGGCCTTGTTCTGCCAGAGTTGAACGGGCGACTGGATGGCATGGCCGTTCGCGTACCGACAATCAACGTATCGCTGGTCGATCTGACCTTCGAAGCCTCTCGCACTACCTGTGCAGAGGAGGTCAATGCCGTAATTGAGGAAGCCGCCAGAGGCGAACTCCGCGGTATCCTTGATATCAACACCTTGCCGTTGGTCTCTGTGGACTTCAACCACAATGCCCACTCGTCGATCTTTGACGCCAACCAGACCCGCGTGAACGGTCGACTGGTCAAAGTGATGAGCTGGTACGACAACGAGTGGGGCTTCTCCAACCGGATGCTCGACAACACCTTGGCACTGATCAACGCAGGAGCGTGACGCGATGCAACGCAGAACCAAGATCGTCGCAACACTTGGGCCGGCCACTGACACACCCGAAGCCATCGAAGCGCTGATCTGCGCCGGGGTGAACGTCGTGCGCCTGAATTTCTCTCACGGTAACGCGATGGATCATCAGCGCCGTGCCGCTTTGGTCAGAGAGTTCGGCGTAAAACATGGCCGCTACGTTGCGATACTAGGCGACCTGCAAGGCCCCAAGATCCGCATAGCGCGCTTTGCCGAGAACAGCATCATGCTCACGCGAGGCCAGTGCTTCGATCTGGACGCATCTCTGGACAAAAACGCAGGTAATGCAACCTGCGTTGGCATCGACTACGAAGCGCTGGTGAGCGACAGTCAACCCGGCGATATCCTCCTGCTCGACGACGGCAGGATCGAGCTGGAGGTGCTCAAGGTAGAGGGTTCGACGATACAGTGCACGGTGTTGATCGGGGGAGTGCTATCCAACAACAAGGGTATCAACCGCAAAGGCGGAGGACTTTCGGCGGGTGCCCTGACAGAGAAGGACTTTGCCGACATAAAAACGGCTGCTGAGATCGGCGTGGACTACCTGGCCGTTTCGTTCCCGCGCAGTGCCGATGACATGAAACAGGCCCGTCGGCTAATGCAGGCGGCCGGTGGCCATGCCGGCCTGGTTGCAAAGATCGAGCGTGCCGAAACCGTACAAGCCCCCAAAATACTCGATGAAATCATTCTGGCTTCGGAGGCGGTTATGGTCGCAAGGGGCGATCTGGGCGTAGAGATTGGTGACGCGGAGTTGATCGGCGTACAAAAGCATATTATCGGCCGTGCGCGCACGTTGAACCGCATCGTGATTACAGCCACACAGATGATGGAGT
Organism: Marinobacterium lacunae; assembly: GCF_000705555.1. Classification (GTDB taxonomy): domain Bacteria; phylum Pseudomonadota; class Gammaproteobacteria; order Pseudomonadales; family Balneatricaceae; genus Marinobacterium_D; species Marinobacterium_D lacunae. The sequence goes on from NZ_JMQN01000004.1 coordinate 78,650, forward strand.
CGATGATCACCCAGCCCATGCCCACCCGGGCGGAAGTCTTCGATGTGGCCAATGCCGTGCTCGATGGTACAGATGCTGTCATGCTGTCAGCCGAAACCGCGGCGGGCAGCTACCCTATCGAAACCGTCGAGGCGATGGCGCGGGTTATTCTCGGCGCAGAGCGTCACCCTCAGGCACACATATCCAAGCACCGGCTCAGCGAAGCGTTCGGCCATATTGACGAGTCCATCGCGCTTTCAGCCATGTATGCCGCAAATCACCTCTCGGGGGTCAGAGCGATCATCTGTATGACAGAGTCCGGCGCTACCCCCTTACTGATGTCACGTATCCGCTCCCCGCTGCCGATCTTCGCGTACTCCCGTCACCCGGACACCCAGTATCGTGTTGCCCTTTATAGAGGCGTAAAGACAATCCCCTTCGATACCACAAGCATCCCCGCCGCACAGATCAACCAGCGCGCGGTAGACGAATTGCTGGAAAGAGGCATTGTCAGCCCGGGCGATCTTGTCATTATTACCAAGGGTGATTACATCGATGCCCAGGGTGGTACCAATACCCTGAAAATCGTCCGCGTCGGCGACAGCATTCGCTGAGCCGGCCGGGACCGTTGCTACAGACATTTTGAGTGAGGAGAAATCATGCAGAGTCGAAACATCGAAATGGAGGAGCGCAAAGCCATCGCACTTGTCGCTCACGACAACCGCAAACGTGCCCTAATTGAGTGGGTGGAAAAGCATAAGGACGAGCTCGCAAAGCACCGTCTTTATGCCACCGGCACCACCGGCAACCGACTGAGCCAACAGCTTGGTTTACCGATCGAAACGCTTCTGAGCGGCCCGATGGGCGGCGATCAGCAACTCGGGGCGCGTATTGCCGAAGGCGGCATCGACCTGCTGATCTTTTTCTGGGACCCTCTGGATGCTCAGCCACACGACCCGGACGTAAAAGCGCTGCTGCGCATAGCGGCAGTCTGGAATATTCCGGTTGCATGCAATGAAGCCTCAGCCGACTTCATGTTCAGCTCACGCTATCTGAACCAGCCCTATAGCCGTCGCGTGCCCGATTACGAAGCCTACCTGAAAGCCCGGACCGGAAACTGAGACGCCTATCGCTCGCAACCCTTTCCGGTCCCCGCCTCTGATCAGGTAACAACCACGCTGTTCACGCCAGTCGTTTTAACCAGCTCGGTGCCGGGACAAAGAACGAAGCCCCAGTGACCGCCCGGGTGAACTCCAAAATACGATCTGCCTGTCCCGACTCATCACCTTCGACCATGCTTTTGAGCATCAGCTCGAAGTTCTCCGGAGTGCGACAGACGCTAACAAACATCAGCCCCTTACGGGTGGAGTCACCATACGGCATGCTCTGGCGCAAAATCTCGATTGAGCTGCCATCGGGCCGCTTCAGAGACGTACGCTTGGTATGAGCATGAGGGGATTTCTCGGCACTGGGGTACTCAATGTTATCAACCTTGGTACGACCATACGCATCCTCCTGCTCCTTCAGCGACTGACGGTTCCAGGCCGATAGATCGTGTTCATAGCGCTGCAGATGCAGGTAGCTGCCGCCTGCAAAATCGGGATCTTCATCCCCGACCAGAGCCACTTCAAGCCTGTCATCACCCTGCGGATTTTCGGTACCGTCGACGAATCCGGTCAAATCACGCGCGTCGAGATAGCGGAAACCATGCACCTCCTCCACTAGCTCTGCTGCACCCTGCAACCCCTCAGCGATTTCACGAGCCAGCTCAAAACACGCGTCATACTGGTCCGCTCTGACAATAAACAAGAGATCAGTCGGTGTTGAAGGCGCCACACGACCGCCCTGCTCCAATGCCGGGAAACCTCTGAGCAACGCAGGACGACTGTCAGGGCTCAGGCTATCCCAATAAGCCGACCCTATACCGACTGTCAGATGCAAAGCCACATCCGGCAGTTGATTACGCAGTAACTCAACGCGTTGCGGCAGACCTGACAACACCTGCTTAACCCGCGCCTGCGCATCGGGCTGATGGGTCTGGTTGAAACTGAGAAAAATGGCGTCTCGATTCTGCTCAGCGATCACTCCGGACTGGTAATCCTGGGTCATCCCTTCATCTCCTTGTTTTCACGAACGTCGACCGGACAGACTGCACCCTAACAATAGCTGTCCTTTTCAACCATCCATTATGACCCGATTTCCGCACCTTACGCACGTTTCCATCAGCCTCTTTTCACCTCTTTACGACGGTCTTACTACCCGCAAAATCCCGCCTGATTCTTCAACGCCCCGCCAGGTGCAACATACCCGACCTGATAAAGCTCAGTATCGGCACCGGCTATCTCTAACGCATCTGCCTCATACATCGAAAACCTCATCACGACCCAGCGATCGGGATCAAAGGCGGAGATACAAGCAAGCACTCCCTGTTGTTCGATCTGCGTCTGCACATACGCGGTTTCTTCACGCTCCAGCGCTTCGAGAGACACAGACGGCGCCACGTTCAGTACCGTCCTCGCAGCATATCGTGCCCCTTGTAGCGCCGGCTTATATGCGCAGGTAAAGGGGGTCCAGCTCTTCACCCTCGGTCTCCCAAACGCGTGTTGCAATCCTGAAAAACCGTCGCTAAACAAAAAGCGTTTCATGCCCTCGCTCTCCTGCCACAGATAGAAGGGCGCATAGAGATTAAGTGGAGCCGTGTTTTTGCCATCTTGGGTATCGGCAAACAAGTACGCCTTGAACAGCAATCCGGGGAAGTGATCCAACAGGTACCCCTTGTCACGGATACGCGCCCGGATGATGCCCATATCGTAGTCAGAGGGCAGCACAAAACGGTATTGCATCGATATCATCGCTCTATCCCCCTGCTAACGGGTTGTTGCGTCTGATTGCCGGGTGGCGTTCGCCGGGACGCCATCACTGAACGACCATTCACCGAGGCGATTGGTCGTAATAATGACCATCACGTCAGCGGGACGAATCCCGACACTTGACTGCAGCTCCTCTGTCAGGCGCGCATAAAAACGGGCGCGGGTCTCGTCGCTGCGCTCCCGCCCGGCCGTGATCTGGAAGATCACCACATCATCGGACCTCTGCTCAGGTGCCATGTAATGACGATCACACACCAACATCCCGGCCGGCAGCTCCTCGATCACCTGAAAACGATCGGCCTGCGGCACATCGAAACAGGCTACCAACGACCGGTGCAGCGCCTCCGAGACCCCTTGAACGTACCGGGCTGTTTTACCTTCACGCAGAGAAATACGAGTAAACGGCATGCTCAAGCCCCCCTTTTAGTTGCACAGTGGGATGAAGCGATAACCTCCTGCAACGAACCCAATGCCGAGGCCGCACAGGGCCAGCCGCAGTAAAACGCCAGATGGGTAATCACCTCTGCCAGTTCCTGATCGGTCAGGCCGTTTTCCAGCGCTTTACTCATGTGGAATGGCTGTTGCGCAACTCTCGTCAATGCAATCAGGGCGGCAACCGTAACCAGGCTACGCTCACGTGGGGTTAACGCTGTCCGCTGCCAGATATCGCCAAATAGCAGCTCGTCCGTCAGTTGGGCAAAACGGGGCGCTATATCACCAAAAGCCCGCGCACCGAGCCCGGCAGAGGTGTCGATTTTTAGCGAAGCGGCCGCTTGTTGAGGGTTCACTGTTGATCCTGTCATATCGGTCTCCTGATTCAGTTCATGATTGACAGGTTCAGACTAGCGACCGATGATGATTTAAAAAATCAAAACTTTTCAAATATAAAATCCATTTTTTTGGGACAGTTAGAATGCGTAAAGCGACGCTCGATCTGGAAGCCCTGCGCAGTTTTGTCACCGGTGTTGAACTCGGCAATTTCGCCAGCGCCGCACAATCGCTGAACCGATCGACCTCGGCTGTCAGTGCCCATCTGAAAAAGCTGGAGGAGCAGATCGGCCAGCCAATCCTGCAACGCTCCGGTCGCAATCTGGCGCTGCTCCCCACCGGCGAGCGTCTGCTCTCCTATGCCCGCCAATTGCTGGCCACCAATGACGAAGCGATCATGGCGCTCCGCCAGGCGAGCCTGAACGGCCAGGTAAGACTGGGATTGCAGGAGGACTTTGGCGAACAGGTACTGACCCAAACGCTTGGTCGATTCAAACGTGCCTACCCCGGCGTTCAAATTGAGGTGGTAGTGGCGCGCAACGCCGAGCTCGTCAGCGGCATACGTCAGGGAAGGCTCGATCTGGCACTGGCGTGGGACGATGGCTCACCGCTGCCCCAAACGCTCGCCCTTGGGGCGGTTCCTCTGTACTGGATCGGCGCTCGCGATCATGCAGAGCAGTTGCAACGGCCTCTGCCACTGATCCTGTTCGAAGCCCCCTGCCTGGTGCGCCAGCACGTACTTGAGGCACTGGACAGCGCCGGCATCCCGTGGCAGATCACCATGACCAGCCGCAGCCTCGCGGGCATCTGGGCAGCCGTGCAGGCAGGGCTCGGTATCACCGTGCGCACAACCATCGGTATGCCGAATACCCTGCAATCCCTGAACAGCGCGCAGGGATTACCGCCACTACCCAATCTGAACCTTGTGCTGCATAGACTCGATTCAGTCCGCTCGCCCGCCGTACAGGCACTTGAGAGCTGCCTACTCGATGCTCTGGAGCACACACAGATGCTTACGCAGGATTAATCGAAAGAAATTCGCGGACATTTTTCAGCGCATGTCACACCCACGGTATCTGTCTCGTCATAAGAGGCAAAACCAACTGGAGAACCTGACTATGCAACGACTTGATCCCAACACAGCAGCCCCAAGCGCAATCTCCGCTATGCTCAAGCTCGAAGACTATGTGCGCCACTCAGGGCTTGAGTACAGCCTGATCGAACTGGTGAAGACACGAGCATCGCAGATCAACGGCTGCGCCTTTTGCCTGCATATGCACACCCGCGATGCGCGAGAAGCTGGAGAAACCGAAGAACGGCTATACCTGCTATCAGCCTGGCGGGAATCCTCACTCTACTCCAAGCGCGAACAGGCGGCACTGGCGTGGACAGAATCGCTTACCCTGATCGCCGATACTCAGGCTCCGGATGCCGATTACACGCTCGCGAAACAGGTCTTTACCGATAAAGAGCTGGTCGACTTGACGTTGCTGATCGGTGCAATCAACGTATGGAACCGGATAGCGGTCGGTTTTCGCTACGCCCATCCCCTCCTCGACGCCGAGAACCAGGAGACCGCCACTGCATGAGCGCTGAAACCCCGAACGCGGATTCAGTCACCGAGTTTGAAAGCCACCGCCGATTCCTCGGCGGTGTGGCTTATCGGATGCTGGGCTCGGTCACCGAGGCGGAAGATGCCGTTCAGGATGCCTACCTGCGCTGGCATGACACTGCCCCCGACACCATTGCCAAACCGCGCGCTTTTCTCACCACCGTCATCAGCCGGATCTGTCTGGATCGGCTCAAGTCTGCCCGAGCACAACGGGAAACCTATGTAGGCCCTTGGCTCCCCGAACCACTGGTCGAGCTTCAGGACGATCACAGCCTTGAACATGAGCTCTCGCAGGACGCCTCCATCGCCCTGATGCTGGCACTTGAGCGGCTGTCGCCACTAGAGCGTGCGGTATTCCTGCTGCACGATGTGTTCGATGTCGAGTTCGATGAAGTAGCCTCCACGCTTTCGCGCAGCAGCGCTGCCTGCCGTCAGCTGGCCAAACGTGCTCGAGATAATATCCGTGAAGAGCGATCACGATTTCAGGTGGAGAAGCGCGACAGCGAACGCCTGTCGGAAGCTTTTTTCCACGCGTCCAGAAGCGGCGACACAGAGACCCTTAGCCAGTTACTGACAGACAGCGCCATACTCATGACAGACGGCGGTGGCCGGCGTATCTCGGCAAGACGCCCCATCTACGGACTGGCAAAAATCTGTCGATTCTTCGCTGGCGTCGCGCGGAAAAGCGGCGGCGTCAATCAACCGATCTGGGCACGGCGCGCCCTCGTCAACGGTGTACCCGGCTGGCTTACGCTGGAGCGCGATGGCCTGCTTCAGGCAACAGGTTTCGATATACGGGAGGGGCGTATCGTCGAGATATACATGATCCGCAATCCGGAAAAGCTCAAGCATTTGGACTATTTGATCGATGAGGCCGGTGCGCTACCCAACTGACTCAGGCAACCACAGGCTCGGCAAACAGAACAACCGCCAGCATAACGCCTGCCAGCACCAGGTAGCCCGTGACCAACCATCGACGCTTGAACCGTCTCGCAGCCGGCCATGCCGCCTGAACCGACTGCAGTAGGTAATAAAACCCCACCAGCGCGCCGTCTAAAATGGAAAAGTTCTCCTCTACCACCGCTACCCCTCGCCCGCGCTGGCGGGCTTGAGATTATCCGGCCGCCGCGACGAAGGCGATCTCAACCAATAAGCTCGACCTTCACACAGGCGCGGCTTGGCGCACAGCCCTGCGGCAACCAGGCTTCCCAAGCCCGATTGAATGCATCCAGATTACCGAAATCAGTCACATAAATCGTGGCGGACAAAATACGTGACTTGTCACTGCCGATACTCGCCAGCGTCGCCTCAGCCTGTTCGAATATCTGTTGCGCCTGCCCCGTGATGTCAGCCGTTTCGTCTTCAGCGATCTCGACGAAATGCGCGATTCCGTTATAAAGCGTGATATCCGACCAGCGCGGCGCGGGGTTGATACGTTGAATCTCCATGGATCACTCTCTTGTATTCGATAACGTTCATCAAACAACTCTTTATTTGAATACCGTCGCCGTATGGCGATATAGTCAAACAAGCACCAACTGTATTTCTCGGGCCGCTTCGACAGCATGCAAGCACTATAACGTCAATAACAAGCACGTACTCAGCCCATGAAGCCTGACCACCCGCACGATACACGAAGCTCTTCGACACAGGCGAACCAGACCCGTATCGATAATTCGTTTATATGCGAACAGGTCAAGGTTCTGTGCACGAATCAACGTTCCTCAATCCTGATCAGCGCACTGCTCGTGGCTGTTTTTGTCGTCGTTCAGTCCGACGTCGTGGCTAACAGCCCGCTTTACGCTTGGGCCACGATCATCAGCATTTTACTCCTCGCGCGCGCGCTCATTCAGTTTTTCTGGAGCTTCGCCCAGGTAACCGATCCACTCTCAGTAGCCCGCAGCCGGCTGAATACGCTACGTTTTCTCAGTATCACGACGGCGGTCATGTGGGGCAGTGCTGGTATTTTACTAAACCCCTCCGACAATCCTGCGCACTCGGTATTCACCGCTTTTGCATTGGCCGGTGTGTGTGCCGGCGCCGCTAACACCCAGGCTATAGACAGAATCTCCATATGGGGCTTCCTGCTCTGCGCCCTTGGGCCGCTCATTATTTACCTGGCGATCAGGCAGGACGATACCCTCGCCATCGGCATGAGCTCCATGATCTCTCTGTTCCTGATCTTCTTGCTAGTCAGCACCCGACGCAACGGTCTTCAGCTTCAGGAGTATTTTCACCTACAACAACTGGCAGTGGACAATGAGTCACGTTTGCGCCAAATGCTCGAAACCAGTCCGATTGCGACACGAATAGAAAATATTGAGACTGGCGAGATACTGTTTGCCAACAGCCGCTACGCGTCGTTAATCGATCATGCCGAACCCTGCACAACACATAGCGGTGCCGGGCGCTACCGTATTCACCCCAAGGACCATGACGATGTGGTCGAGCGGCTCAATAGCGGGCAGCCGGTCACCAACCAGTTGATCAAGCTAAGTCCTTCACACGAGCAACTGCCTCCGAAATGGGTCCTGGCGTCATTCTCTAGTATGGATTACGAAGACCAGCCCGCCATTCTCGGCTGGTTTTACGATATTACCGACCGCAAGATCATGGAGAACCGCGTCGCACATCTTGCCCAGCATGACGCGCTGACCGGGTTACCCAATCGCCTTCTTCTGCTCGACCGGCTTAAACAGGCCATGTCGAAAGCGAACCGCGAACAGGGCGTAGTCGGCTTGCTGTTTATCGACCTCGATGACTTCAAGCCGGTAAATGACGCGTACGGGCACGATATAGGCGACATACTTCTAAAAGCGATCGCTGAACGTATCACCGACTGTTTGCGCAAATCTGACTCTGCTGCGCGTTTTGGGGGCGATGAATTCATAGTGCTTCTACCCTCTGCAACTGCCCAAGAGCATGTGTACGAGGTCGCAGAGAAAATCAGGCGCGCGTTAAGCCTACCTTTTGAGATAGAAGGGATCACCCTTTCAATTTCAGCCAGCATCGGCGCCGCCACCTACCCCGAGCACGGCGATAACGAGACACAGCTACTCAAAGCAGCGGACATCGCCATGTACGGCGCCAAAGCGGAGGGGCGAAATTGTGTTCGTATGTATGAAAACAACCTCTACCCCGCAATGCGCAGCTATCCTGAAACAGACGTGGGTAACGAAAACCAATAAAAGAGCTAGGTCGGTGCAACGTGCTAAACAGGTTTAGGGTTTACGATTGTGAGGCTGTGTTATGGATAGCGTGATACCGGCACTGCCGGATGGGCATGGGATTGCGGTACTTTTGCTGATCATCGTCGCCCTGTTCATTTTTACCCGGGACGAGATCCCGCTTGAAACGTCAAGCCTGTTAGTACTGGTTGCACTGACCGTCGGTTTCACCCTCTTTCCTTACCAATACAAGGGCGAAGAGGTTGATCCATTGGGGCTTTTCCACGGCTTTGGCCATGAAGCACTGATCGCAGTGTGCGCCTTGATGGTTGCAGGACAAGGTCTGGTGCGCACCGGAGCGCTCGAACCCATTGGCCGGATGTTGGCGCGGTTCTGGGCGGTCAGCCCCCTGTTCTCTCTGCTGCTGACCCTGGTACTGGGCGCCTTTCTCAGTGCATTCATCAACAATGTACCCATCGTCGTACTACTGCTGCCGATCCTTGTCAGCGTCGCGATCCGTACCGGAAAACCGGTCTCGGGGATGCTGATGCCCATGGGCTTTGCGACGCTGGTTGGCGGTATGGGCACCACGATTGGCACCTCAACCAATCTATTGGTCATCGCCGTCGCGGCCGACCTGGGTATGCGCCATTTTCAGATGTTCGACTTCTTTTTTCCCGCCGCAATCGCCGCCGGTGTAGCGATTCTGTATCTCTGGCTGGTGGCCCCTCGCATCCTGCCTGAACGTGCAGCATCACTGAATGATCGCTCACCGCGCCTGTTTACTGCCCAGTTGCATATCGAGGAGGAAGGATTTGCCGACGGCCGCACGCTTTCCGAACTGCAGGAGAAAGTCGGTGGTAGTTTGGATATCAGCGCCATACGACGCGGCGATACGCTCATCATGCCCCTGCCCGATGCGGCTCTTAAAGCCGGTGACCGGTTGAGAGTCTGCGATACACCCGAAAACCTGACCGAGTTCGCCAGCGCACTCGATGCCGCCCTGTTTGCCGGCGATACCCGGGTCGACGATGAGAACCCGTTGCGTGCAGACGATCAGCAGATTGCTGAGATCGTTGTAACTCAAGGCTCGTTTTTGGAGGGATCAACCCTCGCGTACGCCAGGCTTGCAGAGCGTTACCATATGCTGATTCTGGCCCTGCACCGCCCGGGGACAACACTGCAGACCCTCAGTACCGATTTAGGTAACATGCGCCTGAAAGTAGGCGATGTGTTACTCGTACAGAGCAGTCAGGAGCAGATAGCGTCGCTTAAGCAGAATGCGGAGCTACTGGTATTGGATGCCACCAGCGATCTGCCCCACACCCAACGTGCCCCACTGGCACTGACCATTATGGCGTCAATTGTGGCCGTTGCCGCGCTTGGCTTGGTACCGATCGCAATTAGTGCGGTGGCGGGCGTTTTACTGATGATTCTCACCCGCTGCCTGCGCTGGCAGGATGTCGTACAGGCATTAAGCGTCCCGGTCATCATGATCGTGGTGGCCAGTTTAGCCCTCGGTATGGCACTGCTGAAAACCGGTGGCGCTGACTATTTGGCGGAACTCTTCGTTGCGCTGGCCTCTGGCGCATCACCGTCGGTCATGCTCTCGAGCCTTATGCTGATCATGGCGATCCTGACCAATATCGTGTCCAACAATGCCGCCGCCGTCATCGGCACACCGATCGCGTTCAGCATCTCTCAACAGTTGGGCCTGCCACCGGAGCCCTATGTGTTGGCGGTGCTCTTTGGCGCCAATATGAGTTACGCCACCCCCATGGCGTATAAAACGAACCTGCTGGTGATGAGCGCAGGCGGCTATCGCTTTTCAGACTTCATGCGGGTGGGTATTCCTCTGACTGTTATTGTCTGGCTGGTGCTGTCCTGGTTGCTGCCAAGACTGTATGGGCTTGGTTAACCCCCCCCGGTTAGAGCGCCGAAAAAAAACGGCGCTCCGAAAGGGCGCCGCTTTGCTCTTCTTACTCAAACTGGACTGGAGCGTCCGAGTCAGTCCTTGGGGATCAGCAACTGTACGCCAACACCGGTGTTGGAGATCGGCGATACGTAGTTACGCAAACGCTCTTCCGGAATACCCTCACCCAGCGCACCCCGCATGGCCAGCCACATGGCCAGTTCGACCATCTGAGCGCCGCCTTTTTCGATCAGATCTACGTTGCTGAATTTACAAAGCTCCTGAGGATCGGAGACCAGCTTGTCCATGCAGTAGTTGTCGAAGTCACCGTTGAGGATACCGGCACGTGGACCATCCAGCTGATGGGACAGACCACCGGTGCCCAGCACCACGACCTTGGCATCTTTTTCCCAGCACCGGATCGCATCCCCAATGGCTTTACCGAAGGCGTAGCTGCGGCTTGGTTTAGGCATGGGGTGACGTTCACAGTTGATCGACACCGGAATCACCTTGATTCCCTGGTAGGTATGGTTTGGCCACAACAGGGTCATGGGCACAGTGGCACCGTGATCCACCTTGATGTCTTGGCACACCGTCGGATCAAAATCGTTTTCGATCAGGTGGTTGACTATGTGCCAGCTCAGTTCGGTTTCACCGGTCACCGGTGGAATGGGCTTGATGCCCCAGCCTTCATCCGCGTTTTCGTATTCGGGCGCACAACCAATTGCGAAGGTCGGCTTCTTATCCAGCCACATCTCCAGACCGTGGTCGTTGTAGAACAGCACGGCGATGTCCGGCTTCTCTTCGTTCAACCACTCACGGATTGGCGGGTAGATGGCGAACAGGTCACGGTAGTAAGGGGTGTCTTCCAGGCCCTTGTCGATAGCCACGCCGATGGCCGGAATGTGAGATGTGGTGATGCCACCGATTATTTTAGCCATTGGTCGTTTTCCCCCTGCCCTGACTGTCGAGATACGCCTGGAACTCTTCGGTCGTACGACCGGACTGCATGCCACCGATCACCTGCATGTTCCAGCCAAAAATTCCGGCCAGTTTCGCCATGTAGTAGATGCTGCCACCGAGCTCGAGCAGCTTGTTCAGATCCTTGTCACGCAGGGCCTGCTTGAACTCTTCAGAGAGCTTGAACTTCTCCATGTAGGCTTCCGGATCTGCCAGAAACGCCTGACGTGCGTCTTCGTTGTTAAACGAAAAACACATCTTGTTGAAATTGAAGCCCTTGGTCGCTTGGGCACCGTCGAAGTGAATGGTGCCTTCCACCGGCCTCATTTTATAATCAGTCATGGTTGTAGCCTCCTGTTGGGGCATGCGCCTGCCTGCTTGTCGGTAACTGTCACCGGGGCTGGATGAGCCAACACGGGTCAGACGGGTATGACGCTTATTATGTGCAAACGCCCGGGGTACCCGGGCGAGTGTTCTTCCCCGATTCTGCGACCGGAGCAGAACACCGGATATACCTCAACGCTCCCAGTATAGGCGCATCGGGTTATCGACCAGCAGCTTCTGCTGCAGCTCTTCGGTCGGCGCGATCATCGGGATCACATCGACCAACTTGCCGTCGTCAGGGGTGTGGGACTTCATGTTCGGGTGCGGCCAGTCGGTTCCCCAAAGCACACGATCCGGGAACAGCTCGACCAGCTTCTTCGCGAACGGAACCACATCGCTGTAATCCGGCGGCGTCAAAGTCAGGCGCTCCGGGCATGAAACCTTAGTCCAGATCTTGTCGTTGTTCTTCATCAGGTCGATGAAGCGCTGGAAGTCAGGATGATCCACCCCCTTGGCTACATCGGGGCGTCCCATATGGTCGACAACGATGGTGGTATCAAGCTGGTTCAGGAAGGGGGTCAAATCTTCCAGATCCGGCGCTTCGAAGTAGACCACAATGTGCCAGCCCAGCGACTTGATCTTCTCAGCAACTGACAGGAACACCTCTTTCGGGGTGGTGTCGACCAGGCGTTTGACGAAATTGAAACGCACGGCGCGTACGCCCGCCTTGTCCATCGCCTCTAGCTCTTCCACGGTAATTGCCGGGTCAACGACGGCGACACCACGTGCAAGTTCACCGGCACTCTCCAGTGCATCGATCAGCGCGGCGTTGTCGGTACCGTGGCAGGATGCCTGCACGATTACGTTGCGCTCAAAGCCCAGATAATCACGCAGTGCGAACAGTTTCTCTTTCGGCGCATCGCACGGGGTGTATTTGCGCTTGGGGTGATACGGAAACTTGTCGGCAGGACCGAACACGTGGCAATGTGCGTCAACGGCACCGGCAGGAGCCTTGAACTCAGGCTTGCTCGGGTTGGCATGAAACGGGAGGTAATCAGGATCCATCATCTTGCAGCACCTGTTATGAGTTGTCGTGAGCGAAGACTTCTCCGTCGAACAGCTTGCGCGCGGTGCGCAACAACGCTGCAGGACCAAGGTTCCCCGCTTCATCAATATCGAGTATGACTGTCATTTCGCCGATCGGATGCTCTACCGCCAGCGTTTTGCGTGTACCTTCGGGAATTGTGGCAACCGCCGCAGCCGGAGAGCCGGGCAGAACCGCTGCGGTGGCAACACTGACCGCGCCCAAAACGCCAATAGAGGCGTGGCAACGGTGTGGTATGAAGGTACGGGTCGAAAGCGCCCCGCCATTGCTGGCCGGGCTGACCATGGTCATCTTCGGAACCGATTTGTCCTTCACGTCACCCAGATTCATCATCGGTCCAGCCTTCAGACGGATCGACTCAAGCTTGGCGCGCAGTGCGTCGTTGGCTTCAAGCTCTTCGCGGCTCTCGGTACCGGTAATACCCATGTCAGACGCGCGCATGATCACCACCGGCATGCCGTTGTCGATCAGCGTGACCTCGACACCGTCAATCACATCCACCGTATTGCCGGTCGGCAACAATGCACCACAGCTTGATCCGGCGGTATCTTCGAAGGTGATCGGTACTGGCGCGCTGTGGCCGGGAACGCCGTCGATGCGCGCATCGCCCACATAGCTGACCTTGCCATTGGGTGTACAGACACGCGCTGTGGCGATCTGACCTGTGTTGACCATAAAGATCCGCACATCGGTTTCACCGTCGCAGGCATCGACCAGACCACGCTCGATGGCAAAGGGACCGACTCCGGCGAGAATATTGCCGCAGTTCTGGGCATCGGTGACGATCGGCTGATCCACGTATACCTGCAAAAACAGATAATCCACATCGGCATCATCACGCTCGGAGCGCTGCACAACCGCGACCTTGGCGGTCAGCGGATCGGCACCACCCATACCGTCGATCTGGCGCGGGTCGGGCGAACCCATCACCCGCAGCAGAAAAGCATCGCGTGCGGCGGTGTCCGCAGGCAGGTCTTCAGCGAGGAAGTAGCCGCCCTTGGAGGTACCGCCGCGCATCCACATGCAGCGAATCCCTTCATCGAAGGAATCAGACATACTTCAGGCCCTTCTCTTTGAGACGCGGGCGCATATCGTAGATATCCAGACCCAGCTCGCCGTTTGCCATACGCACGCGCTTGGCCTCTTCCAGCTCCATACGCTTACGTGCTTTCTCCAGCACCTCGGCCGCGTGCTCACGGCGCACAACAACAACGCCGTCGTCGTCGGCGACAATCACATCACCCGGATTGACCAGCTCGTCGGCACATACCAGCGGTACGTTGACGGAGCCTACGGTCTCCTTGATGGTGCCTTCGGCAAATACTGCCTTTGACCAGACCGGGAACTTCATCTGACGCAGGTCGCGGGTATCACGTACGCCACCGTCGATCACCAGACCGACCACGCCGCGAGCCTGGGCGGAGGTGGCCAGCAGGTCGCCGAAGAAGCCGTGTACGGACGGCGAGGTCGGTGCGAACACCATCATATCGCCCGGTTTACACTGCTCGATCGCTACGTGCATCATCCAGTTATCGCCGGCGGCGCCGGAGATAGTGACAGCAGAACCGGCTACCGCCACGTCCTGCTGAATCGGGCGCATGTAGTGGGCCAGCAGACCGACGCGGCCCTGCGCTTCGTGAATGGTGGCAACACCGCACTTGGCCAGGCCGTCGATCACCGCTTGGTCGGCGCGTTCGATATTCTGTACGACTACTGTCTCTTTCATCTTCTTACCCCTGAATTCCTGTCTCTGGCCTCAGACCTTCATACGGCTGAACACGCGGCGCGCGTTGCCTTCGAAGATCTGCTGCTTCTGCTCTGCGGAAAGTACGGTGTTGCCGTCGATATAACGCTTGGTGTCATCGAAGTAGTGGCCGGTTTCCGGGTCGATACCGCGCACGGCACCGATCATCTCGGACGCAAAGAGGATATTCTTGGTCGGGATGATGTCGAGCAGCAGATCGATACCGCGCTGATGGTAAACGCAGGTGTCGAAGTAGATGTTGTTCAGTACGCGCTCCTCGAGATCGAAGCCCTGATCCAGCGCCAGACCGCGGAAACGACCCCAGTGATAAGGAACTGCACCGCCACCGTGCGGAATGATAATTTTCAGTTCGGGGAAGTCCTTGAATACGTCGGACATCATCAACTGCTGGAAGCCGGTAGTATCTGCACCCAGATAGTGTGAACCGGTGGTGTGGAAGCAGTCATTGCAGGCGGCACTGACGTGTACCATAGCCGGAATATCGTACTCGACCATTTTTTCGTAGATCGGGTAGAAGGAGCGATCGGCCAGAGAGGAGCCATTCCAGTGACCGCCACTCGGATCGGGGTTCAGGTTGATGCCGATGAAGCCCATCTCTTCGACGGTACGCACGATTTCCGGTACAGACTTGGCCGGGTCGACACCCGGTGACTGCGGCAGCTGTGCAACAGGCACAAAGTTCTGGGGGAACAGGTCGCATACCCGGCGGATCAGATCGTTCTGATGCTCTGTCCAGAACTGGCTGGTATGCTCGTTACCGATGTGGTGCCCCATCCAGCTCGCACGCGGCGAGAAGATCGTCAGGTCGGTACCGCGCTCCTGCTGCAAGCGCAGCTGGTTCTTCTCGATGGATTCACGAATTTCGTCGTCACTGATGACAATGCTGCCCTTCTCACCGACGAAGTTCGGGTCTTTGGCTACAGCAGTTTTCTGCTTTTCACGGTATTCGCCCACCTGAGGCGGCGTTGTAGTGTAGTGGCCATGGCAGTCGATTATCATTGCTTAAACCTTCTTATTCAGCTTGTTAGAGGTTGGCACTGCACGCTCCGGCAGTCGGTCCAACATCAGGATTCCAGCCTTCACAACAGACCTATCCTGCTATTGAGATGAATACAGTATTGTCCCGCCCCTATAGGTTGGCTATTTCATTTTCACCGAAACCCTATTAGATTTTGAGATAGCACTACAAAAACAATCAGCAGGAGCCAGCCTTATATGCAGCTTGTCATTCCAAATTTGCGACACTTGCGCGTGTTCCTTGAAGTCGCCGAATGCAAGAGCATCAGCCAGGCCGCACCGAAGGTGTTCCTGTCCCAGCCGGCTATCACCCAGGCGATTGCCAAGCTTGAGAAGTTACTGGGTACAGAACTGTTCGAGCGTCATGCCGACGGCATGTACCCCACGCCCGCCGGCGAGGTATGGTACAACCGTATCCAGCGCTGTACCGAGTACATCGAACAGGGTGCTCGTGATGCGCTGCGCAACAGCCCTGCCCGCACGCAAAGCGCTCAAACCAGCATACTGCCGATGCTCACGACGACACAGCTGCGTGCGCTGATCGCGGTCACGGAGGCTGAGAATTTCAGCATTGCCAGCCGCAATCTCGGAGTTTCCCAATCCTCCCTGCACCGTGCAGCACGCGAGCTTGAGCAGCTGTTAGAGGTGCGGCTATTCGAAAAAACCAGTACTGGCATCAGCACCACCAAGGCAGCAAAAGCCCTTGCCCGTGCTGCCAAGCTGGGCTTCTCTGAGATTCATCAAGGCTATTACGAGATCAGTGCGCTGCAGTTCCGGGAGGTCGGTAAAATTGTCGTCGGCAGTATGCCACTGGCACGCACATCGATCCTGCCCAGCGTCATTAACCGTTTTGCCAAGGAGCACCCAGATATCGGCATCAACATTGTCGATGCCCCCTACAGCGATCTGCTGCATCACCTGCGCCACGGTGATCTCGACTTTTTGATTGGCGCATTACGTTTTCCGCCTCCGGCGGATGATATTGTGCAGGAGGAGCTCCTGGCGCCGCCGCTGGCTATCGTCGCACGGCGCGGCCACCCACTTGAGTACGTTCAGGATCTCGATCTGAAGACACTGGCCGATTACCCGTGGGTTGTGCCACGCGCAGGCACCCCCACCCGAACATATTTCGATACCCTATTCAGCGACAATGGCCTTCCCGTACCCACCGGGCTGGTAGAGACCAGTTCGCAAATACTTATTCGCGAGCTGCTCTTGGGAAGCGACCGTCTTACGCTTATATCCAGCCACCAGATCGAATATGAGCGCGGACTCGGGCTTCTGCGGGTTATCCCTTTCTCACTGAGCCACACACGACGCCCTATCGGCATCACCATGCGTCGAAACTGGCAAGCCACCCCCACCCAGAAGACTTTCCTCGACATGCTAAGAGAAGCCGCGCAGAACTACGCCGACCTATAACAGTTAAAAAGTAGATTTCAAAAATTGAATACCTCAAATGGTTATTCAATTATCCAACCCCCCGTCCCAGTGCTACATTGAATGCACTGAAAACGAATACCTGTACCGTCTTCGCAATACCGATAGCAGCTCTAAACGGGCGCTTTCAACGGTTTGGGAGCAAAAAACCCTCCCGCGTGTGCGCAAGGGTATAAGGTTTAGCGAATCAACAAGAATGGAGAGAGGATAATGAGACTCTGTGTCGCGGGCGCTTCCGGCGCATTCGGTATGAAACACATGGATGCCATCAGTGCAATTGAGGGCGCCGAGGTCACCTCTGTCGTTGGCACCAAAATAGACGTCATTCGCGAATTCGCCAAAGAGCGCGGCGTTGGCCATTACACCACCGATCTGGCGGAAGCTCTGGCACGTGACGACGTCGACGCGGTTATCCTGGCCACACCGACCCAGATGCACGCCTCTCAGGCTATCCAGTGTCTGGAAGCGGGTAAGCATGTGATGGTTGAAATCCCGATGGCTGACAATATCGAGGACGCACGCAAGTTGGTGGAAACCCAGCAGCGCACCGGTCTCGTAGCGATGGCCGGCCACACTCGCCGCTTCAACCCGAGCCATCAGTGGATCCACAACAAGATCATGGCGGGTGAACTGAAGGTTCAGCAGATGGACGTTCAGACTTACTTCTTCCGTCGCACCAACAAAAATGCCCTTGGCCAGGCCCGCTCATGGACCGACCACCTGCTGTGGCATCACGCCTGCCACACAGTCGACCTGTTCCAGTACCAGACCGGCGAAACCGCTAACCGCGTTCAGGCGCTGGAAGGTCCGGTCCATCCGGAACTGGGCATCGCGATGGATATGAGCATCGGCATGAAAGTACCAGGCGGTGCCATCTGCACCCTGTCCCTGTCATTCAATAATGACGGACCGCTCGGCACCTTCTTCCGCTACATCTGCGACAACGGAACCTACATCGCACGCTACGACGATCTGTTCGACGGTCACGAAAACAAGATCGACCTGAGCGGTGTTGCGGTGTCCAACAACGGTATCGAGCTTCAGGATCGCGAATTCATCGCGGCAATCAAAGAGGGTCGTGAACCAAACTCCAGCGTTGTTCAGTGCCTCCCAGCAATGGAGACCCTGAACCAACTGGAGCAGTGTCTGCAAGCAAACGCCTAAGCACTGCACCCCGGAGCCAGCCTCCCCCCGGCTGGCTCTATTCCCTTCGGGGAACGGCTAAAAAGCGATGTGAGGTAAGTAAGAATGGCAAGCGCTCTGAACGACTACTTCAACAGCCCCGGCATTGGGCTTGGTTGTATGAATCTTTCACATGCATATGGATCTCCGGTTGCAGAGCCTGACGCCATAAACGCGCTCCATGCCGCATTCGACATGGGCTACCGCCACTTCGATACCGCCACACTCTATGGCGGCGGCAAAAACGAAACACTGGTCGGCAAGGCACTCAAGGCCAAGCGCCAATCGCTGTTTCTAGCCAGCAAATGCGGCATGGCCATTGGGCAGGAAAGCGGCACGAAAGAGATCAACGGCCGCCCGGACATCCTGAAGTCGCAGTGCGAGGCAAGTCTGCGCCGTTTGCAGACCGATCATATCGACCTCTATTACCTGCACCGGTTGGATCCGAAAGTCGCCATCGAAGAAAGCGTCGGCGCACTCGCCGAGCTGGTTCACGAAGGCAAGATCGGCGCTATCGGGCTCTCCGAAGTCTCGGCAGCCACACTGGCTCGCGCACAGAAAGAGCACCCTATTGCGGCTCTGCAGACCGAATACTCACTCTGGTCTCGCAACCCCGAAATTGCCGTGTTAGACGCCTGCAAGAACAGCGGCACTGCTTTCGTTGCGTTCAGCCCGCTCGCACGCGGTTTTCTCGCCAATGGACTGCGGGATATTTCGACGCTGGAGCCCAAGGATATCCGCAACAACATGCCGCGTTTCAATGCTGAGAATTACCCAAAAAATCTCATGCTTCTGGATAAGTATCTCCAGATCGCCGAAGCCGCGGACTGCACGCCCGCACAGATGGCGCTGGCATGGGTTAGATCACGTGGGGATTTCATCGTGCCAATCCCCGGCACCCGCTATGTCGAGCACATGGAGGACAATCTGTCAGCCGATGCTGTGACACTGAGCGACGACACACTGAGCCAACTCGACGCACTGATCAACCAGTCTACCGTTCATGGGCCTCGCTACAACAGCGCTCAGCAGACCGAAATAGATACCGAGGAGTTCGCCTGATCACGGGCAGCCCTCAGAAAACACAACACCCCTAAAAACAACGATAACGATAACGACACGAGGCGACATAATGAAACAAGCTCTCAAGGCGGCAGTTCTCGGCACCGCCATCGCGGCAGCAGTTAGCACCCCGGCCATGGCGGCCGATTACACCCTGCGCTTTGCACACTTTTGGCCCGGCGTATCAGCTGTGCACAAGAACGTGTTCGAAGCCTGGGCTGACTCTGTCAACAAAGCGTCCAACGGACGTATCGCAGTTGATATCTATCCGGGCGCTACGCTGGCCAAACCACCGGCACAGTATGATGCAGTGGTCAACGGCATCGCCGATATGACCACAACAGTGCTGGGTTACACGGCAAACCGTTTCCCGCTAACCCAGATCGTAGAATTGCCGGGCGTGGTCAAGGACGCTCAGCAGGGTTCCTGCGTGGTCGAGAAACTCTATGAAGAGGGTCTGGTTGCTGACGAGTTCAAAGAAACTCACCCGCTTTTCCTCTTCACTCATGGACAGGGACATCTGAACCTTACCGACAAAGTCGTCAAGGAACCTTCCGATCTGGCGGGCCTGCGCATTCGTCGCCCTACTGCCGTGGTCGGCAAACTGCTTGAAGGTCTGGGCGCTCAGCCTGTCGGCATGCCGGCACCGGAGTCTTACCAGGCGATGCAGCGTGGTGTCATCGATGGCGTGGCCCTGCCTTGGGAAGGCGTCAAATCATTCCGTCTGAATGAGCTGGCCAACACGCACACAGAAGTGGGCGGTCTCTATAGCCTGGCGTTTATTGTGACCATGAACAAGCGCGTGTACGACAGCATGCCGGATGATCTGAAAAAGGTTATCGACGACAACTCCGGTATGGCCTGGGCCAACAAGACCGGTCAGGTTTTCGATCAGATCGATGGCGAAGGTCGCAAGGACGCTGTTGCAGCCGGACATACGATCGTAACGGTCGAAGGTGGCGCCGATAATCCGAAATGGAAGCCGGTACTGGATGCCGCCACCGAGAGCTACCTTCAAGAGCTTGAGGACAAAGGACTGCCGGCACGCGATGTCTACAAGCGCACGCTTGAACTGTCAGCGCTGTGTCAGTAACGCCTCGTTTTAAGCGGAGTTTGTGATGAAACACATTACGCGTCTGGTGGATGCAGTCAGCTCCTACATGCAACTGCTCAGCGGCGTACTGATCGTGTCGATGATGGTGACCGTCCTTGCGGACGTCACCACACGCGCCCTGTTCAGAATGACCGACGGCAGCCTTGATATGACCTTTATCGGGGGTATAGAGCTGGTCAAGTTTGGCCTGCTGTTCACTGTACTGTTCGCCCTGCCCTTCTGCGTCGACAAGTCTCAGGTCGTTGTGGACCTGTTTACCGAGAAGCTCTCGGAACGGAAAAAAGCGTTTCTGGAGAGTGTCTACTTTGTCGGCTACGCCGTATTGGGCACCGGCATGACGATCCGCTTTTACCATGCGGTCGGCAACGCCGTGATGAGCGGCGAAACCACTCAGGATCTGCTGATCCCGATGAACTATATCTACGCGCTGACAACCTTCGCGACTGCGGTGCTCGCCATCCGCTCACTGCTGGTTGCCAAACAGCGTCTGTGCACAGCTATGGGGTTTAACGCATGAGCTCCTCGATGATAGGACTGGTCTGCATCGGACTGATGCTGGTCATGATGGCCCTGCGCGCGCCGATTGCACTGTCAATGGCGGCTATCGGCTTCTTCGGCTTCGCTTGGATCATCGCCTTCGATCCGGCTATGGCCATCCTCGAGAGCGGCCCGTTTGAAACGCTCTCCAACTACAGTTTCAGCCCCATACCGATGTTTATCATGATGGGTGTATTTGCCTCTCGGGCAAAGATGTCTGATCAGCTGTTCTCCGGCGCTCGTACGCTGTTCGGAGCATGGCGCGGTGGCATCGCTCTATCGGCGATTCTCTCCTGCGGGATCTTCTCTGCCATCTCGGGTTCGTCCGTTGCAACAGCGGCCAGCATGTCCCGTGTTGCACTGCCGGAGATGAAAAAGCACGGTTACGCCGACTCGCTGGCAACCGGCACACTGGCCGCAGGCGGCACTCTGGGCATCATGATTCCGCCCTCCATCGCTCTGCTACTCTATGCACTGATTACCGAGCAGTCTGTCGGCGACATGTTTATTGCCGGCCTGATTCCAGGGCTGCTGGGCCTGGTGCTCTACTGCGTGACCATCAGCATCATGGTGAAGTGGAAACCGGAACTGGCTACCCCAGGCGATGCTACCAACCTGAAGGAGAAACTGATCGGTCTGAAGGGGCTGATCCCCTTCACCGGAGTCTTCCTGGTCATCATCGGCGGTATCTACACCGGTCTGTTCACGCCGACCGAGGCTGCTGCCATCGGTGCCTTTTCCACGCTGGTGATCGCCATCGTTCGCGGCATGACGTTCGAACAGTTCCGCGAGTCACTGCAGGAGACCCTAGTCACCTCGATCATGATCTTCTTCATGATCATCGGTGCGGAGATCTTTGGTTACTTCCTCAGTGTGTCACGCATTTCGTTCGAACTGGTGAGCTTCGTCGACAGCCTGCACCTGACACCCTTTGCCGTACTGATCTGCATCCTGATTCTGTTCATGCTGCTCGGCTGCGTCATGGACAGTCTGGCCATGCTGCTGCTGACTGTACCAGTGGTCTATCCTTTGATTCAGGCCGCCGGATTCGATCCGGTTTGGTTTGGTATCATTGCGGTTATTACCGTTGAACTTGGACTGATCACGCCTCCGGTCGGCATGAACGTATTCGTGATAAAGGCCTTTGCGCCCGATATCTCGATCGGCTCGATCTACAAGGGCGTCATGCCTTTCGTAATCTCCGACATCGTGCGCCTGGCACTGATCATCTCCTTCCCGGTTCTGGCACTGGGACTCCTCTGACAGGGGCTTTCAGGCCGGGGCGATAGTCGCTCCGGCCTATAACCAGGGCTTGATTGATGAAGACAACAGCCGTCAACCCACGCTCCTCACGCGGTATCTCAAACTACGCGCTTTACAGCGAAGCCCAGTCTGCTGACGACCCCGAGTTTATTCATATCGAGGATATACGCAGCCGCGCACGCCTGTTCGACTGGACCATTAATATTCATGTCCATCCCCGCATGTATCAGTTGATCTATGTGCGCACCGGCCATGTACGCATTCATATTGATGGCGAGGAATTTACCGAGCAGGCACCCTG
Organism: Marinobacterium lacunae; assembly: GCF_000705555.1. Lineage (GTDB taxonomy): Bacteria > Pseudomonadota > Gammaproteobacteria > Pseudomonadales > Balneatricaceae > Marinobacterium_D > Marinobacterium_D lacunae. The sequence continues at coordinate 101,028 of NZ_JMQN01000004.1, forward strand.
CATCATCACCATTCCGCCTTCAGTGGTACACGGTTTCGAGTTTGGCCGCGAAAACACCGACGGCTCGGTGATCACCGTATCCCAACTGGTTCTGCTGGATGAACAGTTCCAGCGAGACTTTCCCTTTGGCGATGAACTGCTGCGTAAAGCGCAAGTGCTCTCGCTCAGGCAGCATCCTGACGATACCCACTTCATCGAGCAGATCATCACGCAAATGGAGGAGGAGTACCGCGATAACCGAACCGGCAAGAAGCAGATGTTCGAGTGGCTGCTCTATTCGTTACTGCTCAAGGTAGGGCGGCGCGTACATGCCAGCCATCGTCCGCGCGATGAAGACCATTATGAACGGCTCTACCGCCAGTTGGTGCAACGGGTTGAACACCACTACCGGGAACACAAGCCGGCGACCTTTTATGCCGAGCAGCTTCATACCACCACCACATCGCTCAACCGAGCCTGCGCAAGTGTTTCAGGCAAGAATGTGAGTGAACTGCTTCACGACCGTTTAACCCTCGAAGCCCAGCGCATGCTGATCTACTCCTCGGTACCCGTATCCCTGATCGCGTATGATCTGGGCTTTGCCGATCCCGCCTACTTCTCCCGCTTCTTCAAGCGACGCACAGGCGTGTCGCCCAGTAACTTTCGAGAGCTGCGCGACCGGGGATAACCCTATCCTTGCATTGATTCGTAGTTTCGGGCCCAATACGGAACAACGTTCAACTTTATACGTTTAGGATTTGCGGTCAATGGCTACCAGCTTATTGCAGAGGGCGCTCAACGCTATCGAACTGCTGTCGATCAGCCCCGGCGGGCTTGACCTCAACGGCGTCGCCCAACAGCTCCCGATGCCCAAAGCCAGCGCCAAGCGCCTGCTCAATGAACTCGAAGAGCTCGGCTATGTGGCCTGCGACAGCAGGAACGGTCGCTATATTCTGACTACTCGGCTATCGGCCATGGCATTGCGTTATCTTGCTGACCGGGGCGCGCGCGATGTTGCACAACCCCACCTTGAAAAACTGGCAGCAGAGTGCGGCGAGCTGGTGAGACTGGCGGTAGTTGAAGACGACGGTTTGAGTTTCGTTGCCAAAGCACAGGGGATGCGAGCAGGCCTGCGATACGATCCAGACCCCTACGAGAAGGTGCCTCTTTACTGTACAGCCACGGCCTTCGCCTGGTTATCCACGTTCGACGACGAGGTCGCGCTGGCCAAGGTCAGCGCTCAAGGCCCGATAGACCCGACACTGCGCGGCCCAAATCTTCCGCAGGACCCAGGCCAGATACTGCCTTACCTAAGACAGACCCGCGAAACAGGCTATTGCTACGTCTGCGACATGTCAGCCCCGGGTATGGCAGCGCTCGCTGTGCCGCTGTTTGATCGCAGTCTGACGCGTTGCATTGGGTCACTAGTCATTGGCGCCCCCACCGCCCGACTTGGCAAGAACGACATCGACTTGCATCTCGCCGCGCTCAAACAAAGTGCCCGCAACCTGAGTCAGCTCAGTCATCTGTCTGAATATCTGCGCCATACCGACACCTGAACCGGCATAAAAAAGCACGCCGTAAAGGCGTGCCAAAGGTGCCTGTCCGGCACAGCATGTAACCGGACAGTTATAGCGGGGGGTCGCCCCCACTCCAGGTGATTTACGCCGCCGTCGAGTTGACCTCTTCGTGCTCTGCCCGGCTACGCGCGATAGCATGCTGAGCGGCAATATAGCCGAACACGATGCCCGGCCCGATGGTAATACCCGGCCCCGGATAGGTGCCGCCCATGATGGAGTTCAGATCGTTCCCCGCCGCATAGAGCCCTTCGATAGGCTCACCCTGCGCCGTCATCAGTTGAGCGTTGGCATCCGATACCAGACCTTTCGCGGTACCGATATCCGCAGGATAGAGCTCTATCGCATAGAAGGGTGCTTTCTCGATAGACCCAAGCGTAGGGTTCGGCCCGTGTTCGGCATCACCATTGGCGCGCTGATAGACGGTTTCCCCGCGATGAAACTGGCTATCCACGCCTGTTTTCGCCGCGGCATTCATATGATCGATACTGGCCCGTAGATTTTCCGGTTTCATGCCAAGCTTCAGCGCCAGCGCTTCAACGGAATTAGCTTCAATCAGGTAGCCATCTTCGATGTAAGGCTCAAGCTTATCGCCCCCGAGTCGCACAAGACCCAAGCCATATTTCTGAATCGCGGCAGCGTCAGTAATAATGTAAGCAGGGTTGGCCTTGCCCGCACTATTCAACATTGCCTTGCCGAATTCGTGATATGAGAGACTCTCGTTCACGAACCGGTTACCCGCCTGATCGACGCAGACCGTGCCCGGTTTGCTGCGATCAAATACGAAATGAGGAAATACCGCCAGCGTCTCATCCTTACGACGGCGAATTGAACAGGGTGCCCAAAACGCCGGCTGGTCTTCCGCCGTGCCATAGTGTGCACCCAGATTTTCCGCAATTTTGTGCGCGGCGCCGGTATGACCGGGCGCTGTCGGCGAGTAATCCGGCGCCCCCTGCGGATACAATGAGGCACGTTTAAGGGGGTCACGGCCAAACCCGCCACTGGCCAGCACTACGCCGCCGGTCGCGATCACTTCGCGCTCGATCGCCCCCTGCTTTAGACGCAATCGATGACGTCCCTTTCCCATCGGCTCGATATCGGTCAGTTCAGTCTCCACACTGATATTCACACCCAAATCGAGTGCTGACGAGAGCATCCGTGCGATCAGTGCATGCCCCATGACACTGCGCGCCGGCGCACGGTAGACAAGCCGGTCATATACATAGCGAAGTACCAGCTTGACCGTGTAGAGAAAGGATTTGGGCGACTTGAATCGATTCAGTAGATGACCGATATCCTCTCGGTTGATCATCATCCCGCCCAATACGGTGAACTCTGGAATCGGCGGCCTCAACAGCTTGAGATTGTCCCCCAGATGGCGGGTGATATAGGGCAGCGGCTCCAGCGCTCGCCCACACTGCGTAGCCCCCTCCAGATCGGCCATATAATCGGGATGGAAAGCACATTTGCGAAAGGCCACATCGGTCCCGGCAGTCAGGACACGTATTGCCTCAGGCCCCGCCTTGAGAAATGCCTCACGCATTGGCTTTGGCGCATGTTCTCCAACAGCACGATCCAAAAATCCGCTGACGTTCTCGTAGCTATCCTCACCCGGTTGCGCGTACTGACTCAGCGGCACCCAGGTTGTACCGCCGGAGAGCGCTGAGGTCCCTCCCACATAGGGGGTGCGCTCAACCAACAATACGCGTGCGCCCTCTAGTGCACCAAACAGCGCAGCCGCCATGCCCGCAGCTCCGGCGCCCACCACGATCAGATCATATTCTGTACCGTTAGCCACCCGGTGCATGAACGTTTTTGCATCAACTGTCACGACTACAATCTCCCGACACTCTATCCAAACCGCTGCTCATTGCTGAGCCCCATTGCGCTGCTCAGGCAATATCCTCACCCAGCAGAAAACGTGTCATCAGTTGCTGTACACCCCGGTACATATCGGCACCGGTCTGCGTGCCACATCCAAGCCCCTGGGCCACTTCCAGCAGCCGGGTCACTTGCGGTTTGGTGATGACATCCCCCACAAACATGTTCGCGGTAAGGTTCTCGGCCATTACCGGTATAGGATCTGACTCTTTCATACCACAGGGCGTTGCATTGATCACAACATCCATGCCTGCGGGGTCGGCAACGGGGGCTGCATGGACACGATCGGCCCAGGGTGAGAGACGGCTCAATAGAGAATCCAGACGCTGTTTATCCAATTCGAATACGGAGAGTTCGGCAACGCCAGCCAGCAGCAATGCATGCGCGATCGCTATACCGGCGCCGCCTGCCCCAACCAGTAATGCACGCTTGCCTTGCAACTCACAGCCATTCTCCCGCAGCCCCGCGATATAGCCGGCTCCGTCAAACATATCCCCGTATAGCGATCCGCTTTCTGTACGGCGAATAGTGTTTACAGCGCCCAGCAGACGAGCACGCTCCGATACCTCATCACAGGCTTCATATGCCGGAATCTTGTGAGGAACCGTCACGATGATGCCGCTCACATTCGGCATACGGCGCATGAGACTGAAAAAGTCACCGCAGTCTTCGGGCAGTACATGAAAAGGCACAACAATGGCATTACGGCCACTGCTCTGCATCGACTCGGTCATACCGGCAGGCGATCGGACCTGTGCAATGGGAGAGCCCACGATCGGGATTAGTTCGGTGGCTCCATTCAACTGAACACTCAGCTTCTGCACGCCTGAATCCTGTATTGCCATTTTGACTCTCCGAGAACTACTTATTTTTCAATTAAATATCGCTATAAAAACTGCCGATCCCCGCGACCTGTAGCGGAGTTCGGCAGCCGTGAACGATGAGAATCATGATCTATAATGGAACAATGTTCAAGTTTTCTATTTCAATCAGTTTTGAAGAGTGTTATCTTTTTTGCCATGTTGATCGGGACGTATGTTGGCGGTGCCAGACAGCACACCTCACGTCGACCAAACAAGAAACTGAGAAAGCAATTAGATGAACAACGTACGGACAGAGTGTGATCTACTGGTAGTGGGTTCCGGCGCATCTGGATTGGCAGCAGCCGTGCGCGCGGCCTGGCTTGGGCTTAAGGTGGTGGTCATCGAAAAGGAGGCTGTGTTTGGAGGCACTACCGCCTGGTCGGGCGGCTGGCTCTGGATACCGCGCAACCACCTTGCACAGGAAGCCGGCATTGTCGAAGACAAGGCTCTACCCAAGGGGTATTTGCAAGCTGAACTGGGTGACAAGTTCGACGAAAACCGTGTTGACGCTTTTCTGGATACAGCGCCCGAAATGGTGAAGTTCTTCCATGACAACACATCCCTGCAGTTTCTGCCGGGCAATGCCATACCCGACTTCCACGGCCATCAGATCAATGCCGGTACGGGTGGGCGCAGCGTCACCGCCAAGCCGTTTGACGCTCGCGGGCTCGGCAAAGCTGTCACCGCCCTGCGCAGACCATTGCCGGAGATCTCCTTTTGGGGCATGGGCATCGGGTCCGGGCAGGATCTGGCACATTTCCTCAACTTTCTGCGGACACCCTCATCCACCTGGTACGTGGTAAAGCGCGTGACCCGCCACCTGTTTGACCTGATGCTCCATCGCCGAGGCATGCAGTTGGTCAACGGCAACGCACTGGTCGCAAGGCTTGCGAAATCTGCACTGGATCTCGGTGTCGAACTGAAAGTGTCAACCGCTGCCCGCTCTATCGAGCGCGATGCCAGTGGACGCATCCGCACCCTTTATGCCAGACAGAAAGATGGTTCCGAGCTGGAAATTGATATCAAAGGCGGTCTGGTGTTGGCCTGCGGCGGTTTTCCCCACGATAGCGAACGGCTGAAGCAACTGCTTCCGCACTGCCCGACCGGACATGAACACTACTCGGCCGCCCCAAAAACCAACACCGGCGACGGACTGCGTCTGGGGGAATCGGTGGGGGCTTATATCGATACCAGCTTGAAGAGCGCAGCCGCCTATGCACCGGTTTCACTGGTACGACGCAACGACGGGGAGTGTGCACACTTCCCCCATCTGCTGGAGCGCGCTAAACCGGGCGTTATAGCGGTATTGCCCAACGGAAAACGTTTCGTCAACGAGGCGGGGTCCTATCACGACTATATCAATGAGCAGCTGGCAGTAACTAAGCCCGGCGAGCCCAGCATATCCTGGCTGATATGCGATCACGCTTTTTTGAGACGATTCGGGTTGGGCAACGTGAAGCCCTTTCCTCTTCCCTACAAACAACACCTGCGTTCAGGCTATCTCAAGCGCGGAAAGACGCTTCGTGAGCTGGCCGGCGAGTGCGGCATCGATGCAGCAGGGCTAGAGGCAACTCTTGCCGAGTACAACCATCATGCCCGCCAGGGGGAAGACCCGCTGTTTGGACGCGGCGACACCGCTTACAACCGGATACAGGGAGATGCCGAACAGGCACCGAACCCATGCGTCCGCCCTATCGAGACGGGGCCCTTTTACGCAGTGCGAATCGAGCAAGGGAGTCTGGGCACATTTGTAGGGATGCAAACCAACCAGCACGCACAGGTGCTCGACAGCAATAAACAACCGATCGAAGGTCTCTACGCAGCAGGCACCGACATGGCCAGCATCATGGGCGGCACCTATCCCGCTGGCGGCATCAATCTGGGCCCGGGCATGACCTTTGGCTATATCGCGGCGAACCACGTCGCCTCACAACTAAAACTGAAGAATCCGACCTGAGGAGTCATCACGATGAAACGTTACGAGATCGCGACGCTGACCATCTACATGGGCACCACCGCCAAAGCCGCTGAAGCGGTCAAGGCCTATACCGATTCAGACGAAAGCCGTGGCACACTGCTCGGCTGCTGGTTCTCCGATATCGGCCAGCTGAATCAGCTGATCATTTTCCGCGGATTCGACAGCGTGGATGAGCTGGAAGCCGAGCGCGAAGCGGTGCGCCGCAGCAACAACCCTTTCGGCTGCGCCGAGTTCATGACCGATATGACACTGGAAAGCTATGCGCCCTTCCCGTTTCTGCCGCCAGTCACACCCGCCGAAGATGGACCGATCTACGAGATCCGTACCTATCAGCTTAAGCAGGGTGGGCTCGAGCCGACCATCGCAGCCTGGGAAAAAGCAGTCCCCAAACGTAGCGAGTTCTCACCGCTGACCATCAGCATGTATGCCGTCGACGGTAGCCAGCGCATCACCCATATCTGGCCTTACACGTCACTCGAACAGCGCACTCAGGCACGCACCGAGTCTGTAAAGGCTGGTGCCTGGCCGCCGGTTGGTGGCCCCGATTGGCTGGAACTGGACATGAAGTCCACCGTGGCCGTACCGACTGCGGTATCTCCGCTTAAATAAGTTCGCCTCTTGGCAGCTCGACGGGCAGCTACCCGTCGTAGCTGTTCTTTTATGGAGACTGCGATGTCTAATGCACGCCCTTACGCACTGGGCCCGCTCACCGTACTGGAGCTGAGCGCGCCGGAGATTATTTCCGTTGCTGCCGATGCCGGTTATGACGCTGTCGGCCTGCGCTTGCTACCTTCCACACCCGGCGGTATTTATCACCCGCTGATCGAGGATCGGGCACTGCTTGAGCGCACACTCACGCGTATGCGAGATACCGGTATACGGGTCTTCGATCTTGAGATCGTACGAATCGGGCCCCAGTTTGATGTAAATGCCTTGCAGGCCTTTCTCGACACCGGTGCCGAGCTTGGCGCCCAGTGCATACTGGTGGCCGGTGATGACCCCGATATCGCGCGCTTCAGCGACAACTTCGCACAGTTCTGCGATCTCTGCCGCCCTTATGGCATGAAGCCCAATCTTGAGTTTATGCCGTGGACTGAAGTTAAAGATCTGCGTCAAGCGCTGGATATCGTCAACAGTATCGATCGACCCAATGCCGGCGTGCTGATCGATGCCATCCACTTTGATCGTTCAGGCAGCCGGACAAGCGACATAGATACTATCCCTCTGTCTCAGTTGCATTACGCCCAAATCTGCGACGCGCCGGCTGAAAAACCGGACACCGAGGCGGGAGTAATTCGCGCGGCGAGAGAGGAGCGGCTGCTTCCGGGACAGGGCGGCATCCCGCTTGAGGCGATTTTCGGGCGACTGCCCAAAGACCTGCCAATCTGTGTCGAGATACCATCCCCGCACTTGGGTGATGCCGCTAACCGCGCACGGGTTGCGCTGGAAGCCACGCAATCCTGGTTCGCGAAACATATTGATCATTGAGACGAGCTACCGCAAAAACTTATGACGGAGCGAAAAAAACAACTACCCATATGTTAAACAACGCCATATAAGTAGTATTACACTGATTAAGTATAACCTAACTGCTTAAAACCGATTTTGCTTTCCCGTTACGCGCAACCCTGCGCATCGATGAAGAAAACGAAATCAACACCTAAACTGAAACCGTATTGCACCTTGGTGTACATCCCCTTTTCTTTGAGGGGCTTATAAAAAACGGAGTGACATGAGATGAAGAAAAAAATAATAACCGCCCTGGCTGCCCTCACCCTCTCGGCTACAGCAGCAGCAGAATTTCCGGATAAAGACCTGCAGGGCATCATCCAATGGGGCGCTGGCGGATCAACCGATACTGTTATGCGCTCGGTAACCCCTCATGCCGAGGACATCCTGGGTCGCGATATCATCATGACCAACAAGACCGGCGGCGTCGGCGCCATTGCCACCAAATACGTCAATGCCATGAAAGCCGACGGCTATACCCTCCTGATGGGTGCCGAGAACCCTCAGATGTACAAGGTGCTCGGTCTGGCCGATATAGATTACGGCGACATGATTCCGATCAACGTGCTCGCCCGCGGCATTCCGATCTTCGTTGCACGCAACGATGCACCGTACAACAACATGAAAGAGCTGGTGGAGTACGCCAAGGCGCATCCCGGCGAAGTCAAAACCGGCTCCACCGGCCCTGGCGGTCTGACCTCTATTGTCCTTGCAATGCTCAAGGCTCAAACAGATGTCGACTTTACTGGCGTGCCCTATGATGGTGACGGCCCTGCGCTGACAGCGCTTCAGGGTGGCGCTATCGATGTTATGCCTGCCGTACTCGGTGCCGCTATCGAGCACGTCAAAGCCGGGCGCATGAAGGTAATCGGTCTGGTCGATACCCAAGCCAACCCGCTGCTGCCGGACACCGCACCGATTACCGACACCTTCCCCGGCTTCAACAGCTACCTGCCCTGGGGCCCGTTCTTCGGCGTGTTTGTCAAGCAGGGCACACCTGACGAAGCGGTCGAGAAGCTTGTTGCCGCTTATGCGAAAGCTGCCGAGCACCCTGACTTCAAGGATCTGATGGATAAGCGTGGCTTTACCATCATGAGTCTGTCCGGTGACGAGGCGAAGCAGTTCCTCGATAACTACCGTTCCGTTTCTTCCTGGATCGTGTATGACGGCGGGTTTGCGAAACACTCGCCCGAGGAGTTCGGCATCAAGCGTCCCGAGTAATACAACCAGGGGCCGGACCGCGGTTCGGCTCCGACGGTGGGCGTATTGCGCCCACCGATTATAACTAGAGTGAATCTATCACCATGCCTCATTCCCAGCATATCTACACCAAACCCGGCGAAACCCTGTTCGGGTTCCTGATGGTGATTCTCAGCGTCTATCTGTTCTGGCAGGCCTACAGCATCGCCGGTTTCGAGTCCCTCAGTTCGCCCGGCGCCTTTCCGCTCGCCGCCACCGCGCTGATGGTGATCACCTCCTGCATCGCATGCGTGCAGAACCTGCGACTGCCCTCCGAAGTACAGGGCCATTTCTTCAAGGAGATCCTGCCTCCGGTGGTCGCGCTGATGATCGCGGTTATCCTGATCTTCGCTGTGGTGCTCGATACTCTGGGCTTTATTCCCACCGCGCTGGCCTTCCTGTTTCTGACCATCAAGTTTCTGCATCGCGGCGGCCTGCTGCGCACCGCCCTGCTGTCACTGATGGTGCTGACGCTGATCTATGTCGTGTTCCGGCTGGTGTTCAAGGTCGTGCTGCCCGAGGGGATCGTCCCCGAGCGCGAGATCCTGGCCTACCTTTCCGATCTGTTTAACTCAGGAGCACAGTGATCATGCTTGAGGCTCTGCAATACTTCTCCATGGCCTGGGTCTCGCCCCAGCTGCTGTTCCTGACCGCCCTGGGCACCTTCCTCGGTATCTATGTCGGCGCTATCCCGGGTCTCTCCGTTACCATGGCGGTGTCGATCCTGATTTCGTTTACCTTCTCCTGGGATATCAATAATGCCCTCTGCCTGATGGTGGGGGTCTATATGGGCGGGGTGTACGGCGGTTCGCGCACGGCGATCCTGCTCAATATTCCCGGTGCACCCTCGGCCATCGCCACGGCGCTGGACGGTTTCCCCATGGCACAAAAAGGTGAAGCCGGTCGCGCCATCGGGCTGTCCACGGTGATGTCGGTGGTCGGCGGCTTTATCGGTATTTTCATCCTCGCCATCGCCGCGCCCTCGATCAGCGAGTTCGCGCTGACCTTCCAGCCCCGCGATTACATGATGCTCGGCGTCATGGGCATCATGCTGGTCGGTTCCCTGTCCGGCGAGAGCCTGACCAAGGG
>NZ_JMQN01000005.1 GCF_000705555.1 Marinobacterium lacunae
ACCTCCTTTTGCCTAACGCCGCGCTTTGCGGAAAATTTGGAGCGCAGCGTAAAATTTGTCCGGCAACAGTGCCTTGTTAGGCATTAGAGCGTACCGGTAACCACCATGTATCTAGATTCTCTTTATCTCTTCGGCGCTCAGCTAGTTGCTCTTGTGGCTCAGTACCAATATTTAAATATTGATTTTTTGATTTAAAAATTTTTAAGTTTCTGTCAAATGCACTTAACTTTAATTCATACTGCCCAGTCTGAAGTTTTACATCTGATAATTCTTCCGAGGTTTTGTCACCATTAACGAATCTTAGATAATGCTGAGTACCTGAACGGCCATGTACTAAAATTGGACTGGCTACTCGCTCTACACTCCAACCTTCTCCCTTGTGAGAATTCTCTTGAGCGAAATCTTGCCAATGTAATTTCCAACTCTGGTTCGTTGGTGACGTTAAGGTGACTTCAAACGCTGTAATGGTAAAAGATCTAGCCCCTTCATTAACTACAGTAATCGGCACATACATTGCGAAGCAATGATCGTAGTAATACATCCAGACTCGATTATCGATATAGAAGTCGACATCAGCTTTCGAGTTGTTTAGTCGATAGCCCACTACGGTGCCAATAATGGCTCCAGCAACTGAACCCACGGCGCCTACCAGCCCTGCTGTTAATGTTGGATCCACGTACTTACTCCTGTATGCCTAACGCCCCGCACAGGGGCCGGCAAATAAGCGCAGCGTTTTGACGGTCCCAGCGACCAACGGGAGCGACTGCTGTGCTTTGTTATGAAAACCTATTCCAGCACAGGGCTTATTTAGAAAGGATAAGGACTGATAGCTTTGAATCATTTCACCTTCCTTGTTTGATTTGCCCCATGCCAACAGGCACGCTACCGCCAAACCTGATGTGCCAACACATGGCACCAGGATTGGTTTGCCATTGTTGGAGTGACTGAGAAAAGAGAGATGGACTCCGTTTCGCCAAGCACTCCGTTGCCTATTTAACCGCCTTACGTTCAGACTACCTCGAAGAGGCGGCACGGACTATTACATTTTCTGCCCAAATTACCCTTGGCACCGTTCGATGAACAACGGCAGATTGGATTTCATAACGCCGCCAACACGCCGCTTTGAAGTGGAGCCGAAGGCGCAACGAAAAAGCTGTCGCGGTGCTTGGCATTGTTATGTTCCATTTCGCAGGATGTAGTCGAGCGACTGCTGATAATAGAACGGATCCTCCTTGCTAATCGTATAACCTTCATATGGAATGAGGTACCCAACAAAAAGTCCGTATGTAGCGTCCCTTGCCAAATCTAGGGGCGACATAACACGTGGGTCAAAAACTACCGCTGCGCTGGGCGCAAGTATTCCAACAGCGATAAACGCCGCAGCAACGAGTTCTGAGCAGAAATAAACACCTTGATTTGGATCAGGATATTCAAACTCGTCATCGAAGAATTTCGTGAGTTTTTCTTGTAGATTTATTTCATGCTCAATTTTAGCTTTTTCGTAATCCCTTATTCCCTGCGAATTAAAACGTGCCTCAGATGCTATTGCAGTATCGATGAACTCATTGAGTTTGATGAGCCTGCTTTCATTCCAAAAGTGTATTTGCCTAAAAACAGCAATATGCTCGTATTCTTCCAACAATTCATCGATAGTATTTTTTCGAACGCCTCTAACACATGACTCAGCAATAACGCCTTCGCCACAACATATTGCGGCATGAGAATACCCGAGCAACGCACTTTTTTCCGCAGCGGAACTCGAATAAGCAACTAAAACATCACCAGGTATTACTTGATTTTTTTCAATTATCTGACACAACTCAAAAGCCTCCATACCCTTTCCGGAACATAACGCCGCGCTCTGGGGCAAACCGAAGCGCAGCGTAGGTTTGTCCCTAGCAGCGCTTTGTTAGGGCTTTTTCTGCTCATAGCGTTTGCCTATATTCTGTAATCATTTCTTCTGTGCATTCCATATATTGGGCAAACAATTTTGTCAGCCCTGAAATATTTGGAAGCTTCACTCTTTCCGCAAACTCGATTGCTTCTTCTATTTCTTGTTCTTCTCCGCCGAATTCCCACGTATGAAGCTCGATCATTTTAAATATTGCCTGATCTATAGAATCGAGCAACTCATACTCAGTGGGATATTCTATGTTAAAGGCTAGCAATTTATTGGAGAGCAAATCTACCGCATATATCTCTCCGGAAAACTCCCAGAGAGGTAGAAGTTCTCTATCTACAAGCTCTGGCCACTCACCTGGACCTTCTGGAGAGCCTTTAGAGTAGAAATAATGCGGCAATTCAAAGTAGCGAGAAAGCGCACCAAATTCCGCATGTTTCAGTAATAACTCAGTTACCTCAGGCCTTAAAAATAGGCCCCTTATCGCTTCTTCTCTTTTATTCGCAGGTACGCTCATATTTTCCTTGGAGCCCTAACGCCGCGGTTAAAGGGCCGAAAAAGCGTAGCTTTTGAGGTCCCAGTGAGCAAAGCGAACGATTTTCAACGCTTTGTTATAGTTTTTCGCATTTTTTATAAACATACCAACATCCGCTACTTACCGCTATAGAGCAATAACCAAAAATTGAAAACACCCACAATGACATATCGTCAACTATGACTGTGACAATTAATGCACCTAGCAGACTAACCATAGCTAAACTAAAAGGATTTAAATAATTCAGTCTGCATAGAAAACGTATTGCCGGCAACCCTAATACCAATGTTAAAGGATAAGCAAACCAAAACAGACCTATTATCGAGGCCACTAAACCAAACGCGACAGTCCCACCTAAATCACTTAAATCACCTTTTAAAAAGTTTATTATCAATATTCCAAGCAACACGGCTGGCACCATGAATAAAGGACCCACAAAAAACACAATGACGTTTCTTCGAGTTTCTTTAGAAAATATTTTCATGACCTGATTGCGCTATAACGCTCGTAACACTTGACCGAAAAAGCGTAGCTTTTTTGGGTCAAGTGCTTACGCTTGTTAGTCTTTGAATGTAATATCACCATCAAGATACTTCCCATACCCTTTCACCAAAGCATCTACAATTTCAGGCACATCAAATATATCTAGATAAGGAACCATCAAGACACGCTTATCTTTCAATATTACCCCTGCTCTCCTACGAAGAGAGTAGGTTAGGCCAGGAGTGAATATTTCCACAAAGAAACCTTCGAATACAAAACAGAAAGAATATTTACCATACTTATGCTTTCTAAAAAAGGGACTCATAACTACAGATTTCAATGATCTTAGTGTGAATCCATTTTTTGGTGTTCTATCAATTAGCCTTGAAATTTGCACAGTTACCAAATTAATAGGAATTGGCGTGTTTTTGAGAAGGTAATCTCTTATTTCTCCATTCCAAGGTTCTGGTATATAAACTTTCCCATAAGATGAGTGTTTAGAGTTTGCTGCCCGCCAAAATACAGAAATAAAAAAGCTAGCTAGCCGACAAGGATCAATGCCAGAAAAAGTAACACCTAAATCATGTCGGCGAACTCCTCCAACACTTCCTCTTAAAACTCTCAGGGAGTAGCCTTCATATAGTGAGTTAAGTAATGACTCACAATCACTGCACAAAAGGTTAGTATCCCAACTATCACTTGAGTAGTGAATAGGATCACGTCCACCAGAAGGAACAACAATAGCCTTTCCGCTGTTGGATCGGAGTATCTTTTTGAATACAGAATCAGGAATAGCATGCGAATTCTGCAATACACTTTCCCTATTGCACATTCCACATATATCCACGACATCTCCTTAGAAGACTAACGCCTGCCTATGGGGCCGGAACGTAGCGCCAGCGAAGTAGAGGTCCCAGCCGCGATAGCGGCGAACATCAGGCTTTTGTTAGAGTACATTTCGCAACTCGGTACTTGTAATTACTGTTGCATACTCTCCATTAAGATTGGCTAACGCCATTGCGTGAACTTCTTCTGCATTACGCATAACGCCGTTGTAGTCAGATTTTTCGAATGCAATTGTTGCATCGGATATGACATAAGTTTTAAAACCAAGATTACCTGCAGTGCGCGCTGTTGCTTCTACAGAGTTATTGGTACTTACGCCCACGATTACAACAGACTCTATACCTCTAACACGGAGCCAGCGTTCAAGCCCAGAATTTATGAAAGCATCCGGCACGTTCTTTTCAACTACATGCTCTGTGTCTAAAGGCCGTAGTTCTTCTTGAAACTCAACGCCAAATTGCCCCGGCCAAAACGGTGAACCTGGCGTTCTTGAGATATGGCGTACATGAACAATCGTGGCTTTCGCATCTCGCCAAGTTCTAAGTGTTGCAGCAATTACTTGCTCTGCTTCCGGATTATTACGAGGCCCTGCGGATGGCTCGCGCATACAGCGTTGCATGTCAATGATTATTAGGGCAGGTGTAGACATGACCGAAATATCCTCTAACGCCCCAATAACCGGCAGCTGGAACGTAGCGAAGCGCAGTGTAAGCTGTCCGGCGCCGAAGGCGCATAGTTGATTGGTTTGTTATGAATCATATGCTCGGCAAATGTGATTTAGGGCCTTTCCATGAAAATGCCTCGAGTAACCTTTGGAAGATCGAGCGCAGTGCTTCCATTGATGCTGGAGATACATCGACCTCTCCGTAATGACCATCAGCCATGGTGTTTCCATACTTGGTCCCGTTTAGGCAATTTAACATCAAGGCACCGTTTTCGGATTTTACGAGTTCGTTATCGATGGGTTGAAGTTCAAGAGGTTGAGGTGGCTGGCCTCTCCGCCCGGCCCCAAGACCTCGTGATCTATCTTCCATATGCTGGGAGGTATTTCTTACGCCTCGCAGATCAGGAAAAGCGGTTCCGATTTCATCGTGCAAACCAGAAATTTCAGGAGGAACATTTGGCTGGCTTTTTAGAACTCTTAGAAACTTGTCAAATGAATCTAGAGCATACAAGAATGCGCGAGCATGCATAAAGGCTTGATTGTGCTCGAACTCTCTGGGTAATTTACCGGACTGCCACTGCTCTCGCTTAAATATTATTTCTGTTTCTAGATGTATTTCATCCCATACAGAATTATCATATGGGTTATCGTACTTTTGCTCTACTTCCCGTCGGATTTCAGATCGACGATTCGCATCTGCCTCCCATTGCTCTCTAGATGGAGGTCTTCTATCTCTTTGTAGAGTATGTAGGAACATATTAAGAGCTAAATTAGCTTCGTAAAACTGACCTTCTAAGCTACGAAGAATACCTTCTATTTCCCAATTCCAATCTCGATCTTCGCTTTCAAGCCAAGTTCCTGGCTTCACTATTTCAAAGATATACATCGATCCCTCGTTGATTCATAACGCTTGGCTTTGCGGCGTGCCGGAGCGCCAGCGGAGGTGCGTCCGACAACAGCCACTTGTTATGTTCTCAGTT
This sequence comes from Marinobacterium lacunae, assembly GCF_000705555.1. Classification (GTDB taxonomy): domain Bacteria; phylum Pseudomonadota; class Gammaproteobacteria; order Pseudomonadales; family Balneatricaceae; genus Marinobacterium_D; species Marinobacterium_D lacunae. Next base: position 5,409 of record NZ_JMQN01000005.1, read on the forward strand.
GCTTGAAGTACCATTCGGCCTGGAGCCACTCAAGGTCCTGTTCCATGCGCCAATCAAAAGGTCGAGGATGCCGATGGTGATCAACTAAGTATTGAAGGTGTTGGTGGGCAATTTCTGGATCGTAAACTCTCCAGACTAGGCGTCGAGTTTTGTTCCAAGTTTCTCTGACAAGGAACAAAGCGTTTCCACCTGCTTTGATTGCTTCGTCTAATTTGTCACAGAACGGATCGACAATTTCTCTTTCTTCCTCCGAGGGCATTCCATTATCGATCGTTTCCTCAAAGTCGATGATCACCGAGAGGTGCCACCCGAAAATCTGCTTGTGCTCGAAGTCAATGAGTGCAGAATTGAGCATCCCAATACACGGCAAGCTGTCCTCTTTCCATTCCATCAGCGTGTAGGACTCCTCAGGGAGGACCACACGCACCTCATTTTCTTTGAGAGGCTCTTCCTTTTTTCTTCCAAACAACTTCCCTAGCACAACATTTCTCCTGGAACATAACGCCGCACACAGGGGCCGGCAGATAAGCGCAGCGTTTTGACGGTCCCAGCGACCAACGGGAGCGACTGCTGTGCCTTGTTATAAGCTGCCTGGCAAATCATTTTCTTTAACTCCAGATTCACGTAATTCAGCTCTCTTTATCGCAATTTTTCGTAAATCTTCTGGATTCATTGATATTGGAGCGTAAACATTTTCATAACTTTCTATCAGATATAGACAATAGACATCATAACCATTATCTCTTAAAAGATGCGTAAACTTGTTATCTGCTGGTCTATTAAAAACGTCACACCAAAATGGCTCATTTGATTCTAATTTTTCCCGGGCCTTCTCTAACATTTCTTGAAACAAACTATCCATAGAGTATCTCACTGTCCTTATAACGCTCGTAACACTTGACCGAAAAAGCGTAGCTTTTTTGGGTCAAGTGCTTACGCTTGTTAAGTGTATTTATCGAGCATGGTTTGTACATTAGCAATGCCTTCTAAAAAATCTTTAGACTCATGTCTTTCTAGGGGATGGTACCAGGCTTCTTCGAGATTCCCATCGATAACATGAACAGCGTAGAAACCATCTAATTTAATTTCACAACCGTAGTAACCAAAATCTATGATACAATTCGACTCTTTGTGAGTAAGCTGCATCATATCTTCTCTCGGGTGAATATCTGCTCCAAACTTTAATTCGCCAGTATCGAACCCCTCAAGTTTATAACCAAGGATTTTATCCGGGTCGTATATTATCCATTTTCCTTCATTAACCAGGAGCATAGTTCTTACACTTAACGCTTGTAACACTTGACCGAAAAAGCGTAGCTTTTTGGGGTCAAGTGCTTACTCTTGTTAAAAGAAAGTTTCATCGACATACAGCAAAAGGCCCTGGCGCATCCGGATTCTCAATCCATTTTTCCGTATATTGAGCAGCTCTATCCCATGCGAAGTTCCAGCCACGAGCAATAATTTTTGATTCACATTCTTCAGCTGAGGCAATATCAGCCATCAAATATATTTCTTGTTTAAAGTTACGAAGGGCTAGAGAATATCCCGATTCATTCTTTTCCATTTCTACCGACATGGAACTTCCCCCACCATAAACTGGAACAATCATTACTGTGCTACCCGTTACAATCATTGTTTCGGATGGACCTTGCCCCAAATAACAATTTTCCCAAGCCTTTTTAAGCCTATCTTTGGCCATTTCTACAGTTAGGTCAGTACAGACTTCCGCTGTTTTTAAATGAAGATCGCGTGTAGCATCGACCGTCATTGCTGGTGTAGTACATCCGGAAACCACAATTAATGACACCAACATGATAAATATTTTTTTCATTTTAATTCCTATACGGATTAATTTTAACGCCGCGCACAGGGGCGGCCAAATAAGCGCAGCGTTTTGGGCGTCCCAGCGACCAACGGGAGCGACTGCTGCGCCTTGTTAAGGCTTTGCCTTTTTGTGCGTTAAAATATATTTTTCAATTGGTTCTAAGTCTTGAGAATCACCTTCCACATTACCTTCAAGCCAATTATCCCACTCAAAAACAAGCTCTCGATCATCTTTACCAAGGACGACTTTATCGTAGTCTATACCTTTATCTACGATATTGTCGTATTCATAAATTTTTGACCAGCCTTCAGCCAAATGCTTTTCAATAAGCTGATCAAAAATATCTGTGGCGATGTATTCAATCTTCATAGAGCCTTAACGCCGCGATTAAAGGGCCGAAAAAGCGTAGCTTTTGAGGTCCCAGAGAGCGAAGCGAACGGTTTTGAATGCTTTGTTATACAATATTTCATGAAAAATAAAGACCGGATAGTTGAAACGCTATGATGATTAAGCCAATTACTGGCAAAACCAAGAGGGGAACATTATTAAAAAAGAACTCCCAATATACAGCGTCCTTATACATTCTCTGGCTATCTTGATCATCCTCATTAAATTTTGACCACGGAGGAACGACGTTATTTAACGCGCCGGTTAATAGCCCTTTTGAGAAGAAGAATACATGAAGAGCGCCTAGTATGAGCCATAGTTTATCCCCTGTTATCGTAATTCCAAACATTGGAAATGTGTAAGAATTATTTCCAGTAAAGGCTAGAAGAATCACTATCACAGAGGTAGTAAAAACTGACAACCGTGTTTTGAGATGCGCCTTATGCATAAGCTAAATAGAATTCCCGTTTTTTTTGTATAACGCCGCACACAGGGGCCG
>NZ_JMQN01000006.1 GCF_000705555.1 Marinobacterium lacunae
GCCTGCATAGATTGAAGGTGGATTTAAAGGAATGATAGAATTTAATGCTGGATGTTCGCTGTTAGCCATTTTGAAGGCATCATTCCAAAGTGATATCCGGATGTTTTCTTTAGGCTGGATGGAATATACTTCCCCAAAGATCCAGGCTCCATTTTCCGACGATTGGGCCAATGCCATTGAAAGGGGAGTAAGAAGGAGGATTATTAAAGTGTAATGTTTCATTGAATTTGCTGTATGGTTTTGTGAAGAGGTTTTAAAAAAAGAGGCCTGAGTGAACTGTATCACTAAATCTCCGGCCCAGAAGTGGGGCTTCCCTCCCGGGATAGTACCGTTACCTTTTGTGAATCCGCTAGCTACATTTGGGTTCCTTGATCAAATCACCTTATGAGGAAAGTGAACCGGGAGCCTTGTATGGAGGTAGGGGTAAAGACATTATTTAGGGAAATTCCTTGGGCTTGATATAGGAAGGGATGCAAACATACCAGCTGCTGTCTTTGAGGGAAAGATTCCCTGCCCGACTACCATTAAGGTGACCCACAA
>NZ_JMQN01000007.1 GCF_000705555.1 Marinobacterium lacunae
GAATGTGAGCTGCTGATCCATCCGAACATCCTCAATGTGTTTGTGCCGGGGATTGTCTCATGCGGGGGACTTGTTCACATGTTCCCTAGCCTTGTCTCGATAAAAATAATTATTTGGAACCACACGACATGATTAAAAAAGTTCTATGCACGGCTTTCTGTGCCCTGACGGTGGGAACAACTTCAATCAGTGCACAGGCCACTGATATTGGTATGGAAACGGCTACTGCGGCAAGCGTGGTGGGTTTGTTGCCTCAAACCATGGCCAGTTACTGGGGGGAGGACGGTATCAATGTTCAGCTCTCCATGGGGCAGACACTGACGAAATCCCTGTTAAAGGTGGCATCCGGCAAGCTGGACAGTGCGATTGTCCCGACACCGGCGTTTTATGCCCTTCAGGACGGTAAGGGGCCCTATGCAAAGATGGGCGATAAGGCGGTTGCCCTGTCGAAAAACGTTCGTGCCCTGTTTGGTTTCCCCGCAAGTTTCTATCACGCAGTTGTTTGGGCCGACTCAGACATCAAGTCCTGGGAAGATGCGGTAGGCAAGCGTGTCTATATCGGTCCGCCTGCTGGCGCTGCGAATAACCAGATCAGGTCATTGGCGAAGGCAGGGGGGCTGGAACCCGGCACTTATGAGGAGGTAAAAACGCCCTGGGGTGTGGCCTCCCAGAGTTTCCAGGACGGCCAGTTCGACGTGTACGTGGGCTCATTCGGCCTGGGCTCACAGTCGTTGTCTGAAATGAGTTTGCAGCGCCCAATCCGCCTGCTGTCGGTGAAACCCGAAAATCGTAACCCTCCCAAAACGGCCGGCATGGCCGGTGGTGTCATACCGGCCGGGACATATCCGGGCGTGGTAAACGAGTCCGACGTTTATACCTTCCAGACACTGATGTTTGTCGGCGTGAATAAAGATATGCCGGATGACGTTGCCTATCAGTTGACCAAGTCTTACCTGGAAAATGTTAGCAAGATCGCTGAGTCGAATCCCCTGATGAAACATCTGGGAAGTGCCGATCCGTTTGCCGGTGTGGTGGGCCAAATCCATCCTGGTGCTGCTCGTTACTACGAAGAGCAGGGGATCGAGATTCCAGAAGAATATAAGTGATCGACATCGTTACAAAATAAGGGGGACAGGTCCCTCTCGGGGTGAAGGCTATGCAGATTTCGCTGCAGGAAAACAAGCTGGTTCGTGCCGCAAGTTATCTTTTCGCGTTGATGGTCACCGTCTATGGCTTGGCTAACGTTATGCCCGCAATCGGGGATTTTCGAATAGGTCCGTTTGAGATGTTCCTCTTTCGGCCGACGTTTTTCGCACTGTGCGTCGTTGTTGTACTCCTGAGTATGCTGGGAACACGGAATGAGCCCTCCTCGGTTTGGGTGGTGCTGGCTGGTCTGCTGGCGACAGCTGGACTGTTCTGGGGCAGTTTCGAGTTCTATTTCGTTGCCCGCGATATCGATGACGGAATGTTCCTGTTCGGGACATACGAGATGTGGATATCCGTGTTGTCGGCTGCCGCGGCACTCTACTTTTGCTGGCGCATCTGGGGTGTTCCTGTCGCCATTCTGGGCATCCTCGGTGTTGCCTACATGTGGACAGGGCATATGTGGCCGGGGCCGTTCAGGACCGTCAACAGCGGTGTGGAGGAGATGCTTGCTCAAAATCTGCTGTTCAGTTTGGATACCGGCATTTTGGGCAGTACTTTCTCGATTGTCGTGACCACGGTATTCCCATTCATTATTCTCGGTGCAGTGCTTGAGGGCGTGGGCGCAGGCGAGTCGATGATTCGTATCGCTTTTTATTGGATGCGCCGCGCGGCAGGTGGGCCGGCTTATGCGGCTGTCCTCTCATCTGCTCTTTTCGGAACCGTATCCGGTAGTGCGGTGGCCAACGTGGTCGGCACCGGCGTGGTGACCATCCCGATGATCAAGCGCCGTGGTTTTACTCCAAGCTTTGCCGGAGCTGTAGAGGCATCAGCGTCTACCGGTGGGCAGATCATGCCGCCGATCATGGGGGCTGCGGCTCTTGTTATGGCGGACTTCGCCGGCGTCAGCTACCTGACGATTATCGTCGCGATATTGGTGCCTGCCATCGCGTATTATCTGAGCCTGTTCGCGATGATCTTTTTTGAGACCCGCCGCCTGGGTATCAAGGCCGACACTCAGCAAGTGGACGATGTCGAGATGCCGGGGCGTCAGGATTATCTGAACCTGCTGATGATCTTTGGGCCTTTGGTGATGATTGTCGCACTGCTGATCGGCGGGCTGTCGCCATCGGGGGCATCTATTTCGGCTCTGGCGTTGTTGTTCCCCTTGAGCTTCGTGAACCCCAAAGTACGCAGCAAACCCGTTCAGTTGATTAACTGTCTGGTTGAGGGGGGCTCTACCTTCTCCAAGCTGCTGATGGCTATTGCGGCGGTAAGCATCGTGATTTCGGCACTGTCGGCCACCGGTGTGCCGGTCAAATTCGGCGTTTTGCTCAGTTCACTGGTAACGGACTCGCTGTTTACCTCACTTCTGTGTGCGGCTGTGGGATGCGTCATTCTGGGCATGGGTATGCCGACACTGCCTGCTTATGTCACGGTCGCGACGATTGCCATTCCGGCTATGGAGCAGCTGGGACTGGATCCGCTTACGGCCCACATGTTCGTGTTCCTGATTGCCGTGGGCTCGGCCATTACACCGCCGGTTGCTATTGCGGCCTATGCGGCTGCGACAATCTCGGGAGGCAAGCCTATTCGCACCTCTGTTGACGCCTCTCGTGTGGGCATCATGATCTTCATTATTCCGTTTGCCTTTGCGTACAACCCGCTTTTGCTCACGGTTGATCAGGCTCACGTGCAGTTCGAGTTGCTGCCCTGGCTGTGGCTGTTGGCAAAACTGGCGCTGTGCATCCTGATGCTCTCTTCTGCACTGATCCGTTTTGACACCCAGAAACTGGGGTGGAACGAGGTACTTCTGCGAACCGCCTGTGCAGTGTTGATGTTTGTGCCTGAAGGTCACTGGGACCTGATAGGCGTTGCCGGTTCGTTTCTGCTTTGGGCGGCCCACCGTCGGATTTTGGGTTGTAACAATCTACTGAAAGAAAGAACAAGCTTATGACAAATATTATCTACATCGTCGCAGACGACCTGGGCTATGCCGATCTTGGATGTTATGGCGGTCGAGAAGCTCAGTTCGGCCGAATTTCGCCAAATATCGATAAGCTTGCCGAGCAGGGGATGATGTTCACCGAGGGCTATTCAAACTCGCCGGTATGCTCTCCCACACGCTTTGCGTTGATGACCATGGCCTATCAATACCGTTTGCGCGGCGCACTGGAAGAGCCGATCAATAGCCGGTCAAAAGGGGATCCGACACTAGGGTTGCCACCGCACATACCGACGCTGCCGTCGCAGCTGCAAAAAGCGGGCTACTACACCAGCCTGATCGGCAAATGGCATCTGGGTTATCCGCCGCACTTCGGACCGCGCTCATCGGGCTATGACGAGTTTTTCGGCATCATGGCCGGCGGGGTGGATTACTTCCGTCATATAAGCGGAAAAGGTGATCATGATCTCTATATCAACGAAGAGGAGCATCATGAGATCGGCTATCTGACCGACCTGCTCTCGGAGCGCGCGGTGGATCTGGTGCACCGGCGGGCCGAGGCGGCCAAAAATGGCACACCTTTCTTCCTGAGCCTTCACTACACGGCGCCGCATTGGCCGTGGGAGACCCGTGATGACGAAGCGCTGGCGAATGACTTGACCAACCTGTTTCATCTGGATGGCGGCAACATCCATACCTATCAGCGCATGATCCACCATATGGATGAGGGCATAGGTCAGATCATGCAGGCACTGGAGGAGCATGGCCTGACTGAGGACACGCTGATCGTGTTTACCAGCGATAACGGTGGCGAGCGCTTCTCCGATAACTGGCCGTTGGTGGGCGGCAAGATGGACCTGACCGAAGGCGGTATTCGCGTACCCTGGATTGCGCGATGGCCAAACGCCATCAAACCCGGCACGGTCAGCGCTCAGCAGTGCATGACGATGGACTGGTCATACACGCTGATGAAAATCGGTGGTGGTGAAGCCGATCCGAACTATGCGACTGACGGCGTGGATCTGCGCGCTGTGCTGTATGGCGAAGTTGAAGCGTTCGAGCGTCCTCTCTACTGGCGCATGAATCATCGTAGCCAGCGAGCGGTGCGGGTTGGTGACTGGAAATACCTGAAGGTCGACGACAACGAATACCTGTTCAACGTCACCAACGACGCCCGAGAGCGTGCCAACCTCAGGCATAAGGAGCCTGAGCGCTTCGATGCGATGCGCAGGATGTGGCTGGACTGGAACGACAGCATCCCGCCGATTCCGGAAGATGCCTCTGTGAGTTTGGGGTACTCCTACAAGGATATGCCCCAGCGCTAAAACCTCTCCGGCACCCGTTTGGGTGCCGAACTCTCCCCGGAGTATCCCTTGAACGTATTGAGCAAGCTATTTCCGTTCATCATTTGGTTGCCCAGGGTGAACGCAAGCACTTTCATGTCCGATCTGATGGCTGGGCTGACAGGCGCTGTCGTCGTTCTGCCTCAGGGGATCGCCTATGCGTTGATCGCTGGCATGCCCGCGGAGTACGGTCTGTACACGGCCATTGTGGTTCCGGTGCTGGCCAGCTTCTTTGGTTCATCCAAACATATGATTACCGGCCCCGCTGCAGCAATTTCGATTGTTGTGATGGGGGTTGTAAGCAACGTTGTATCGCCCGGGTCACCGGAGTTCATCGCGTCGGTTTTTACACTCACCCTGATGGTGGGGTTGATTCAACTGGCACTGGGCCTTGCCAGAATGGGCGGGCTGGTGAACTTCATATCCCATACCGTCGTGATCGGCTTTACCTCCGGTGCGGCACTGTTGATCGCGACCAGCCAACTGCCGCATGTGATCGGCATTCATCCGGATCGTAATCAGAGTTTTGTCGACGCCTGGGTCGGTCTACTCGAGAGGTTGCCTGAAACGAATTATTGGTCGGTGCTGATTGCGCTGGCCACTATTGCCGCTACGTTAGTTAGCAAACGCATCAGTTCCAGGTTGCCAGCCATGTTTGTTGGAATGCTGGCGGCTATGCTCGTTGCGTGGCTGGTTGACGCAGCTGACAAGGGGGTGGCTTTTGTCGGTGCGGTTCCGACAGGATTGCCCGGTTTGTCCATTCCGAACCTGTCGTTCGGCCTGATATCAGATCTTTTCCCAGGCGCCTTTGCGCTTGCGATACTGGGGCTGGTCGAGGCGGTGTCAATTGCACGGGCCATATCGCTCAAGTCAGGGCAGCGAATCGTCGGTAATCAGGAGTTCATAGGTCAGGGGCTGGCCAATACGCTGGGCAGTTTCTGCTCTTCGTTTGCAAGCTCTGGCTCGTTCACGCGTTCGGGCGTCAACTTCGATGCGGGTGCCAAAACGCCGATGGCGGCGCTTTTAGCCTCGGTGTTTGTACTGCTCATTGTGCTGCTGATGCCGGGTATGACTGCGTATCTGCCGTTGCCCGCGATGGGTGGTGCTGTTCTGCTCATCGCGTGGAACCTGATCGATTTTCATCACATCAAAGCGATACTGCGTTTCAATCGCTCGGAAACGATCGTGTTGCTGACGACGTTTACCGCGACCCTTTTCGTTCAGCTCGAATTTGCGATTTACCTTGGCGTAATTTTGTCGATGATCGGCTATTTGAAAAGAACGTCCAAACCGAAAGTGATCGCCGTGGCGCCGCGCTCACTTGAAACCAGCACGGATCTGCGTAACGTCACGCGGTTTAGCCTGATGCAGTGCCCGACGATCCGTTTCCTGAGGATCGATGGTTCGTTGTTTTTTGGTGCGGTCGATAACGTTCTGGATGAGATCGAAAAGTTCAGGGCTTCAGTGCCAGAGTGCACTCACCTGGCGATCTGCTGTTCGGGTATCAATTTTATTGATCTGGCCGGTGCTCAGATGTTGCTCGACCTGAAGCGGCGCCTTCAGGAACAGGGTTGCCGGCTCTCCTTTGTGCAGCTGAAAAATACCGTCTTTGATGAGCTGCGCGCCTCGGGTGTGGTGGATCTGCTGGAGGAGGGGGCCTTCTATCAGACCCCTGATGAGCTGCTTGAAGAGTTGATTGATAGCGAATTCAAGCGCCAGCAGTGTGAAGGGTGCGCCATGCGGATTTTCAAGCAGTGCCCCGGAACAGACGCTTGAGCTCATCCTGGGGATCGGCAAGGCTGGCAAGCAACTTTCCAATTTGATTATCAATTGTCTCCCTAGTGTAGGCGGTAGACATTCGAAAGTTCATAACTAATTGAAAATTAAGACTTAATAAAACTGGGCCATTTTTTGCTCTAAACCTTCCGATTCTGCCCAAGAATGATAAGAGCTGACTGGCAGCCTGTCCGCAGAAGGCAGGTTGAGCCAAGGGGAGTACGGCATGGCCCAGATTGAAACCTTTTATGGCGTGATGCGGCGTCAGGGGATTACGCGCCGCAGTCTATTGAAGTACAGCAGCCTTACGGCTGCCGCCTTGGGTCTTGGACCCACCTTTGCACCCAAAATCGCCCACGCGATGGAGACCAAACCCCGCACGCCGGTGGTCTGGTTACACGGTTTGGAGTGTACCTGCTGTTCCGAGTCATTCATCCGCTCAGCCCATCCACTGGTTAAGGATGTGGTGCTGTCGATGATCTCGCTTGATTACGACGACACACTGATGGCCGCAGCCGGGCATCAGGCCGAGGCGGCGTTGGAGCACACCCTCGAAAAATACAAGGGCGAGTACATCCTCGCGGTGGAGGGCAATCCGCCGCTGAATGAGGATGGCATGTTCTGCATCGTCGGCGGCAAGCCGTTTCTCGATCAGCTCAAGCGTGCAGCCAAAGATGCCAAGGCCGTGATCGCCTGGGGCAGCTGTGCCAGCTGGGGTTGCGTTCAGGCCGCCCGGCCCAACCCCACTCAGGCCGTGCCCATTCACAAGGTGATCACCGACAAGCCGATCATCAAGGTGCCGGGCTGTCCGCCGATTGCCGAGGTGATGACCGGCGTCATCACCTACATGCTCACCTTCGGCAAGATTCCCGAGCTTGATCGTCAGGGGCGCCCGAAGATGTTCTACGGCCAACGCATTCACGATAAGTGCTATCGCCGCCCGCACTTCGATGCTGGTCAGTTCGTCGAGCACTGGGACGATGAGAATGCACGCAAGGGCTACTGCCTGTACAAGGTCGGCTGCAAGGGCCCGACCACCTATAACGCCTGCTCGACGGTGCGCTGGAACGAGGGCACCTCTTTCCCGATTCAGGCCGGCCACGGCTGTATCGGCTGTTCCGAAGACGGCTTCTGGGACAAGGGCTCGTTCTATGACCGCCTGACCAATATCAAGCAGTTCGGTATTGAGCAGAACGCCGACGAAATCGGCACGGCGGTGGCAGGCGGTGTAGGAGCAGCGATTGCGGCCCATGCAGCGGTCAGTGTCATCAAACGGGTTACCTCCACCAGTAACAAAGAGCACGGAGAGCAGGAGTCATGAGCGATTTGAACGCCGCCAGTCTCGATAACTCAGGGCGTCGCATCGTGGTCGACCCGGTGACCCGTATCGAAGGTCACATGCGTTGCGAGGTCAACGTCGACGAAAACAATATCATCCGCAATGCGGTCTCCACCGGCACCATGTGGCGCGGGCTGGAGGTGATACTCAAAGGGCGCGACCCGCGTGATGCCTGGGCCTTCGTAGAGCGTATCTGCGGTGTCTGCACCGGTACCCACGCGCTGACCTCGGTGCGCGCGGTAGAGGATGCACTGGGTATACAGATCCCCTATAACGCGCACCTGATCCGCCACCTGATGGACAAGACGCTACAGGTGCATGATCACATCGTGCATTTTTACCACCTGCATGCACTGGATTGGGTGAACCCGGTTAACGCGTTGAAGGCAGACCCGGTGGCTACGTCCGAACTGCAGAAAATGGTCTCGCCGCACCATCCGAAATCAAGCCCCGGCTACTTCCGCGATGTACAAACCCGGCTGAAGAAGTTTGTCGAGAGTGGTCAACTCGGGCTGTTCGCCAACGGCTACTGGGACAACCCCGCGTACAAGCTTCCGCCGGCTGCGGATCTGATGGCCGTGGCACACTATCTGGAAGCGCTGGACCTGCAGAAGGATATCGTCAAGATTCACACCATCTTCGGCGGAAAAAATCCGCATCCGAACTACATGGTGGGTGGTGTCGCGTGCGCTATCAATCTGGATGATGTCGGCGCGTCCGGTGCGCCGGTCAATATGACCAGTCTCAATTTCGTACTGGAGCGCATCCGCGAAGCCCAGGCGTTCACCAAGCATGTCTATCTGCCCGATGTGCTGGCGATTGCCGGCATCTACAAGGACTGGTTATACGGTGGCGGTCTCTCGGGCCAGAACGTGCTCTCGTACGGCACCTACACCCAGGTGCCCGGCGACAAATCCACCGACCTGCTGCCGGCCGGTGCCATCATCGGCGGCAACTGGAATGAAGTGCATCCGGTGGATGTGCGCGACCCCGAGCAGATCAAGGAGTTCGTCAGCCACAGCTGGTACACCTACGGGGGCGACGAGACTCAGGGTCTGCACCCCTGGGAAGGGGTGACCGAACCCAAGTTTGAACTGGGTCCGAATACCAAAGGTACCAAGACCGATATCAAAGAGCTGGACGAATCCGCCAAGTACTCATGGATCAAGTCGCCGCGCTGGCGCGGACACGCCATGGAGGTGGGGCCTTTGGCGCGCTACATCATCGCCTACGCGTCGGGCAAAGAGTACGTACAGGAGCAGGTCGACCGCTCGCTGTCGGCATTCAATCACGCCACGGGGCTTGATCTTGGCCTCAAACAGTTCCTGCCCTCGACGCTGGGGCGCACGCTGGCCCGCGCACTTGAGTGTGAGCTGTGCACCGACACTATGCTTGATGACTGGCATGCGCTGATCAACAACATCAAGGCGGGCGACAGCTCAACCGCCAATGTCGAGAAGTGGGATCCGAGCAGCTGGCCGAAAGAGGCGCAGGGTGTGGGGATCAACGAGGCGCCACGCGGTGCACTCGGGCACTGGATCAAGATCAAGGATGGCAAGATCGACAACTATCAGGCGATCGTACCGACCACCTGGAACGGCTCTCCCCGTGATCATAACGGCAATATCGGTGCGTTTGAGGCCTCTCTGCTCGATACGCCGATGGAGCGCCCGGACGAACCGGTGGAGATACTTCGAACCCTGCACAGCTTTGATCCTTGTCTGGCGTGCTCGACGCATGTCTTATCGCCGGATGGTCAGGAGCTGACCAAGGTTAAAGTCCGTTGACAGCTGGGGTGTGCGGTATGGCGCACACCCGTGGAGGATTCCGCGATGGCACTGGAAAAACAACTCGAACTCGGTGACAGCGAGGAGAAGGTACGCAAGCAGGTTGCGGTTTACGTCTACGAGGCGCCGGTGCGCCTGTGGCACTGGGTAACCGTACTCTGCATCCTGACACTGAGCATCACCGGCTACTTCATTGGCTCACCGCTGCCGAGTGTGCCGGGTGAGGCCAGCGATAACTTCCTGATGGGTTATATCCGCTTTGCCCACTTCAGCGCCGGATACATTCTGGCGGTGGCGTTTATCGGCCGAATCTACTGGGCGCTGGTCGGCAACCACCACTCCCGGGAGCTGTTCATCGTGCCGGTCTGGAGCGGCAAGTGGTGGGCCGAACTCTGGCACGAGGTGCGCTGGTACCTGTTTATGGTCAAGACGCCGAAGAAGTACATCGGTCACAACCCGCTTGGGCAGTTGGCCATGTTCAGCTTTTTCGTCATCGGCAATACCTTCATGATCCTGACCGGGTTTGCGCTGTACAGCGAAGGCTTAGGGTCGGGCAGCTGGGCCGATCAGCTGTTCGGCTGGATTATCCCGCTGTTCGGACAGAGTCAGGACGTGCACACATGGCACCATTTGGGGATGTGGTACATCATCATTTTCGTGATGACCCACGTGTATGTGGCCGTACGCGAGGACATCATGTCCCGTCAATCGCTGATCTCCACCATGGTTGGCGGCTGGCGCATGTTCAAGGATGACAAGCCGGACTGAGGAGGCACGTAGTGCCTCCACCGTCTTTGCGCTCTGGCACCGAAGACGCCCGGAACATCCGGGTAGGCTGCTGGAGCGCTGTTACCTGATCCCCCTTCATATATCCCAAGCCGAGTTGGCGCGTCAGCTCGGCATCTCTCGCCGCCGCGTCAACGAGATCGTCAACGGCCAGCGCGCAATCAGCGCCGATACCGCACTGAAGCTTGCACGCTATTTCAAGACCACGCCGATGTTCTGGCTCGAAAAACAGCAGTTGTGGGAGCTGTACGAGGCTCAACGCCGAGTTCTCTCCGGTACTGTTTAAGCTCTAAACGAATATCCGCCATGCTGCGTAAATTTCATCTGACAGCATTGTGCGCGAAGGGTGGCCATACAGTAGATTTAATAAGGTAGGGACAATGGCTGTCAGAACCGGCACCTCGGGCTGGCAGGGCAGGACTGCCTTTTACGCTGCTCAGACCTGACCTTTCCTGAGGGGCCGTTATGGAATACCTGTGCCGAGTACTGCAAACCATCCTTCTTGCCATACTTTGCGTGTCTGTGATGTCCGTTCGGGCCGGGACGAGCAGCTGTCTTGAGGTGCCGGTACGCGTTCATTCAGTCCAGCCCGTCGCGATGGAGGATCTTTGTCAGGGGGCCGCCTCTGCGTTGCGTTTTCTAGAGGGATACGGGGTCAAACCGACCCGCATCATCGATATAGACATAGTGGACAGGGTATCGGAGCACTACGGTAATAAAGCGTTAGGCAGTTATGATCTGGAAAACAGTCGTATTCTTCTGATGTCGATGCAGGACATGACAGAGAAGCTGGCGGTTTCGACTCTCTATGGTCAGGCGTTCGATCGAATTCACTATCGCAGTGTTGTGGCCCATGAAGTCGCTCATGCGCTCTTCCATCAGAACAGCCCGAACGCGCGGTTGACCAATGCGGCCCAGGAGTATCTGGCCTATGTCACTCAGTTGGCGGTATTGCCAGCGGATCGACGTCAGCAGATTGTCGAGCATGCAGGGGTAGCGGGCTGGGAGTCCGGCGACTCGATCAGCGAGATCTATATGGTGATGGCGCCAGAGCAGTTCGCGGTTAAATCCTACCTACACTTTACCGGTATGAACGATCCGTCGGCGTTCGTTAAGGTACTGCTCAATATCAAGTGGTTTTATGTTTATGTCCCCTGAGATCAGGACGGTCACGGAAGGGGCAAATATGCGTAGACTGTGTAACGTGGTTTCTTTTCGGACGATGATTATCAAGGAGGGTCAATGATCTTTCACGCCTGCTCTATGGTACTTCAAGGGGGCACGTTTACCTGCGTCGCCTATCTGGTCTCGCAGCGCTCTTTCGCCGCGAACCCTGCCAGGCAGGGGGCTCGATTGGCGTTGGCGGAGCGTTGAACCGACGATGGGGGCTTATGACAATCAACTGCCGGCTGAGTTTATCGCTGCAGTGTTTCCTGAGCAGATGGCGGCCCGGCTTGATCTCTCGGATCTCATACGAACAATCAAATGCCAGCGCTATTCGGCGAAGAGTACTTTGCTGAGTGCAGGGCAGCGCTGGGACAGGTTGTTCTATATTCGCAAGGGGTTAGTGCGTCTGTATTACCTCGATGCGCAGGGCAAGGAATCGAACAAGGCGTTTTTTGACGAGGGAGATACGCTATGGCCCGTCTCCCCGAGGGACAGAGTAGCTCCGGTGCTGTTCAATATCGGGGCGCTGGAAGAGGTTGAACTGATCGAGTGCGAGTTATCCGCGCTGCAACGCATCTTCGTCGAGCAGGGGGATTGGGAGCGTTTCGCGCTGCCTTTCGCGGAAAAGCTGATTGAGCAGAAGTTTCAGCGTGAACATGATTTTCTGATGCTGTCCGCCTCCCAGCGTTATGAAAAGTTCGTCTCCAGCAACCCGGACATCGCCATCCGCATTCCTGACTATCAACTGGCCTCTTTCCTCGGTGTGACCAATGTAACCTTGTCGAGAATCCGGCGCTCGATTAACAAATGTTAATGAGCGTATAGGGGCACACCTGTCAGTCTATCTACCTCTAACCACTTTGGAGGTATCGTGGATGAAAACACTGGATTCGAAAGCGCAGTTGGCTGTGTCGGCGCTGCTTGGTTTGATCGTCTTGCATACGATGATGCTGGTCGCGCTTTTCACCCATGCTGCGTTGTCACCACCGGACTTTGTCGGGCCGTTAAATGCTGCTGTCATTGCGCTTCAGTTGATGGCGATACTGCTGATCTATTGCAACAATCAGCAGCGCTACACTTGGGTACTGTTGGCGGCAGTGGTATCTATTCCCGGCGTCGGCCCACACAAATTCTTGCTTGAGCCGGACGCGCTGCAGCTATCGCCGGTTATCCTCTCGGGAACGCTGTTTATCCTGATGCTGACCCGTTACGCCATCTGGACAGACCGTCAACGGGTGTCGACAGCGGGCAATTAACGTGCGCAGCCCTTACTGCGGCAGCTCCGGAACGTCCAATACCGCCGAGGATGCGAAGGGCGCGATGCACCGCGTCCACTTCACACCTTTCAATGAGTCGGAGGGCAGCAGGGCGTCCTCCTGAGAACTGTAACGCCGGTACTTGAGTGACAGTTGATGGGAGATCCTCGTAGAAGAAACTAAGCGTAGTCTCGCTCATAAAACGGATGTTGCAGTTGGAGAAGGGCAGTGCCGACCTGGGGTGGGACGAAGGCTCCAGCTTACCTTGGGTGCCGGAAAGCTGGGGAAATCATCTGATCGGTTATCGGCTCAGTCGATAGACATCCAGCGCACCAGCCCCTGACCGGCGCGCTTGCCAGTGGCGAAACAGCCGGTGAGCAGGTACCCGCCGGTCGGGGCTTCCCAATCCAGCATCTCACCGGCGACGAAGACACCGGGCAGCTTGTTCAGCATCAGTGCGCTGTTGACCTCGTCGAAGGGGACACCTCCGGCGCTGCTGATCGCCTCATCAATCGGTCGGGTCGCGACTGGACGTAGCGGCATGGACTTGAGCGCTCTGGCGATCGCTTTGGGATCCTGAGTATCCAGCTGCGGGCAACACTCTTTCAGCAGGGCCGAGGTAACGGGCGGAAGGTGTAAGCGCTTGCGCAGCAGATTGGCGAACGAGAGCCCCTTGCGAGGCTGGCTCAACTTCGTCTGTATCGTCTCTTCTCTGTGCGCGGGCAGCCAATCGAGTCGCAACTCGGCCGGCTGTTCCGAGTCGCTAAACAGCAGGTCACGCAAGGGGGCGCTGAGTGCGTAGATAAGGCTGCCTTCTATACCGTATCCAGTGATCAGGAACTCCCCCTTTCGGGTAATCTCCCTCCCGCCCGGCGTGGTGATCGACAGCGCGATGTTTTTGATCGGTGTGCCACCGAAGCGCTCCTGCACAAAAGCACTCCAGTTCATTTCGAAGCCGCAGTTGCTTGGCAGCAGTGGGTTGAGTGTGATGCCCGCCTTTGCAAGCGGCTCGAACCAGCGTCCATCAGAACCGAGTTTCGCCCAGCTAGCGCCACCGAGTGCCAAGACTACCGCATCGAAACGACGCACGATCTCGCCATCCGGGGTGTCGAAACGCCAGCCTGCCTGTGGTTGGCCATCGACCCAGCCGCTCCAGCGGTGTCGAGGGTGAAACACGACGCCCTGTTCCCGCAGACGATGCAGCCAGGCACGTAAAAGCGGAGCGGCTTTCATGCCGGTGGGAAACACGCGATTCGAGCTGCCCACGAAGGTTTCGATACCCAAATCATGAATCCAGTCCCGCAGCTGTTGCGGTGTGAACGCATCCAGCATCGGCTGGAGATAGGGCCGGGCTTCACCATAGCGCGTGACAAAGTCCTCGTAGGGCTCGGCATGGGTGATATTCATGCCACCGATACCAGCCAGCAGAAACTTGCGTGCCACACTGGGTTTTGAATCGAACACCTCGACCGCAATACCTGCACTGGCGATCTGCTCGGCCGCCATCAACCCTGCGGGCCCTGCGCCGATTATGGCAACGGTGGGCTTACTTTGGGTGTCGGCTGGCTGCGTTGGCATGAATGATCCTGACTGGGCTGTGTAAATAGGCAGTGCAGTGTAACCGAACGCTCGGTAAATGTGAGGGGAGCCGATTATTCAGGCCGATGGGTGTGTCAGGCCTACAAAAATCATGCCGTACATGGCAGAATGTGGCCGCCTTTTTCACTTGTTGCAGCAATGCAGGTCATTGCTGGTTGATGGTTGCATTTAACGTTTTTTCGCTCTGTTTCTTTGGTGTTTTTATGCTCAAGTCCATGATGAATTCCGCTACCAAATTGTTGCTCGTTGCCCTGTGTGTCCCCGCGTTTGTGTCCGGGTGTGCGTCATCTTCGATGGTTGGGCGTACGATCTCAAGTGACTCCTACGCCACAGGGTTTCATGATGGACGCCATAGCGGCTTGAAACGTGCCGGTAATGTCTCCGAGGTCATGATCAAGGATCTGACGCGGTTCGCGGAGGATAAGGATTACCGTGATGGCTGGCTTTCCGGTGAACAGGAAGGGATCAGAATTCAGAAGGAGCTCAGAGCAAGCAAGGGTGTCGTCAGTGGCGGTAGCAAGCCGCGCAAGGAGCCCGAGAACGTTGCACCCAATACCAAAACGGTCGACCCTGATCAGATTCCCGATATGCAACCTTCGAAGCTGAAGTTCTGATCGACACCACAACGCAGAAAACCGCCGGGCATCGCCCGGCGGTTTCTTTTTGGGCTCAGATATCCACGCAAACGACTAAGCGCGGTGGTTGTATGTCGGGTTGGGTTCTATAGTTTTCTCAGTCTTGTCAGCGTCGACATGACAGAACGATGGGATTTATGAGGGTCAGGATGATGTCTGGATTACGAACGACTGCGCGTACCTTAATGAGCCGCGTGGTGACACTGGGTTGCTGTGTCGCCGTCACTACGTCGCTATCGGCCCAACCGATTATGGAGGGCGATCGCAGCGTGCCGGTCGAGGCACGCAATGGCATGGTGGTGACCAGTCACTACCTTGCTACCGAGGAGGCGCTCAAGGTGCTCAAAGCTGGCGGCAATGCGGTCGATGCCGCTGTGACGGCCGCCTTTGCGCTGGCGGTTACTCAGCCGCGCTCTGGTAACATCGGTGGTGGCGGCTTCATGCTGGTGTCGTCCGAGACAAAGGGCGAAGTAAAGGCGATAGATTACCGGGAAAAGGCCCCGGCGGCGGCGACCCGGGATATGTATCTAAATGACCAGGGTGAGGTGGATCAGAAACTCAGCCGTTTCTCCCATAAGGCGGCCGGTGTTCCCGGAACCGTGGCCGGCCTAGCGCTGGCGCTGGAAAAGTACGGGACTATCTCGCTGGCCGAAGCGCTGGCCCCGGCGATCAAACTGGCCGAGGAGGGCTTTGTCGTGCCGCCGCGCTTCAGCGAGGGGATCCGCGACCGGGCGGTGTTGCTGGGGCAGTTCGAGTCGAGCCGCAAGGTGTTCTTCAAGCCGGATGGCACTTTTTACGAGCCGGGTGACCTGTTTGTTCAGAAGGATCTGGCGGCGACACTCCGGCGTGTGGCTGAGCAGGGTGTGAAAGGCTTTTACGAGGGTAAAACGGCCGATCTGATCGTCGCGGAGATGCAAAAAGGCGGTGGCCTGATTACCCATGAAGACCTGAAAAACTATCAGCCCGAGATTCGCGAGCCGGTTCACGGCACATATCGTGGTTATGACGTGTACTCCATGAGCCCGCCAAGCTCAGGCGGTACCCACGTGGTGCAGATCCTGAACATACTTGAGGGCTACCCGTTGGGCGAGAGCGGCTTGAACTCGGCTAAAACCATTCACCTGATGGCCGAGGCGATGAAGCGCGCTTATGCCGACCGGTCAAAGTATCTCGGTGATACCGATTTTGTCGATGTGCCGCTTAAAGGGCTGACATCGAAAGCCTACGCCGAGGAGTTGCGGGCCAGCATCGATCCGGCGCGAGCAACTCCCAGCGTGGAGATCAGGCCTGGAAATCCCTCACCCTACGAGAGCAACGAAACCACCCATTTCTCCATTGTCGACAAGTACGGCAATGCGGTGTCCAACACCTACACCATCAACTTCAGTTATGGCTCTCATATTGTGGTGGATGGCGCCGGTTTCCTGCTCAATAACGAAATGGACGATTTCAGCGCCAAACCGGGCGTGCCCAACGCCTATGGTCTGATCGGCGGCGAGGCCAACAAGATCGAACCCAACAAGCGGATGCTCAGCTCCATGTCGCCGACTATTGTGATGAAGGATGGCAAAAACTTCATCGTGACCGGCAGCCCCGGTGGCTCACGCATCATCACCACGACCTTGCAGGTGCTGCTTAATGTGATCGATCATCATCTGAATATTCAGGCCGCGGTGAACGCCCCGCGGGTGCACCATCAGTGGCTACCGGATGAAATCCGCATCGAGCAGGGGATCAGCCCCGATACCATTGCGCTGCTTGAGGGTATGGGACATACCGTCGAGCAGAAAGCGGCAATGGGGGCGATTCAGTCAATCATGATCGGTGAGGAGGGTGTCTTCTACGGCGGGGCGGACCCGCGCCGCAGCACCTCGTCGGCTCAGGGGTATTGATTATCGACTGAGTAGCGGCTGGTATCCGCCCGGTATGCCAGCCGTTACCACTGCCACTGCGTCGTGTGCATGGAGGCTCTCCTGATGCTCTACGCGTACCCAGAAATCGAGCAGATCCGACCGGGCCTCCAAAGCCTGCTTGATTCGTCTCGCCGCATCCTCACAGAACATCAGATTGTCTCCGTTCAGCCGGGCAAAGGCTTGTTCATCCTCCCGTTTTACGGCGGTTTGCACCGGTGTACCCAACGCCTGCTCGATTGATTCAATAATCGATTCAATCGGAAAGGCGCTCGCCTCGTCTGTTATCTGTACGCGAAGTTTCGCCCAGGAGCGTTGGCTGTGCGGTGTGGCGAGCGATCCCTTTTCAAGCAACCACCGCCGGATGTCGCCTTTTTCAAGATGCAGACGCTCGGAAAAATCACCCTCAAATTCGTCGGCGAGCAGTTGGCGCGACAGCGACGCCGAGCAGGGGCAGGTACTCGAATAGGGGATGGCCAATTCCAGTTCGATACAGGGCTCATTGTTAACGCGTGTTGCATGAATGGAGGCGGGGTACGCTTTCCATCCCTGATGTGCACTTTTCAGCGCCGGCCTGCGGGAGAGGTATGAGAAATGAATCGCGAGCCCCGCCGCGCCGCTGATATCCCGATGGGAGTTCAACTGAGTATCCAGAAACAGGCACAGAATTTCAGGTGACAGTGTGGTGTCATCCACCAGAGACTCCAGCAGCAGGTAGAGCCGCGACATATGGATACCCTTTACCTCGGGGCGGGCGATATCCACGTGAATGTCGGCATTTCCCTGACACATGACTGAACCGCGCCGTGACTCGCTCAGGCGGAAGGGTAACGCCAGACCGGACATGCCGACCCAATCCAGTCGGGAGGATATAGAGGCCGTGGCTGAGGAGGCGATATCGGGTAGCGCTGTGCAAGGCATTATCGGCTTGTTCATTGTTCCAGGTCTTAGTGATGTATTGTTATGTTATAAAGTAACAATAAAGTGTGTGCTACGTACAGTCATCGATTGGAACGGCCTGCGGCGAGTGCAAAGCGCACGTCGCTTAAGCTTTGTCTCTTTGCCATACTGGGGCCTGACAGATCGACCCCCAGCAGGGCGGCCCGTCATGGTACCGGGTGAGTGTGGATGCACTTATCTCGTCACAGGCTGTCTATAGGCGGGTTCAGCACAAAACGCTTACCTTACGGATGGAACAGAAGGTCGACGGATGAAGGACAGGGTTATGGCCAACGGAAAGTTAGCGGCACTGATATCGGGTGTTTTTCTGGTGATCGCGGCAGCGCTGCTCAGTTTTGGGCTTGGCGACGCGGCGATACGCTATAAGCAGCTTGATCGCAGTGTGACGGTAAAAGGGCTCGCCGAGCGGGAATATCCGGCCGATGTGGTGATCTGGCCGATTCAATACACAGTGGCCGACAACGATCTGGAGCAGCTTTATGCCGAACTGGATAGGCAGGCGGAAAGCATTCGTGCGTTTCTGCTGCTCGGCGGTATTGAAACCTCTGAGATCACCGAGTCGGCCCCGTCTATCACCGACAAGTCGGCACAGCAGTACGGTAACAACAACGGCGCCGAGTTTCGTTATACCGCACAACGTACTGTCACCGTGTACTCCGAGAATATTGATCGCGTCCGCTCGGTGATGGAGGGGCTCTCTCAATTGGGGCGTCAGGGCATTGTGCTCAGTGGAAACGAATACCAGTCAAAGCCTGAGTATCTGTTCACCCGTCTCAATGAGATCAAGCCTGACATGATCGAAGAGGCCACGCGTAATGCACGGGAAGTGGCCGAGAAGTTCGCATCCGATTCCGATAGCCGTCTGGGCAAGATTCACAAGGCGTCCCAAGGACAGTTCTCGATCTCCGACAGGGACAATAACAACCCTCATATCAAACGCGTCAGGGTCGTCTCGACCGTAGAGTATTACCTGTCCGACTGAGATGATCATCATGACACGGCTTAGCCGCAATGACTGATGGCTAGACAAGGAGCATAGATTGGCAGGAACCAGTTTGTTAGCGCTCATCGACGATATTGCCACGTTGCTGGACGATATCGCGCTGATGTCCAAGGTGGCGGCCAAGAAGACCGCCGGTGTGTTGGGAGATGATCTGGCGCTTAATGCCGAGCAGGTATCGGGCGTCAAGGCTGATCGGGAGCTACCCGTGGTCTGGGCCGTGTTCAAGGGATCGGTGCTCAACAAGCTGATTCTGGTGCCGGCGGCGCTGTTGATCTCGGCTATCGCGCCCTGGTTGATTACACCGCTGTTGATGATCGGCGGCGCTTACCTGTGTTTCGAAGGGTTCGAAAAGGTGCTTCACAGCATCAAGCCGGATCCGGCAGCCCATGAGCGGGAGCTCAAGGCGGTGGCCGATACCGACGTCGATCTGGTCGCCTTTGAAAAGGCCAAGATAAAGGGCGCCATTCGAACGGACTTTATCCTGTCCGCTGAGATCGTCGTCATCGCATTGGGGACGGTGCAGAGCGCCGCGTTCGGTGTGCAGGTGGCGGTGGTGTCGACCATCGCGCTGGTTATGACAGCCGGCGTTTATGCGTTGGTCGCCGGTATCGTCAAGCTGGACGATGCCGGTCTGTATCTGGCCAGGGACGGGCAATCGGGCACGCGCGCTGCGGTAGGCCGCATGTTATTAACGCTGGCACCTGCGTTGATGAAAACGCTGTCGGTCGTGGGGACGATCGCCATGTTCTTGGTCGGCGGCGGTATTCTGCTCCACGGTATTCCCGGGTCTCATGAGGTTTTACATCATCTGGCTGAAACGGCCGGAGCGTTGCCGGCGATCGGTACAATCGTCAATGGGGTGTTGCCGACGCTGATAAATGCGCTGCTGGGCGTTGTAGCCGGTGCCCTCATATTTGCCGGTGTGGAGTATGGTATACACCCGTTGCTCCACCGTTCGAAATGACCATGTGATATCAGGGAGGAGCGTAAGCGATGCGTGTTCAAGAGTTGCTGGGGATCAATCTGCCCATTATTCAGGCACCTATGGCGGGGGCTCAAGGCAGCAAACTGGCTATAGCGGTCAGCGCCGCCGGGGGGCTTGGATCCTTGCCCTGCGCGATGTTGAGCCCGGAGCAACTGCTGGCCGAGATCGAAGCGATCAGAGGTGCCGGTAGCGGCCCCTATAACCTTAACTTCTTCTGCCACACGGTGCCTGAACCGGATGAGGCGAGTTTGGTCGCCTGGCAAAAACGATTGTCAGGCTATTATCGAGAGTTCGGACTTGAGAGCGATACACCGGCTTCCGGTGGTGGGCGACAGCCGTTCAGCCATGACATTGCCGACATCATCGAGCCATTCAGACCGCCTGTTGTCAGCTTCCATTTCGGCTTGCCGGAACCCGAATTACTGGAGAGGGTGCGTGGATGGGGAAGCCGTATCCTGTCGTCTGCGACCACGGTAGAAGAGGCGCTCTGGCTCGATGCCAGAGGGGTAGACGCCATCATCGCACAGGGTGTCGAGGCGGGCGGTCACAGGGGGATGTTCCTGACCGACGATCTGACTTCGCAGATGGGGACGATGGCGTTAGTGCCACAGATCGTTCAGGCGGTGAACTGTCCGGTTATCGCCGCTGGAGGCATCGCTGATTCGGCCGGTGTGGCAGCCGCACTCGCGCTGGGTGCGGCTGGGGTTCAGATCGGCACCGCTTATCTGTGCTGCCCGGAGTCCACCATATCCGATATTCATCGCGGCGCACTGATGAGCGAAGCGGCGCGGCATACCGCGTTAACCAACGTATTCAGCGGTCGCCCCGCCCGGGGAATCGTGAATCGCGTCATGCGTGAGCTGGGGCCTATCTGTGAGCAGGCGCCTGCATTTCCCCTGGCCACGGCTGCCATCGCTCCGCTTCGAGCGGTTGCCGAATCACAGGGGCTCGGTGACTTCTCGCCGCTATGGTCCGGCCAGAATGCAAGCGGATGCAAGGCGATACCGGCCGCTGAGCTGACACGGCAGTTGGCAGCGGCGCTTAGCTAAAGGCTCAGTTGTTCCAGTGTGCAGATGCCAGATAGCGATCCATACTGGCGCCTGTCACCGCTGGAACGGCACCGGCAAGCATCTGCTCACGTAACGCCGAGTCGGCCAGATATTGGTTCAGACCGTCGATGCTATTGTCCAGTGTCGAGCCATCCCACACCGGTGGGCCAAATTCCGCCTCGATACCGAGCAGTGCAAACTGATACTGCTCGACGGCATTGAACTCATTGATGTTCATCGCCACGCTATCGAATGAGCGGCGTTTGCCTGTCGCGTCGGCTACGATCTGCAAAAACAGATCGTCCCCCCGTGTGACCAGGGCGTAGTTCAGCAGTTCAAGGTTTGCGTTAAGCGAGCGCCCGTCGGATACCGGATAACCGAAGTCGCTGGTATCGGCTTGGGCCATTACGGGTTGGGGTACGTCAGTGGATGCAATGGCCGTAGTGGCGAAGTCATAGGGGCGAGGGTCAGCGAGTGTGGCCAGCCGGTCATCCTCGGCGTAGCTAAGCTGTAGCGATTCGTTCAGCGCCGTCAGCGAATGCTCAAGCGACTGATCGCCCTGTACGGTGAGGTCGGACCAGCGCTCTGAGGCGACGGCGTTACCAATACCCAGTGTCAATAACAGTGCGGCAGAACCTGCTCTAAACAGCGTAATTGTTGGCGTATACATGTCTCATCCCCTGTAGTTGATTACTCGGGTGATTAATCTGAGTATAGGGGTAGGAATTGGCGACAATCCCACGGATGAATAGGTTTCCAACTACAGATAAGCGCATCACTCAGTGTCTTTTGGGTAGAGGGGGCAGGTCGCTGAAACCTAAGACGTTTTGGGTTGGGGGTCATCAGGGAGTGCCGGCTTCGGTTGAGGATGTTTCACGCATGGCGGGGCGCCAGATGGAAAGGGCGGTGATAAACGGGTTTTTGAATGAACTTTGACGCGCTGATAGAACGGGTCAGGTCCTGCCGGTTGTGTGAGGCCCATCTGCCTTTGGGTCCGAAACCTATACTGCAAGCTTCGCCCAAGGCTCGAATCCTGTTGGTGGGGCAGGCACCGGGGCGCAGGGCACACATCTCCGGGCAGCCATTTGACGATGCCAGCGGTGACCGCCTGCGGGATTGGCTGGGTGTAACCCGCGAGCAGTTCTATAACCCGGAGCTCTTTGCCATTCTGCCGATGGGGTTCTGTTACCCCGGTCGCGGTAAATCGGGCGACCTTCCTCCGAGGCCCGAGTGCGAACCGGCCTGGCGAGCCGAATTGATGGCGCATCTGAGCTCGATAGAACTGACGCTGGCGCTTGGGCAGTTTGCCCAACGCTATTGCTTTGGCGCCGATGGCCTCACGCTGTCCCAGCGGGTTTCAGACTGGCGAACCCACTGGCCGCAACGTCTGGCGCTGCCACATCCTAGTCCTCGCAATAATGTATGGTTAGCCCGCAACAGCTGGTTTGAGACCGAGTTGCTGCCGGTTTTGAGATCCCGCATTCAGCAGTTGGTCAATCAACCCTGAATGCTCTGACGGAGAACAGAATGGACATCGCGATTTTGGATGACTATCAGGATGCAGTGCGTCACTTGGACGCATTCGCGTTATTAAACGGACATCGGGTTAGGGTACTGAACGAAGCGCTGACCAACACTGATGTTCTGGCCGATGTGGAGGCGCTGGTGTTGATACGTGAGCGCACTCAGATTACGCCTGAGCTGCTGGCCAGTCTTCCTAAGCTGAAACTGATCAGCCAGACCGGCAAGATCAGTAACCATATCCGTCTGGATGATTGCACTGCCGCAGGTGTTGCAGTCGCCGAAGGTATTGGCTCTCCAGTTGCACCGTCGGAGTTGTGCTGGGCGCTGATCATGGCTGCCTCACGCCATATTCCCGCCTATGTGGCGAACCTGCAGCGAGGTCTTTGGCAGAACTCCGGTTCGCTCGGTCTGGGGCGAAACCTAAATGGGCTCACGTTCGGTGTCTGGGGATACGGCAAGATCGGTCAGCGTGTGGCGCGATACGCAGAGGCCTTCGGGATGCGGGTGATGGTCTGGGGGAGTGAATCCTCGCGCAGCAAAGCGCAGTCGGATGGGTATACAGCAGCGCGCGACAAACAGGAGTTTTTTGCATCGGCCGATATTCTCTCGCTGCATCTGAGGCTCAATGATGCGACACGGGAGGTGGTGCGATATGAAGATCTCCAGCAGATGAAACCGCATGCGCTGTTCGTCAACATAAGCCGTGCTGAGCTGGTCGAGCAGGGTGCGCTGGTGCGAGCGCTTGAATCCGGGACACCGGGTTTTGCGGCGCTCGATGTGTTTGAATCGGAACCACTCAGTCTTGATAAAGAGCCGCTGCTAACGATGCCGAACGTGCTCTGCACCCCGCATCTCGGTTACGTGGAAAAAAACAGTTACGAGCTTTATTTCGACGCGGCATTTCGTAATGTCCTCGCGTTCGATCGAGGCGAGCCCAGCAATATTGCCAATCCCGAGGTGCTTGGGTGCTGACAGAGCCTGCCGGGGCTGTCGGCTACACTGAATATATGTACCCTGAAACGGAGTAGCTGTTTGATCAACCCTGACAGGAGTGAAACCGTGCAATACCGACTGCCCAATAAAGTACGCACCCAGGATGGCGAGGTACGAAGGGTGGGGTTCGAGCTGGAGTTTTCCGGCGTAACACTTGAGGAAACCGCCAAGGCACTGAAAGAGCAGTTAAACGGGCGCGTGCTCAGTCAGACCGAAGCCGAGCTGGAGCTCGAGTTACCAGAGCTCGGTACATTCAATATTGAGCTGGATTGGGACTTTCTCAAACGCAAGGCCGCCAAGAGTGATGCCGACAATAGCGCCGAACAGTGGTTAAAGCCGCTGAGTCAGGCCGCTCATTTGCTGGTGCCAGTTGAAGTCGTATGTCCGCCGATCCCCGTCGATCAGCTCGATCGGCTGGATACTCTGGTTGAAACGTTAAGAAGCCTCGGGGCTCAGGGCACCGAAGAGTCGTTGATCGCCGCTTACGGCGTGCATATCAACCCTGAGCTGCCGTCACTCGATGCCGCAACACTTCATGACTACATGAGGGCCTTCTGCCTGCTGCAGTGGTGGCTGGTCGATGCCCATGAAGTGAATCCTGCACGCAAAATCAGCCCTTATATCGATCTGTATCCGCACGAGTATCTGGTAGCGCTGTTTGAAGCCGTTAATCCGGATATGGATACGCAGTTTAATCTCTATCTTACTCACAACCCCAGTCGCAACCGGGCGTTGGACCTGCTGCCGTTACTGTCTGAGATCGACGAGGCACGGGTGCGTCGTGTGGTTGATGACGCCAAGATCAAATCGCGGCCAACCTTCCATTACCGACTGCCCAATTGCCAGATCGAGAAACCAGACTGGTCATTGGCGCACAGCTGGAACCTCTGGTGGATAGTCGAGACACTGGCCGAGCGACGCGATGATCTTGATCGACTAGGCGCGGAGTTTCTTGACGCGCAAAGGCCGCTACTGGGCGTCAATCGCAAAGACTGGGTGGAGCATATGGATCTATGGTTGAAAGACCAAGGATTGGCGTAACCGGAAACGGCCGCCGCTGGGCGCCGAGCTGGTGGTGTACCTCACTTGCACTGCGTCTTGCCGGGGCTGTACCGGAGCGGATAAGCGTACGCCATCCGCCCAGCGGCAAACCGCTCGATGGTCTGGTTATAGGTGGGGGCAACGATATCAGCCCCGAGCATTACCGTGGTGAGATCGATGAAAAGGTTGTCGCTGATCCGGCACGGGACACGCTCGAAATCGAGTGGATCAAGTGGGCGATGGAGCAGAGGGTGCCTGTTCTGGGCATCTGCCGAGGTGCGCAGCTGATTAATGTCGTGCTCGGTGGCGACCTGCATCAGGATATCCGTCCGTTGCGCAAGCAAACCTATAATCGTCCCGGATTACTGCCCACCAAGCAGGTGCGGGTGGTGAAAGGCTCGGCACTGGCACGTGTATTTGGCTCTCTGCACCTGAGGGTTAACAGCTTGCACCATCAGGCGATCAAGAGCACCGGTGAGGGGCTTACCGCCGTAGGCTGGGATTTGGACGGTTTCGTACAAGCGGTGGAGCATGAAGGCGAGATGCCGGTGGTAGGCGTACAGTGGCACCCCGAGTATCTGTTCTACCTGCCCTCCCAATTCGCGCTCTTTAGGTGGTTGGCCCGCAGAAGCCGATAGCGTCGCGCTCTGGAAGCGCGGGGCGGGCTGCCGGTAAACTCTAGCGCTCATGGTTTGGAGCGACAGTGAATGTTGAAAACTAAGGAGCAAGGCCGGTGATACGTCGCATATTTGTGACCGCCATGATGGTGGTTGCTGTTCTGTTGCAGGGGTGTGGTAGCGACAAGTTGACACCGCTGGCTGACGGTGCGGCCATACTTGCCTTTGGCGATAGCCTGACAAAGGGCTACGGTGTAGATGAGGCGCAGAGCTACCCCAGCGTGCTGGCGCATCGTACGGGGTACACGGTTATCAACGCCGGGGTATACGGTGAGATCACCGCACAAGGGGTTGAGCGTTTAGGGCCTATACTGGAGCGTGAACAGCCCCAGCTGCTGATTCTGCTGGAAGGTGGTAACGATATCCTGCGTGGAATCGACCCGGCTGAGACCAAGAACAATCTGGCAAGGATGATTGAGCTTGCCCGTAATCAAGGCGTCGAGGTCATACTGGTGGGGGTGCCGCATAAAAACCTCTTCTCCAGCTACGCGCCATTCTACGGTGAGCTGGCAGAGGACTATCAGCTGCCGTTCGCCGATTCGATAGTCGCGGATCTATTGCGTAACCCCAAATACAAATCGGATCAGGTGCATTTCAATGCAGCCGGTTATCGGCGTTTGGCCGAATCGCTGGAGTTTTTGCTGCGTGAAGAGGGGGCACTCTGAACCGGCTTGCCCAACAAGAATGACTAAAACGGGAGAGAAACATGAAGTGGAACGTCTACCTGTCCGGTGAAATTCACACAGATTGGCGCGAACAGATTATTCAGGGCTGCCGTGAGGCGGATCTACCGGTCGAGTTTACCTCGGCGGTAACCGATCATGATGCCAGCGATGCCGCCGGAGATGTTTTGGGCGCAGAGTCCAGTCACTTCTGGCGCGATCACAAATCCGCGAAGGTCAACGCCATTCGTACTAAAACGCAGATCGAGCGCTGCGATATTGCGGTCGTACGTTTCGGGGACAAGTACAAGCAGTGGAATGCCGCGTTTGATGCCGGTTTCTGTGCTGCACTGGGCAAACCCTATATCACCTTGCACAGCGCCGATATCATCCATCCGCTCAAGGAGGTGGACAGTGCGGCTATGGCGTGGGCTCAGACACCCCAGCAGGTGATCGAACTGTTGGCATATGTGATCAACGCCAAATAGTCCGGCTCACATCACGCGGACTTGGCACGATCCTTCCTAGATATCGGGTAGGGCGTCTCTACACGGGGTAAATGGGCAGCCATTTGCCCCTTTTTACATTGGAGGCGGCAAATTTCGACCTGATGTAGGGATGCACAGATGATTTCTTCCATTCAACTCACGGACCGTTCTGTAGAACTGCTCCATCGGCGGAATATGACCGATACGGAGGTTGATGCGTTTCAACTACTGCTTAACGAGGCTCAGACCGAGAAAGAAAGCAGTGGCGAGTCCGCCAAATCAGTATTGGAACAGATGAGCGCCGAGGAGTTGGCACTGCTGCAGAAGGCCAACTCGTTGGCCGAGCGGATCAATGTCGGCGGGTTATCGGAGGAGGGTGCGGCCAACTTGCTGGCGCAACCCGACTTTTCCGACCGTGTCGATCTCAATAATGACGGTATTGTCGAGGTCGGTGCCGCTAAGAACATCGTGTTTCCACCGGTGAACGCACCCGATCATGTCAAGGCCGCTTGGGAGGAGGCAACTGCCGGCATGGACGAATCGGACACGATGATGCTCCAGTTGCACATGCATCTATCAGTGTACGGTGTTCAGGCTGATGGCCTTCCCAGCAGCACGCCGCTGAGTCCGGAAGAGCAGTGGAGTAGCGGGGGTATAGAGAAGCTGTTTGATACGCTACGAAGCGCTCTGGATTTCAGAGTGGGGCTTGAGGGCTGGACGGAGCACAACAAGATGTTGTTAGGCCTCTACAGCCGTTTCGAGCAGGCTCTGGGCTGACGTGGAAGGGCGGGCGCGGACATGGCGGCAGGTGATCGGAAGTTTGCGCGATGCCCGGCCCTGAAAACGGGGGATTACTGCTTGATGCAATCCGGGCAGTAGCTTACCTGATCGTGGTACATCTTCACGTCGTAGCGAGCTGCTTCCGGGTTCGAGTAAGAGCCAATGTAGCGAAGTGCGCTTTTGGCAGGCATCTGCGAGCACTGCGAGTCGTGAATCTGGTTGCCGACATCGCTTTTCGGTTCAAGGTCCAGATAGTATTTCGCCATGGTCATAATTCCTCACTGTCGTTAGCGTTCATTCCCGTTATTCACGGTTTGAAGCGGTGTTGATGTTGCATGCCGCAAAGGTTGTTTTTCAAACCTTGTGCCACGCCACGCTCGCCAGCGAGGTGTTTGCGATTTTCGCGCTATTTAACAAAGTGTTATGCGAAGAAGGACCTTAGAGGAACGATTTACGTTGATGGGTGTTTTTCGGAGATGGGTCTTTAAATGTCGGTCATCGACCCATACATGTTGTTTTGTTGACATAGATCAATGTTGTAATGGTCGGGCTGGTGTTTAGAAATCGGCCCGACCATTGCGCCGGGCCTCAGTTTTAATGACCCCGAGTCTCGTCGTCACTCTGATCCGGTAATGCGGGTTTCTCGGAGGTGGCGTCGTTCTCTTGATCCGCAGCAGGGCTAGTGCACTCCTCCTCGATATAACGGTTCAGGTACTCCGTCCCGCGCTGGGTGGTATTGGTCAGCCACAGGACGATCAGCGCACCGAAGGCAAGGACGTAGACCGCATAGGTGCGAAGCACCAGTGCCAGAATCACGATAATGGGCAGGACGAACCAGAGCCCTTTCTTTGTCCGTTTGCTCAGGTTATCCCTTAGCTCTTCGGCTTTGGCGCGGTCAGTCAGACCCGCCTGCTTGAGGGATTCACACAAGGATTGGTATTCGCGCTCACGGCGTCGGGCCATGCGCCCGAATGGGTCGTTCAATTTCATAGGGCTTTCGTCAGTACGTCCGTTATTGATGTTCGCTTATGGATACTACCGGTTCTTGATTGGGTTGTCCGTCGCAAAACACTGTTTGTGGTTTGTGATGGGCAGCGAATAATACTTTAGTATAATGCTTGGTTTTTGGTGAGGTATGGAGAGATCGATGACGGATCGAACGGGTGTAACACCGAGGTTTTCGCCCCGGGCGCTGCTGCTGATCGAGCTTACACTGGCCATGGGCGGTTTCGGTATTGGTACGGGCGAGTTTGCCATTATGGGGCTGATGCCGGATGTGGCCCGGTCTTTGTCGATTACCGAGCCGCAGGTCGGGCATGTGATCAGCGCCTATGCCCTTGGCGTGGTTGTCGGTGCACCGCTGCTGGCGATTGTCGGGGCGCTGCTGTTTCGCCGCCACCTGCTTATTCTGCTGATGGTCGTGTTTGCGCTCGGCAACTTCGCGAGCGCCATGGCGCCGGATTATCACGCCCTGTTGATCTACCGTTTCCTCGCAGGACTCCCTCATGGTGCCTATTTTGGCGTTGCGTCATTGGTGGCGGCCTCTCTGGTGCCATCTGATCAGCGGGCCAAGGCTGTCAGCCGTGTGATGATGGGGCTGACGCTCGCGATGCTGGTTGGTAACCCGCTAGCCACCTGGCTTGGTCAGATGTTTGATTGGCGCTATGCCTTTGCGCTGGTTGGTGCAATTGCCTTGCTGACGGTGGCACTGGTGACGATGTTCTTGCCGTTGAACAGGGATGAGGTGCGCAGCAGCCCTCTACGTGAATTGCGTGCGTTCAATCAGCTGCGGGTGTGGTTGGCCCTGGGTATCAGTTCCATCGGTTTTGCCGGGATGTTCTGCGTGTTCAGTTATTTGGCACCGACGCTGCTTGAGGTCACGCGTGCAGGCAGCGGCTGGATTCCGGTCGCGCTGGCGGCTTTTGGTGCCGGAGGTATTGCCGGCAATATAGCCGGAGGCTGGCTGTTTGATCGCTTGCAGTTCAAGGCGGTGGGGTGGTTACTGCTGTGGAGTACAGCCATCCTGTTGCTGTTTCCGCTGGCCACGCAGAACATCTGGACGCTGCTGCTGGCCTCGTTCGCCGTCGGCTCAATGGTGTCGCTGGCGCCGGCCCTGCAAACCCATCTGATGGATATCGCCGAGGAGGCACAGACACTGGCAGCTGCGTCTAACCATTCGGCGTTTAACGTCGCCAATGCATTGGGTCCCTGGCTTGGCGGTATCGCGATCTCGGCAGGCTTTAGCTGGAACAGCACCGGCTTTGTCGGCGCGGCGACGGCAGCGGCGGGTTTTTTGGTGTTTCTGCTGGCCTATCGCCAACACCGTATGCCGGTGTTGCAGGAGGTCAGCGTTGAAAAATAGTGCCCTGCCTTTTGCTAAACAGCGGCTATCCTGAGAGGGACGTGTCTGAATACCGAGGGAACCATGAAGAAGCTGAAGAACGAGAAGGAGCTGATCAAGAAAGCGATCGCCGAGGGGGTCAAATACGGCGAAGAGCGTGGTGCCGTGGTGTTCGAGCCGGGAGATTCAGCAGACCTGAAGATCGAATATATCTATCGATTGCTGGTCCATGACAAGGTGATACCGCCAATGCCTGAGGAGCAGGTGTCTCAGCAGAGCATGCGCCACCGTCTGGCGATTTGGGCATCGCACCTGTAAGGCAAATTACCTGTAACCAATAAAAAAGCCGGCGATCAGCCGGCTTTTTTACGGGCGTTCACATCAGGATTCAAGTTTCCAGCGCAAGGTCTCACCGGCGCGAAGCGGTACGATGATATCGTCGCCAAACGGCATCTCGGCCGGAACTTCCCAAGGCGTTTTCACCAGTGTGATGGTATCGCTGTTGCGCGTGCGGCCATAGAAGTCGGCCCCATAGTGGCTGGCAAAGCCTTCGAGGTTTTTCAGCACGCCCAGATCTTCAAAGATTTCGGCATACAACTCGATCGCGGCATAGGCACTGTAGCAACCGGCACAGCCGCATGCGGATTCCTTGGCACCCTTGGCGTGAGGGGCTGAGTCGGTTCCCAGGAAAAACTTCGGGCTACCGCTGACGACAGCTGCCTGCAGAGCCTGCTGGTGGATGTTGCGCTTAAGAATTGGCAAACAGAACAGGTGCGGTCGGATACCGCCAACGAGCATGTGGTTACGGTTGTATGCCAGATGCTGCACGGTGATGGTGGCAGCGACATTGTCGCCATGGGCGTTGACGAACTCTGCGGCATCCCGCGTAGTGATGTGCTCGACTACCAGTTTCATGTTGCCGTGACGGCCTGCCAGCGGTGTCAGGATCTCGTCGAGGAAGCGTTTCTCACGATCAAAAATGTCTACATCACCATGGGTGACTTCGCCATGAACCAGCAGCGGCATGCCCGCTTCGTCAAGTGCATCGCAGACGGCATCCAGCTTGCCCAGGTCCGTGACCCCGGAATCCGAGTTGGTGGTCGCACCCGCCGGGTAGAGCTTCACTGCGGCGATTTTGCCAGTGGCGGCGGCTTCGGCAATCATCTCCGGTGTCGTGTTGTCTGTCAGGTAGAGGGTCATCAACGGCTCGAAACCGTTGCCTTCGGGTACCTGAGCCAGAATGCGTTCACGGTAGGCCAGGGCCTGCTCGGCGTTGACCACGGGCGGTCTCAGGTTCGGCATGACAATCGCTCGTCCCATCTGACGCGCCGTGGCCGGTACGATATGTTCGAGCACCGCGCCATCGCGCAGGTGCAGGTGCCAGTCATCGGGACGTGTCAGTGTAAGGCGTTCGGTCATGGTCGATATCCAGTACAGTAAACGGGTGGGAGTGTTGCGCGGCAGTGATTATAGACAATCTCGCCTCTGTCGTCTTGACGAGACCTGCCGTAAACAGCAAGGGGTATCAGCGCAAGATCGGTCAGGAAATGGCGCTGCGCGACTTTCCGCTGTTTTTTCTCTACCACAATCTGATCACCGACACGCCCGAGCATGAGTTGGTGACGGATCTTCTGTTGCCGCTGAAGTAAAAACTGCATCAAAAGGCGGGGGTATATGCTCCTGCCTTTTGGTTCTTAGTCAAAAAGACTGATCGCTGTATAATATTGCGCCTTATAAATCTGGATGATCCCGGATTCACCATAAATAAGGCCTGGCTTATCCCGCCGGTGCCCAATCCAAGGTATACACCGATCATGACCAAACCCTCCCCTCTGGCGCTGGCTCCGCTTGCGCTGTTTCTGCTGTTTTTCGTGGGCAGCGGTCTCTGGTACCAGACTCAGGGTACCGAGTTCGCCTTCTATCAGATATCGGCGCCTGTCGCGATATTGCCGGCGATTGTGCTGGCGATTCTGCTGGCGCGCGGGCCGCTGAATGAGCGCATCAACACATTTATTCGCGGTGTCGGTGATGACACCATCATCACCATGGTGCTGATCTATCTGCTGGCCGGCGCCTTTGCCAGTGTAGCCAAGGCGGTGGGTGGTGTAGACGCTACCGTTAACTTCGGTTTGAGCGTCATTCCGCCATCGTTTGTGCTGCCGGGGCTATTTGTGATTACCGCGTTCGTGGCCACCTCGATGGGAACATCCATGGGCACGATCGCCGCCATCGCACCCATAGCGGTAGGCGTGGCCGAAGCGACAGAGCTGTCGCTGCCCCTGACCGTCGCCACGGTGATCGGTGGCGCGATGTTTGGCGATAACCTGTCGATTATCTCCGATACCACCATCGCAGCGACCCGTACACAGGGCTGCGCGATGCGTGACAAGTTCAGGCTCAACTTCAAGATTGCACTGCCGGCTGCATTGTTGACGCTGGTTTGGCTGTGGCTGCAAAGCAGCACCGCCGTGGTCGAGGCCCCGGGCGAGTATGAGCTGGTGCGCGTGCTGCCTTACGTGGCGGTACTGGTGTTAGCCGTGATGGGCGTGAACGTCATGCTGGTACTGTTCGTCGGTATTGTGTTGGCCGGTCTGATCGGGCTGACGATGGTGGCTGATTATTCGGTTGCCCAGTGGTCCAAGGATATCTACGCCGGCTACACCGGCATGCAGGAGATTCTGATCCTATCGCTGTTGATCGGTGGCCTTGGGCTGCTGATGAAAACTCAGGGCGGTCTGGCTTGGGTATCGAACCTGATCGATCGCTTCAGCCGCATGGGCAAAGGTACGCCAGGGCGTCGCAGCGGAGAGTTCAGTATCAGTGCTGCCGTGGCGTTGACCAACTTCTGTACTGCCAACAATACGGTGGCGATTCTGCTGGCAGGTTCGCTCGCCAAGGATATTGCCGAGCGCCACAACGTGGATCCGCGTCGCAGCGCAAGCCTTGCCGATATCTTCTCATGCGTAGTGCAGGGCCTGATTCCGTATGGGGCTCAGGTGCTGCTGGCGGCCTCTATCGCGAAACTCTCGCCGTTACAGCTGGTGGGCAGCATCCATTACTGCTGGCTGCTCGGGTTGGTCGCGCTGGTGGCGATCTTCGTAGGTTTTCCGAAGCTTAACAGCGTGAAGGCGACCGAAGCGGTCGCCTGACAGGTGCTTACTCTCCCTTGAGCTGCTTGACCAGTGCGGCAGGCAGCTCGCTGAGGGTGAGTGTGTTATTGCTGGGATTGAAGGTAATGTTTTTGCCCAGAGATTCGTTTGAAAAGCTGATGGATACATCGCGGCTGCGGCCACTGTAACGGATGTATCGCTTGAGGCTGGCGCGATCGGGGATGAACGACTCCTTGATCTCCGGCGCGCGCTCTTCGATAAAACGATCAAGTCCAGTGGGGGCCTGACTCTCGATCTCGCCGGAGAGTTCACGGTAGTTCACCGTCTCGCCGTTCTTGCCCTGCTCCATGCAGTATTCAGCCACCTCTTTACGATAACGCTTGGCGTTGTCTTCCGGCATTTCTCGGCTGTAATCCTCCACCAGCGCCATGAAGCGCTCGGTGTCTTCGGTGGTGTTCACCGTGTCGGTAAAACAGACGAAATCCAGCATCAGAGCCTGCATCGGGCGGTCGCCAAAGCCGAAACTGACGGTCAGGTATTTCTTCTCGCTGGGCTGGTTGATCTGATCCAGATTGATGCTGGCGCAGAAGCCCATTTTGGAGAGGTCAAGATACTCGCAGTTGTCCGGGCGGTTGTCGCCGTCGATCATCACTCCGTCGAACTGGCGTAGCTGGGCTAGCCACAGAATACGACCGGCTTCCTGCTCGTCAACGGCGAACATCCAGTAGCCGTCGCTTTCCACATCCTGCTCTTCGAGCGCGATGGCAAGGTACTCAATGGTTTTCTGGCTGAAAGAGACCAGATTCAGCGTCTCGCCAAGCCAGTTAACAACCAGCCCTTTGAATACACCGGCCCCTTCATCGGCGAAGCAGCCATAACGCTTGCTGGCACGGCGGGCGAACAGCGGCTTGATATCGCTGAGCAGATGCGCTGCGTTGTCGGATGCTTCCAGAGGCTTATCGCTGAGGCTGTAGGACTTGTCGCCGCTTTCGCGGGTCAGGCGGTGAATGATCGCTTGGCTGACGGACATGGACGCTCCTGCTGCGGATTGAAACGGGGCGCGATTATACCTCAGTGCCGGTCAGGATCTGTACTGGGAATGCCAAAGTAAAGAAGATGGAATGTGCCAGAGCGCGTCTGAATACGCGCTAAATAGCGGTTCCCGAGAAGAAGTCTTCGATCATGTGGGAGATGTCTTCGTGTATGTACGCTTCGAAGTCATCGATATTTTTGCCCATCAACGCCAGATACCGATCCGCTTTATCGCGGGACAGGCGTTTATTATTGATGGTGTATTCCATCTCCGGCAGCGATTTGTCGTCTCGGGACTGCACCTTCCAGATAACGAACGCGGAATCGAAAGATCTCAGTGCCTTGTCTGCAAAGACGCAAAAATCCTTGATGTGGTCATGGCCATTCGGGCCCAGACAGCCCGGTTCCAGTCTGTAGATAACGCACAGTTTCTTTTCGTCGGGCAGGGCGGGGGA
Source organism: Marinobacterium lacunae (assembly GCF_000705555.1). Taxonomy (GTDB): domain Bacteria; phylum Pseudomonadota; class Gammaproteobacteria; order Pseudomonadales; family Balneatricaceae; genus Marinobacterium_D; species Marinobacterium_D lacunae. The sequence continues at coordinate 33,787 of NZ_JMQN01000007.1, forward strand.
CGTCATCGTCATGTAATCTTCCTGAGGTATTAACCCCAATCCTATTCAGTGATTACGGCCAAGTCCATAGAGCATTCATTGGGCTGTTCAACCCCCAAAATCATCGAAGCGGATGTTCTGTGCATCGACGCCCAGGCTGTCGAGCATCTGTATGACCGCTTTGAGCATCGGCGGTGGGCCGCAGAGATAATACTCGCAGTCTTCCGGATTTGGGTGATTCTCCAGATAGCGCGTATACAGCACCTCGTGAATGAACCCGGTCTCGCCTTGCCACTCATCTTCAGGTCGCGGGTCGGACAACGCGACTGTCCAGCTGAAGTTATCGTGCTCCTTGGCAAGGCGGTCAAACTCGTCGACATAAAACAGCTCGCGGGTGTTGCGCGCCCCATACCAGAAGCTGATTGTCCGTTTCGAATCCAGCTGTTTGAGCTGATCGAATATATGTGAGCGCATGGGCGCCATGCCGGCCCCACCGCCAATGAAGATCATCTCATGGTCCGAGTCTTCTGCGAAAAAGTCCCCGAAGGGGCCGGATATCTCCACTTCGTCTCCCGGTTCGAGGCTGTACATGTACGAGGAGACAATGCCCGGTGGCGCGCTGGAACCCGGTGGTGGGGTGGCCAGACGGACGACCAGTTTTACAATGCCTTGCTCATCCACGTAGTTAGCCATGGAGTAGGCGCGACTGTGCGGCTCCGAGGTGGAGGATTCGAGGTCCCAGAGTCCAAGTTTTTGCCAATCTTCGTGGTAGCGCTCGTCAATCTGAAGCTCTGAGAACCGCAGCTCATAGGGTGGGCAGGTCGCCTGAATATACGCGCCGGCACGGAACTCCAGTGTTTCGCCTTCCGGCAACGCCAGCGTGATCTCCTTCATCAGAGTGCCGACGCAGCGGCTTGATTCTAGACGGCAGGTCCAGTGCCCGACCCCAAACACCTCATCAGGCACCTCAATTTTCAGGTCGTCATGCACGGTAAGTTGGCAGGCCAGTCGCGTGCCGTCGCGCATCTCGCGCAGGGTCAGTTGATCCTGCTCGGCTGGTACAACCGCACTGCGGCCCTCAACCACCCGAACCTTGCACTGGCTGCAGATACCCTTGCCGCCGCAGGCTGATGATAGTCGTATATCTTCACTATCGAGTGCGCCCAGCAGTTTGACCCCGACAGGGAGGGTTAGAGTTTTCTTGCCGTTAACCTCAATCTGCACGCCGCTTGAGGGTATCAGGTAGCTTCTTGCCAGAAGTATTGCTGTAACGAGTATGAGGACGATGCCGGTAAAAAAGGCGACGCCCAATAGGATATCGCTCATGTAGCCCTTGCTCGCTTCCGCACGGACATGTCACAAACGGCCCTATCCGGGCGGATGACTGGGTTTGGGGTCCGTCCCGTCGTGGTTGACCACCGTCAATGTGGCCTACATCGATACTATGACTATAGTTCACTGCGCTCGGTTAGCGTTTTTACGCATCCGGCTATACTGCCTAGCGTCGCTAACGGAAAATACCGCCAAGATAACCATCCAAGCTCAGGCCGGGCGCAATTACTATATATGGCAAGAGGTCAAAATGGGCATGTGGACGGCACGTTCGATGCTACATGAAGTAACCGAAGATGTAGGCCAGCAGGGAGTGCTTGAGTGCAAGTTGATAGCGCCGGAGAGCTAGCGAGCGGGCAGAGGCGTCGGAGTGCATCCATGTCTGTGCGTGTACGGTCATACCGCCCAGTCGATGCCTGGCGGGTAACCGATATCTTTTACAACAGCGTGCATTCAATCGATGAGCGCTTCTATTCCCTGCAGGAGATTAACGCCTGGGCGCCGCTGCCGGTGGAGTATGCGCAGTGGGTGCAACGCCTGAATGCCCATGATGTCCTCGTTGCCGAAGTGGAGGGTGTCATTGCGGGGTTTACCGCCATGGAGCCCGATGGCTATATCGACTGGCTGTATGTCCACAGTGATTACCAGCACCGCGGCGTTGCTAGCGCGTTATATGCAGAGGTGGAGAAGCAAGCGCGGGACGCGGGGCTGCCGTGCTTGCATGTACATGCCTCACATGTGGCCAAGCCTTTTTTTCTGCATAAGGGCTTTAGCGTATTGTCGCAGAACCGGGTAGAGCGGTTGGGCATCGCGTTGATCAACTGGGAGATGGAAAAACGACTCAGCTGATGCTGCGCTTGGTCTTGTCAGGCGCTCTGGTATAGTCGGTGAGCGTACAGCCACCGACTCGGGTAACGGACATGCCAGATCTTGCCACGCGTTATTCAATACAGCGCCCCTATCCCCAGCGTAAAGAAGCTCCTGAGCAATACAGGGTAGAGCGTTGTGGTGTGCGAACGCTGGAGAAGCAACTGGAGAGTGACCGCGGCCGCATCATCAACTCGGCTGCCGTTCGGCGTCTTCAGCAGAAAACCCAGGTATTCCCGCTGGAGCATAACGCTGCGGTTCGCAGCCGCCTGACCCACTCTCTCGAAGTGCAACAGACCGGGCGTTTTATTGTCCGCACCATCTTTGACCGTCTGGGGCAGGGTGCCTCTATTCTGGGGTTGGATGGGCTTGAGCGAGCCACGGAGTCGCTGGTCGAGATGGCCTGCCTGATGCACGATATCGGCAATCCTCCGTTCGGGCATTTCGGCGAAGCCGCTATCTCACGCTGGTTTGAGCAGACCCTGCCGCAGCTTCCGCCCTTTATCCATGACGACCTGAGTGAACCCGAATGGGCACTGCGTGCCGAGTTGCTGCGCGAGTTGCGCAGCTTCGAGGGTAATGCACAGGCGATAAGGCTCATAAGTCAGCTGCAAAAGCTCAACCTCACCTATACCCAGACCGCCTGTATTCTCAAATACACCCGCTGTGCCACTGAGCCGAAACCGGCCAAGGGTGAGGCGCTGGACTATCTCAGGAAAAAGCCGGGCTACTATTTCTCGGAGCGTGAGTTCGTATCGCACCTGCAATCGGTGCTCGATATGGCACCGGGGCATCGCTTTCCGCTGACTTACCTGATGGAAGCGGCCGATGATATCGCCTACTGTCTGGCGGATCTGGAGGATGGCGTCGATAAGGGAATTCTCAGCTGTGAACGTCTGGCCCAACTGCTTAAAGAGCAGTTTTTAGCATTGCGCGAGCCCTTCGGCGATGGCGATGCACCCCACTTTTCCGGCAAGTGTTTTGCCGAGCTGATCGATTTTGCCCTTGAGCGTTCGGCTCAGGAGAGCATCAATAAGGAGCACGAGTTCTTTGTGTGGATGCGGGTCAAGCTTGTGCACCCCTTGGTTAACCACGCCGCAGAAGCTTTCATCGATCACATTGGGGCGATCTCGGAGGGCAGTCTTAATCGCGCGTTGCTCGAAGACGATTCGCCCTGTCACAGTATTGTCGAGACGCTCAAGCGTGTGGCCATACGGCATGTGTTTTCCGTCGCTGAAGTGGAAACGCTGGAGCTGCAGGGCTATCGCATCATTTCCGGGCTGCTGGAGCATTACAAACCGCTGCTGATGTTACCGATGGAGGCGTTCTCGGACCTTTGCCGGGGCGGCAGTCGGGGCTTGTTGATTGAGAGCCGGCTATTCCATCGTCTGCCTAACAAACACGTTAAGGCCTACCTGACCCTCGTAGAGCAGGTGCCCGTGCTGGAGGATGGCAGCCGCCTGGGAGAGACTGTGTGGGAGCGCTACTGCCGTTGCCGGTTGCTGCAGGACATGATCAGCGGTATGACCGATCAGTACGCACTGGACGAGTTTCGTGCGCTATCCGTGATTGGCGCCTGAGCGGGAGAGAATGAGCGATGAAAGCGCCAAAGCGGGATGAATTTGCCGACTGGGTGGTCGAGATGATGCAGGGCATTGGACCGGTGACACCGCGGCGGATGTTCGGCGGCACAGGGCTGTTTCTCGATGGACTGATGTTCGCCATCGTGATCGATAGCGAACTCTACCTCAAGGCCGATGATCAAACACGGAGTCGATTTATCGATCTGGGACTGACCCCTTTCACTTATATGCGCCAGGGTAAACCCTGTTCGTTATCCTACTATCAGGCACCGGAAGAGACGCTGGAGTCCCTCGAGCTGATGCGTGAGTGGGCCAATCAGGCCTATGGCGCAGCCCTTCGGGGGCGGCGCTGAGTCAACCGCCCGGAATATGGGTGGCTTCCAGCGCGCGCTGGATCTTTTCCGGTTGCCAGATGATAGGGGCAGAGGGCGCCTGACCCGGGACAACAGTGGTACCCTGTGAGGCCTGAGTCAGCTCCACCCGGCCGAGGCTGTTTTCGACATACACACCTTTGCCGCCAATCATGGCGACGCCGAGGTCGCCTTCAAAAATGTATCCGGCCCAGAACTCAGTGCCCCGAATGCCGATAAGCGCCGTGGAGGTTTCAACCGTGAAATCCGCTGAAGGTTGTTTGCCGATTAAACCGGTTATGCAGCGCAATGCCCCTTTCAGAAACTTCAGAGTAATGCTCGGCTTATCGCTCTCCACACGGTAGTGCGACAGTTCGAGCTCGGAGTTTTCACCCAGCCATATCGTGGTATCGTCCCTAAGCTTAAGCAGCAGACGACTGCCCTCGGGAATCACCAGCCGGTCCTCTTCATGCAAGCTGTCCTCCGGCGTGAGCATCTGCTCACGCTCACCGCGTGCTACCCATGGAGTGCCCAGTATCAGCACCACCTGACCGACCGGCTCATTCGTCGCCTGCACCGGCAGCGTGAGGAAAAGACATAGTACTAAGATCCAGGCGTGTAAGGGCAACGACATGAGGTTGGCTGAGCTCCAGTCGGTTCAAGTTCATTTCATAATAGACTGGCATATCAAAGCTGGCTTAGGTTGGCTTTGGGGTGTGTCTTCAGACGGAGAGATTTAGTTGAATAATCGAGTTGTGTTTACGGGTGGTCCAGGCTCAGGAAAAACCTCCGTAATCAAATTTCTGAAAAGCCTGGGGTATCCCAGTGCTCCAGAAGTGGGGCGAAAAGTAATCCAAGCCCAAATGAAGTCTCAGGGCACTGCGTTACCTTGGGAGGATAAAGCGGCGTTTAGAGATGAAATGATTTACGAAGAAATCATTAATTACAACGCTTACGGCAACGATACAATTACCTTTTTTGACCGGCCTATTATTGATTCGTACGGATACAGTAGACTTGAGGACATACCCGTTTCGGATCTATTGTTAAAAAAATGCCATGAACTGATCTATAACCAAAAGGTTTTTATTTGCCCTCCTTGGGAGTCAATTTACGAAAATGATGTAGAACGAAAGCAAGACTTCAATGAGGCTGTTGCGACATATGAGGCAATGGTAAGAGCATACGAAAAATTTGGCTACGAACTAGTTGAAGTTCCAAAGGCTTCAGTTAGAGAAAGAGCTGAATTTATTTTAAAGGTGGTTAACAGGTAACTGTGGAGTAACCAGTCTGTTTTTGCGCGGTAATGTCTGACCTTTACGATGGCTTTGGGAACCTGTCGAGTCTAAGCGGGGCCGTGGCTGAACGGTTTTGAGGATCTGCTTCTCATTGTTCACTAGCTGGAAAAGGAGGGGCGGTGGATGCAGGGCTGTATAGGGTTTGGCTTTGCCGACGTCAACACGGAGGCTGATTTCGATTTGGCTTTCCGTGTGCATGGTAATAAGATGACCGCGGGCGCGAAGCCCCGATGGGTGTTCGAGTTATGACAATGGTGTTATGCAGCATTATTCACTCGTTACCGGCTCATCGGTTTTAATTGAAAGGAGAGTTTTATGGAGCTTGGATTAATCAGTATATTTATTACAGTGGCAATTGCTCATTTTTTGGCGCTTCTAAGCCCAGGGCCTGATTTTGTGCTGGTTGTAAAGAGCGCGCTCAAGGGAAATCGAAAGAACGCGATTGGTGTGGCGCTGGGTATTGCGACGGCGAATGCTGTTTACATAGGGTTATGTATTGTTGGTGTGGGGGCCATACTGTCGACCTCTGTGTCTTTAATGATAGCGCTCAAGGTTATTGGTGGTTTGTTTTTAATGTACATCGCCTATCATGCATTAAAAGCGCCCAAGAACGCATATCAGAACGTGTCGGTAACTTCAGATAATATTACTGAGTTTTCACTGTTTTCTTTCTCAAAAGAGTTTCTCACCGGTTTCTTGTCGGGGATATTAAACCCTAAAAATCTGTTGTTTTACCTCAGCCTGTTTACTGTTGCGCTCACGCCGGATGTAAGCTTGCAGTTTAAGATATTGCTGGGTACATGGATGACGGCTGTCGTTTTCTTATGGGATGTTTCGATTATCTATTTGTTGTCCAAGAGCGGCGTGCGTAAAAAGTTTACCAAGATGTCTTTTTATATCGATAAGGTTACCGGGGTTATCCTGGGTGCCATTGGGTTTGGTATCGTGAAATCTGTTTGGGCTAAACAGTAAAAGGGGATTCCTATGCAGTTTGTCCATTGCACCTACGATGCTCACGCGGAGCAGATCCTGGCAATACTCAATGAGGCCATTGTCAATTCGACGGCGCTTTATGACTACGAGCCTCGAACACTGGAGAGCATGAGCACCTGGTTTAAGGTAAAAGAGTCAGGCTCATTTCCGGTGATGGGTGCAGTGGAGAACGGTAAGCTTATCGGCTTTGCAAGCTACGGCACGTTTCGTCCTTGGCCCGCGTATAAATATACAGTGGAGCACTCGGTGTATGTTCATAAGCAGCATCGAGGAAGGGGCTTGGGTATAGCGCTCATGCGAGCGCTCATTGCCGAGGCGAGGCGACAAGAGTTGCACGTTATGGTGGGCGGCATCGATATCTCGAATGAAGGCAGCATTGCATTGCACGAGAAACTTGGTTTTGTGCAATCTGGCATAGTCAGGCAGGCCGCATTTAAGTTCGGCCGTTGGCTCGATCTCGGCCTTTATCAGCTGGTGTTGGATACCCCGCGCGACCCTGTTGATGGCTAGATTAAAGGGGCTCAGCTAGAGTCAGTCAAAGCGCCACATTTGCAGCGTTGTCGCGCCTTTGGGTATCCCGCCCGAAACATTATTTGAGAAGGAATTCCAATGGGCATGAAAGCTCATTTCGAACTGCTGGCCGCCTACAATCAGTGGCTGAACTCAAAGGTTTACGAAGCTGCAAGTCGCCTCGGGCAGGATGCATTGGTCAAAGACCGAGGGGCGTTTTTCAGTTCCATTCTCGGGACGCTGAATCATATCCAGGTTGGTGACATCCTGTGGCTCAAGCGGTTCGCCACTCACCCATCCTGCATCGCCTCTTTGCATGAGGTGGCCAATCTTCCAGACTCGACCGGCCTCGATCAGATTCTGTTTGAAGATTTCGCGGCGTTATCGGCGCAGAGAGCTTGGCTGGATCGTCAAATCGTCAATTGGGTGAGTGAACTCACCGAGCGCGATTTGGAACAGGCACTCAGCTACCGTAACACCAAAGGTATTGCGTCCACTAAACGGTTTTCCAGCCTGATTCTTCACTTCTTTAACCATCAAACCCATCATCGCGGGCAGGTGACGGCGTTGCTGTCGCAGGCTGGTGAGGATGTCGGGGTGACCGATCTGTTGGTGCTGATTGCGGATGAGGCAGAAGCATAACCATAACCAGCCGCTGCCGCGTACCCGGGCGTGGGGTATCGCGGCAGCTTGAGGCGGAGTTATAGCACGGCGCCGATGAACTGCTGCAGCTCCGGTGTTTGCGGGTTGGCCAGCACCTCTTTTGCATCGCCGGTTTCATGCACCTTGCCCTGATGCATGAACACCACGCGATCGCCGACATCGCGGGCGAAGTTCATCTCATGGGTAACCAGAATCAGCGTCATCCCTTCGGCGGCCAACTGTTCGAGCACTTTCAGCACATCGCCTACCAGCTCGGGGTCCAGCGCCGAGGTGATTTCGTCGCAGAGCAGTACCTTAGGCTTCATCGCCAGTGAGCGGGCGATGGCGACGCGCTGCTGCTGTCCGCCGGAGAGCTTTTCAGGGTACTGACCGAACTTGTCTGCCAGTCCGACCTTCTCCAATACTTCCATGGCCAGCTTTTTGGCTTCCTCTTTTCCGACACGTTTGATCAGCTTCGGCGCAAGCATGATGTTCTCGCCCACCGTGAGATGGGGGAAGAGGTTGAAGCTCTGAAACACCATACCCACGCTGTGGCTGAGCTTGCGCACCTGGAATTCGTCGGTGCTCACCTCCATGCCGTCAAGGATGATGGCGCCCTGTTCGTAGCTTTCAAGGCCGTTCATGCAGCGCAGCAGGGTGCTCTTGCCTGAACCGCTGCGACCGATGATGGAGACCACCTCTCCGGCGTTGATCGTCAGATCAATGCCCTTGAGGACATGCAACTCACCGAAATATTTGTGTACGTCACGCACGCTTACCAGCGACATTGAGTCTCTCCTCCAGATATTGGCTGGCTCGCGACAGCGGATAGCACAGCAGGAAATAGATCAGCGCCACCAGCGCAAACACTTTGAATGGCTCGAAGGTGGCGTTGTTAAGCATGGTTCCGGCTTTGGTCAGCTCGACAAAACCGATGATCGAGGCCAGGGCGGTCCCTTTGACGATCTGCACCGAGAAGCCGACGGTGGGCGGAATGGCGATCCGCAACGCCTGTGGCAGAATGATGTAGCGCATGGTCTGCAGGTAGTTCAGGCCCAAACAGCGTGAGGCTTCCCATTGACCTTTGGGTAGCGACTCGACGCACCCGCGCCAGATATCGCTGAGAAAGGCACTGGAGAACAGGGTCAGGGCCAGTGCGGCTGCGGTCCAGGCCGATACGTCGATGCCCAGCAGACCAAGCCCGAAGAACGCGATAAACAGCTGCATCAGCAGCGGGGTGCCCTGAAAAATCTCGATGTAGATGCGGGTGACCCAGATCAGAGAGCGTCGTCGGCTGATTCGCATAAAGGTCAGCAACAGGCCGACGATAGAGCCTCCGGCAAAGGCAATCAGCGACAGGAGAACTGTCCAGCGAGCCGCCAGCAGCAGGTTGCGCAGAATATCCCAGTCGGTGAACTGGCTCATAGAGTTTTCTCCTTCCTCGAGAAGGCCCTGGCGCCGATCAGGTTGAATGCCAGCCGCATCAGAAACGCCAGTATCAGGTAGAACAGGGCGGCAACCAGGTAGGACTCGAAGCTCAGGAAATTACGTGACTGAATGAAGTTGGCGGCGAAGGTCAGCTCCGGCACCGATATCTGAGACACCACAGCCGATCCGAGCATGACGATGATGCATTGGCTGACTACCGCGCTGTACACCCGCTGGAACGCTGGCGGCAGCACGATGCGGATGAAAATCTGTCGGCTCGATAAGCCCAGCGTACGGGCCGCTTCTAACTGCCCTTTGGGCGTTGCATCGATACCGGCACGGATAATTTCGGTTAGGTAGGCACCGAGGTTAATCACCAATGCAAGCACGCCTGCTTCAATCGCGGTCATCTTGATGCCAATGGCCGGCAGTCCAAAGAAGACAAAGAACAGCTGCACGATAAAGGGCGTGTTTCGAATCAGTTCGACATAGGCCTTGGATAGGTGTCGCAGCGCCGCGTTGCGGTGCCGTCTGGCTGCAGCGCCCAGAACGCCCAGCAGAATGCCGAGCACTGTGGAGATCAGCGTCAGCTTGACCGTCATCCACAAGCCGTCCAGCAACACATCCTGGTAGTCGAGCAGGGCGCCAAAGTTCAGTTGGTAGCTCATGCAAGTGTCCGTGTACGGGTGAACTTTATAACCGGAGCGGTGTTGGTCCGCTCCGGCCTAGCGTGTAGCGGTGCAGCCTTACATGGATGCCAGATCAGCCGGGTAGGGGGCTTTGAGCCACTTCTGCGACAGGGATTCAAGCACACCGTCGGTATAGGCCTTGCCAATCAATTCGTTCACCTTGTCGGTCAGTCGGGTTTCACCCTTCATAACGCCGACGTAGCAGGGGGAGTTTTTGAGCATGAACTTGGTCTCTGGCATACGTGCCGGGTTGCGCTCGGCAATAGCCGCGACTACAAGGTTACCGGTCGCGATCAGATCAACCTGACCGGAAAGAAACGCCGAAAGCGTGGTGTTGTTGTCTTCGAAACGCTTGATGTCGGCATCCGTAGTCACCAGTTTGCTCAGCTCGATATCTTCAACTGCGCCGCGTGTAACGCCAACGGTTTTTCCGGACAGATCAGACGCAGCAGAGACGGCTACATCCTTAAGGCCGAATACGCCAAGGAAGAAGGGCGCATAGGGCTTGCTGAAATCGATCGCTTTTTCACGCTCCGGGTTCTTACCCAGGCTGGAGATCACCAGATCGACTTTCTGTGTCTGCAGGTAGGGGATGCGGTTGGCACTGGTGACCGGCACCAGCTCAAGCTTTACGCCCAGCTCTTTAGCGAGATAGCCCGCCATGTCGATGTCATAGCCCTGGGGCTGTAGATCGGAACCAACCGAACCGAACGGCGGGAAGTCCTGAGGGACAGCGACCTTCAGTACGCCAGCCTTCTCAATATTATCGAGCTGATCGGCAGAGGCGGTGGAGATGGCACCGAAAGAGATCAGCAGAGAACCTGCAACGGCAAGACCCAATTTTTTTACGAAGTTCATGATTGGCAACCCTGTCTTAAGAAACGTTTGATTCACGATTATTTAAGAGCAACAGCTGTGCCAATTTGTAAGTCGTTGATTTCAGAATGGGATGCTCTGAAACAAATGATTCTTTTGTCTGCGTATGCCCTATTATGGTGCCAGTGTTCCAATTTGGATCAATCCTGACTGTTCGGTTAAGTATCGTTAAAACAAGGTGTTATAGCGGTATACCTGTTTGCGGTGTGCTGAAACGTTTGTTTCGTGAAACATGCCGGAGCTTAGGCCCCGGCAGTGGTGTCGAACTCAATTTCGCCGCGCTGTGTCATGATCGGCTGTACACCCGCCCAGACCGGAAGGAGCATATCCTCAGGGTCGTCCACGGGACCGCCGGTACGAATCTTGGCTGACAGTTCGTCCAGCTCGAATGCCAGTACGCTGGTTGCCTTGAGTTCGATCTCGTTGGCCGGCCTCGCTTCAACGGAGCGGCCTGCTTGAAACTTCTCCATCAACTGATCAAGCGAATGGCGCTTCTCATCCTGATCATCGACAAGGCGTGCCTTGCTGTAGATCACCACGCTGCGATAGTTCACAGAGTGATGAAAGGCAGAGCGCGCAAACACTATGGCGTCGAGGTGGGTAATGGCGATACACGCTTCATTGCCCTCTAGCAGCGCCTTGAATAGGCCATTCTTGCTGGAGCCGTGTACGTACAGCTGATTGCCTTCACGCCAATGGACGGTCGGTTGCAGCAGTGGCTGGCCGCCAACCTGTGTCGAAACATGGCAGATAAGCGCTTCATCGATGATGGCGTTGACCTTCTCGACATCGTATTCGGCTCGTTTAGGCAGGCGTTTTACGCGGGTGCGTTCGGTTTTCCGGTATTGAGTCATCGTCTTTCACTCCGTTGGATGGAGCGTTTAGACTAGGTGGCAAAGTGGGTCTAAGTAAGATCCATTAAGTAAACAAAAAAGGGGCCCAATATGGATGAATCCGGACTTGGTCGAACCGATCTCGGTCTATTCCTTGATCTGAGCACGATCGATTCGTCGCTGCCGGACTACCGGCGGCTGTTCCTGGCCTTGAGGCAGGCAATACTGTCTGGACGGATTGGAGGCGGTGCGCGCCTTCCGTCCACTCGGGCGCTTTCGGCCACCTTGGGTATCGCCCGCAATACGGTCAAAAGTGCGTATGAACTGCTGCAGGCCGAGGGGTATGTGCAGGGGCGACAGGGGGCCGGGTGTTTCGTCACCCAGTTGCCGGTGATCGGAAGCTCGAACAGTCACACGGCCGAGTCACACACGCAGATACCCGAGCCGGTTACTCCGTCACGTGTTGTCGAACGGTCCGGGCTGCTCCAGTCAGCGATTCCAGCGCTTGATCACTTTCCGCATCGGCAATGGCAGCGCGCGTTGCATATCGCGTCGACGGGCGTCGGGTTGCTGGCTGGGGAGCAGCAGGGGGACCGTCTGCTGCGCGAAGAGATCGCGCGTTGGTTGGGTGCCCAGCGCGGCATGGCCGTCGGGGCCGATCAGGTGCTGATCAGCTCGGGCTCGCAACAGGGGATCTATCTGATTGCACGCCAACTGCTCGCTACGGGAGACATAGTGCTGCTTGAGCGCCCGGGCTTCCCCGGTACCGAGCGTGCAATGAAAGTGGCAGGCGCGAATGTAAGGCGTTTCCATCAGCAGCAACTGGAGCAGCTGGATGACCTGCCTGATGCGAAGTTGATGGTGCTGACACCTTCGCGCAACTTTCCGCTGGGACATACGCTCTCAGCCGATCGTCGTCTGGCGCTGCTGAACTGGGCGTATGAACGGGATGTCTGGCTGGTCGAGGACGACTATGACTCGGAATTTGCAGCCGGTGCAGCCCTGTCGGCCATGTTCTCGCTCGATACCCGGGAGCGGGTGATCTACGCCGGTACGTTCAGCCGTACCCTTTTTCCGGGGCTTCGGATCGGTTATCTGGTGCTGCCGCGCTCGCTTGTATCGGCCTGCGTTGAGGCGCGCCGGGTGATCGATGGCGGGTTATCGGTACTGCCGCAACGGGCGCTGGGCGAGTTTATGGCCTGCGGGGACTACAGCCGTCACCTGCGGCGGATGAAACGACTTTACCAGCAACGGCGACTGACGCTGGAGCAGTTGCTGGCACACAGCAAGCTGCGCGACCTGCCGATTGTCGATGCCGGGGGCGGCATGCACCTATGCCTGCAACTGCCTAAGGGGTGTGATGAGCAGGCCGTTATCCAAAAACTTGAACGTGCAGGCGTTACGCTCAGGCCACTGAGCCTCTATGACGACAGCGGCGAGCCGGGTCTGGTGCTGGGGTTCGCCGCCCACGGGCCGGACAGCATGGCGCGGGGCGTCGATATACTGGAGAGAGTTGTGGCACCGCTGTTGCCATCGATATCGGTATGACGGGCCGGTTAGATCTCCGTGAGGGTGGATACCCACATCCAGCCCCGCTCCAGCGTCCAGTAAGTGGCCATGATCAGGCTTGGTACAGCGACGGTGCCGGTGATCTGGCGGGGCGTGAGTCTGCCGATTCGTCTCACGGCAGCTAGCAACAGGGTCAGTGTGGCGAACACCACTATCTGACCGGCTTCGATGCCCAGATTGAAGCCCAGCCAGTGCACAATCAGTTCGCCGGCACCAGTGCCTGTGGCCTTTTCCAGTACGTTGGCGAATCCCAGACCGTGCAACAGACCGATCCCACCGATCTGCCAGAGTGGCAGCGAGGGTTTATCTGGCTGCATCAGCACTCGGCAGAAGCCATAGAAGATTGACAGCGCGATCAGTGTCTCGATCAGCGGCACGTTCGTCGGTGGAATGATTAACAGGCCCAGTGCAACGAGTCCCAGCGTGATGGAGTGGCCAGCGGTAAACATCAGTGAGTTGTGCACAATGCGTTTCCAGGAACCGGCACCGAGGACCAGTACACACATAAACAGCAGGTGGTCGATCCCAATCAGCACGTGGCGCACGCCTGAGGTGATCTGATTGCTCAGCTGCGAGAGGATCCCGGGAGGCGAGGAGAGTGTCAGCGCGAGCGCTCCGCTGGAGGTAAAGGTATCGCCGGGTAGGGTCAGGATATTGATTGCCTGATCGCGAATGGTTGGCCATTCGTTGGAAGGTGACGCGATTTGACTGATCTGGGCGGTCGCGACATTCGATATGCGCAGTTTCAGGTCGATAATCGCTTCCTCCAGTAACAGTGGATTGCTGGGCAGTTCGAGTGGCAAGGTGAGCGTCTGTTTGATTGTGGCCAGGTGGCCAAAAGGGGATCGGGTTGCTATCGGTTGGATGCGTAATGCCTCAACCGCAGGCATGAGTTGTTGGTTGTCCATCTGGAAACTGAAATACGCCGCCGCTTTATGGCGCAGCAGGCTATCGTCCCGGGCAAGAGCCGCCAGATCCAGCACGGGGCGATCGTTGTCGTTTTGACGGGTATAGGGCGGTTGGGTATCGTCGGCCTGAGGCTTCCAGTCGTGCTCGATCAGCAGAGACGCCAGCGGGATGCGGGCGTAGATAAGGGTGTCATCACCCTGATCGGCCAAATAGACAATGCGTGCAAGGAAGTTCTGAAAATGGGCCTCAACGGTGAGTGCCGGCAGTACGAGCAACATCACCAGCAGGCAGTGTTTTAACTCTCTCATGGTCGATTCCTTCCGAAAGCCCGCCCCAGCAGGGCGGGCGATCGCCGGTCAGTTGCGAGGATCCCAGAGACGGGATTCGGTGCTGCGCTCGTAGGCTTTGCCATCGGGGGCGCTTACAAGCTCCATCTGCATGCCCCAGGGCGCCATAAAGTAGATCCAGGTGAGGCCTTCAAGCGGGCCACTGGTGAAGGGGTGGGGTTGGCCTAGAAACTCGACGCCACGGCCCTTCATGTAGGCGATGGCACTGTCCAGATCATCGACGTAAAAGGCGATATGGTGGCCACCGATATCGCTGTTGCGCGGCTGTTCGCGGCGCTGGTCGGGCGCGGTGTATTCGAAAATTTCAAAGTTAGTACCGTTGCCGCATCGAACCAGATGGGCCACCGGTATCTCGGCACGTGGATGAACGTTCAGGTTGTCAGTCATCCAGTTATCCTCGAACGGACCAAACGGGCCGATAGTAAAGAAGGCCTCGCAGCCCATCACATCGACAAGAAAGCCAACGGCTTCCTGCGCGTCGGGCACGGTAAAACCGAAGTGATCGGTGCCTCTCATGCCCGGCGTTGCGGCGACGGACAGCAGCGAGTGGGTGAAAATGGCGCATGCGAGCATGAACCTTTGGATAGGCTTTTTCATTACGTAGTCTCCACATTATTTTTATTGCGTTGCCCGCCCAAATGGCGAGCGGACTTGGGAAAAAGGGGCGCGCAGGAGTCACACGCCCAAGCTCAGGTGCCGTGCAGGCTGGGGATGCCGGTTAGAGCAGCTGTTTGCTCATCTGCTCAGCGATATAGTCGGCCTGGCGGATCGCCAGCGCGACAATGGTGAGGGTCGGGTTCTCCGTACCACTGGTGGTGAATTGGCTGCCGTCCGAGACAAACAGGTTCTTGATCTCGTGGCTCTGGCCCCATTTGTTCACCACGCCATCACGGGCATGCGCACTCATGCGGTTGGTGCCCATGTTGTGGCTGGCAGGATAGGGCGGCAGATAGTTAACCTTTTTAGCGCCTACCGCTTCCAGCAGCTCGGTTGACCTGTCGAACGCGTGATTACGCATGCGGGTGTCGTTGATATGGTCGGTCTTGTACACCACCGGTACCGGCAGACCGTATTGATCCTTTTCGGTGGGGTGCAGCGTGATATTGTTGGACTCCACCGGCATATCCTCTCCGCATACCCAGAAACCGGCCATCTTGTCGTAATTGGCCAGTGAGTCGGCTAACTCACGTCCCCAGCCGGATTTCCCCGGGTTGAGGAATGCGGACATGAAGGGCAGGCCAAGATGCAGTATCTCCAGCTCGTAACCGGCGTAGTGGCCACGGCTGGGGTCGTTGTCCTTCCACTCGTGTACCACGCCGGGTACCACAGTGCTTTTGTACATATGTACCGGCTTCTCGAACTCAGCATAGACCCCGGCGGTGGTGTGGGTCATGTAGTTCTGGCCAACCTGACCGGATCCGTTGGCCAGGCCGTCCGGAAACAGGCTGGAAGCGGAGTTTAGCAACAGGCGGGGGGATTCGATGGAGTTGGCGGCAACAGCCACCAGTCGTGCTTTCTGAAACAGGTGGTTGCCGTCCTTGTCGGCGTAAAGCACACCGGTGACTTTGCCGTTTTTGTCATGCTCGATACGCAGCGCCATCGATTGTGGCCGGACCTCGACATTACCCGTGGCTTCGGCTTTCGGTATTTCGGTGTACATGGTTGACCATTTGGCGCCGATGCGACAGCCCTGCATGCAGAAGCCATTGACCTGACAGGAGGGACGGCCGTCTCTGACTTCGGTGTTGATCGCAAGCGTGGCTTGCTCGCACTTGGCACCGATACGACGCGCACCTTCGGCTACGACCTTGTAGTGGCTGCTTTGGCCATGGAACGGCATACCGGTGGCTTCGGTGCCGCATACGCCCATCTTCTGCTCGGCCTTGTAGTAGTAAGGCTCCAGCTCTTTCAGGGTGACGGGCCAATCGAGCACGTTGGCGCCGGGGATGACACCGTTTTCACTGCGCATGCGGAACTCATGCTCCTGAAAGCGCATCGCGACACCGGCCCAGTGCAGGGTCGCACCGCCGACACCCTTGACGATCCAGGCCGGCAGATTGGGAAAGTCTTTGGCAAGTCGGGCCGGGCCTTCAACGTAACGTTTGTCGAGCCAGGAGATCTTGCCGAACATCTTCCACTCGTCGTTCTCGATATCCTCCATCTTGAAGCGTTTGCCCGCCTCAAGTACCACGGATTTAATGCCTTTCTGAGCCAGTTCATTTGCCAGTGTGCCGCCGCCTGCGCCGGAGCCGACGATTACCACCAGGCTGTCATCGTTGAGATCGAATTTTGTTGTCATTATTGTTCACTCCCTCTCAAAGCCAGTCGATCTTGTCGTAACCACGATTGATGTAGCCGCCTTTTTCCCAGGCAGAACCGCCATATCCGAAGCGGGGCCAGAGTTCGGGGTTGTTATAGATGCCCATCATCAGATCGCCTTTGATCCGCTGGAAAAAGGCGCCATCCTCAATGGCGCGCAACACCAGTACGCGATCGGGCTCGTTCTCAAGTTCGAGGTAAGTGCGGGCGAACAGTTTGTCGCAACGGCTGTCCAGCTTCCGGACGCCATCAGTCAGCAGCTTTTTAAGATCGGCGTCGCTGTTTGCCTTATCGGCCAGAGGCGTCAAGACGGCGGCGTAGTATTTGTCCTCCAGGGTGTCATGCGGATAGATATCGCGGGCCATACGCAGCAAGGTGGCGCTGGCATGCTCGCCAACCGCCTGAGCGGCCCAGGCACTAGGTGTCAGCAGACCGCTGCTTAACATGCCAAGCCCCACCACGGCAGTGCTTGAGCGGGCCAGAAAGCGTCGACGGTTAAGGTCGGGGGCTTGTGTGTGTCTCTTGTTAGGCTTCATGTTGACTCCATTTCTACTTGTTATTGGATGTCGCTGTGATGCTCGGATTCGGGCTTCAATGCCGGTCTGTCAGAGCGTTTTAACGTATTGTGTTAATCGGGCTTCAAGCTGCTCGATGGTGCTCGTCAGCAGCGCTTTTCGGTTGGGCAGAAGCTGTGCGAGCGATACATGCCTGTCGGCTTTTATGAAGGGCGTAAGGCCGCAGTGGTGGTAGAAGCTGTTGCCCGCCTGCCAGAGCCAATCGAGCCGTTCATCACAGAGCAAAACCGCGTGCGACAGCACTGCAAACTCGTTTCCCTGTTCGGATACCGTGGGTTCCAGCTGACGCCAGCGCTGGGCAGTACCGGCCAGTTTGCGACCCTCCACCACCAGGTTGTAATCACCGTCGCAGAAGGCACCGTCCACAGAGCTGCAATGAGCCTCTATGCCCTGGCAGGCCAGATGCTCGATCAAAGGTCGACAGAGTGTCATGTAGCTGTCGCGGATGGCGCTTTTGTGCCGACGACTGCGAAACGCCAGTGCAACGTTTATAAGTCCCGGAGACTGCGGGGTCAGATCGCCTCCTGTGGAGCGAACCTGAACCGGCCAGCCATCGAGAATCATGCGTCCTGCCGCCATGGCATATTGAGGTCTGCGGGTCAGTCGTTGAGGTACGACCAGCGACCGGCTGCATCGCCAGATCAGGAATCCGGCCCGTCTCTCTCCGCTGGACACGGATGACAGCAGGGCCATCTCCCGCGCCAGCCCTTCGGCCGGAGGCAATACCTCCAGAGCTGAGTGGGGCAGGTCCTGCCGATGCATGTTGATAGCGGGTGCATTCATGCTGATCACCCTTTCTCGATCAGTGTGCACAGATCACTGAGAAACGCAGCGGCAGGTCCACCGTCCACAGCGCGATGATCAAAACTCAAAGAGAGGCCCATGATGCGCCGGGCCTCAATACTGTGATCTGGCATGACGCAGGGGCGCAGGCGGGTCTCGCCTATGCCCAGTATGGCGATCTGAGGCAGGTTGACGATGGGGGTGAAAAACTGCACCCGGGACAACCCAAGATTACTGAGCGTGAAGGTACCGCCGGTCATTTCGGGGACACTCAATTTTCCGCTTTTGGCTCGTTGTGCCAGCTCCTTGCGCGCCACAGAGCGGTCCATCAGCGAAAGCTCACCGGCGTTGAAAATCGTTGGTGCAACCAGGAGGTCGCCGGGTAATGCCATCGCAAGGCTCAGATGGATCTCGTCGTACAGCTGGATCTCTTTCTGTTCCACACGGCCGTTGAGGCCAGGGTGCTGCCCCAGTGTGGTGACGACCGCCTGGGCGATCAGATCCTCAATCGAGACCTTGATACCCTGACTGGCCAGGCGCTCTTTGGTGGCGAACAACTCTGTCGCATCACACTCGGCGTGATGGGTTAGCTGGGCAGCCTCATCGAGACTGCGTCTCATGTTGTCGGCAATCATACCGCGCATCCCGCGTAGTGGGATGCGCGTGCCGGGGCCGGTACTCAGATTCGGTTTGGCGGTCATAAGCGTTTCCTCAGCCGATAGTGGCGACCAGCTCGCCTTTTTCCACGACGTCATCGATATCCTTGATGATCTTCAGTGTTCCACTGGCAGGTGACTGCAGCTCGTACTGGATCTTTTGCACCATCAGCTCGGCGATCATTTCGCCTTCGCTGACACTGCCTCCATCGCTGGCCAGCCAACTGGTGATGACCGCTTCGCTATCCTCTTCCCAGAGGTTTTCCGGTACACGTACTTCAGTGCTCATGAGTGCTTCTCCATCAGTTCATAGGCGGCAACAATCTTGTCGGCGTTGGGCAGTGCCCACTGCTCCATCGGCGGGGTAAAGGGGATCGGAATGTCGGGGTAGGCCACGCGCTGCGGTGCGGCCTTGAGCGGCACACCCTGCTCGGCAACAGAGCAGATGATTTCGCTGCTGACGCCGTAGCTTTGATAATCCTCGTCCACTACGATCAAGCGTCCTGTTTTACGCACCGATTCGATGACAGTGGCGCGGTCCAGCGGTACGAGGGCGCGCAGGTCGATCACCTCGGCACTGATGCCGCGCTCGGCCAGTTGTCGGGCGGCTTTCAAGCCGTGATGTACCCCCGAGGTAATGCCGACAATGGTGAGATCGTTCCCTTCACGCACCACCGCGGCCTTGCCGATGGGCACTTCATAGCTCTCTTCCGGCACATGGACGATGGCGTCCTTCTCGGTGCCGAGCCAGCCCATCCCCTGCAGAGCCTTGTGAAACATGAAGATCACCGGGTTGTTGTCACGGATAGCCGCTGTCATCAGCCCTTTCGCGTCATAAGCGTTAGAGGGCGCGACGACCTTCATCCCCGGTAAATGCGCAAATGTGGCGTGTAGGCACTGCGAATGCTGTCCGGCATCTGAATAACCACCGCCGGTGGAGGTCATCAGCACTACCGGTACCTGTACTTCACCGCCGGAAAAGTAGGTGTTCTTAGCCATCAGGTTGTAGATGGCGTCGAAGCAGACACCGAAGAAGTCGACAAACATCAGCTCTACGATAGGGCGCATGCCATCGGATGCGGCACCGACAGCGGCGCCCATGAACGCGGTTTCCGATATGGGGGTATCGCGCACGCGCTCACTGCCGAACTCCTCATGGAGGCCTCGGGTGTTGCCGAACACGCCGCCCAGCGGCCCGATGTCTTCACCCATCACGAACACGCGTTCATCCACGCGCATCTCTTGCGCGATCGCCTCAGCCATGGCACGGGCGATGGTGAGTTTTCTCTCTTTAGTGGCAACGGTCATGGAGTTGCTCCTTTCACTGTAATCATGTGGCGTCCCCTTAGCGGGGCAGCGAAGTTCAGGCAGCCTGAGTCGGGCTGACGATGATCTTGACGTTGCGGTCCTTGTTGCTGACCAGCTCTTCAAACCCTTTGTCCAGAATCTCGCTGATATGGATGCGGCCACTTATCAGGGGGCTGATGTCGATGCGACCGTCGTTGATCATGGCGATCACATCGGCGAATTCGCCGTTGTAGGCCAAGGAGCCGATCAGCTGCTTTTCAGTGGCGACCAGCTCAAAGAAGTTGAACGCGCTGGGCTCTTCGAACACGCCGACCAATACGGTTTTGCCGCCCTTGCGGATAAGGTCCAGTGCCAGCTTGGCGGTGTCTTTGTGACCGATGCATTCAAAGGAGAGGTCGGCGCCACAGCCCCGTGTCATCGATTGGATCATCTCGATCGCATCGCACTCGCTGGGGTCGATCACCATGGAGGCACCGACCTCCAGTGCTTTCTCCTTGCGTGCCTTGGACATCTCCAACGCGATCACCCGGGCGGCACCGGCGGCGCGGGCACAGATGATGGTGCACAGGCCGATCGTTCCGGCCCCTACAACCACGATGGTTTTGCCCAACAGGTCACCGGCTTGCTTGACGGCGTGCATGCCCACCGCCAACGGCTCGATCAGAGCCCCCGCCTCGGTCGGGAATCCATCGGGCAGTGCATAGAGCAGATTAGCGGGCACGTTGACGTACTCGGCGAAGGCACCGTTGTTCATCAAGCCGGTAAAGGCGAGCTGTTGGCAGAGGTTGTATTGACCGCGTTTGCAATAGTCGCACTCGCCGCAGTGCTGGCAGGCGTCGGCCGCTACCCGGTCGCCAATGCCAAAATCGTCAACCCCGTCACCGAGTGCGACGATCTCGCCGCTGAACTCGTGACCGAGAATGCACTGGCCCTTGATGCCGGTAAGCGGGTGTGGGGTATCGACCGGTATGAAAACGGGGCCTGCAACGTACTCGTGCAGATCGGATCCGCAGATACCGCACCAATGCACCTTAATCTGTACCCATCCGCACGGCGGTGCGTCGGGGACCGGAACGGTTTCGAGACGAATATCGCGACGGCCATGCCATACGGCGGCCTGCATGCTGGAGGTCTGGCTCATTGTTGTTATCCTCGTTTAGCCATGGAATGTGTGGGCGGGTCAGACGAATACTTTCTCCATCGCTTCTTCGGGTGCGGGGTATTCGCTGTCGCGGGCAAATTGGATTGCGGCATCAACCCGGGCGTGAGTGCGTGCGACCAGTTCCTGATCCTGGGCGTCACTCCAATCCTCGTCGTCGAGTAGCTGTTGGCGCATCTTGGGGATGGGGTCGCGGGCGAAAAGTGCTTCCTTTTCACCTTTGGGTCGGTAGCCCTCGGCGTCGCCCATGAAATGACCGGCCAGCCGATAGGTTTCGATCTCGATAAGGGTGGGGCCCTCTCCACGGCGGGCTCGTTCGATCGCCTCACCGGCAATGTCGAATATGGCCAGAGGATCGTTTCCGGGAATGAAGTGGCCGGGAATGCCATATGCCGCTGCGCGGGCATCGTTGTGCTCGATGGCGGTGGAGGCACTTTTAGCCACCGAAATGCCCCAGGCGTTGTCTTCGACGACGAAGATAACCGGCAGCTTCCATACGGCGGCCAGATTCAGCGATTCATGAAAGGCACCCTGATTGGCCGCGCCCTCGCCAAGAAAGGCGACGGCAACGCCAGGCTTGTTCTGCATATGGCGCGAGAGTGCGGCACCGACGGCAGGCCCCATGCCTTGGGCGATGATGCCGGAGCAGGAGAAGTTCACCTTGGCATCGAATATATGCATATGACCGCCTCGTCCGCCGCTGAGTCCGGTTTTTTTACCGAAGATCTCGGCCGTCATGCGGTTTAGATCTACCCCCTTGGCGATAGCAACATGATGAGGACGGTGGGTGGAGGTGACGATGTCGTCAGCTGAAAGGTGGGCGCAGACGCCGACTGCACAGGGTTCCTGACCGTTGGAGAGATGCATCTCTCCAGGGATAGGGCCTTTCGCCATATTAAATGCGGGCGATTTACCTTCCATGTAGATTTTCTCGATGCACTCCTCGAAATAGCGACTGGTGTGCATCTGCTCGTACATCCAGATTTTCTGATCCCGGCTCGGCTTCATTGTGAAACCTCTCCTTATTCTTATGTTGGGGTGAATGACGGGGTGTGCAAAAAATGCCGTCCTCGCCTTTGTCTGTAATAGGGCAAGGGTTGTGCCATGTGCGTAACATATTGATATGTAGATGAAATGTGTTTATCTGTGTCGGTGGGTGCTACAGAGTGTCGCGGCGGGGTGAAACAGTTTGAGCGCGTCGTTGCGACGCTTTGTCACACGGTAATAAACGGGTGGACAGGTGATTAAATGACCCTCTATGATGAATGAATAACTATAAAAGAGTGGCTCTGTTCCAGACCTATTTATGGGCACTTACAACCAAGATCAGCATATATTGCTGCCCTCGATGCGAGACCAGGCCGAGATCCCGACCCAAATTCGAGGATCCTGGGAGCGTTGCATTGAGCGCTATCACCTTGAACCCGGACGCAACCTATTGCCTCCGCGTCTCACCGATCGCGAAGTTCAGCGTGAGCAGAATGAGCTCGACAGCCTGCTTCATGTCGCTGAACCCGTGTTTCAGCGTCTTCGTAATATTGGCGACAACTCCGGATACTGTGTGTTGGTGACCAACGCCCGAGGTGTTGTGTTGCGGCAGTTTATCGATACCCATCGGGGGCAGGAACTTTCGGAACAGGGGTTGAGTGTCGGTACCGTCTGGACAGAAGAGCTGGTCGGTACCAATGGCTTGGGAACCTGCCTGGCGACAAGAGAGGCCTTGACCGTTTATGCAGAAGAGCACTTTGGCCGTGAGCTGAGGCGCTTCAGCTGTTCGACAGCACCGCTGATATCGCCCCATGGTGAGATGATCGGCGCGCTTGATATATCAACCTATGCACTGGGGGAAAAGCAGTTGCAGGGGTTGGCTCAAAATCTGGTCTGCGACAGTGCCGATCAGATCGAAGCCGCTATGTTTCGTTACACCTTCCGTTGTGCCCATCTGCTGGCCCTGGTGTGGGGACGGGAAGGAGACCCGGCATTGAGCAATGCACTTATCGCCACCAATGATTCTGGCGTTGTAATCGGTATCACGTCGCCTGGCTTGATGTTGCTTGGCGTGGCTGAACGCGCTCAGTTGATCGGTTTGGCGTTGACAGATCTGTTCGGTGCATCGCTCGAGGATTTGCACCGTGCACCGGTCCGGTTGGATCATGACAGTCCCCTGCAACAAGAGATATGGCTTTGTTGCTCGGATGCCGCGCCACTGCGGGACACGGCGCTGGCCTCATCGCTGTCAACGAGCCGTAAACCGTTACCGCTGGAAACACACAGTCCGTTGTCGCAACTGGCCGGCGAGGATCCAAGGCTTAGTCGAAACGCTGAAATCTGTATGCGGGTACTCAATCGAAGCATCAATATTCTGTTGCAGGGGGAAACCGGCACCGGTAAAGAGGTGTGGGCGCGCGCGATCCATGACAGCAGTCAGCGCAAGGACAAACCCTTTGTGACGCTCAATTGTGCGGCGATACCGGAATCGCTGATTGAGAGCGAACTGTTTGGATACAGCGCCGGAACATTCACCGGCGGTTTGAAAGGCGGCAAAGTCGGTAAGATTCAGGCCAGTAACGGCGGCACGCTGTTCCTTGACGAAATAGGCGATATGCCGATTTCGCTGCAAGCGCGGTTGCTGCGCGTGCTGGCAGAGGGTGAGATCACCCCGCTGGGCGAGATAAAGTCGATTCCCATCGATCTCCATGTCATCACGGCTACCCACCGTGATCTGAAACAACTGATCGCCGAAGGTGGTTTTCGCGAGGATCTGTACTATCGCATCAGCGGTGTTCGAGTTGAGTTACCGGCATTAAGAGAGCGCGCCGATAAAGCCGAGTTAATCGGCAAGATACTGTCCGATCTGAGCGAATCTCCTGTCGAGCTAACACCCGAGGTGCAGGCGTTGCTGAATCGATATGAATGGCCGGGGAACATTCGTCAATTAAAGAATGTCCTGCAGTTTGCACTTTGTATGTGTGATGGCGACCGGTTGGCAATTGAAGACCTGCCGGAGGAGGTACTGCCGATTTCGTCCGTAGTGATCTCAGAAAGTGAGCGGGTGGCAGGAGAAACCCATCCGCCGAAGCGGATGGTGTCATTATCCGGTTCTCGACTCTCTCCCACTGAGGAGAGTGAGCGTAATGCATTGATTCAGACGCTGGAGGCCAATCGTTGGGTGGTATCCCGTGCGGCCAAAGCGTTAGGGATTAGCCGCTCGACACTGCACCGCAAAATCAATAAATATGACCTGAACTGAGCACAGCGCTCAGAGAACGCTGTTGAAACATTCCAGTTGTGGCGGACCAAGGTAGATATCCTTTGCCGGTCGCGCATTGGCGTGGGCCTTGCGGAAAGCGTCCGACTTGGTCCAGTTCACGAATGCCTCTTCCGACTCCCATACGCTGTGTGACGCAAACAGCGTGTGCTCATCGGTGCTCTGGCCCTGAAGCAGGTGAAAGCTCTTGAAGCCCGGAACACCCTCAAGGTGACTGTCACGGCTTTTCCAGATCTCGATGAATTCCTGCTCTTTTCCCGGCGCTATGCGAAAACGGTTCATGGCAACGTACATGTGTTGGCTTCCTGATGGCGTTAATTGCGATAAAAAGAGACCCTTACCTTAACCTTCCTGTTCCGCACCTGTCACACAGTGTGAGCAAATAGCCGCCAAAGGTGCGTTTTTATGTGCCAAACTGGGAGGCTTGTGGCAGGTTGTACTGACTAGGTTCGCGATTTGAGGCTAAGCCAGAATGCCTGGTCGCTGTCGTACAACCTGTTTAATCGATACATGAACATGGAGCTCGGATGTATTCAGAGGTGCTGGATTTTTGGTTTGAGGAGATCGAACCGGCGGCGTGGTGGAAGAAGGATACCGCCTTCGATCGCGTGATTGAGAGCCGTTTTGGCGCGCTGTTTGAGCAGGCGTGCAAGGGTGAGCTTTACAGCTGGCGAAAGCGGGCCGACGGCCGGTTGGCCGAGATCATATTGCTGGACCAGTTTTCCCGTAATATCTATCGCGACCGTCCCGAGGCGTTTGCCCAGGACGGTATGGCGTTGGTGTTGGCGCAGGAAGCTATCTCGGTCGGTGCGGATGTGGCGCTGAGCAAGCCGCAGCGACGTTTTCTTTATATGCCCTATATGCATTCAGAATCAGCGTTGATTCACGAGGCAGCGCAGAAGTTGTTTCTTCGCTCTGGCTCAGATGATGCGTACGAGTACGAACTCAAGCATAAGGCGATCATTGACCGGTTTGGTCGTTATCCTCACCGCAATGCAATCCTCGGGCGTGAATCTACCGCCGAGGAGATCGAGTTTCTCAAACAGCCCGGCTCAGGTTTCTAAACCAGTGGTGCGCTCAGGCGTGGTCCCTCTGCCAGCAGTTCGGCCATACGGGTGAGGCCAATCTCCAGCGCCTCGCGATGGGCCGGTGGCGTCAGGCAGATACGTATCGCCTGAGGAGCCGGCTGGCTGCCGACGCAGAACGGTTCGGGGCTAACCAGTGTGACGCCGCGTTGTGCAGCCTGCTCGACAAAGTCGCTGGCGCGCCAAGGCTCTGGCAGGTGCAACCATGCATAGAAACCGCAGGGGTGGCTCATAAACTCGTAGCCGGAAAGCGTCTTTTCGAGGATCGCGTGTCGGGCGGTTAACTCGTCCCATTGCCAGTTAATCAGCAGGGCCGAGTCAGGCGAACTTAGCCAGTCGCAGGTGACCGCGCCCATCAGGCCCGGGCTTGCCCAGCACTGGGATCTCAGGCCATTACAGAGTTGTTGCATCAGGTTCGCCGGCGCTCTCAATGCGCCAAAGCGCAATCCGCCCGAAAGTATCTTCGAGACGCTGAAAATATACAGCGAACGCTCCGGAGCCAGATGATAAAAGGGCGTGCCCCTGAGCTCCGGACGGACAAACTGTACGCCATCTTCCAGCAGCAGCAGGTCGTACTTGCGCGCTATCCGTACAATCTCCTCTCGCCGGCGCTGACTCATTTGCGTCACCGTCGGGTTGTTGTGTTCAGGCAGAAGGTACAGCAGGCGGATACGCTGGCGCTGACACAGGCGCTCGAGCGCGTCGGCGCGCATCCCTTCGCGGTCCATGGATACCGGTAGGTGCTTGAGCCCGAGCTGGCGGGCTGCGGCAATCATGCCGGGGTAGGTAAGGGCATCGGAGGCAACGGCTTCGCCCGGCCTTATCAGCGATTGCAGCGTCAGGTAGTCAGCATGCTGTCCACCGATGGTCAGCAGAAGGTCCTCCGCACGGGTATCGAGGCCCAGGGAGGTCAGCCAGGCCGCCAGTTGTTCCCGCTGTTGCGTATTGCCCTGTTCCGGCTGGTAGTGCAGCGCGTTGTCCAGTTGGGCCGGTTGCTCTGCAAGCTGCGCCATGATTGCCGATAGCTGCTGGGTACGCAGCGGGTTGGGAATAGGGATGCTAAGGGATAGATCGATACTGTCTGTGGTGGCGCGGGACAGATGATGAAAGTCCGGCCTTTCCATTCCAGCGTCGCGTACTCGTGTGCCGCTTCCCACCTTCGCCTCTACCAGCCCGCGCCGCTCGGCTTCCCGATAGGCGCGGGTAATGGTGCCCACGGTCACTTCCAGAGCATCGGCCAGCAGACGTTGAGGTGGCAGGCGCTCACCCGGTTTTAACTCGCCATTGGCAACGGATGTGGCGATCTGATCGGCCAGTGTCTTGTAGCGTGGGCCTTCGGGAATGTCGGTCGAGGGAAGCCAGCTGCAGCGTTGGCGGGCGCGGTCGGTCAGGTTCATGTTGTGCCTCCGAATAGGCGTGTCCCCGGGTAATCGCGATAATTGTACGGGTGACAATTGATTGTGTGGGATACAAAGTAGCAATTGCCACAGTACATTTCCCTCTCTACATTGAATTGTGTCGCTTAATTGGGTGTCGATCAAGCGGCCTATCACAAATTGTACCCATACAATTGGGTTCTATGGAGGTGTCTATGATCACAATTCGTACTGTTTTCACTCTCGCTCGTCATGCTGTTCGTGTGGCAGGTGCTTGTGCAGTCATGCGAATGGTCAAGATGGCCTCCATCTGGCAAAGCGCGAACGTTGAGGGCTTCTCTGGCATAAGCAGGAGGCCATCATGATCACCAGTACAGAAATTCTGGCGCTTGCAGGCCCGTTCATCGCTTTTGCATTCAGTATGTCCGCAACCCCGGGCCCTAATAACATGATGTTGACGGCATCGGGCGCGAATCATGGCTTCAGGCGCACCTTGCCCCACATGGCGGGAATTACCGTCGGCTGCATGGCCCTGATGAGCGGTGTAGCGCTAGGGCTGGGTGCGCTGTTTCAGCAGTGGCCGATACTGCAGAGCGCGTTGAAGATTATAGGCAGTGTGTATCTGCTGTGGCTGGCGTGGAAAATCGCCAGTGCGCCGCCTCCGGGCAAGGCGGATACTAAAGCGGCGCGCCAGCCGCTGACGTTTTGGCAGGCTGCTGCTTTTCAGTTTGCCAACCCCAAAGCGTGGGTGATGGCCATTTCGGGGGTCGCCTCCTTTACGCTGACGGGCGATGCGTTCATAAGCTCGGCGGTCGTGCTGATTCTGTTGATGGGATTGACCAACCTTCCATCCATTGCGTTATGGGCAGGGTTTGGCGTCGCAATCGGCCGGTTGTTGAAAACGCCGCAGCACTGGCGCTGGTTCAATATCGGCATGGGGGGCATGACCGCCGGTTGCGTATTGATGATTCTTGTGTAAAACCGGGTAAGGCCTGCATAAGAGGTATACGAGCAGGCGTCTGCGTCAAGGGTCGGCTATGCCGGCCCTTTTTCATGTGCGCTGGATCCAGGCATTACTCAGTAAAGTGTTGCTATTTGGTGCTGGCGTGACTATTTCTAAAACAGTTGCTCTGAAGATGCTGGCTCATTCGCCGCGTGGTCTTGTGCCAAACATGTCGCAGAACTGCAATAAAAAGGATGACCTCTAAGCACAGGAGTGGCAAAATCGGAAAATTAACTGTCTGGTTGGTCAGATTTGGTACGAAGTGTGCAGATGGTACTCCATGACCGAAAAAAAGCCTGCTCTAGAACTGATTGATATCTATAAGTCTTATGGCTCGTTAGAGGTGCTGAAGGGGGTTTCCCTAAGTGCCAGTGACGGCGAGGTGATTTCGATTCTCGGCTCCAGCGGGTCGGGAAAAAGTACCCTCCTGCGATGTATAAACCTGCTCGAAAAACCGAGTAAGGGCCGCATCCTTGTATCGGGCGAAGAGCTTGAACTGATCCCCGGAAAAGACGGTTACCTACAGGCCAAAACCGCCCGCCAGCTAGAGCGGATGCGCTCTCAGATCGGTTTCGTATTTCAGAACTTCAATCTCTGGCCTCACAAGTCAATCATCGAAAATATCATTGAAGCCCCGACCCAGGTCCTGCACAAAAGCAAGGACGAAGCGATCGCGCGTGCTGAAAAGCTGCTCGATCGCGTCGGCCTGTTGGAAAAGCGTAATGCGTATCCTGCAAACCTCTCGGGTGGCCAGCAGCAACGCATTGCAATAGCGCGCGCACTGGCGATGGAGCCTCAGGTACTGCTGTTCGACGAGCCCACCTCGGCACTTGATCCAGAACTGGTTAACGAAGTGCTGGCGGTGATGCGCTCGCTCGCCGATGAAGGGCGCACCATGTTGATCGTGACCCATGAAATGCGATTTGCCCGCGAGGTCTCCAGTCAGGTGGTCTTCCTTCACAAGGGGCAGATCGAGGAGTCGGGCACGCCGGAAGAGGTGTTTGATCGCCCGAAGTCTCAGCGCGTGAAAGATTTTATGGCTAGCCACGGGTGATCGGCCGTGGGTTGCTATCTTCTACCAACCAAAAAGTGAATCGGTGAGAATGCTATGAAGTTGAGTAAAGTGATTGCCGCAGTATCTCTGGTATCCCTGACCGCATTGGGAACGACGCTGACCTATGCCGGTGACAAGATCCGCATTGCGACGGAGGGGGCCTATGCGCCGTTCAACATGACCAATGAGCAGGGTGAAGCGGTTGGTTTTGATGTCGAAATCGCCAAGGCGCTTTGCGCCGAAATGAAGGCTGATTGCGAAATTGTGACGCAGGATTGGGATGGTATTATCCCGGGGCTCATGGGGCGCAAGTACGACGCCATCGTCGCGTCCATGTCGATCACCGAAGAGCGTCTGAGAGTGGTCGACTTTACAGAGCCTTATTACTCCAACGTTTTGGCGTATGTCGGCCCTAAGGGTAAGGCGCTCGATACATCGGAAGCGGGGCTCAAAGGGCTGACGATCGGGGCTCAGCGCGCCACGGTTGCAGGACAGTATCTTGAAGACAATCTCGCGAGCGTGGTTAACGTCAAGCTCTACGACACCCAGGACAACGCATACCTTGATCTGGCGGCTGGCCGTCTGGATGGACTGCTCTCCGACAAATTCCCTGCCTATGATTGGCTGAACTCGGCCGATGGTGAGGGCTTCGAGTTCAAGGGTGACGACATCGATATCAATGACAAGATCGCGATCGCTGTGCGCAAGGGCGATCCGCTGAAGGACAAGTTTAGCGCTGCGATCAAGGCGATCGTTGATAACGGCACGTACGCCGAGATCAATGCTAAGTATTTCCCGTTCTCCATCTATTAATAAAGAAACTCAGCCCCCGGCAGCGAGCCGGGGGCTGGGGCAATAAGAAGCGGTTCGATGGATCTTCTCGGTTTTGGTGACCTTCTGCTATCCGGCACCTGGGTTACGATAAAGCTGGCCTTGACCAGCTTATTCTTCGGCCTGATTTTTGGGCTAGTCGGCGCATCAGCCAAGCTGTCGCGCTTCTGGTTCGCGCGCACGCTCGCGACGCTCTACACAACCTTTGTGCGAGGTATACCAGAGCTTCTGCTGGTGCTGACTATTTACTTCGGTGGTTCGGTGATGCTGATGGCTGTCGCCTCACGCTTCGGTTACGACGAGTATATTGAAATCAGCGCCTTCGGGGCGGGTGTTGCCGCGCTGTCCATTGCATTTGGCGCCTACTCGACGGAGGTGTTCAGGGCCGCTATACAGGCGATTCCCAAGGGGCAGTGGGAGTCGGCTCAGGCGCTGGGCATGACACCTTTAAAGACATTCTTCCGTATCATTCTGCCGCAAGTGTGGCGTCTTGCGCTGCCGGGCCTTGGTAACCTGTTTCAGGTATTGCTCAAGGATACGGCGCTGGTTTCAGTGGTGGGGCTCAACGATATTATGCGCCAGGCCTATGTCGCCACAGGGTCAACCAAGCAGCCTTTCACCTTCTACATGGCGGCGGCACTGATCTATCTGGGGCTCACGATCATGTCGACGCTGATCAGCACCTGGCTTGAGCGCCGAGCCGATCCAGCGGTAAGAGAGGCGCAAGCATGAACTGGAACTGGGAGATTATTCTCGAGTATTTCCCCCGCCTTATCGATGGCGTCTGGGTTACGTTGCAGCTGGTGTTTATCTCCGGGATTGCAGGGCTATTGCTGGCAGTACCGTTGGCGTTGATGCGCACCTCTCACAGAACCTGGCTCAGAGCGCTGCCCTTTGCGTATATCTTCTTCTTTCGCGGAACTCCGCTATTGGTGCAGATTTTCCTGATCTATTATGGTTCCTCCCAGTTTGAGGCGATCAGAGCGTCGGCTTTGTGGTCGATTCTTCGCGAGCCTTACTGGTGCGCCATTATCGCGTTTACGCTGAATACGGCGGCTTACTCGGCTGAGCTGATTCGTGGGGCTATTCAGGCAGTGCCGAAAGGGGAGTTGGAAGCTGCGGATGCCTTTGGCATGAGCCATTGGCTCAAGGTGAGGCGTATTGTGTTACCGCGAGCTTTCGGCATTGTGCTGCCAGCCTACGGCAACGAGTTGATCCTAATGCTCAAGGGTAGCTCACTGGCGTCAACCATTACGTTGCTCGATATAACCGGGGCGGCGCGTACGATCATCGCCCGCACCTATACGCCGCTGGAGATCTTTTTTGCCGCGGGAATGCTCTACCTCCTGATCAGCGCCATCATGATCGGTGCGTTCCGCTTGCTGGAGCGCAGGCTCAATCGACACCAGCACTATCGCGGGCCAGAACAGGTTTCGCGAGTCGATCCGCGTCTGGCGGAGTGAACCTGGGCTGGCGTGCCCTGGTCGGCACGCCAGATTGAGTCCTCTGTGCCGGTTTCGCCTTTAGTATTCTTTTAGCACTTGGCGAACCTTCTCTTCACAACGGCGTCTGTCGCTTCCGCCTAATCTAGCCTCTGTCGATAATTTATTGCGGAGGTGCGAGATGCAACATGGTCGCTACAACATCTATACCCTGATCCATAAGGCGTTGCGGGCCAACATGTTCGATGTGCTGGTCGCTGTTGGTCGGGTCGACGATTCCGATTCCCTGGCGGTACGCCGAGAGCTCGATCGCGTAATCGAGTTACTGGCGCTTTGTCACGCTCATCTGGAACACGAAAACAACTTCATCCATAAAGCGATTCTTGCTGAGCGGCCCAACCTGCATCTGATCACTGCCGAAGACCACCTGGAGCATGAGCGGGCGATCAGTCGGTTGAGGGGGGATGTCAGCGCGGTACTGGAAGTGACTGAAGCGGGTGGTCAGGTCCCGCTGCAGCAGCTTTATCGCAATCTGGCGATCTTTGTTGCTGAAAATCTTCAACATATGCATGTGGAGGAGACACTGAATGCGCGCATACTCTGGGAGCATTTCAGCGACGAGCAGATCCTGGCGATCGAAAAGCAGTTGGTGGCGTCGTTGACGCCCAATGAGCAGTTCGATTCGTTGGTCGGGATGTTGACCTATATCGCTCATTCCGAGCGCATCGAGTTGCTGCACGCCCTCTCAGGTCAGATGCCGCCCGAGGCCTTCAGTCAGCTGTTCGTCAGTCTGCGCGGGCGACTAGAGGATACGTACCTCGATCGTTTGGTGACGCAGGTGGTGAGCGGTAGCGCCGCTCAGGGAGAGAGCGCGGCGTGATACAAACTCCGGCTGAGGGTGATTCCCAGCCGGAAATTCTTGACGGATAATGTGGGTATTCAGAGTGTCTATTCCGTTGGGTATCCCATGGTGTCTACTCTTTCTTCTGCGCCGCTGGACGCTTCAGTGGCCGCATTCATATCGGGCCAGCAGTCGATCCATGTGGCGGCGGTAACCGAACAATCCCGTCCTACTCTGACCAGAGGGTTGGCTTGTAGCGTCAACGAAGAGCGCACGCGAGTCAGGATTCTGCTGTCGGCTTCCCGGTCGCAGCAGTTGCTGCGGGCGCTCGCCTGCAACCCGCGAATCGCTGCAGTGTTCAGTAATCCCGAAGATAACAAGACCCTGCAGCTGAAGGGTGTCGATGCTGAGATCGCCGAAGCGACTGAGGAAGACCGTGCATTGCTCACACCCTACATCCAGACCTTTGCGGCCAAGGTTCAGCGCTTTAATGTACAGGAGATCTTTGTTCGTACACTGTTCAGTTGCGAACCGGACGATCTGCTAACGGTCAGCTTCACACCGATCACCGCCTTTAAGCAGACTCCCGGCAATAATGCCGGTGATCCTATTCCCTTGGGAGTTGAGCTGTCATGAGCTGGGCGCTCGAGAAGATGCGAGATTGCCTGGAGGGCATTGTGCCCTGTGCCGTGGCCACCTGTGGCGCCGACGGCATGCCCAACGTGACTTATGTGTCGCAGACCATGTACGTGGACAGTCGTCATATCGCGCTGTCGTTTCAGTTCTTTAACAAGACGCGGGAAAACATCCTTGCCAACCCGATAGCATCGGTGTTGATGATGGATCCCTACACGGCGGCTCGTTACCAACTCACCATCCACTATTTGAAAACCGAAACCTCGGGACCTCTGTTCGAGAGAATGCGTGCCAAACTGGCTGGGATCGCCTCCCACGAAGGGATGGAGGGGGTGTTCCAGCTGCGCGGTGTTGATCTCTACCGAGTGCTAGAGATTGAGCACCTGCCTGGGCGCGAGCTACCTCCCACGCAATACGGTCCGGCTCTGCTGCCGGCTTTGCGTAATTGTGTAGGTGCACTTGCCAGTTACGGCTCACTGGAGGATCTGGTGGATAACCTGTTGGGGGCACTGGATCGTCATTTTCAGATCCAGTACAGCATGCTGCTGATGGCTGATCTACCCGGCAATAAATTGTATACCCTAGCCAGTCGTGGTTACGGTCGTTCAGGCGTCGGTGCCGAGATTCCGCTGGGTGTTGGCGTTATCGGGGTTGCTGGCCGCGAGCAGGTGCCAATACGCATCATGTTCGCGGCGTCCGAGTATGTTTACAGTCGTACTGTGAGAGAGCAGGCGATCAATGACGGCTTGGTGCAGCAACTGGAGGAGCGCATCCCAATGCCGGGGTTGGAGGCGCCAGCCAGCCAGATTGCCGTGCCGATCCTGTGTAATGACGAACTGCTCGGTGTGCTCTACGCGGAGAGCGAGCAGGAGTGCCAGTTCGGGTATGACATGGAAGATGCGCTTGTTGCGATCTGCGCTCAGGCGGGGGAGGCGATTGGGCGGTTGCGCCTTCAGGTTCCGGATCATCCAGTGTCGGAGGCGGTGCTGTCGAAGCGTAAGTCGGCAGCACCGGACGGAGAGACGCTTCAGGTCAGGTATTACCCGCGCGACCACAGCATTTTCTGCGATAACGAATACCTGATCAAAGGGGTGGCGGGGGCGATTCTCTGGTACCTGTTATCCAGACACGCAGAGCAAGGGCGTACGGAGTTCAGTAATCGTGAACTCCGTCTTGCTCAGGCGATCCCGCTGCCGGATATTACCGACAACCTCGATGCGCGACTGCTGCTGTTGTCCCGGCGGTTGCAGGAGCGCTGTGCTGCACTCTCACTGGAGAAGAGCGGTCGTGGGCGGTTTCATCTTGTTCTGCGACGCCCTGTAGCGTTACACGCAGAGGATTAGCGCTCACCGGCCAGTGCTTCAGGGAAGATCGGGTCCAGTGAAACGTAAGGAGTCGTGATTGCAGTGTTTGGCGGTAGTGCGGCAGGCGCAGCACTGCCCGTGGCTCCCATGTCTCGGATGTAGTGGTAGAGGGCCGTTTTATCCTCCTCGGTCATTGCTTGTAACGCGGGCCAGGGCATCGGGGGTAACCCGCCAGCCGAAATTCGATCCATCCACTGCTGCTCTGTCATCCCATTAACTGTAAGGCGCAGGTTTGAGGCGTAGCTTACACCCCAGGGGCCGGCAAAACCGATGTCACTGCCCATTAACCACTGCTGTTCCTCAGTTTTACCCATTGATTGTGAGTAGCCGGGTGTGTGGCAGTCGTTGCAGCCGCCAACCTTAATCAGGTAGCGCCCGCGCTCCAATTCGTCCGTTGTCGGCTGAGCGGTAAGGTTGGTTGATAGGGTCAGTATGCTAATCGCGAGCGGGATCAAGGCTTTCATCGGCGGCGTCTCCGTCTAGTTCAGTCGTCTATGTTCTCGATGCCGAGTTATCTCTCGACCCGAATAGGCTAAACGCTTCGATGCTTGGGTTTTGCTACAAGTAAGTTCGTAAATACTTAAAAGAATGCTAATCCGTGGCGTTTGGTTGTGAGGGGCAATAAAAAACCCGGTCACTTTTTCAGTGACCGGGTTTTTTAACGTCGACTCAGTGTCGGCTTAGACTGCCAGAGATTCCAGCATGCCGTTCAGCGTAGCGCTCGGGCGCATAACGGCAGCGGCTTTGGCGGGGTCTGCATGGTAGTAACCACCGATCTCGACAGCCTGGCCCTGAACAGCAGCCAGCTCTTCAATGACCTTCTGCTCATTGGCTGTCATCTGTTCAGCCAGCGGCTTGAAGATGGCGGCCAGTTCGGCGTCTTCGCTCTGTGCTGCCAGCTCCTGAGACCAGTACATGGCCAGGTAGAAGTGGCTTCCGCGGTTGTCCAACTCGCCGGTCTTGCGTGACGGAGACTTGTTGTTCTCCAGCAGCTTGCCGGTGGCCTTGTCCAAAGCCTGACCCAGGATACGGGCGCGCTTGTTGTCGTTTTTGATACCCATCTCGTCGAGGGATACCGCCAGTGCCAGGAATTCACCCAGTGAGTCCCAACGCAGGTGGTTCTCTTCCAGCAGTTGCTGTACGTGCTTGGGTGCTGAACCACCGGCACCGGTTTCGTACATGCCGCCGCCCGCCATCAGCGGTACGATGGAGAGCATCTTGGCCGAAGTGCCCAGCTCCATGATCGGGAACAGGTCGGTCAGGTAGTCGCGCAGCACGTTACCGGTGACGGAGATGGTGTCCTGGCCGCGGATCAGTCGCTCCATGGAGAAGCGGATCGCTTCGTTGTAGCCCATGATGTAGATATCGAGACCTTCGGTATCGTGCTCGTCCAAGTACGCTTCGACCTTGGCCTTCAACTGCATGTCGTGGGCGCGTTCCGGATCCAGCCAGAAGATGGCCGGAGTGTCGGACTGACGGGCACGGGTAACGGCCAGCTTAACCCAATCACGGATCGGTGCGTCTTTGGTCTGGCAGGCACGCCAGATATCGCCTTTCTCGACTTCGTGCTGCATCAGCACTTCGCCTGTTGCGGCGTTGACTACACGCATGGTGCCATCGGCCTTCATTTCGAAGGTCTTGTCGTGTGAGCCGTACTCTTCCGCTTTCTGAGCCATCAGGCCGACGTTAGGCACGGTTCCCATGGTGGTTGGATCGAACGCGCCGTTGGTTTTGCAGAAGTTGATCATCTCCTGATAGATACGGGCGTAGGTGCTCTCAGGCATTACGGCCTTGGTATCTTTCTGCTTACCGTCGCGGCCCCACATCTGGCCGGAATTTCGGATCATCGCCGGCATGGAAGCGTCGACGATAACGTCACTCGGGATGTGCAGGTTGGTGATACCTTTTACGGAATCAACCATCGCCATTTCAGGGCGTTCTGCGTAGCAGTCGTGGATGTCCTGCAGGATCTCTTCCTGCTTGGAGTCCGGCAGGCTCTTGATCTTGTCGTAAACGCTGGACAGACCGTTGTTCGGGTTGACGCCGATCTCTTCGAACAGCTCACCGTGCTTGTCGAACAGGTCTTTGTAGTAAACGGTTACCGCATGGCCGAATACGATGGGGTGGGAGACCTTCATCATGGTTGCCTTGACGTGCAGCGACCACATGACACCGGTTTCCTTGCAATCGTTCAGCGTGTCTTCGAAGAAGTCGCGCAGCGCTTTGCAGCTCATGAACATGCTGTCGAGTACTTCGCCCTGCAGCAGACTCAGCTCTTTCTTGACTTCGACACTGCCGTCCTTGCCGACGAACTCGATGCGCACATCGCCCGCTTCAGGCATGGTGATGGATTGCTCGCTGGAGAAGAAGTCCCCGCCACGCATGTAATCGGCGTGGGACTGGGAGGCCTTGCTCCATTTACCCATGGAGTGCGGGAACTTGCGCGCGTAGGCTTTAACGGCAGCCGGGGCGCGGCGGTCGGAGTTGCCTTCACGCAGTACCGGGTTTACAGCACTGCCGAGAATCTTGCTGTAACGTGCTCTGATCTCTTTCTCTTCGTCGGTGGTCGCTTCGTCCGGGAAGCTCGGAATGTCATAACCCTGAGACTGAAGCTCGGCGATGGCGGCGCGCAGCTGCGGAACGGAGGCGCTGATATTGGGGAGCTTGATGATGTTGGCTGACGGATCCTGAGTGAGGGCACCCAGTTCGGCCAGGGTATCTGGTACGCGCTGCTCTTCGGTCAGGCGCTCCGGAAATGCAGCGAGAACACGTGCTGCTACGGAGATGTCACTGGTTTCTACTTCGATACCGGCGGCCGCCGCGAAGGAGCGCACGATCGGAAGCAGAGACTGAGTCGCAAGTGCCGGAGCTTCGTCTGTAATTGTGTAAATGATTTTCTGATTTGATGTTGTCATTCTTTTCCCCAGTGTTAAACGGCTGGTGTGACCAACGATGTTCGAAAAGGTGACTTGTGATCGCCCTAATCAACAAAACTGCTACTTTATGAGTATTTTTATGGCGTTGCATTGTACCGAAAGAGGAGCCTTCAATATACCGAAATAAGTAGCTGAAGGGCCGTTTTCGGGCTGTTCTAGCCATAAGTCTAATAAGTGTGTTAGCTATTTATGTAGTTTTTTTTCGTCAAAAAAACGGTACCGTTATTGATTGTTAAATATTCGCATTAATGTTCGGCTAATAGATAAGAAATATTGATTGGGCTCAATATCAGGCCTCAGTGTCGGCACTAGGATATCTGCACTTTCCTTCTTTTATATGGAGTGCGTATGTCTGGTTCTGAACGTCTTGTTTTGCCAGAGGTAGCGGTGGCTTTTATGAACGCCGACCATGCACAGGCGGTCGAGGTGATCGAGCAGCTCAGCGCGCTGGCCAGCCCTCAGGGGAGCCTGGCTGACAGTAGTCGACAGGCGATTAAGGATCTGCTTGAGGAGCTCTTCGTGCACAGTCGTGATCACTTCGCTCACGAGGAGCGCGAGATGCAGAGGTCAGGCTTTCCCGCTTATCCGGTACACAGGGGCGAGCATGAACGTGTGCTGGTCGAGATGGACCAGGCCTGCCGGATTTGGCACTCAAAGGGGGATCTAGAGGGGTTGAGGGCGTATATCGCCTCGCTGTCGGATTGGCTGGTCAGCCATGTATCAACAATGGACAGGGTGACGGCTGAGTTTGTCAGCCGCCACCGCTAGTGTCGGATTCAGACCAGATCGAGCTGAATATGGAAGGTGGTGCCGACGGCCGGGTCTGAGGTGACCGCCATATGGCCCTGATGCTGCTCGGTAATGACAAAGTGCGCGAAGGAGAGGCGTTTGTTAGCGCCCTCGGCAACCTTGTCGATATTGCCCTCCTGCATATAGGGCTCGAACAGATACATCTGCTCTTCGCTGGTCAGGCCCACTCCATTGTGCTGAATGCGCACGGACAGTGCGTCATAGCATTTTGCAACATATAGCTTGATGGTGGGGGTGTATCCCGCCTCGTGCTTTTCGGTCAGGGATTTGTATGCGTGCCGGAACAGGCTCAGGAATACCTGCTGAAGTTCAGTGACGTAGCAAGGGATCAGCGGCAGGTCAGGCTCGAAATGCGGCTCGATCCGAATGTCGCTGAACGGGAAAGTATCCGGCAGAGACAGCACCTCGCGGGACTGCTCGAGCGAGTGCTCCAGAATGTCGACCACATTGGCCTGCTGGGGCTTGTCAGTGCGTCCGCGCGCGAACTGCAGCAGGTTGCGGATGATCGATTCCACCTTCTGCCCACTCTTTGACGCATTGCTCAGCAGTTGCTGAAGCTTCTCGCCTTCCGGGCTCTGTTGAGTGCCCGCCGGCAGCAGTTTGCCCGACTCCAGAATGCCCTGGAAGCTTCGCAGGTCGAACAGTATGGCCTGAAGCGGCGTATTGATGTCACTGGCCATGGCCGTCGCCAGCTCACCCATGGAAGAGAGCTTGTCGTGATGGATCAGCATGTTCTCGGCGGTAACGCGTTTGGTGACGTCATCAACCAGAATCACTACGCCGGGCTCATCGTAGTCCTGAAGCGGATAAACGGTGATATCAAAATGGTAACTACCGGGCTGGCTATGGCGAAGTGTGATTGTTTCGCCCTTGTCCAGAGCCTGTTCGATATGGCGCGGTGAAATGGTGATATCGGAATAGATAGACCAAAGGTTCTTGCCGATCGCGTCAGCAGCTTTGATGCCTGATATCTCCTCAGCGCGCAGGTTCCAGTGGGTAATCGTGCCTTCTCGATCAAGACCGACCAGCACCAGCGGCATAGAGCGGAGAATATTCTGAATGTAAGCCTCGGAAGCCTTCAGCATGCGTGTGGTCACTACGTGCTCGGCCACTTCATGCTCCAGCTTGGCAGTGCGTTCGCGTACCCGCTGTTCTAGGTTGGCGCGGATCTCCTCAAGCGCACGGTTATAACGGCGTGCTCGCTGCCAGGTTATGAAAAGGACGATCACCACCAGCGTCAGCAGAATGATCAGTACGCCGCTCGAGAAGTTGGCAACCCACTGCCACTTGGTGCGGCCCTCTTCGTCTTTGAATACGTCGAGCAGTCCGGCGTAGAGCAGCGGGCTTTGGATAAACAGTAAAAGAGGTAACAGAAATCGTGTCATGTTGTGGGCGTCGGTGTCGGGTGAAGATGAACACGCCAATGCGTAACCGGATGATGTTCCGGCGATTATAGCGGATTGCTCGCTGAGTCGGGACCAGTAATTGATTCTCGGTCATATTCAGAGCTTTTGCACTGAGTGTAAATATATATTCCAAATCATAGCCATAATGGAAAGATAGCTTTCATCTTTCGGTGGTGCTTTACCTGTAACCCCTCCTGTAACACCCGCAATAGTGCCGGATGGCGCGCCCGCTATAGCTGGCATGCTCCTTGTAAATGCAGGTTATCAAAGTGGCGGGCTTCCCTGTGAAAACGGCGGGTAGGCCTCAGGCAGGAATGGGGATATCGATGGCTGACAACATTCTGATTCTGGGTATTGGCAATCTGCTCTGGGCCGACGAGGGGTTTGGCGTACGCTGTGTCGAGCTATTGCACGAGCGTTACCGGTTTCCCGAGCAGGTCACACTGCTCGATGGCGGAACTCAGGGCATCTATCTGATTCAGCATGTGCAGCAGGCCGATGTGCTGATCGTATTCGATGCGATCGATTATGGCCTTAAGCCCGGCACCTTGAAGATCGTGCGTGACGATGAAGTGCCTAAATTCATGGGCGCCAAGCGGATGAGCCTGCACCAGACAGGTTTTCAGGAGGTACTGGCGATGGCCGAGTTTACCGGCCGCTACCCCCGCGAATTACTGTTGATCGGTGTGCAGCCGGAGCTGCTGGAGGATTTCGGCGGCAGTTTGACGGCCATCGTACGTCAGCAGCTTGATCCGGCGCTGGAGGTAGCGCTTGACCATCTACGCCATTGGGGTGTCGTGCCCGAGCCCGTCTCATCGCCCCTTCACCCCAAGGATGAACTCTCACCCCGGCAGGTCACGATGCTGCACTATGAAAGTGGCAGGCCTGATGCCGATACCGCGTTTCGTCACGGTGACATCCGTTTTATAAATGTGGCGGAGATCGACGGAGAGGGGCGCTGAATGTGTATCGGTATACCGATGCAGGTCGTGGAGTTGGCTGAAGGGCGTGCTTTGTGCCGAGAGGGTGAGCAACTTGATTGGATCGATACGCGGCTGATCGATCCACCAGATGCGGGGGAGTGGCTGCTGGTGTTTGCAGGCGCTGCGCGCGAACGGATCAGTAGCGAGCGCGCAGGCCACATAAACAACGCACTGGCGGCACTCAAGGCAAGTGCCCGCGGTGATCGGGCGGGTATCGACGAGCTGTTTGCGGATTTAGTCGGTCGCGAACCACAACTGCCCCCACATCTGCAGCCCCACTCGAATAGCGGACAACAAAAGGATAACTGATATGAATCACCCGCTTATTGATCAGCTTGAACAGCGCTATGGGTTTCCCCGGCTTGATATGGATTCGGTCGATCGCTTTATCGCGGCGCAACCGTTCAGTGTTCTGTTTTTTGCCGGGAACCCGAGCCGCTTTCCTGAGAGTCTGGATGTTGCGGTGATTCTGCCGGAGCTGATCAAGGTGTTTCCGCAACTGACGGCGGCGGTGATCGCGGCCGATAGCGAGCAGGCGTTGCAGGGGCGATACGGTTTCAATGCCTGGCCGACGCTGGTGTTTCTGAAAGAGGGGCGATATCTCGGTGCGCTGTCCCGGGTACATAACTGGGATGAGTATAGGGGCGAGATAGAGCGAATTCTTGAAAAGGCGCCGCAACGGAATCCGGGAATCGGGATTC
Organism: Marinobacterium lacunae; assembly: GCF_000705555.1. Classification (GTDB taxonomy): domain Bacteria; phylum Pseudomonadota; class Gammaproteobacteria; order Pseudomonadales; family Balneatricaceae; genus Marinobacterium_D; species Marinobacterium_D lacunae. The sequence goes on from NZ_JMQN01000007.1 coordinate 74,528, forward strand.
CCGTGGTTTCGGGTGACGCTTCTAAAGCTTGCGGACACTGAGGTGAGTATATGAAATCGGATATTCCACTGTTTGATCTCACGCCTGCGATTGGGCCCGGTTCGCGCTCAGAGGAGGATACGCTGAGCTATATGCCGATGCCGAAAGAGATGCATACATTTGAGTTGCCGCGCCTGCCAGAATCGGACGAAATTGCAGACGCCCCTGAAGTACTGGCGCTGCTGGGGCAGGTACAGGATGCGCTCGATGAGTATCGCCCGGGTATGCCGAGCCGCATGCTGCCGCTTGATCCGGTGGGTGAGCGCGGCTGTGCATTGCTGTATCAGGTGTTGGGCGAAGGGGAGGTGGCGCTTCAGATTGGCGGCGATATCCGGGTGCGTGCCCAGGAGACCGTGCTTGCCGGCCTTTGGTGGATACAGCAGGTTGGTGCCGATGGGCATGTCGCCAGGCAGTGGTTGGAAGTCGCAGACCTGCCGGAACTGGTGCGGCGAAAGGCCTTCGCAGATAGCGCTGTACCGGAGGTCATCGAGTCCGATCTGCCCTCTGATATCGTCAATGCCGCGCCTGTGCTGGTAGAGCTTTTCGATGTGGCCAGAGCTCACCGGACAACACCGCTGGAGCCAGCGCACGTCATCAACCTGTCGTTGCTGCCGTTTACCCCGCAAGACCACGCTTTTCTGACCGAGCAGCTGGGGCGGGGGATCGTGACGATTCTCTCCCGGGGCTATGGCAACTGTCGCATCGGCTCCACCGCTGTGCCGGCGGTCTGGCGTGTGCAGTACTTCAACAGTACCGACCAGCTGATTCTGGATACGCTGGAGGTGACCGATGTGCCGCAGGTCGCTTGCGCCGCCAGAGAGGATCTGGAGGATTCAGCCGAGCGCCTGCGCGAGATGCGCGAGGTGCTGGCATGAGCGAACAGTTTGAAGGCAGCTATCTGGGCGATAACGGCAGGCTTTCGGCAGAGGCGCGGCTGGAATGCAAGATCTGCTGGTACCAATACGACCCCGCGCAGGGCGATGACGTGTGGCAGATACCGCCGGGTACGCCCTTTAGTGCGTTGCCCGAACACTGGCGATGCCCGCAGTGCGATGGTGAACGGGATCAGTTCATGGTGGTGGAAGACTAATGTCAGCACTGAGCCAGCTGCTGCAACAATACTATAGCGAGGCGGACGAACGGATGAGTGATCTGCCGTTCTACAACGCCTTGCTAAGCGTCGAGATGGCCGCGTGGCACTGCCTTGATGCGGATCTGGAAGCGGGCGTATTGATCACGCCCTGGTGTCTGAACCTGCTCTGGCGGCCTGCTGACCCCGATTCGCTGCCGGAGAAAGGCAGCGAATGTGTACTGACGCTGGCATCCGGTGAGTACTCCGGTGTGGTGGCAGAGGCCGAGGGACTTGGACGTTTTGCCAGTGCCTCACTACTCAGTGATACCAGTAGCCTCGCCTCTCAGGAGCAGGCGCGACTGCTTGCCCATGAGATCGCCGACCTGCTGTTTCTGCCGTCACTGTCGGCGGCCAGTGAGGAAGTGCCAGAGAACCCGGCCCGCCGGGCCATGTTTCGCCGCATGATGGGGGCCGGGCAATGAATGCGCTCGCAGGCGGTCAGTTGCAGATTGACGTGAGGCATGACGGCGAACGGATACGCGGTGTGAATCTAAGCCTTGAACGCCCTGTCGGTGCGGTATCGCAGTTGATGGCGGGGCGGCCTCCGATGGAAGTGCTTGAGCTGATCCCGATGCTGTTTTCGATCTGTGCCAACGCACATCGGATTGCAGGGGGCCGCGCACTCGAGCAGGCGCTTAAGCTGATGCCGTCGCCAGATGAGGCGATGCGCCAAGAGCAGCTGCTGGCTATCGAGCGGTTCCGCGAGAGTCTGTTGCGTCTAGGTCAGGGGTGGCGGTATCCGTTGCAGACACCCAACGCCGAGCGAGACGGCGTGCGTTGCACGGCAGCGCTTGCGAAGGTGCTGCAAAATGGCGAGTCGACATTCGATCAGACTGCCTTCAACGCCGCGTTGTTCGAACTCAGGCATTGGTGGCAGGCGGCGAGGTGTTCGCCACAGCAGGAGCAACAGTGGCTTGATAGCCGGTTTGAGCGCTGGCGATCGACTGAGTTGGGCGATGCGGTACCGGTATTGGAGCCTTGCCTGACGTCATCGCTGATCGCGGCGATGGAGCGCGAGACGGGCGGCGAGTTTTGTTCGGCACCCAAGCTTGACGGTCAGTGCCGTCATGCCGGTGTCGCCACAGTCGCCGCCAATGTGCACAACGCGAAGGCTGTTCTCACCGATTCGCTCAAGGCGTTGCTTAGCCAGATGGAGCAGGGGCTTACACAACTGGAGAGCCCCGTTCTGGCCGGCACGATACGGCCCTACGCGGGACGGCCGGGCGTTGGGTACGGCTGGGCGCGGTCGGCGCGTGGCTGGTTGCTGCATCGGGTCGAGTTGGTCAAAGAGCATGTTGCACGCTGGCAGATACTGGCCCCCACCGACTGGAACTTCCATACTGACGGCATAGTGGCAAAGCGCCTGACCGGGGTCAGGGTGGCGCGTGAATCTGCCGAGGCGCTGGTCGGCGATCTGATATTGTCGCTGGACCCCTGTGTCGAATTTGAAGTGAGAGTAAAAGATGCATGAGATGTCGATCGCTGAAGGGATTGTTCAGACGCTCGAAGATCAGGCGCGGGTTCAGCACTACAGCCGTGTCAAAACCGTGTGGCTCGAGATTGGGCCTCTGGCGGCGATCGAGAAGGAGTCGCTGCTGTTCTGCTTCGATGCGGTCACCCGAGACACCCTGGCAGAGAATGCCCGACTGGATATCATCGACCTGCCGGGCGAAGCCTGGTGTCTGGCCTGTGCATCACGTGTTGCGATCACCCAACGCTATGACAGCTGCAGCGAGTGTGGCAGTTACCAGTTGCAGGTTACGCGCGGCGATGAGCTAAGAATAAAAGAATTGGAGGTAGAGTAGGATGTGTACGGTTTGCGGCTGTGCCGAGGGCGAGACTTCGATTGAGGGGCATGATCATCGTCACCCTCATGAACATGATCATCACCACGACCCTTCACCCCTGATTGCGCAGGGGGACAATCTCCATTATGGCAAAGGGGCTGCGCACGCCCATGCACCGGGGCTTAGCCAGAGCCGCATGGTGCAAATTGAGCAGGATATTCTGGGCAAGAACGATCGCTACGCAGCCGGAAACCGGGCCCGATTCGAAGCCCTTTCCCTGCTGGCGCTGAATCTGGTGTCGAGCCCTGGTTCGGGCAAGACGACGCTGCTGACTCGCACCATCGAACTGCTCGGTGACAGACTGCCGCTGGCGGTCATCGAGGGTGACCAGCAGACCGCCAACGATGCCGATCGTATTCGTGCTACCGGTGCCCAGGCGGTTCAGATCAACACTGGCAAGGGGTGTCACCTCGATGCGCATATGGTCGGCCATGCACTTGAGCGCCTGACGGGGCTCGACGGCGGTGTACTGTTTATCGAAAACGTCGGCAATCTGGTCTGTCCCGCCGCGTTCGATCTTGGGGAGGCTCACAAGGTGGCGATCCTTTCGGTAACCGAAGGGGAGGATAAGCCGCTCAAGTATCCTGATATGTTCCATGCAGCCGACCTGATGCTGCTGAACAAGATTGACCTGCTGCCGCATCTTGATTTCGACGTTGACGCCTGCATCGAGTTTGCCCGCCGCGTAAACCCCTCCATTGAGGTGATTCAGGTCTCGGCACGCTCAGGTGAGGGGATGGATGCCTGGATCGAATGGATGGATAACCGCAGGACTGCTCGCATTCGATCACGTATCGATGCACTTAAGCAGCAGGCACAGTCACTGGAAGCACTGCTCTGATCGGGCGTCGGATGTAAAGGGAGCGGCTGATGTATCAAAACCCGCGGGCAACCGTGCTCTGTGTCGATGATGAGATCCGCTCGCTAGAGACGCTTGAGCGAACCCTCGATGAAGAGTTCGATGTCCTCACAGCGAGCAGCGCCGAGCAGGCGATGGCCCTCCTCGAGGAGTATCCGGTGCATGCTGTGCTCTGCGATCAGCGGATGCCGGACGAAACCGGTGTCGAGTTTTTGGCCCGCGTCAGAGAGCGCTGGCCGCAAACCGCACGCCTGATCCTGTCCGGCTACACCGATTCCGAAGATATCATCCGCGGCTTGAACGAAGCGGGCATCTTTCAGTATCTGACCAAGCCCTGGCACCCCGACCACCTGTTGCTGACGCTGCGTAACGCCTGCCAGATGATCGCATTGCAGTCCGAAAACGCGTTGCTGGCAACCGAGATGCGCTTGACCGCCCCGCAGGCCGAGGCGCAGGTGCAGGCCAAAAAAGATCGGCTGCGTCAGCGGTTCGATTTCAGCGAGATTCTGCGTTCACGCGAGAGTCCGCTCAATGCGTTGTGCGAGCATGTGGCACAGGTTGCACCCTACGATATCTCCGTATTGGTGACGGGCCCTTCAGGCAGCGGCAAAGAGCTGTTTGCCCGGGCTTTGCACTACAACAGTCTGCGTGCCGACAAGCCCTTTGTGGTCGAGAACTGTGGCGCCATGCCGGATGAGCTGCTCGCGTCAGAGCTGTTCGGTCACCGCAAAGGCGCGTTTACCGGTGCAATCAACGATCATATCGGGCTGTTTGAACAGGCCGATGGCGGCACGATCTTCCTCGACGAGATCGGCGAAATAACACCGGCTTTTCAGGTCAAACTCCTGCGCGTGCTTCAGGAGCGCGAAGTACGCCGGGTCGGTGACAGCCAGCGGCGTCCGATCAACGTGCGTGTTATCGCCTCCACCAACCGCCGACTTGAAGAGGAGGTGAGAGCCGGTCGCTTCCGCGAGGATCTGTATTACCGCCTTGCTGAGGTAACGCTGGAACTGCCGCCGTTGAATCAGCGTGAGGAAGATATACCGGTGCTCGCACGGGCCTTTCTTGATCGTGCGGTGCAGGCGTTCGACAAGCCGGTGGATGGTTTTAGCGATGAAGCGATGATGTGCATGCAGGCCTACGGCTGGCCCGGCAATGTGCGCGAGCTGCAAAACGAGATTCGCCGCATGCTGGTGATGGCGCGTGAGCCTTTGCTGGGTGCAGATCTTCTCAATCCGAGAGTGCTGCGCCGTTGCGTGGATGGAGAAGCGGCACCCCTGCTTGCTGAGGTGGCTGATCTTAGCGGCACACTCAAGGAGCGGGTCGAACAGCTGGAAAAACAGATACTGAGAGAAACCCTGATCCGCCATCGCTGGAACAAGAGCCGTGCGGCACAGGAACTCGGGCTGTCGCGTGTGGGATTACGCGCCAAGATCGAGCGCTACGAGCTGGAGACCCACTGAAATGCCCGCTGTGCGTCTGTGCGTGAAAGGGCAGGTACAGGGTGTCGGTTTTCGCCCTTTTGTGCACCGGTTGGCGACCGAGCTGAGCCTCGCAGGTGAAGTGAGCAATACTCGCAGTGGTGTCAGAATCGACCTGTTAGGCGCCGATGATGCCCTGAAACGCTTCCGTCTGGGACTTTATGAGCAGTTACCGCCGCTGGCGCGTATCGATCAGCTGACCGAGGAGCGGCTTGAACCTGCACCGGCGGTCGATGGCTTTCACATCATCGCCAGTGAATCGGCCGATACTCCGCTTGAGCTGCCTGTCATGCCGGATACCGCTGTGTGTCCGCTCTGTTTGGCGGAGATGTTCGATGTGGCCGACCGGCGCTATCGCTACCCCTTCATCAACTGCACGCACTGTGGTCCGCGCTACTCGCTGATTCGCTCTTTGCCCTACGACCGGCCTAATACCAGCATGGCGGCTTTCACCCAGTGTGAGGCCTGCCTTGCGGAGTACCACTCGGAACGGGACCGGCGTTTTCATGCCCAGCCGAATGCCTGTGCCGATTGTGGGCCCGAGCTATGGCTTGAATCGGCCCGTGGCGACCGGTTATCCGGTGATGTCATTGAACAGGCACTTGCTGCACTCAAGCGCGGAGAGATACTCGCCATACGCGGGATCGGCGGCTTCCATCTGGTGTGCAATGCCCGCAATGAAGCAGCGGTGCAGCGCCTGAGACAGCGCAAGCAGCGGCCAGCCAAGCCGTTCGCGATCATGGCATTGAACGCGGCGTCGCTGGAGAGTGCTGTTGAGCTGACAACCATCGGGCGCCAGTGGCTTGAAAGCCGTGAAGCCCCCATTGTGTTGCTGCGCAAGCGTGCTGATACGGGCGGGGCGTTGGCAGAGGCGCTGGCACCGGGGCTGGACCGGTTGGGCACCATGCTGCCCCACAGCCCGCTGCAGTGGCTGCTGTTTCATGAAGCGGCAGGGCGTCCGTCGGGAAGTGAATGGCTAGAGGCAACCCACCCGATGGTGCTGGTTATGACCAGCGCCAACCGAAGTGGCGAGCCGCTGATAACCGGCAATGACCAAGCGCGTGAGAAGCTGTCTGCGGTTGCGGATCTGTTCGTGATGCACAACCGGGAGATTGTCCACCGTGCTGATGATTCGCTGATCAATGCGATATCCGAGCCGCCCGCCTGGATTCGGTTGGGACGCGGTCTGGCGCCGCGCGAGATCCCGCTGGCCCAGAGCGGGCCTTCCGTGCTGGCGTTTGGCGCATACATGAAGAACACCCTCTGCCTGACTCGGGGTGATCGTGCCTTTATCTCGCCCCACATCGGAGATCTGGATAATGCCGATAACTGCCGGACGCTCGAAGAGAGTGTCGGGCAACTTTGTGATCTTTTAGGTACTCGTCCCGAGCATATTGCCTGTGACCTGCACCCCGACTTCCACGCCAGCCGCGTCGCAGCCGCCATGGCGGATCGCCTCGGAGTGAAGCTGCATGCCGTACAGCACCACCATGCCCATGTGGCTGCCGTCATGGCAGAGCACAAAACCACCGAACCGGTACTTGGACTGGCACTGGATGGTGTGGGGCTCGGTTGGGATGGTCAGTTGCGTGGCGGCGAATTGTTGCAAGTGGACAGCGCAGGCTTTTCACCCGTGGGTGAGCTTGTCGCACTGGCGCTGCCCGGTGGAGATGCAGCGGCCCGAGAGCCCTGGCGAATGGCCAGCTCGGCGCTTCACCGTATGGGGCGACCCGAGCTGATAAGCCGGTTGTTCCCCGACAGGCCGGGTGCCGAGGCGGTGGGCCGAATGCTGGAGAGGGGCGTCAATTGTCCGCCTTGCTCAAGTCTTGGGCGTGTGTTTGATGCGGCGGCGGCGTTGCTGCGCATCTGCGAGGTTCAGCGCTACGAGGCGCAAGCGCCGATGCAGCTCGAAGCGATGGCAGCAGGCGTGAAGTTAGCCGATTTGCAGTCGCTGCACCGTATTCAAAACGGGGCAAAAGGGCTGGAGCTTGATCTGTTGCCGCTGCTCGAATCCTTGATAGACGAGGCCGACCAAGCCCAGGGGGCTGCACGTTTTCAGGCGGCGCTGATCTTGGCACTGACCGACTGGGTATGCCGTGCGTCACGAGCGCAGGGCATAAAGCGGGTGGTGATGGCAGGCGGCTGTTTTCTGAATATGAGCCTGAGGGACGGTCTGCGTGATGCATTGATCCGTGCCGGTATACAGGTGCTGTTGCCCCAGGCGGTGCCCGCCAATGATGCCGCTATCAGCCTTGGTCAGGCGTGGGCTGTGCATATGAAGTGCTCAGGCAGTCACGTATAAAAACGATAAATGAAGTTGAGGTAAGCCTATGTGTCTGGCAATCCCGGTAAGGATTGAGGCGTTGATTGATGACGAGAGAGCGCTGGCGGATATCGGCGGTCTGCGTAAGGAGATCAACACCGCGTTGGTTGAGAATCTGAAGGTCGGGGATTACGTAATCCTGCATGTGGGCTATGCCTTGAACAAACTCGATCCTGAAGAGGCGGCCCGCACGCTTGCGCTGTTTGAGGAGTTGGGGCAGCTGCAAGCGGCGCGCGATGCAGCGCTGGAAGAGGGGGAACTCTCGATGGAGGGGAAGGCATGAAATACGTCGACGAGTTTCGAGATGGTGACAAGGCCCGTGCCATCGCCGGTCAGATCCGACAGGAAGCCGATCCTGCACGCACTTACAACCTCATGGAGTTTTGCGGTGGTCACACCCACGCGATCTTCCGTTACGGTATTCCGGGTTTGTTGCCGCCAAACGTCAAACTGATCCACGGCCCCGGCTGTCCGGTCTGCGTGCTGCCCATTGGGCGTCTGGATATGGCGGTCGAGCTGGCGCGCCGCCCGGACGTCATTCTCTGTACCTACGGCGATATGCTGCGGGTGCCGGGTTCCGGCCGCGTCAGCCTGATGAAGGTGCGCGCCGAAGGCACCGACGTACGCATGCTGTACTCGCCTGCCGACGCTATCACGATTGCCCAGCAGAATCCGGACAAGCAGGTGGTGTTCTTTGCCATCGGCTTCGAGACCACCACACCGCCCACCGCGCTGGTGCTGGAACAGGCGAAAAAGCTGAATCTCACCAACTTCTCGGTGTTCTGCAACCATGTGCTGACGCCAGCGGCGATGCACGCGATCCTCAATACGCCGGAGGCCGACTCCGGTGCGTTGATGCTGGATGGCTTTATTGGACCTGCTCACGTCAGTACGGTTATAGGCTCAGCCCCGTATGAACCCTTCCCCGAACAGTACGGGAAGCCGGTGGTGATTGCCGGATTCGAGCCGCTGGATGTCCTTCAAGCGATACTGATGCTGATCCGGCAGCTAAACGAGGGGCGATGTGAGGTTGAGAACGAGTTCACCCGTGCGGTCACCCGCGAGGGTAATGCCAAAGCAAAAGCGTTGGTTGAGCGGGTGTTTGAGCGGCGTGAGAGTTTCGAGTGGCGTGGCCTGGGGGCCATTCCCCACAGCGCGCTGTGCATTGCACCGGCATACGCGGCCTTCGATGCCGAAAAACGCTTCGGGCTGGAGCAGTTGCACGGCCGTGAAAATAAGGCGTGTGAGTGCCCGTCCATTCTGCGTGGCGTGAAAAATCCGCGTGACTGCTCACTGTTTGGCGACCCCTGTACACCCGATAATCCACTGGGGTCCTGCATGGTCTCCTCCGAGGGGGCGTGCGCGGCGTATTACAGTTACGGGCGTTTCAGCGACAGTCGAATCGCTGTTGAGGAGGTAAACGTATGACGCGGCTGAATATCGCCAAGGGCCGTGTCGAGATGGTACACGGCAGCGGCGGGCGTGCAATGGCGGAGTTGATCGAGCAGTTATTTGCCGATGCGTTTGCCAACGAGTGGCTGGCGCAGGGCAACGATCAGGCGCAGTTTACGCTGCCGCCGGGCAGGGTGGTGATGGCCACGGATAGCCATGTGGTGTCACCGCTGTTTTTTCCCGGCGGCGATATTGGCTCGCTCTCGGTGCACGGCACGATCAACGATGTGGCCATGTCCGGTGCCCGACCCTGTTACCTGTCAGTGGGCTTCATCCTCGAAGAGGGGTTCCCGCTGGCTGACCTGAAACGGATCGTCGATTCGATGGCGAACGCGTCGAAGGAGGCGGGCGTGCCAATCGTTACCGGCGATACCAAGGTGGTGGAGCGCGGCAAGGGCGATGGTGTGTTCATCAATACCACCGGCATCGGCGTGGTGCCGGAGGGATTGAACCTGTCCGGTGACAAGGCGCGGCCGGGTGATGCGATCCTGCTCTCCGGCACCATAGGCGACCACGGTGTCACCATCCTGTCGCTGCGCGAAAGCCTGGGCTTCGAAGCCGATATCCAGTCCGACTCCCAGTCGCTGCACCGGCTGGTGGCGGCGATGGTGGAGGTGGTGCCGGAGATCCGCTGCATGCGCGATCCCACACGAGGCGGACTTGCCAATACGCTGAACGAGCTGGCCAAGCAGTCAGGCGTCGGGATGCAACTGTTCGAGAAGCAGATTCCGGTACGCGAGCCGGTGCGTGCGGCCTGCGAGTTTCTCGGGCTCGACCCCTTGTATGTCGCCAACGAGGGCAAATTGATTGCGATCTGCCCTCAGGACAGAGCGGAGCAACTGCTCGAGGTGATGCGGGCTCATTCTCAGGGGCGGCACGCGGCCATTATCGGACGTGTGGTCAGCGACTCACACCACTTTGTACAGATGGAAACCGTATTTGGCGGCAGCCGTATGGTGGACTGGCTCAACGGCGAGCAGCTACCAAGGATCTGCTGAGGCGCTCGGCGTGAGCCGGATCGGAAAGCGGCAGCGAGGCCAGTGACACCCGCTGCCAAACGACAGGGCGGTGGATCAGAAGCGGGGTATCTTGCCGCTCCACTCCGGCTGATACTTCTGCATCTCCTTCACATCGTCACGGGCGCGAATGCCGCAGGTCCGGTAGTTTTCCGCCAGCACGGCCAGTGCCTCGCGATCCAGCTCCACCCCCAGACCGGGGGCATCGGGCACCCGAACGGAGCCGTTCTCGAACTTGATCTTGCCGCCCTTGATCACCTCCTCCTCTTGCCAGGGGTAGTGGGTGTCGCAGGCGTAGGTCAGGTTGTCGATGGCTGCAGCGGCGTGGGTCATCGCCATCAGACTGATGCCCAGATGGGAGTTGGAATGCATCGACAGGCCGATATCGTAGATCTTGCACACCGCGGCCAGATCCTGGGTTGCACGCAGGCCGCCCCAGTAGTGGTGATCGGAGAGGATCACCTGAACCGCGTCGAGCTCGATGGCGCGTTTCAGGTCGAAGGTGCCGATCACACACATATTGGTGGCCAGTGGGATATCGGTAGCGGCGCTGACCTGTCCCATCGCCTCCTTGCCCGGCGACGGGTCCTCCAAGTACTGCAACAGTCCTCCTTCGAACAGCGGCAGTAGGCGCTTAGTGGTTTCCACCGACCAGCCGCCGTTGGGGTCGATCCGCAACGGATGGTTGGGGAAGGCCTGCTTCAAGGCGCGTAGCGCCTCGATCTCGGCTTCGGGTTCGAACACGCCGGCTTTCAGTTTGATTGAACCGAAGCCGTATTCGTCGATCATCATTTTCGCCTGAGCAACGATCTGCTCCGGTGTCAGCGCCTCGCCCCACTTATCGACCCAGGTATCGTCGGTGAAGCGGTGGCGTTCGAACTTGTAGAACAGGTAGGCGCTGTAATCGACGCTGTCGCGGACCTTGCCGCCCAGCAGATCGCACACCGGACGACCGGTGAGCTTGCCGATCAGGTCCAGGCAGGCCACCTCGAAGGCGGAGAAGATGCGCGGTACAGTGGTCGCGCCCAGTGTGCCGGGGGCGATCTCAAGGCCGGACTGCGGGTCCGGCTGCTCCACCACTTCGGCGATACGGTGGCGAATGGCATTCAGGTTGAAGATATCCATACCCACCAGTGCCGGTGCCACCGCCTGTAGCTGGCTGATGGTCTGCTCATCGCCGTAGGATTCACCCAGGCCGTAAACACCGTTTTCTGTGTATACCTCGATAATAGTGCGCAGGGCCCAGGCCTCATGTACGCCATAGGCGTTCAGTAGAGGCGGATCGCGAAACGCGATCGGAGTGACAGTGATCGATTCAATGCGGGACATGGCAGGTCCTCCGGTAATTTTGAGCGCTTTCGGGCCAGCCGAACCCGTCTATCCGAGGTCAGAGTACGGATAGCGGGAGCGAGGCTGGGAATCAGGTTTTGACTGTGTTCAGGCGAAGCCGGCGGCCAGTCCGAACATCAGTGCTATAAGTGCGCCGGAAAATATCAGCCCGGCGATCCAGGGCTTGGCGCCATAGAGGTCGATATCGTCATTACTGTCGCGACCAATCATTGGTTATCTCCTAGTTCAAAGCACTGTCTTAGCTGCCGAGCAGCTCCGGAAGCCAGAGGGCGATCTGCGGGAACATCATCACCAGGATCAGACCGACAATCTGAATACCGATGAACGGCATCACCGAGATGAAAATTTCCTGTAGCGATACATCCTTGGGCGCCACCGATTTGAGCCAGAAGCAGGCCGGTCCGAAGGGCGGTGACAGGAAGTAGATCTGAATGTTGAGCACGAACAGGATGCCGAACCAGATCTTGGCCTGATCTTCGGTGAGGCCGAGCTCCGGTGCCAGTGTCATCACCACCGGTGCGAATACCGGTACCGTGATCAGGATGATCGCGATCCATTCCATGAAGGTGCCCAGCACCACAAGGATCAGCATCATTACCAGAATCACGCCGATCGCCGGCAGGCCCAGGTTCATGAACAGGCTGCGCATGAAATCGCCGCCGCCGACCAGGTTGAAGATGCCGACGAAAGAGACCGCGCCCAGTACCAGCCAGATAATGGTGCCGACCGTGGTCATGGTGCCCACCAATGCGCCCTTGAGCATCTCCCACTTGAACTCGTGCCGCACAGCAGCAACGATTATGGCGCCCAAGGCTCCTAGTGCCGCGGCTTCGGTGATCGAGGCGACCCCGCCGTAGATGGAGCCCATAACACCGCCGATCAGCAGGATGCTGAGCAGCACCGCATTCATCCGCGCACGGGACAGTTTCGAGCTTTTACCCGTGACCGCTTCCACCTCGGCGGCGGTAGGCGCCATCGACGGATTGATATGCACACGGATCAGTACATACAGTGCATAGAACACCGCCAGCATGATGCCGGGCACGGCGCCGGCCATGAACAGGTCACCGATACCCACCTCGGCGGAGAGGCCGTAGACGATCATGATGATCGACGGCGGTATCAGCGTCGCCAATGCACCGGAGGCGCAGATCAGACCGATGGTCATCTTGCGGTCATAGCCCAGACGCAGCATCTGCGGCAGGGCGACAAGGCCGAGCATGACGATCTCGCCGCCCATGACGCCAGACATCGCCGCCAGAATCACCGCGACGACCACAGTCTGCACCGCCACACCACCGCGCAGGTTGCCGGCGAAAATCGACATGGCGTCGAACAGGTCTTCCGCTATACCCGCCTTCTCGAGGATAGTTGCCATCAACACGAAGAAGGGGATCGCCACCAGGGTGTAGTGGTCGAGCAGTCCCGCCGCGTTGGAGGAGACCAGGTAAAGACCGCGCGGTCCGAAGAAGGCGATCGCCATCAACACCGATACGATCAGCGTCACGATGCCGAGCGGCATGCCGGTCATCATCAGCGCGACCAGGATCAGCACCATGATCAGCGAGATGGCCCCCAGGCTGTAGGAGCGGATATCCAGTGCCTGGCTTGGGTCCAGTGCCGCACCGAGTGCCGAGATATGCTCTGCCACAGAGGCGAACATTGACTCGGGTCCGGCCAAGGTGGCGAGCAGGCCGTTAACGAAGTAGAACAGCATGAACGCGCCGGCGATCTTGACCGCTAACCGAGCAGTGTTCGAGCGCAGATGACGGTGCAGGTTGACGGTCAGTTGCGCCAGATAGAGCAGGCCGCCGGTGGCGAGCAGTATCTTCAATACCATCGGCATCGGCGAGTTGAATGCGCTGCCAGCGCGCTCGATATGCTCTGCTGAAAGGTAGGCGCGCAGGGTGGCGTCCGACAGCAGCAGGAACAAAGCGACAATGCCGACGATCATGGCAAATAGATCGAGACGCCACTGTGCCTTCGGCGAAACCAGATTATGGATAACGGTGATACCGATATGGCGCTGTTTCAGCGTGATATAGCCGGAGGATAGCATCCAGGCGGCGGCGCACAGCACCATGACGATCTCGAACGCCCACTGTGTGGGTGCGTTGAACACGTAGCGCGCAACCACTTCCCAGAGTGTCGCGCCGGCGGCGACCAGGTAGATCATCGCAATGCCGATACCGGTAAAGTGGCTGATATGATCGATCAGGGTGTAGCGGTCGTAGGACACCGACTCGGAGTGATGAATCGGATCGTCCTCGGCGACTTCCAGAATCTCTTCGTGTGACAGGCTCTCTGCGTGAGACATCACAACAACCTCGAATTAATTGAAAAGCTTCAACGTCCCTTCAGGGGCGGGTGATCGAGACCGCTCTGCGATCATCGCGATCGGCTCGGCCTGCCACAAACGGACAGACCGAGCACAAGTGTTACAGCATTCCTTTGCTGCTCATGAACCGGATGTGCGCTTCGTATACCTCTTTCGCCAGCGGCGATGCGTTGGCAAAGGCTTCCCAGGACTGCTGGGCGATCTTGCGGAACTTGTCGCGCTCAGCCTGCGGCCAGTCGATGATGGTCAGCTTACCGGCGGCCCGGTCGCGTGCTACCAGCTCCTTGTCCTTGGCATCCATGTATTGACGCAGGTCGTCGTAGGCGGCGGTGAACCATTGGTTCAGCGCGGTTTTTTCACTGTCGGAGAGCTTGTTCCAGGTCAGGTCCGATATGGTGAACTGCATAAACGGGATGGAGTGGATGCCGGGGTAGAGCGGGTATTTCGCGACCTTATGCATGCCGCTGGCGTCGTTGTTGGCGTAGGCGGAGCTGTCCGCGGCATCGATGACGTTTTTCTCCAGTGCGGTGTAGACCTCTGATCCTGGCAGGGACACCGGGGAGGCGCCGGCACGTTTGAAAACATCAGCGGCCAAGCCTTCAGGGGTGCGAATTTTCAGACCGGTCAGATCGCCAACACCGTTGATCGGTACCTTGGAGACGAAGGCCTCGCTCTTCTCCGAACTGCAGCCGATGACATGAATGCCGGGCTGGTACTTGTCGAACAGCTTCTGCAGCATCTCCTTGCCGCCGCCCTGCATGCAGAACTCCTGAATCTGGGCCGGATCGGTGTAGCCAGCGGTCAGGTCACCCATCAGCGCAAACGCCGGGTCAATGCCGGAGAAGTAGCTGGTTGCGGTGAGATCGCCGTCGAGGATGCCCATGGCAACCGCTTCCGGGGTGTCCCGGTGCGGCACCACCGATTTCACCGGCAGCAACATCAGGTCGATAGAGCCGTTGGTCATCTCTTTCAGCTTGGGCACCCATTTCTCGTTCAGCAGGTTCAGGCTGATATGGCTGGCGTTGAAGCTGGTCTGCACTTTCAGCGTGCGTGCCTCGGCTGTAGCGCTCAGCGTCAATGCACAGGCGGTGGTCAGGGCCAGTGAGGTGTTCAGGAATCGGCGAACAGTCATTAGTTTTTCCTTTCTTATCGTTGGAGTGGATGTTGCTCATGGCGATCAGCTGTCTGAAATACTAATATATCAGTTGAGATTCGCAAGCGTATTTTATACTTTGTCAGCCAAGCTAATGAGCGGAACAGCCAAGTGCCCGCGGTTAAGGGAGTTCTGGATAGATGAAACCTGTCGACGTTACGCAGTTGCTGCAGCAGAGCAGTCTGGTATCCGACCGCTCGCGTTCAGCTGTCGACCGGGTCTACGATGATCTGCATAGACGTATCGTTGATCTAGAGCTGCCTCCGGATACCACATTGACCCGGGGCGAGTTGTGCAGTGACTACGATGTCAGCCTGACGCCGGTCCGGGAGGCGCTGTTGCGACTGGAGCAGTTGGGGTTGGTTAAGATTTACCCGCAGTCGCGTACCATTGTCACGCGGATAGAGGTCAGTCGCCTCAAACAGAGCCATTTTCTGCGTGAAGCGCTTGAATGTGAGGTGGTGCGCAGGTTAGCACTGGAACACGATGCGGCACTGATCACAAAGCTGCACGCCATTATCGATCTGCAGGAGCAGTGTGCGGCCGATCCGGAGCAGATTGCCACGTTCAGCAAGCTGGATGAGCTTTTCCACGAAATCCTGTTCAAGGCCGTGGATCAGCTTCCGCTGTTTACGTTATCGCGTTCCATGTTGGGCCATATGGCGAGGGTGAGGCGTCTGGACCTGCCCAGCGAAGGAAAAACCCGCAATGTGATCGAGGTGCATCGCCACATAGTGGACAGCATCGCCAGTGGCGATCCTCAGCAGGCGATGGAGGTTATGCGTGAACATCTGCAGGGTACGATCGCGCGGATCGGCACCCTTCGCCAAGCCTACCCCGACTTTTTCACCGATTAGGCCAGTGTGGCCGGATTCAACAGACCGTAGATCCAGAGGGTAGCGAAGGCGATCGCGAACGCTGCCAGGCCGTAGTATCGGTTGAACCTCAGCAGGGTGCGTGCGCTGATGCCGTAACGTGACTGCAGACTGATCTGGACGCCGGAAAAAGGTGAGAGCCCCACACCCAACGACCAGCCCAAAAGCAGGGCGATGCCCAACAGATTGGGATCCTCGACACTGGGCATCAAAATGCTGCCGGCCAGCACTGCGCTGGTGACCGGGTGCATGCCTATGAAGGCAAGTCCGACCAGAGCGGCGACTGTGACACAGGCTTCCAGCGGACCGAAGTGCGTAGGTGCCAGCTGTATATCGAGCGCCAGCAGTAGCGCACCGACACCGGACGCGAGCACCGCGGCGGACAGAAACAGAAGGACCTCGCTGCTCATACGCGGCAGGCCTTCGTGAATATGCCCTTTCAGTTTTTCCCCGGAGTCCCCTTGGTAGCGCAGGGGCAGCCAGACCAGGGAAAACAGCAGCGCGATCACGGTTACCAGCGTCAATACCGAGACATTGGGCCAGAGTTTATGGGCGATCATCACCAGCATCGCCAGAACCACCGGCGGCCATAGCGCCTTGAAGTGCATGGGATAGCCTCGAGTCGTCGCGGACTCGGGGTGCCGGGCGATCTGTACGGCGCTGAACAGCATAGCGAGAAAGGCGAACGGCAAGCCAGACAGCATCATCACCACCAGGTTTGACCCAGGGGCGCTCAGCAGCACTACGCCCATGGCAGCAAAGAACGGCGACCAGGCCGCGCAGGTGCTGAAGGAGCGCAGCAGGGTCAGCGCCTGTAGGGATGTCAGCGGTCGGTGGGCGCTGAGCCGGTCACCCAGGATCATCACCGACGAGATATTGATCACGGCGCCGATAATATGACCGCCGAAAAGCGTGCCCCAGAGTGCATTGCGGCCGGAGGGTAGACGCTCCTCCTGACTCAATTCGCCGAGCGTCACCAGGCGCAGAAAGCTCACGCCGATCAACATGGCGATGATCATGTGATTAGCTTCCAGCGCCTTGAACAGGTAACGGGTACTACCGTCGAGCCAAAAGGCGGCCAGCAAACCGATGGCGCCGGTGGTCAGCAGAATGCCACTTTGCACGATCTGATTGCGTTTTTGTTTTCGCAGCAGAATCAAAGCTGTGAACCACACCGGGATACCCGCAACATAGCCCGGCAGGAGATCGGTCAGCGTCGCCAGCAGGCTCAAAGGCAGCATCGACAGCAGTATCCAACCGGTAAGGGCAGACCTGATTATCGTTTGTGGGGCGGGTGTGGCGGCTGTGTCCATTAAGGTTCCTGCTAAAGCGGATTGACGCGAAGATGTCGTAGGGCTTGTCAACGTGCGGTGAAAAGTCATACAACTTATCCTGAACCAGGTGTCAGGTGCAATTCGCAGCTGCGATCAACCGGTGCAATTCACTGGTGCAATTCACAGGTATAGGTTGCGAAAGATTAATCTATTGACGGTAGCGGGATGTCTGAAAGCAAAAATAAGTTCAACAAGGATATGCCCAGTGCTCGGCGTAACCAGGCCTCGGGCGCTACGCTGATCGATGTGGCCAAAGTCGCAGGTGTATCGCCTATCACCGTCTCCCGCGCCTTGAATAGACCGGACCAGGTATCGGAAAAGGCACGGGAGAAAGTGCGCCGGGCGGTCGAACAGGTGGGTTATATTCCGAACATGCTGGCCGGAGGGTTGGCCAGCCGGCAGAGTAAGCTGGTGGCGATCTTCGTGCCGACCATCGCGCACCCGATCTTTGCCGAGATGGTGCAGGCGTTGATGGATGAGCTCAGCCGCGCCGGTTACCAGGCGATTCTGGGTCTCACCGGCTACCAGAAAGAGACGGAGGAGACGCTGTTCAATACGATTCTCGGGCGCCGGCCCGACGGTATAGTGCTGACCGGTACGCAGCACAGCGAGCTGATGCGAAGGCGTTTGATCGCCTCGGGCATTCCGGTGGTCGAGGCCTGGGATCTCTGCGACGATCCCATCGATATGCTGGTGGGTTTTTCCCATGAGCAGGTGGGACGGGAGGTGGCCCGGCATCTTTACGCCAAGGGATATCGAAGATTTGCCGTGGTGACCGCCGAGGATGCGCGCGGTATGCGGCGCTACCATGCGCTGCTGGATGAGCTGCACCACCTGGGCATCGACGATGTACCCACGGCGTTTATACCGCCGCCATCCTCGCTCAATGCCGGCCGGGAGAAGGTGTGCGAGCTTTTGGATGCAGGTCACCGGCCGGAGGTGGTCGTCTGCAGTTCGGATACTGTCGCGCAGGGGGTGTTGGCAGAAGCGGCATCCCGAGGCTGGACGGTGCCGAAGGATCTGGCGGTGATGGGGTTCGGCGAACTCAGTAATGCCAGCCAGGTCTATCCCTCGCTGTCGAGCGTGCGCTTGGATGGCGACAGAGTGGGGGGGCAGATCGCGCAGGCGCTGTTGGAGCGCTTTAAAAACCCAGACGCGGAGATCGCGCCGCTGAGAATCGATACCGGCTTTACGATCGTCGATCGTGAAAGCACCTGAGTTTGCTCCGCTTCATTCAAGCACCTAAGGTTATTCACGTGAGTTCGCGTTCAGTTGAATTTTGGTCCGAATGAAAATGATTGCGCTATCATAATTATGGTTGCGCAATCATTTGTATGATGTATTATCAAGTTGTCAATCGCCTCGGTGCACAGCTCAGACAGGGGTATGAGTCAAAGCCGGGCGCGTAAAGCCAACCTTTGATAACAATAAATAGGAACGACAGATGAAAAAGATCCTCTCCGGAGTCGGTGTTGCCCTCTGTACCCTAACCATGGCGACCTCTATGCAGGCGCAGGCGGCCGATAGTCCGATCAAAGGCAATATCCGCGTTGTTATTGGCTCGTCGTCTACCGGTGGCGACACCTATCAGGCAACCAGCATTATCGCTGATGCTCTTTCCGAAAAACTGGATGCGAACT
>NZ_JMQN01000008.1 GCF_000705555.1 Marinobacterium lacunae
TTTCAAGGTCGACAAAGTCGTCGCCGAGCTTCGGGAGCAAGCAAAAAAGCAGGAAGCTAAAGTCAAAGCTGGCCAACAGGGCGCCTATGTTGGTGCGGAACTCGAAATCAAGTTGACGACAAAGCTAGAGACGCAAGGCAGCATCAAACGCACGATGGCCAGCGGTCACCCTGAATACGACTTCTCGGCTGAGAGCACAATCAGCCTGACAGGAAGCGCAAATATGCGTGGCGGAGCCAAAGTGTGGATTGTTGAAGGTGCTTTTGCTCTGAGCGGTAAAGTAATTGCAGAAGGTAAGTGTGCACTGCAGACGGCGAAAAAGAACGAGGGTGCCAAGAATGAAAAAGAGATTGTGGAACTGGTGATGTACCACAATGGCATCAAGGCGGAGGTGGAAATTACGGTTTCGGGAAGTGTGGGGATGGATAAATCAAATTCAGGTAATGGGAATGATGGAATTAATGGATATAAGAAATCAGCTAATAATGAAGAAAAGAAAGGTGTTAAAAGAGAGTGGATATGGGCAGAGCCTTTGAATAAAAAAGTATCTCCTTTTCGAATAAATGTTTTTGGTGACTAAGTAATATGAATAATTTAATGAAAAGTATAACTATAATATTTTTTATGTTACTGGGTGGGTGTAAGGAGATTAATGACATGTCAACAGATAATGTGAATATTGATCGTGAAGGGCTGCCACCAGAGGTGATATATGTTGTAAATATGACCTCAAAAGAAATGTACTGTGGTGGACTAATAAACGGTATGGAGCAACTTGATAACTTATCCACGAAGAGCGGAACCGTCATGATGGGATTCAATGCGACGGCCTTTTTAAAGAAGGGGGTCAATAAGATGGAATTGGGTGTGGTCCCTCTCGATGCCCGGAATGGAATGGAAGCGCATCGCGAAGGAGCACGTTGTGAAACGACGTTGAAAGCTGCTTTCAAGGACAATGATGATGTTGAATTGACCAGTTTGCTGGCGACGGAGGAATCAGGAGTTCCAACAATAAAGAGTTCCAAGCTCTATCCAGATGAGCACAAGTCTCCGTTGGTAAAATTAGAGGGGGAAACCGATGGTTATTTGACGATGTTCGAACGAGAGTTCTATGTCAAAACCATACCTGAGTGGGCGTGGACTCGCGCAACGCCTTTTGTTGAGGAGCGCGAGAATATGAAGATGCTACGGAAGGCCTATACTGACCTCCTTGAGCTTATCAGGAAGAAGGATTTCAAGGCGCTTGAAGCAGCTTGGTCGTTGTCCAGCCGGGAAAAGGCAATGGCAGAGGGGTATCAGTCAACTCCAGAGGAGTTTTATAGCGCAGTGGCCATAGAGAGCGGTTTTTCTCTATATGAAGATGTTGTAGTCAAACCGATTGGCGACTGGGGTGATTATAAACTGAAGTCTTTTATGGGCGGAAAGTTAGTTCGATTAGAGAATAGTCGAGGTTCATCCCCGTTAAGAATCTTCTCAGAGAGTCATGATTGGCTAAGAACATTTACACCCTACTTCTCACTAATAGACGGTCGACTCGTGATCTCCCGATAATAAAAGCCAAAATCGAAGGACTGGTATAGATGAGCAAAGCAGCCAAGGTTGGCGATATTGGAACCGACCATTCGGGTTTTCCTCCAACCCCAATCACCTCAGGGTCTCCGAGCGTAAATATCGATGGGATACCGGCGGTTCGTCAGGGCGATCCATTGGCGCCGCACTCTAAGCCAAAACACGCGCCTCATGGTCGCAGCATCGTTGGGGGCTCCGGCACTGTATCGATTGATGGCAAGCCTGCGGCACGCGCTGGCGACGCTGTCAGTTGCGGTGGTGTAGTTATAGGTGCTGAAAGCGTAAATATAGGGTGAACTGAGTTGATATTGGAATAAAAGGATAGTGTTTTGATTCCGGCATAGGAGGTGCCATGACAGCTTGCCCCCACCCCATCGGCGTCGCCTGTGGGTGTACTAAATCCGATCCATGTCTGACATCG
>NZ_JMQN01000009.1 GCF_000705555.1 Marinobacterium lacunae
AAGGAAGTCCTTAGCCAGGTACATGGATCCAGTGGTTTGGCCATCATAGAAGCCATCCTTGCGGGCGAACGAGATGCCAACAAACTCCTGTCCCTGTGCCATAGTAGTATCAGGGCAAAGAAGGCCTCCCAAATCATCAAAGCACTTTCAGGCTATTACACTGAGCCGGGATTGTTTTCTTTGGGACAGGCATATAGCGGTTACAGTTTTTACAAACAACAAATCCTGGCCTGCGACCAAAAACTGGAAGAAGTCATGATACGCGCCAACAACTATGATGGAGATGAGCAGAACAGGAAAGAGATAGAATCCGTCAAAGACCGAAAACCTGTTAGGCATAACAAACCTGATATTGACCACTTAGGTGGCCACCTGCTCAAAATCTTTTCAGGCAAAGATGCAACGTGCCTGCCGGGCATTACCGACTATAGCTGGCTACAACTCTACTCAGAAATTGGCGGAGAGCTATCTGAGTGGCCAAGTGAGAAGCACTTTACCTCATGGTTAGGTTTGTCCCCGGGTCAACATCAATCTGGAAAGAAAAACAAGACAAGGAACA
>NZ_JMQN01000010.1 GCF_000705555.1 Marinobacterium lacunae
CGGCCCCTGTGTGCGGCGTTAGGCATTTATATGAGTAGAAAGCCGTCACATGAGTACCATGAACGTATCAAGGCTTTGGATTCTTTGGTGCGTGAATGTATAAGTGTGTCCAGGGAGTTTGCAGGAATAAAGTCTCCTACTGGGGCTCACTATTACGCTTCTGTTCTTTTTACCTCGCTGTGTAGCCGTGGAGTTACTTTGGCGATAATGGCGCCATACAGCCCATGGGCAAAAAAGAAAATTGAACACTGGGACTATGCGTCTATGGCGGGAGTAACACGGTCTATTCTTGAAGTTAGGCTGGCGTTTTATTACCTGTGTGCTGAACCGGTGGGTACCGATGAGTGGTATTGTCGTTGGAATATATTTAATTTACACGACTGCGCATCGAGAATTCATCTGTTTAGTGAAATGCCTGATAGTGAAGATCAAGTAGAAGGCTTTGAAGGTCAGGCAGATGAACTGCGCGAGCGGCTTCTGGGTAATCCCTATTTTCTCTCTTTACCAGAAAAAACACAAAGGCATATGTTGCAAGGGAAAAAGGCATATCTTTTTCCGTTAGAGGAAATAGGCGTAAAGGCTGGGGTAGATATTCATACTTTTCGTTGGCTGTATAAACTACTATCAAGCCAAGTTCATGGCCTTCCAATGTCATTCTATAGGATGGAAGAACTGAATCGTGGTAGAGGTATACATAGTGAAAGTGAAGAGAGGTTTACATCTCTTTGTTTATCATTTGCTATATCGCTCTTGGCTGCAGCTAGAGATGAAATGAGAAACATTTTTACTGGTGCAACGAATGCCTAACAAAGTGGTGTTGTTCGCCGCTATCGCGGCTGGGACCTCCACTACGCTGGCGCTTCGTTTCGGCCCCAAACCACAG
This sequence comes from Marinobacterium lacunae, assembly GCF_000705555.1. Lineage (GTDB taxonomy): Bacteria > Pseudomonadota > Gammaproteobacteria > Pseudomonadales > Balneatricaceae > Marinobacterium_D > Marinobacterium_D lacunae. The sequence goes on from NZ_JMQN01000010.1 coordinate 884, forward strand.
CGTTAGGCATATCAGAGTAGGCGGCTATGCGGTCAAATATTCAAGGATGGGGTATAAGCATTTTTAGCGTGTTCGGTGCATTTGTAGCCTGTGGCTTTGGAGGTGCTGTAATTGCTGACTTTGCGGGGTTGTGGGGGCTTCCTTTATCAGGTTTTTGTGCCGCTTTTGCAACGGTGGTAGTTGTATATTATTCAACCCCTAGTAACAGCACGATATCTGCAATTATTTCATTTTTTATTGGTTCGATCTTAGCTTGGTTTATCCTTGAGCCCTCTTTTTATCCTGAGTTTTACCCTGAGGTCGCCTATCAGCCGACACACCTTCCTATAATTACAACTTTAACTGGTGGATTTATTGCTTTGCTGTTTGTATTGTTTCCGTTCAGAGGTAAAGCAAATGCCTAACAAACACACGAAGTTCGCCCACTTCGTGGGCTGGGACCTCAAAAGCTTCGCTTTTTCGGCCCCTTGTGTGGCGCGTTACATGACAAATGGCTGATTCGAACGTTATAAAAATGGATTTTGATGATGCATTAAGACTTGTAGGCTTGTACGAGTTGAAAGATGCGGTTTTCGGGCATTATCTCGTAGGTCAGCTTGTCAAATTTCAACATGGTCAGGAAATCAATCCTAGGGCTGTCGTAGATGAAATACGACACCTTGAGGGAATGAATAAATCCAGTAGAACAAAGAAGGCTAGTAAGTTCAAAAGTGGAAAAATTGCGGGATTCTGGCACAAGCACTTTTTTGAAGCGAGGCACATGCCTTTCAATATAGCTCAGCATCACTTAGATGGTAAAACTGGTGAAATATCCGGATCTGCGGAAAGAATAATTAGACGTATTTTCGATCCCAACAAAAGTTCAGTTGTTACCAAAGAAATGATAGGCGAAATGAGCCATACGTTTTCAATTGCGGCTTACGAACAAAGAAGTAAAGAAAGGTCGTTAACTGGTGACTGGATTATTTATAAAAAACATATGAGTAAAAATTATTATCTGTGTGTATGTCCTCATAACATAAATACTGATAGATTATATGAAAACCTATATGAAATTTATCATGAAATCATGCCGTTTTTATTCGAATAAGGCACGGCCACGTAACAAGCGTAAGCACTTGACCCAAAAAAGCTGCGCTTTTTCGGTCAAGTGTTACGAGCGTTATGTGCAACCACAATGGAGAATATGAATGAACGCAGTATCTAAAGGAATTATTATCAGTTGTCTTGTTTTTCTGACAGCTTGTGCATCACCGCTGACAAAGAAGGAACTAGAGACTCTTCGTACCGTCGGTGTAGTCAATGAGTTTCCAGAGTATCCTAACTTCACCAACATTGGCACAACAGTATTTAATAACGAGTATGACGAAGTAAACGACTCAACATTAAAACAGTTCGTAACAAACGAGGTGGTTTCTCAAATCAACTCAAGAGGTTATTCTGCTATCGAAATCTCGGATAAAGTATCTGATGCAGATGTTGACCTAGTTATGGTTATCGTACCTCGTGATATATACAACATGATCGATACATATGGTTACGGTTTCTATCAGCGTTCGATGTTTAGCGCTAACGCTTTTGAAAAGTCATATGTTGCGCTAAACCTACGTCTTACTACAAATGGAAATAGCAGATGCGACACCTGTTACGGTCAAAGCCTGACCGAACTGCCTATTGATGAAATGCCGGCAAAATGGTCTGAACTTGAAGACTCAAAGAAAAAAGAGTTTATCAATATTTTGAAGCAAGACATTAAGAGCGCTGTAGCGATAGCATTTAATAAAACTGGCCTTTAGCAGCATGCCTGCACACATAACAAAGCAATTAACTAAAAACACCCTTCGGGCTGGGACCTCCGCAAGCAAGCTTGTTCCGGCCCGTTATTGCAAGCGTTATGAAATCCAATCTGCCTTTGGGCAACGAGCGGTGCCGAGGGTAAATTGGGCGGGAAATGTAATACTCCGTGCCGCCTCGTTGAGGTGATCGGAAAGTAAGTAAGTTGAAGAAGCAATGGAGTGCTTGGCGAAATGGAGTTCATCTCTCTTTTCTCCGTCACTCCAACAATGGCAAACCAATCCTGGTGCCATGTGTTGGCACATCAGGCTTGGCGGTAGCGTGCCTGTCGGCATGGGGCAAATCAAACAAGGAGAGTGAAATGATTCAAAGCTATCAGTCCTTATCCTTTTTAAATAAGCTCTGTGCAGGAATAGGTTTTCATAACAAGGCACAGCAGTTGCTCCCGTTGGTCGCTGGGACCGGCAAAACGCTGCGCTTATTTGCCGGCCCCTGTGTGCGGCGTTAGCCATACACTATGAAGAAAATCGTAATGCTACTTTGCATAGCGTTAAGTGCATGTGACTCAGGGGCCCTTTGGACTGATGGTACATACGAAGTTCATTGGGTTGATACTGGTGGTAACGTAACATTGGCCCGGCTCATTAATGATGGGCAAGATACAATAGGTAGAGTAGACGCTGAAGTCGTTGCTGTGGGTAGCGATGATAGATATATCGTTGCTAAGCAAAGAGAGCTGGGAACCAAAGTAATCTCCTATTTCTATGTAGACAGAGCCAAAGATAGTTCCTATCTAAATATGGATGAAATTACTCAAGGTCCATTTTCAGAGGAGAGGTATCTGGAATTAAAAGCTGAACTTAAACTACCTGAATTTAGTAGGGAGTTCTAAAAATGGCTAACAAGGCCAAGCAGAGCGATCCATTTTACGTTCCGCCTTTGGCTTCACTAAAAATGTCCGCCTGTTGGCGGCGTTATGTTTATTAAACTATGAGTGAACAAATATCAAAGGGAAATATACGCAAGTATATAGAGGCATGGAGTGGCTTCGATAAAGAAATATCAGAAGAGAATAATGCTTTTTCTGTTAAGCTAAGTAGTGCTGATAAGGTAGTAATCATCACTATGCCTTATGAGGTAGGTGAATTTTTCTTGGATTTCTACATGGGAGATTCGCCAATATTTTCGGATTGGTATGAGATAATGGAAGATCCTTTAGATGATTTTATGCTTTATACGGAGCAGGTGGTAAGAAATTTCCTATTTCATGAAGTTCGTATAAGAAAGCTAGGTTGGTGGATATTTAAAAGTGATGAGATTCAATATAGTGAGAATTGTGAGTGGCACAATGTTTTCACACCAAAAACATAACAAAGCATTGAAAATCGTTCGTTTCACTCACTGGGACCTCAATAGCTTTGCTATTTCGGCCCTTTAATGCGGCGTTATGTGTCTAGGAAGCCATGAGTAAACAAAGGGTTCTGATTCTCCTGCCAGCAATATGTGGTTTGGCTCTATTGCTAGTGGTCTTGTTCGACCTTGCTCAGTTCCGGTCCGGCACAGTTGATGTCCAAACCCTTTTGCTTAGAGAGATACCCATATTTCTACTGGGGTTGGTTTCCAGTATTTTAGTTTCGGGTTTCGCTACTAAGTGGGTGTTTCAGCGGCAATGGCGTAAGTCTATCTGGTCCGTGCTAAGTGTCTTTGTATACCTAGTTTGCTTCACAGTGGCTGGTGCAAATGGTGGGGCTTTTCTTAATGCAACATGAGGCGAAAACACATAACAATGCCGTCAACGATCAGCCCAACTACGTTGGGCTCGGACCTACGCTGCTGCGCAGCTTCGGCCCGTTACGGCGGCGTTATGCACCATTAAAGTGAGTTAGACCATGAAAGAATGGCTCCGAGAAGTAGAAGAATCGTTGATTGAGGCACTAGAGGTGACAAAATCCGATTCTGTACCTTTACATAACATGTATATGTTGGCGCCTATCATTTATTCGAGAAGGAAAAGAACCAATAATGCTTCTCTAATTCAAGAGATGATCGATGCAAATGACGATCAAGTCACTAGCGAGTGGTCTCTCGATGAGAAGTCAAAAGATCAATATAAATTCCACTACGTATCATCTTATATTTATTGCTTTGTGATTGCTGGAAAAATAGATGAATTTAAATACGACCAGATAATGGAATGTATAAATGAAAGAATGGATCTTTTTGAAGATGACTAGCATGGTCTGTAATCAAGAGCATAACAAAAGTGTGATGTTCGCCGCTATCGCGGCTGGGACCTCCACTGCTCTGTCGCTCCGTTACGGCCCCATACACTGGCGTTAGCAATATAGGAACTTACATGAAAAAGTTTAGTGTTGTTCTGCTCTTACTGGTTTCAGTTTGTGCAAGAGCAAATGAAAACTTTCCAGAGATGAATGATAAAAATGGGTATGTTGAACCCTTCCAAATGTTTGACGACGTGTACTATGTCGGCGATAAATGGGTTTCTTCTTACGCAGTAGAGACAAATACAGGGCTAGTTATTATTGATACGCTAGACTTCCCTTATTCTAAATGGATACCGATAAATCTAGAAAAGTTAGGGTTAGAGAAGAAGCCAGTTACTCATATTTTAGCTACTCATGGGCATTCTGATCATGTTGGGGGAGCACAATATCTTCAGGCGGAGTATGGCTCTAAGGTCGTCATGACCTCAAAAGGTCATGATCTGGCTAAAGAACAAGCAGAGAAAAGTGAGGGAACCAATAAATTTTTGCCCCCTAATGTAGACCTTATTGTTAAAGACGGTATGACTCTCGAAATTGGAGGTAAACAGTTTAAATTCTACATTACACCAGGTCATACCGAGGGTGACTTTTCATTAGACTTTATGGTGCAAGATAGTGGCGCAATACATCGAGCGTTTGTCGTCGGTGGGCATAGTTTGAGTGCTAAAAAGCCTGAGTTAGCGAATCAATTTTTCAAAAGTATGGATAGAATCAGAGAGATTGCACTGAAACCTCCTGTTGTGACCGTAAACCTAGCAAATCATCCACATAAAAATGATTTGTTCGCTAATCGTGATAAACGAAAAAGCGGTGTAGCAGTCAATCCATTTATAAGCAAGTCCAACTTTTTTATGTTTTTAGAACAACAGAAAAGTTTAGCAAAAGAAAAATTAGTCAAGTAGCACAATCGGTTAAATCTGAAAGCTCAGTGTAGTTGAATGCTAGTGTAATAAATAAAATTACCAAAACGGAAAATATTGCTAACAAGTGACTGTGGT
>NZ_JMQN01000011.1 GCF_000705555.1 Marinobacterium lacunae
CGATGTCAGACATGGATCGGATCTATTACACCCACAGGCGACGCCGATGGGATGGGGACAAGCTGTCATGGCACCTCCTATGCCGGGATATACCCAAGTTCCTTATTCAACAGTGTTTCCGCGCGATAGCTGCCTGGGTTTTTTGTGTCTGAAAGATGCCGATGCCAGGCGACAGGCATATCCTCAACCCCGAGAACCCTTCGCTTTACAAAAAGTTCGGCTAACCCGGTTAGTGAACGCGTATCGGTTATGCCCATCGGGGCCAACGCCTCAACTAGCTCTTCCGCAAGACACTCGGGATCGACGGCACTATTTTGAATGTCGGTCGCTTCCGTTACCGGGTCATCGACGCTTAGCGTATACACCAATTGTCCAGGCCTGCTCATCTCATCAGAATCGTTTTCCAAAAGCTGATGGCGAATACGGGCGGCAACACGTTGAAGCATTACCTGCCGGCTGCTCTTGAGCATCAAATCGTACTGAAACTGGTTAAGATGCAAAGGCCCCTGTTGTATGTAGGCCGTTTTCTGGAAAGGACGACGTTTCGCCTCAAAGCTCGCTGAACGGTACTGTCCTTGCGCGGTCGTCACAACTTCGATAATGGGGCCCAGAAAATCATGCAGTGCCCTAGCATCCAGGGAATCAAGAAGCCCCCATATAAGCCGCGGATCGTAGTATCGAATCAGCACGGGTTCTAATTGGCCGGGAATATAGGCCTTTAACAAGTGACGCAGATGATCACGCAAGGCTATTAATTCACTCGCCGACGATATCAGGATCCCCCAAGGGGTCTTTCGGGTTTTCAGCCATGCTGATACCTCGCTATCGACCCGCACAAGATAAGGCGCAACGGAGGCAAAATCGTCAGCTACCGGCTCATGAAAAAGACATACAACATCAGGGTTCAGGCTCTTCAGCATTTCCGGCACTGCGGGCTCCGCTGCTGCATCGAGAATCGCGAATGACTGTATTTCAGTAATCATCACAGCCCCTCAGCTGCCGGACAATGTGCCACGAATGCAGCCCCTTCTCCCGCGGCGGCTTTTAGAACAGCGGCGTTTGCCGGCATCGGAAGGCCACCTGGTGAGCCTCCCGAATTCAGATTGATCGCAGATCCTTTGATATCGACGCCACCACCATGGACAGTGACGAAACTCCCCCCAACCTGTAGCGTTATTTTGCTGCCGCTCTTGAGCGTGATATCACCATCGGCACTTAAACCAATGGCGCCAGCGACGCGTTGCGCCCAGTCACCACCAATGGAGTACAGATGGTCCTGATCGACTCGACCACGATATGCGCCTGTGGTCTTGTGGTCTTGGTCGCCCTCCACAGTGACCTTGCGATCGTTGGCAACAACGAGTGTTTCATCATGTCCGATACTTGTACTGCGGTTATATTCCACCCGCTCATCCTTCGAGTTGAGCACATGGATCGACATGTTTTTCTGGGCCCTGACATATATCTCCTCTTTATCCACCTCATCTTCGAATCGAAGTTCGTTGAAGCCATCGCCCTTATGGGTGTCCGTGCGCAGGACAGTGACCGTTTTACTGGCCGGAAGGGGATAGGGCGGCTTATTAACCGCATGGTACGTACGTCCGGTGATAATCGGCTGGTCAGGATCTCCCTCTAAAAAGGAGACAATCACCTCGTGGCCAATACGCGGTATGGCCATTACGCCATATTGTCCGCCTGCCCAGCCTTGGCTGACCCGGACCCAGCAACTTGATTGATCGTCGCTATGTCCATAACGGTCCCAGGGAAACTGGATCTTCACGCGACCGTATTCGTCGCAGTAGATCTCTTCATCGTCAGGACCTACTACCGTAGCTATTTGCGGTCCGTCAACTTTGGGCGGCTCCCATTTCAGAGACTGCCATGGCATATGGCCCTCAATAAGATGGAGGGTGTTTTGGTACGTCGTTGCAGTGGTACTGTTGGCCTCTTCCGCTGCGGCGCCCTGTTCTCCTGTGTGTGTTACAGCGACCAATAACCAGTCGCGGTTGAAAGCTGTTTCAGGATGATCTGTCAGATGAATCTTGTAACCACTGGCGGCAGCCATCTGGTTGGAAAATGCTTGAGCGGTTTCGCTACCACTGCGCAACGCGTGCAGACGTGCAACAGTTAGCAAACGCCCCTGATTGTCGCTTTTGTACCGTCCGGGATAATCATAGTGCTGGTAAAGCTGAGCAGCGTTCGACTGATGATGCTCAAGCTGTTGCCCTATATCGCGATTCAGAAAACTGTAGGCGGGGTTCTTGAAACTATAATCCTTCAGCTCAACGCTGCCCGGAGCAAGCTGCTTGTTGAAACTAAACCGGCTAACAAATGGAGTTTCACTTTGGCCGCCACTGGTGGCGTTATAAACGAAAGGTTGGCTTAATGCCGGCAGCTTGCTTGTGGAATCGCAAAAAACCAGTGTATGCCGGTCTTCGGAATGTTCGAAATACCAGAACAGCCCCGCCTCGGCGGCTAGTCTGGCGATAAACGCGAAATCCGATTCTCGGTACTGCACGCAATACTCGCGCTGTTCGGTTTCATAGCGGCTATCGCATTTGAATGCATAGTCTCTAATGCCCATCTCATCGAGTAGGGTACTGACAATAGAGATCAAGGACTGAGTCTGAAAGATACGGCTGTTCCGGCGCAGCATCAGGCGTGCGAAAGCAGGCACCAGAGTAAGCTCGTAACGGGTATGATGATACCCGCTATCCCCCCGTGTAAAACCGCTTATAACCCCGTGAAAACTTCGCAGATAAGCGCCGTCCTGCCACAGGCTTATCGCACCGGCACCGTCCACCAGATCCTCAGCCTCCAGGTCATCCCGACGGCTTAACAATGTCAGCTTCCCTTCAAATAAAGAGGACAGGTGCTCGCTGAAGGAAAACGATAACAGGTTGAAAGAATCGTCAGATTTAGTGTCGGCCTTGAAGTGAAAACGCAGCCCGCTGCCCCGGTAGGTCATCATCACGTCCTTGTCTGAATCCCTTGAGTTTCTGATCAAGGTGTGGACTGATCTGGCCAGTCCACACCTATCTACGCTCAGCCTTCGATCGGCTTACGCCAGTCATCCGAACCCGAGGTACCGGCGCTGACATGGTCCCAATCGATCTTGCGATACGCCATGGAAACCTCGATCAACTGCGTGAAATCCGCTTTTGCCGGATCCTGGCAGTGCGGCATGTTGCAGTTGATATCGACGATAGTGGCGCCTTCCAGACTGGTGGTAAAGAAGTGTTCCTGCTTGCCTTCGATGGAGGTGCGATACCACTTCAACTCAACCTTGGTCAGCTTCTCGCCGGAGGAGAGCGCGTTGTACAACAGCGGAACCGCCTTGTTCAGCGCCACGGTGAACTTGAACGGCTTGTGGACACGCTGCCCAGAAGGCATACCGGATTGAGGATCGGTGGGTACGGTGACGACGTGGTTGAATTCCTGTACCAGCATCTGGTCTTCGTGTCCCTCAACGAAGATGTCGCCCACGGATTCAGCGGTAAAGGCGCCAGCGGTGATGTGGCCCTGAGTCTGACCTTCGATAGAGATATAACAGGGTGTAGGCATTGAAAAATTCCTTTTCTGATATGGATGTGATCGAGGTTTGCATCCCCAAACCCCACCCCTGTTAAAGCAAGGGGCATGCCAGACCACAACACATTGTTTATAAAGAAGTTTTTTGTCACATACACTTTCGTCGAGCAAAATATTGCCCGAGATCAAGCAAGATATTGCCCAGCGGGCAAAAAATTGCTCGACTCATGAGTCTGGCGCCAGAGCGTCCTCAAGCGTTTGGCCAAGTCGCTGAGCCTGTAGACTTCGCTTTATCAGCAAAGACTTCAACTGGTTGTCCAAAAGGCTCAGCTCTTCTGCCGCCCGCATGGTCTCCCCTTTTTTTAGCAGGTCGTCAATGAAATAGGCTCGGCCCAGTATGGGAGATAGACTGCTGGCATACTGGTCCAGTTCACGCGCTTCTCGCCTGATGCTTGCCAGATCGGCATCGTTCCAACGTAACTGTTGTAACTGCCGGTTCAGGTTGGCAGCTCGGGTTCGATTGTCCTGAAAACGCTGGAAGTATTTATCCAGTTCCAGTAGATATCCAACCTGCTCTGGATAAACAAAAGGCTCTGTGACACTCAGGGGTTGCTTATCAAACACCTCATCGATTCTCTTCCACAGCGGCGGCTTCGCAATAGCATCCTTATCAGGGAAATACTCCTGCAACCTTCTCTCAACCCACAGAGCAGACAAGCCCCCCAAGACAAAAACGGCACTAAGCGCTAGTAGCCAGACATAAGGCTTCATGCGTGTGCTACTTGCAGCGCTATTGAGCATTACGGGGCTGTCAGCCGCTGCCGATGTGCCTTCGTGCTCACGCCTATCGAGCTTCTCGAAGACATGAAAGCCTATAGCATCAAGGTTTGGCATCTGCTCTGGTTGTTTGGCCCACATCAACTCAAATAGCTGCTGACAGGCGTATTCGCAGCGATACCAGTCACGGATATTGCCTGCCGTAACCTGCATCTGACTGATCTCCGGCAGCAGCTTTCCAACAGTCCAGTTAAGCAGTTCTGCGCGCTTGTCAGCGCTCATGCCCTCTTCCTGATGGGAGTGGACCAGTACCGTCAAAATCAGTTCCGTTCCTGAAGCGACACCTGATATGCCCCGCGTTTTACCCGCGGCAATGGCGAAATAGCAGGCAGACAATAGATCGGCACCTTCCGTTACTGCGATTTCTGCCGCCAGATCATATGCCTTGTCCCAATCAGGCCCACCACTAAACGGCGTGTGCTTACGGTTAATCTCGGCTCTTAGCTTCTGATATCGATCTTGTCCTCGGATCTGTGCCGCGTTGGCACAGACCCGAAAGCAAGCGGCATTGATCAACGATTGCGAAGTCACCTTTTACCCCAACTCGCTTCCATTAACGTTGAGTTCGCTCTCTTTGCTTGCCCGTCTTTCAATAGAGCGTCTTGGGCAAAACATAACGACTAAGCAACCGGGCGGTGAAAGGATTATTGCTATCTCGCGCATAGATGCGGTAGGAAACATCACCTCCATCAACACTGAATTGGTAATCAACACTGGTTCCGCTCGACCCCGTGATTTGCGAACTGTCCAACAGCTTGAAGAAAGCCCAGGGGCCACGATACGCCATGGATCTCGGCGACCGATTCACCTCGCTGGGTACCAACGTCAGCTTGCTCTCTGCCGCCTCTCTCAGCGTGTTTGGCCAAACCAGCTCAATGGCGCGTCGTGGACCATGAGCATACTCAACATATTGGCCATCAATATTGATCACGCTGCGTCGTTTATTTGAACTCATCTGCAACGGTTCAAGAGTGAACCGAACATCCAGATTTCCCTTGAGGTTAAAAAATGCGGACTGTATCTCTCTTGACTGCTCGATCGCCTGTAATACTTCATCGCGGATTAGTCGTTGATCGCCAATAGCTAGCTGATCGAGTTCTTGCGCGTTGTCTTCCACGAACACCCGCATCTGCTGATCGTAAAAACTATTCAGCGTGCCTTCCGGTCCGAAGAAACGTTCAAAATCTCGTATCGAAGCTTGCTTCTCGGCCTTGAGATTGAAGGGATATCGCGATGCCAGGTTGCGCTGAAAGTCCAAATACACCTCGTCATACCACCGCACCTCCAGTTCCTTAATGGCACTATGCAGTACAACCTTCCAGCTCTCGTGCGCGATCTGCGTCATCATGCTGCTCAGTGGTTTAGGTAATCCATCGGCTAGCCGTTCCAACACATAGATAGGATCGTTGTCCTTCAGCTTGAAGCGCTCCTGGGCAGCCTCGAGTGCCGCTTTTCCTGAATCGGGTGAATTTTGGATATCACTGAGATACAGGTGTAGTTGAGCAACCGCTTCTGTCACCTCATCCATATAGGCTGGCTTTGTGTCGTCCGATTCCAGCAGCTGGTTAAGATCGGCAAACCCAGCATCGATTTGCGATGCAACACGGTAGGACTCAGACTGCAATAACGTCTCACGCGCGATGTCGTCCTCTGGCAAATTTGGAAACAGCTGGGTGTTGGACTTCAACGATTCCAGCAACCGTTGCAGGGGCTTGTTACTTACAGAGAGATTATCCAGCACCAGTACCGCATCCCCGATATCCTTAAACGGCTTCAACTGAAATGCACTGAGCGCTCTTACCCAACTGCGGTGGTAGTCATTCGCGTATTGGGCGATTATTTCGCTACGCAGTGCCGCCTTGTCTGCACTGCTGAAGTCGGTCGTTTCTGTTTCGCCCAGCACCCAGCTATCGATGAGCGCCAATTCTGCAATAGCGTTACTCTTTGGAACCAAATATTGCTCCAACCCCTGCCGGGTCAGAAAACGCGGAATAAAGAACGCCTGGCTGTACTGGTCATCCTTTGGCAGTTCAAACACCAGGTCCTTAGCCGGCCCCGCTGTAAGGCGTAAATCGAGTGGTGCTTTGAGCGCATCGGCAGCCGACGCTTTAAGATACCGGTAAACGCGCTGCTCTATCGGCAGTTCACTGAGTTCTCGCTGAGTTCTCGCAACTAATGAATCAAAGGGTGCCAGAACTTCTATCGCCTCAGCATCGTTATTATCACGAGCACGCTGCAAGTCGGTATGCAGCAACGCATAGTCTAAATGCTTCATCAATTGCGTCTGCAGGGTACGGTTACCCTGATATGCTCGCTGCCAGACTTCGGTAAAATAGTCGCGGACGAAATGATCCCGGCGTCCACTCTTGTCCGCCAGCATTCGAAATACTCGCAGCATAGCCAGTTTCTCTTCGCTGCCTTCAGGTGCTACCGCAATTGCCCGGGCAACATTGCGTAGCAAAATAGGCAGATACTGATATGACAGTAGCTTTAAATAGGTCTCTTCCACCTCTGGACCGATGGCATGTCCCTGGTACAAACCTAGATCGGAAATCATCCGTGGCTTGTCTCGGAAAAAACCGAACTCCAATGTTGCTGCCCGTATCGTATCCAGTGGAGGAATCACATTGGGCGCTTCCTGATCGTAACGCAGCTCGTCAATCAGCGTGTTGTACTCATTGACTTTCTCCAACACAGCTTCGGCATGTGCACTGTTGAGCAAATAGTATCGATGCCAGCCACCTACCATCATCACAGTAGCGATGGAGCAGGCCAGAGCCGACAGCGCAATCAGGCGTCTTTTCTGTCTGGTAACCCTGCGGTTATCCGATGCCAGGCCAGACTCCGGGTAGATAATCCGGGTAAACAACGACCGGGTAAAATAGGGCGTTGAATTTTCGCTCTTCTGAGCGGAGTTGACAGAGTCGGTCAAGCCATAACGACGAGCAGCGCCGTCGACATAAGCATCCACCGGTACGCCTTGTTGAAACACAGAGGTCAGATAAACACCGCGCACCAACGCTGAAGTTGAGAACTGATCACTACTGAGAACATCACCGAAGAACTCCCGCAAGACGCCGTGCGCTCCCGCTATCTGACGAGAAAAGCTGTATATTGCCGCCCGCTCCTCTTTATCTCGGCACTGCAATAGTGCTCTGGGCAGACAGGCGTTTATACGGGAGATGAAACCGCTATATTCCTGATCAAACTCGCTCATCCAACGATCACTGTCGCTGACCGAGTCGAGAGAGAAAGTGAAGCCAAGAATTTCATCACGCTGCGACTGATTCAAGTGGCGAAAGAACGGTTCGAACCCAAGCATCAGATCCAACTTGGTCAGCGTTATATACACCGGCAATCGCGTTGTCAGCATTTCCATCAACTCGCGCAGTCGGGTACGCATGAGCTGAGCATAAGCCTTTCGCTCTGATACTGGCGCAGTCACTAGATCCGCCATATCCAATGTCAGTATTACGCCGTTCAGAGGACGGCGGCTTCGGTTTTTTTCCAGCCAGCCAACGAAATGCAGCCAAAGTCTACGCTCAACCTGGGAGTCAGAATCCGCTGATCCTGACTTTTGCGTCAGTAACTCGCCATCGGGATCGATAAGAACGGCTTCATCGCCGACCCACCAATCAAACGCGTAGGGGTTCTGTGATTTTTGGCCGGACGCCCGCATGACCGAAGAGAATGCAAAGGTTTGTCCAGAGCGGTTAATCAGACTGGTCTTGCCCGCATTCTCGCCACCCATTACCAGAAACCAGGGCAGTGTATAGAGATAGTTGCGGCTATTGAGGCTTTCTTTCATTTTGAGCATGACAGCGTTCAACTCACGCTCCTGACGCTCCTCAAGGCGTCGTACCGGGTCGACTTTAAGCCTTTCCGCATGCTGCTTCTGCGCGTCCACCTTTAGTAGCCGGCGCCACTGAACCAGTCCCCAGCATCCAAGACAGGACAACGAAAATATTGTACTGGCTATCGTCCTGGACAAAGCCGACTCCAGTGGTTTCTGCCCGTCAATATTCAGCCACGGACCGGCCCACCATATGCCTACATTCACCAGCACGAAGATAACTGCCAACAGAATAGGCGTGGCAGACTTGAGTTGCGGAACCACCCTTAACATCCATGTTTTAACCCCAGACCACATATGCGCTTCCCTGTACTATCCCTGTTTGACCTTGTTTTGTAAGCGAGACATCAGACTCGGTTCCCACGCTTTAAGATCTGTGCTCGACGCCTGTGTCAGCAACACCTGATATTCCAGATCAGCCATTGCCCCTAGCTGGTATTGCTCCTTCAACTCAGCCCCAATTAAACGCAGATAAAACCGGTCCCGTGGCTCACTGGCTTTATCGAGTTTTTGATTCAATGCACCTAGCGCAAGGGCTAGACCTCCTTCTCGTGCAAGTTCATGGATCTCCTTATCCAGCGTTACACTATCGTGTGCGCCGGAAACAGCAGACGACGTGCCGCCATTGGCCAACCATTGCTGAGTCTCTTTCGAAGCAAACGGAGTACCACCTTTGAATGTCATCTTCGCCAACGCAGGAAGACGCTCAACGAATGCAAGGGTCTCTTCTCGAATGGCATCAGCCCAGCCTTGCTGACCCAGCGACACTGCAAGTTGCGCACTCAGGTGGTGTCCGTCCAGCCAGAAAGGGCTAAGACTCAGGCTCTGCTCAATGCGCCTTAGCAACGCGAGATCCGGGCTTTTTTCCAGCTGAGTACGATACTCGGACACACGGTCACCCGAAGGCGGCATAAGGCTGGTTTCACCTTTATCGTTGGCATTTTCCGGAGCTGAAGTCAGACCCGACCAGATAGCGAACCGTCGCATGCGCAGGCTCAATGCCATTCCCGAAGGCGTTTCCGAAATGAAATCAGCTAACTTCAATAAGGCCTGGCGTGTGGATTTGTCACTGCTGTTATCAATCTCCAGTTTCGGAATATCACGCACCTCTGGCGCGGCCGAGATGGCTTGCCCCCTTTCCTCCGCCCGCCCAGCCGATGCTTTCTCCCGCCTCGGTTCGGCTTGAAGGCGCCGATCCAGTTGCGACTTGAGCTCTTCCAGCTCACTTACCGGCAACTCATGGTCCGCAGCCGTTTTGCACAGTTCCCCGAGAGTACGCTGCAAAATAGAACGCGTATCAGGGTCACAAAAGTCGGTATCCAAGCCATCTGCTGCTTTGACCGTACGTTGTACTATCTGGGAAAAGAACTTGCGTCTTGGCAATACTCCCCTTGGTCCAGGCACCGGATAGCAGCTTTCCCAGAACTCACGCATGAATGCCTGCAACAGTGCGAGCGAACAAGAGAAACGTTCAACACTGCATTGATATTGGAGGCACTGCAAAAGATGCGTCAGCAGTTTTAGATCCTTGGTCTTGCTCTCAAGCAAACGCATTGCCGCACGCTCGACCTCCAACCATTGCACTTCGCCATGCGACAGAGATCCGACCTTCATCATTTGGCTCTCGATGTAGTCAAAAAGCACATCATCGGTTAACCGCTCACCCACTGGATTGTCGTCACTGATCGGGCGAATCACTTTGTCGAGATACTGGTCCAACTCCATGCTCACCACCCACACTGACGACGTAAGGGCGCTATCTGCTCGCTAAGTCCGCGCGCGTCAAAACGCAATCCGTCAATCGCTTCGTCATTTGCGCGAAGACGAAGATCACCGGTACGCAACATCGCCTGCATTACCGCAATGGCCGGCAGTCCGCGACCACTACGTAGTATGTGACCGCTGTCGTCGCTGAGCCAACGTTGGGATAGCAGACGTCTGCCGTCAGCTTCCAGCACCACTTGGAGAGACCCTATGTCGATCGCTTTCGGCAGGGTCAACTCCACACGGCTGATATCATCGACGCAACTGAGCATAAGCACCGGTCGAGGCGGTAAAGCCCCCACGGCAGGCGCCGTAAGCCACAGGCGACGAGCATCTTCTGTTTTATGCCCCGGCATGAAAGCCACTCCATTTTGCGCCTCCTGACGCGTGGACTCGGTCTCCTGCGCAACCCGATACTCTTCTGGATAGCCTTGGCGGTCGGCAGTTTTCCTTGTGTGTAACTGAGTTACTGGGGTTTCGAATAGGGTATCGAAGCAGGAAAGCCGCTCTAACCGCGAGGTAATTCGTGTACACTCAACCGCCTGGTTTCTCAGAGAATCCGTCGACCAGGCATTCACCGTCCACCCCCACAGACAACAGAACAGCACGCCCTTAATCCTTGGCATTAATCCTCAACCTCCAATTTCTGGCACTTGTGAGAGAATGTCCTTTTGGGCAGCCCTAAACTCATAGCCGCCCTGCTTCTATCCCCCTTGAATACGCGTAATCTGGAACGGATGACCTCTCGTTCAAACTGAGCAACTGCTGACTTGAGATCCGATATCTTCGCGAACTTCTCTGCCGATTCAGTCTTTGCCTGCGGTTCAACCGAGTCCGTTTCAACCGCAGGCAAAGACTCTGAAGAGATCTCCACACCATCTGCGGTAAGTGCACAGGCATATTCCAGCATATTGCGCAGTTCACGCACGTTGCCCTGGAATCGGTGCCGTCGAAGAGTGGATAGTGCATTGAAACGGATGCCGGGAATTGCGCGATGATGCGTACAGTTAAACTGTTCTATGAAACAAGCGACCAGTTCGGGTATATCTTCTGCTCGCTCACATAGTGCCGGTATCCGTAGAGGAAACTGGCAGAGCCGATAAAACAGATCTCGACGAAACGCCCCGGTTTCAATCTCGGACTTGAGGTTTACGTGGGTCGCTGCAACCAACCGGAAGTCTGAGTATTCCTCAGACAGTGCTCCCAGCGCACGGTAGCGCCCCGTTTCCAGTACGCGTAACAGTTTGGACTGCAGACTGACCGGCATATCGCCGATCTCATCAAGAAACAGTGTTCCTTTATGGGCCTGTGCGACAAGCCCCTTTTTAGATCGATCAGCCCCGGAAAACGCGCCTTTACTGTAGCCAAATAGCTCCGACTCAAGCAGGCTTTCTGGAATCGCTGCACAATTGATCGCGACGAACGGCTTGTCCCGGCGATCGGAGAAATCATGTACGGCACGTGCGACTAGCTCTTTGCCTGTGCCCGTTTCCCCCTGTATCAGAACAGACAGTTTAGAACCGGCCACACGCAAAACGCCCAGCCTTAGGTTCTGCATATGCTCGGAACGCCCGACAAGGATCCCCCCCAGTGACGCCAAGTCAGACTCCTGCTGCCGTTGCTGTTCCATCTCAGTAATGGAAGCGGATAAGCTGGCCCCATACCCGCGCTGTTTAGACAGCTGTTGCAGCGTAATCCAATGACGGACGAAGACAGCCGAATATTGCTGCCACTCCGTTGAGGACAACACCGCGTGACTTTGCTCACGGCGCAGTTTCATACACAAAATCCCCCCAACCTGCTCATGCAACGCCAGGGGATATAGCAACAGCGCCTGCTCAGTATCGACACACTGACTCAAGCTGGCAAAACGGTCATGATCCTGCCAGTACGCCAATTTCTCTTTGGACAGCAGCATCGGCTCACCTGATTGCAACAGATGAGCAAAGGGGTGGCGGAAATCGGATACTTTTAGCTGCAATCCACTCTCCGCCTGCCGAGCAAGAGCGCCCAAGCCCGCCTCAACACTTAACTCACGACCGTCGACACCGCACACGAGAAAGAGAACACTATCCAACGTCAACGCATCGGATAATGTTTGCAAAAAATCCTGTAGAAGTGTCTCTCTTCGTCGATGCTCCAACAGGTTTGCCGCCTGAGCCAACCAGTGAGGGGTAGCCACTATGCCGCGTCTCCATAGAACTCTCCATCACGGCAGCCCAGGCGAATGTGTTGGACCTCTTCTTCAGCTGCCAGACGTTCAAGCAACGATAGAGCAAGCGGCGGTAACACCTGACCGTCAATAATCGCCTCAAGCATTCGGGCACCATTTTCACTGCGTGTAGAGCGGCGAAGAATCTCGTTGACCAACGCATCGTCATACAGGACCTCTGCTCGATAACGCTCAACCAGTCGCTGCTTCAGTGAATCCAACTTGTGCTGAATAATCTCCTTGAGTTCAGCCTCACCCAGAGGCAAGTAGGGTACAACCTCCATCCTTGCCAGCAACGCAGGCTTGAAAAAACTGGCAAGTTCAGGGTAAAGCACCTCCTCAATAAGCGCAGGGCGATCCTTGTATTCAACGATGGTCTGATAACCCAGGTTGGATGTCAGGAAGAAGAGGACATTCTGACAGTCAATGACCCGCCCTTCGCCATCCGCGAGCTCACCTTTGTCGAACGCCTGATAAAACAGATTCAACACATCCGGATGCGCTTTCTCCACCTCATCCAGCAGCACCACGGAATAGGGCATCTTGCGAATTGCTTCGGTCAGCAACCCACCCTCGCCATAACCGACATAACCTGGGGGAGATCCGATCAGCCGTGAAACTGTGTGTTTTTCTTGATACTCGGACATATTAATGGTCGTCAGAAACTGACGCCCGCCATATAACTGCTCAGCGATCTGGACGACGGTTTCCGTCTTGCCTACGCCGCTTGGTCCGACCAACAGAAACGCCCCTTTTGGTCGCCCCGCCCTGCGCAGATCTGCACGCGCGGTTAGCAGATTCGTGTGCAAACGAGCAATGGCCGCATCCTGGCCTTTAAGGCTTTGCGCCAACAATCGCGGCAAATGGGTGATTTTGTAGAGTTCGTCCTCGCTCATTCGAGATACCGGGACCCCAGTCCAATCCGCGATGACTTCGGCGACCTGGTCCTCATCCACATGGGGATAGATCATGCGCTGCTCACGACAAAGCCCTTCCATAGCTTGCTCGGCGTTTCTCAGGGACTGTTGGAGCTCACCCATCGCCTGTTCGTTATCGCTTTCCAGCACCTGACGGCGCAGCTCGATAACCTGAGCCACATCGTTCTGCTGACGCTGCCACTGCTCTTGTAGCTCCGTGTACTCCATGGCGATTCTGTCTTGCTCTTCGATCAGCAGACCCAGACGCGACTCATCAATTGGCTGCCCCAACTTTTGCTGACGCCGAAGCAGTTCAGTTTCCCTCTCTTGGCGGATGCGTATACTGTCCAGTTCCACTAACCGTTTAGGCGTAGAGCTCAGATTGATTGCTATCCGTGCACAGGCTGTATCAAGTACATCTATCGCTTTATCGGGCAGTTGCCGGCCCGGCAAATATCGCGCAGACAAGTAAGCGGCTGCGCGTAGCGCGCCATCCTGAATTAGTACGCCGTGAGCGGATTCATATACCGAGTGCAACCCTCGCAGTATGTTGATCGCCTGCTCTACACTCGGCTCCTCAAGCTTGACCAACTGAAAGCGACGAGTGAGCGCCGGATCTTTCTCGAAGTACTTTTTATACTCTTTCCAGGTGGTGGCCCCGACTGTTCGCAATTCCCCTCTTGCCAGCGCAGGCTTAAGCAGATTGGCAGCATCGCCGCCTCCTTCCTGATTTCCTGCACCAATCAGCGTATGCGCCTCATCTATAAACAGAATGATCGGGGTTGGCGACTGCTTAATCTCTTCAATTATGGCTTTAAGGCGCTTCTCGAATTCACCTTTAACCGACGCACCTGCTTGCAACAATCCCAAATCAAGAGACAGCAGCTCCACACCCTTAAGTGAATCCGGAACGCTGTTACCGTGAATCCGCAAGGCCAATCCCTCGACTACGGCACTTTTCCCCACCCCGGCATCACCGACAACGATGGGATTGTTCTTTCGTCGACGGCAAAGAATGTCAATCATTAAGCCGATTTCATCATCACGACACAGCACCGGGTCGAGCTTCCCTTGGCGCGCCAACTCGGTGAAGTTGCTCGTGAACTTTTGCAGGGCAGATTGAGCCTGATCACGCTGGACGGAACGCGACTCAACGATTGACGTGACAGACTCGGACGATGAAGCGGTAAGCGCGGAGAACTCACGTCTCAGTGTCTCTCGATTAAGACTAGCCAGTTGATCATGCAATGCCGTGGGCAGATAGCGCTCAGGATGCATCAAGGCCGCCACCAGCAAAGCCCCGGATCGCAACTCCTCTTGAGCGAGCTCTGTGGATGAAAGCAGCCATGCATCCTGCATGAGCTCAACGAGCATCGGTGAAAATGCGGGGCACGTATCCAAACTCTCATCCCGAGGTAGGGCCTCACCAACCGTCAGACGAACGACTTCGTTGCCAATACTTCCGGATTTCAACAACATACGCACGTCTGAAAGTGGATTATCGAGAAGACAGCTGAGCAGGTGCATGAAGGTCACTTCGCTGTTCTGGCGGGCGATGCACAGCGATGCGGCCTCCTCCATGGCTAATCGAGTGACAGCATTCAGCTTGCCGATCAAGGTTGTCAGTTCAATTCTAATCATCGACGGAGGCCTTAATTGAGTATCTGATGCAGCTGGTTAATCACGTCCGTCGACTTGTTAGCGAGCGAAAGCGAATAGGAAAGGAATACGGCCGTAACAATTAAAGAGAAACCCGCAAACACGGCCCATACAGGCATTTGGCGATCAAGGCGATAGCGCGTATTCACTACATGGCGCGTTGCGCCCACCATCAAATCAGGCTCTTCACCACGCTGATGACGGAGCGTTTCGTAAAGCCCGCGTATGACCTTATCGAACTCCTCACGCCCGTTGGCGATAACTTTGTAGCGCCCCTCGAAGCCAAGGCAGAAACACAGGTAAAGAAACTCGAGCAACTCTCTGTACTTGTCCCTCTCCGTTTCCAGACGCTGGAGAATCCCAAACACTTTCTCTCCTCCCCAGGTTTCGTTGTGAAAACGTGTCAGCAATGAGTGCTCTACCCACACACTGTCTGCTCCCCAGGATGTATTCATCACAGCCTCATCGATGAATGAGCAGAGGATGTAGCGGTACGCTAGAATCTCGGCGCGGTCATAACCCGACTCGGTCAACTCCACCTCAACCGCCATGATGTCGTCGACAGCATTTTGATAGAGCGCCTCGATATTCTTTAAACTGGCCAGGTTTCGCACTCTTAGCACCATACCGATCAATGGAGATGCGGCATCGATGAGCGGGTTGATACTGTCGCCGCGCAACCGAAACCAATAGGCTTGGTCGGCGTTGATATTTTGTGCTTGGTCAAACAGCAGAGACTCCACATGTCCGGGTGAAAAAGGCTGCCTTTCTGCCTGAAAATCCATTTCTTAGCTCCTGATTGCCCAAAACTGCATTTCCAGCTCGGGAAACTCTCCAGCCACGTGAAAAGCAAATCCACTCGAGCGTTCCAACATTTCCCAATTTCGGCTGCTTCGTTCCAACTGGAAGTAGGTATAACCGGCGTGGTAGGGCAACTGCCGGGGAGCAACCGGAAGCGGTATTAAAGGAACCCCAGGTAGCTGCAAAGATATGAACTCGCGAATCTTTTCGACGGAGGCGATCTTTGTCTGTTGAATAAACAGAGTTTTAAGTTCATCCAAGGGCATCCTTGCCCGAACTGCCAAAATAAAGTCGGCTTGTTTGATCAGATCAGGATCGGTTACTGGTGCGACCATCAAGCCGTATTTGCGCTTATGCAGCTGCAATGACACCGCCTTTGGCTCTAGAACGATACTGAGCGATTGACGAAGCATTGACATAACCTGAGCAAAGGCAGTCACTGGCATATCATGATCATAGGCTGGAAACGAGGGCGCGGTTCGGCTGTCGTCGGTAAAAGTAAACAGTTCGCCACACATGCTAACCAGCTCCTGATACAGCATCTCTGGGTGCAAACTGCGCAGGGTGGAAAAATGCTGAAGCACCGGCTGCATCCTGTTTAGCGATTGCAGCAACATGAAATCCGATACATCGGCGACACCGCCCTGATTTGGCGAACCCAACCGTAGGGCGATATTGCGCGCCCGCTCGCGCATTAACCCGGCCATCTCTCCAAGAAAGCGATGCAACCCTGGTACTGCGACGACGTTGTAATGACAGGGAGTGAAGTTGGAATCCAGCACGACGCTGCCATCCGGTCTTTTCTCCAGAATTCGGGCAATCGGCAGCGCGCTGTAAGCAGAACGATCATCTTTCTCCAGCATCAGACGCAAATGCACAGGACTAACGTCGATTGCGGTGAAGTCCCCCTGTTGCGAGTGAATATCACGCACCTGATGACTTCTTTTTATATAGCGGCCGCTGGCACCATGCTGCTCGTCCGCCACCTCTACAATTGAGTCACTACGCATCGCCAAAGCAAGATATACGATCTGGTTGGCCAATGAGCTGTCGCCGATCTCCAACGCCTCGGGTAGCAGATCTTCCTGCGGTATGTTGAACACGGTGCCATCCGGCATAACACCGCTAGCACGCTGAATGGCAATGCGGCCAAAGCTCAAGTATTCGGGATTCAGTTCAAGCTCCGACAACCCATAGAGATAGCCGCTTACAGCATCCAACCGGGCACCTGTCATGTATTCCATGTAGCGCTGCTGCTGTTGGAAGTGTTGAGGCTTGATAAATAGCCCCTCACTCCATATCACCCTATTTCTTGATGACATCTCACTCCACCTTATCCAGAACAACGTCCTGCTCGCTGAAATACATCAACAGATGATATTCACGGCCCGCTGGCTTTATTTTCACAACCTTCTTCCACTGAGACGCTTCAGGGTCACTGAAGCGGGCCATCAGACCGATGTATCGCGTATCTTTGCTGACTGTAAAACGATCAACGAATTTGAACTGTCCAGGCAGCAATGTGTAATCGCTATGGTCGATGTAGTTGGACCCCAACGCCTTTTCATCATCTGCACTCAGCGAGTCATAGTCGGCCCCCAGAAATCTGGAGTCGTCTTCCAACTCATACACCACCAACTCAAGCGGCGTTGCATCACCTACCGCATTGAGATTGACGTTATCGATGGCATACATGCTGTATGTCAGCGTGCTCGGGCGGTCTGCCATCTCCCCTACAGGTATGGAGGGATCCCACATCACCTGCGCTGTTTTTCGAGTTGCGTCCCAAACCGTACTGCACGCAGTCAGTTGAGTTAGACAAAGCCCAATAAGACATAGCCGTATCAGCTTCATCAGATTTCCCTTTGCAGTTCCCTGAGTTTTCTGTCGTACGCTTGCTCAAACACCTCCCAAAAAAGTTTTCGAAAGCCCTGTTGTCGCGTCGATGCCAACTCACGGTAGTAGTTTTCGTACATATCCCAAGCCCAGTTATCACGTGGTTTGACGGCCGCATCGCTCACTTTCCGGTATTGGGAAAAACGCTTTAGCAAGGTCTCTGGCGAAAATGCATCGAGGATGTAATTTAATGCCTCAGTAATGGCGTATTGAACCGCATCGTTATGGTGCTCGATTGAGTGAAGGCTCTCCTCTATAGCCGCGGCTGGCGAGAGATGTACGGGGCTTTTACGATCATCAAAGAGGGTACGAACTGTCTCTTCATAACTAAGGCCCAAACGCAGAGGGTTGTCCTCGATAGGCTGAAGATTCTTGTTGATTAGATCGTAGCGACTCGCCTGGACTTCACTGTGCAGGCCCAGCAACCCTCGAATTGCCGATTGCAGAGCCGCCCCCATCTCAACAGCCAACGCTTGCTGCCGACCGGTATCGCCCGCTTCATCCAGATTTACCCCGAGGCCCCGTAACATAGGCCCTGTTGCCAAATGACTAACCTCTGGTGCTCCGTCAGTCACGTGCAGTTCGGACTCAAGCAAGTCCAACGTCGTTTCGTCCATGAAACTCCCCTTTTCCATTCTTTGACTCGGATTGATGGCCGAGCCGGTATCAAAGTCCGTATCGGCCTGCGCGGTATAGCCGTTGTGCTGAATGTTAAGTTTTTTGGCCAGCGCCGCCTCAACCTCCGTAAAATTCCGGCATTTACCGTCGGTATCGACCATTGATGAACTGTGTTGATTAGCGCTTGCACTCAGAGCCTGTAATGGGTCATCCAAGACACCGGATGCATCGTCATTTCCCTCCTCACGATCACTGCTCTTTCCCTCATGTGCGATCAATGAACTGACTCCGGACTTGAACCACTCGGAAAGACGACCGGATACCGAACCACTCGTTTCTTCGGCATCGAGCAGTGCTACGCGAACGGTGTATGGACCAATGCTGAGCGTATCATTGTCATTCAACCGCGCTTTACGCCCTTTACCCAACGGGATGGTCGCGCCGTTCATCAGCACTCGACCACACAGATCTTCAATACAGAAATGTTCGTCCAGCCATGACACGCGCCCGTAGACATGGCCGATAGCTCCCAGGCGATCCCGCAAAATCCAGTCGCAGGACGAGTCAGCCCCTATCGTTCCTCCTTCGATGTCCATACGTGTGTGTGGCGTCAACCCAGCCTCAAGCAACTGGGAGTTAACAACATTCAATGCAATCAAATTACTCAAGCGATCCGACTCCCTTCATTGCCTGATTTGAATTACGACACGCTTCTTCTCGGCACCTCCCTTACCGAGAAACGAAGACCAACCGAGCAACCCTCCCTTGACCTCTCCTAACTGAATGACAGGCGCATCTTTAAGTCGCGGGATCAGCTCTAAGTCATATGACATCTGCTCACGGAGGATCACTTCCATCACTTTGCACAACGGCAGAAACTCCCTCCCCGAAGGCAAGAAATCCCTAAATCGATCCAGTGTCAGGTCGTTTATACACAGCACAAACTTGCTTGATATATCGCCTATACGCTCCCCTACAACGGCATCCACGCCCAGTTGCGAATTAGCCATTCCCAAACAACAGCGCTGTTCTACCGGTATATCCACATACCTGAACTGCCACTGACGAATTGAAACCTGATCAAGATCGAAACAGTGTGCGACGATACCGGAGACCGCTTGTGGTGACCGACTACGACCGGCGAGCATCCCGGTATAGGCCAGCATCTTGCACCAATTGATCGGCGTTTCCCCTCTCAAGCTATCGTTGCCAAGCCCGACCAACGCAAACACCCGGGATGAAAATGCATCACGGGCATCGTCTTGAAAGCGCACGTAATAGCGATACTTGCGCCACGCCCTGTAGAGAAGTGCGATCAACCGGTTGTTGAAGAAGTCCAGAAACCGGCGCCGGATATCCGCCTCGTCATTCAACAGCATGTCCAACAGATAGCTGGGCAACGGAGACTGCGCGCCATTCAATCCCAAAAACGAGGCCTCAATCTTTATCCGCCCGCCCTTAGACTCTTCCACCGAGGTTATATCGGATGGAGCAAATCCGAGACTTGGAGTAGCACTGAAATAGAGTGCACAACTCACCTCCCAGTCCGCCCTCTCAGGATCCCTGCTATTTATCCTGTGCAGCAATTCCACCAGCTGAAAAAAGCTGTACTGACGAAACTCGATCGGCAATCCTTGAGTGACGATCTCTGGAGAGGTTAGATCAGCGGCTGCTGGCCAACCTGGATATCCCATGTGTAACGTTCCTTGTTATGGGCATTGATCACGACCAGCTCATGAAATGAGTTAATGCTGGCGTAGAGCGCAAAAAAACAGTTCAACACAGCCCCGAATAGATACAGATCACCTTCCGAAGCAAAATACTTCTGATCCAGCTCCAGTTCTGTTTTGAGGCCTCTTATCGGCATCCCCCGGATAATCCTTTCCGTAGGTTTTGCATGAATGCCAATGATGCCATCCAGTCGTAATCGAGTAACCTGCTCGGCCTGGCGATCCACCAATGCCTTGAAGTCATAAGCACGAATAATTGAGCAAATCGCATCACGCGATAACAGCGACAAATAGTTAAGCGACAAATTTGAGATCAGAGTCCATAAAAGGCTGCCGTCGAGCACAGGCCTTAGAGGATTACTGGGCTCGGTTATATTGCAGAAAGCGGCAAAGCTCGGCGTTGTCTCGGTCGGTACGCAAACATCCCCTTTTCCCAGTCGGGTGGGAAGCTGGCGGTTCGAGCAAGTCAGACGCACGGAAATGGCTTCGTTCAAATCGACGCACTGCGTCTCATCACTTCGCACAAAGGATATGAAATGATCCATCCCAACATTACGCATACTGTCACGTACGCGCAGACGGTAATAAAGCGCCGTGCGACTCCGTGCCCGCTCCACTTCGTGCTGAAAGCTTTCGAACGGAGAATAGATCCGTTCCCTTCCGCGCACGCGGCCCTGATCTGCGTCAAGCCAACCCTGTACCTTGTCGACGCTGAAAATTTCAAAGTGGGAGGGGTGACGAGCGGACGGGACGACTGGGTATTCAACACGTCGACCATTCAAATCAATCGGATCGGCATCATGTTCGAAGAGATTGATAGCGGGTACGCAGTAAAGTAAGAACGTGTCGTCACGAACGTGCACATCAGCGGGCAGGGTTTTGGAAAATCGCAGTCTGACGCTAAAGTTACCCTCGACATGAGCAGGCACGGAATCCGCAATTTTTCTGATATCGAAAAAGTGAAATGCCTCGGGTATTGCCAGATACTCCTGCAGAACGCGATAACCCTCATACACATTCTTTGGATAGGGCAGAATCCCGTCACCAGCAGCGAACCCAACAGAACAAAATGCACTTAATGGCAAGCCAAAAACACCTTGCGCGCTGACCAGCTCTATTTTATCGAGATGATGATGCAACCATAGATATAGCATCTGAGCGCTGTAACGCTGACCACCAAGATACAACCTCAATACTTCGAGGTTCATGTCCCGCAAAGAAGCGGCACTGCTGTTATCGAATAACAACTCTATTGTTGTAGACTCCCTTGAGTGTGAGGCGTCTATCTTCGCTATCTGTAACGGATAAATATCAACTGGGCGACAGGTACGAAAATGGCAACTTTGCCCCTCCACCGGCCGGCTATCCAGCCTACAGCCTTCGGCAACCCTCTGGCGGTGGGTGATGCCTTTCCCATCAGGCTTAAACTGAACAATCGTTGTACTGGGTATTGGCCTCAAATAATTAGGCCATAACATACTGATCATTGAGTGTGTAAATTCAGGAAACTCGTCGTCGATCTTTTCCCGAATTCGACCTGTCAGAAAAGCAAACCCCTCAAGTAAACGCTCAATGTCCGGATCAGCATGGTTACCACGCAGGTAGCGCGCCAGCTGAGGATAGATATCCGAAAATACCTCCCCTTGCTCTCGTAAAAACGCAAGTTCATCCCTGAAATATCTATCTTGGGCCACGACTAAAGCACTTTATATCTACGGTTGTTATCAAGTAACAAATCGATCTTCAGCCGATCCTTGGCAGAAGCTACTTTGATACCACCAACAATATGAAACCTGAGGTTCATCGGATCAGTATCGTCAAACAGAACCTTCACCTCGATATCGATCAAGCGTGGCTCGAAACGAGCCAGGCACTGAGCGATCCCGTGACGCATTCTCAAGCCCAAATCGATACTGCCGGAACTCGCATCGTTAAAATCAAACAACCCAAGCTCCGGACAACTCTGACTTTCGCCGATACGGGTGTTCAGCACATGCGACACGTTACGCTTAATCGAATCGACAATATCACTTAAGCCGGAACCATCCTTATCCTCGTGGTGGCTACTCCCTAAACGATCAAAGAAGCAGACACCGTAGGACTCGGCTATTTCATCGTCGATCAAGGCGTTTACTCCTGATCCAGACGACCCACCAGCGACAGCTCAAAATTGGCGCCCATGTACTTGAAGTGAGGGCGAACAGCCATCGAAACCTGGTACCAGCCTGGATCACCTTGTACGTCCATCACATCTATACGCGCAGCACGAAGAGGTCTACGGCTTCGAACCTCAGCGGGCGGGTTCTCCTGATCCGCAACATACTGTTTAATCCAGTTATTGAGCTCTCGCTCAAGATCTTGGCGCTCCTTCCAGGAGCCAATTTGCTCACGCTGTAATACTTTAATGTAGTGCGCCAGCCTGTTGACGATCATCATATAGGGGATCTGCGTACCCAGCTTGTAATTGGTCTGGGCGTCTTGACCCTCTTTGGTGTTAGAGAAAACCTTGGGCTTTTGAATAGAGTTCGCTGAAAAAAACGCCGCATTATCACTGCCCTTACGCATGGTCAAACTAATGAACCCTTCATCTGCAAGTTCAAACTCCTTGCGATCAGTGATGAGAACCTCGGTCGGTATCTTTGCCTGAAGTGCCCCCATCGACTCGAACAGATGCACCGGAAGATCTTCAACAGCACCACCGCTCTGAGGACCAATGATATTCGGACACCATCGATATTTGGCAAAACTCTCCGTCAATCGTGTGGCGAGGGCAAAAGCCGTGTTGCCCCACAGGTAATCCTCATGGCTAGAGCTGACATTTTCTCGATAGTTAAAGCTGCGAACGGGGTTTTCGCTCGGGTCATAAGGTACGCGCAACAGGAAGCGTGGAGCAGTAAGTCCGATGTAACGCGCGTCATCAGACTCTCGAAGCGCACGCCACTTGGTGTATCGGGGACTTTCAAACGTAGACTTCAGGTCCTTGATATTGGGCAGTTCTTCGAATGATTCAACACCAAAAAACTCAGGTCCGACAGACGACAGGAAAGGTGCGTGGGACATCGCTCCCACAGCGCCAACGTACTGCAACAACTTCATATCCGGTGTTGATGGCGTAAACGCGTAATTACCGATGATCGCACCAACCGGCTCTCCGCCGAACTGACCATAGCCTGCTGAATACACATGTTTATAAAGCCCTGACTGTGTCGTTTCCGGCGAAAACTCAAAGTCATCGAGAAGTTCGGTTTTCGTCGCATGTAATACTTCGATCTTTATGTTTTCTCGAAAATCCGTACGATCTACCAGAAGCTTCAGGCTACGCCATGCAGACTCCATCTGCTGTACTGCCTCGCTGTGCAGTATGGCATCCATCTGCACGCTAATCTTACGGTCTAGCTCGACAAGCATTTTATCAACCAGCGCCTTATTAACAGGCTCTGCAGAACTATCCGTTTCGAGAATATTACCGATAAATGCCGCCACGCCTCGACGTGCAGTGTCATACCCCTCATCGACAGGTGCCATACGAGTTTGGGCCATGATCTGATCAAGCAGTGTCGAATCCAAATCGCGAGACAGGCCTGATGCCTGGCTTTGAACGTCCATGTTAATGCCTTCCTTAAACCACTCTGAAATCTAAACCCAAGGCTCAACAAACCTGTATAGGCTGAGCACTTCGCGTATGAATTATTGATCCAGCTGACGCAACTCGCTAAGCAGCTTTTCTCTCGACTCTTCAGTCGAAATCAGGTCCTGCAGAGTTGACCGAAACGCCGGTATATTCCCGAGTGGCCCCTTGAGCGCAACCAACGCTTCGCGCAACTCAATAAGTTTTTTAATTTCAGGTACTTGCTCGCCGATAGAGTCGGGAGAGAAATCTTGGAGGGAGTCAAACTTCAGGTCTACGGAAAGCTCTTCGCCTTCATTGTCCGTCAACCTGTTAGGGACTGTCATTGAAACGGAGAGATTGGATTCTTTCATGACCGATTCAAAGTTCGATTTATCGACCTGAACCACATCACGGTCTTCAAGCGATGTATCCTCGGGGTGTCCTTTAAAATCCCCAAGAACCAATAACTTAAGAGGAAGTTCCATCTCACTTTGCTGATCGCCGGTAGAGGGCACGTATTTAATATTAATACGCTCTTTCGGCGCTACAGAAGCGTCTTTGCTCATGCGAATATCTCCTTATAAAGCGCTACGCTATCCTCGCGTAGTGACCCAATCCTTTGGGTGGCAACACACTACAATCCACTATCCGCACTGTCAATCTCAATGGCCATATATAGGATATCGTCAATTGCTCAGCGTCATGAAAATCTCTGCACTCAGAAATTTAATTGACCGTCTAAAACATCTGCTTCCCGATAATGACGGTTTCAACTCAGGTACGGAAAACTGCGCTTGATCAAGCCTTACGGCATATCACCTGTATCGGACAGGTTCGCCCCTCTTCTATGTTGATGCCCGCATTGCGTATCTTATCCACCGCGCTATCGCCCATCAGCAGATGGACGCCAAAGGCGGGTAAGGTGCCTGCCTCGGCCTTGGCCACGGCGGCCTTGTAGCCAGACAGGTAATGCTGGCCCGTCTCTTGGATGTGTATATCCGTAAAGCCCGCTGCCTCCAACGCTGCACGCGTCTCGTTTGGGGTGATCAGGTAAGCCCCTCTGCCATCGTCCGACCAGGGTACGGGGTAGCGGGGATCGCCGGTTGGCCCCAAACCGTGCTCGGTCAGGGCGAAGAAGGCGCCGGGTTTTAACACACGGCAGGCTTCGGCAAAAAACGCGGCCCTGTCGGGCACGTTCATGGTGACGTGTTGGCTGTAAGCACCGTCGAACTGCGCATCGGCATACGGCAGTGTCTGTCCGTCGCCCAGCTCGATCTCGACTTGCGACGTCAGGCCGACAAGCTCGGTCAGTTTGTTCCCCGTGTCGACAAACCGTGCGGTGATGTCGATACCGGATACGTGGCAACCAAAGCGCTTAGCCAGATAGCGCGCAGGACCACCGACACCACAGCCGATATCGACCAGACGATCACCTGCTTTGATCGGCAATCGCTCTGCCAGCTCGACCGTCGCGGGAAAGCCCCGCGCATGGAAGTGATCGACCGGTGCCAGATCTTCGACCGTCACACGGTCTGTCGATCGGCCGCTGTCTGCCAGCGCAGCGAGTATGCGTGCAAACAGGTCGCCCTGTTCCTGATAGGTTTGGGATAGATCTGTCCGTGACATCCTGACTCCTGCTGCGGCACTGAGGGTGCTTCATTTTATGATCTGAAGAGGTGTCAGACTATCACGTGGTCAGGTTCATACGACCTTTTTGTCAGTTCAGGCGTGTTCGCAGTGTGGATAAAACGTTTTGACGGGCAGCGAACCTTCGCTCGCCGCCCGTTATTGACTGGCCTCAGCTCTGCAGATAGACAACCTGCGTATGCAAGTATTCATACAGGCCGTGTTTACCGTCAGCACCACCGACACCCGATTTACGCACTCCGGCATGGTAGCCTTGCATCGCTTCGAAGTTCTCGCGGTTGATGTAGGTTTCACCAAAGTCCAACTCGCGCACGGCTTTCATCGCTTTCGACAGATCCCGCGTGTAGATCGAGGAGGTCAGGCCGTACTCACAGTCGTTTGCATGGGCAATCGCCTCGTCAAGATCGTCGACGATCTGAATAGGCAGCACCGGACCAAACGTCTCTTGCCGCATGATATCCATATCCATGGTGCAATCGGTCAGCACTGTCGGTTCGTAGTGATATCCACTGCCAAGGTCGGCTATACGTCCGCCACTGACCAGTGTCGCGCCCTGCTCTACCGCTTTCTCAACCGCGGCCGCTACCTTGTCCAGGCCCTGACGGTTCACCAGCGGCCCCATCTCGATGTCGGAGTCGGTAAGCGGATTGCCGTAACGCGTTTCACTCATTGCGGCACTGACACGCTTGATAAATTCATCGGCAATTCCGCGCTGAACATACACGCGTTCTGCGCAGTTGCACACTTGACCGGTGTTGATCACGCGTGAGTCGCGAATCGCCTTCACGGCCAGCTCCAGGTCGGCATCATCGAGTACGATCGCCGGCGCCTTGCCACCCAGTTCCAGATTCAACTTGGTAATGTTGGGGGCTGCCGCCGCCATGATCCGCTCACCGGTACCAACACTGCCGGTAAAGCTGATCATGTCGACTTTGGCATTACTGCTCAGCTGAGCGCCCACACCACCATCGCCGGATACGACGTTAAACACACCCGCAGGCAGATCGGTCTCGGCGACCAGCTTGGCAAACTCAAAGCAATTATTAGGCGTTTCCTCACTGGGCTTGATCACGATGGTGTTGCCCGTCACCAAGGCCGGTGCCATCTTTCTCGCGATCAGGAAAAACGGGAAGTTCCAGGGCAGAATGCCCGCTACGACCCCCAAAGGCTTGCGGAACATGAAGATGTTTTCGCCCGCTCGATCGCTGGTGATGATTTCACCTTCGATGCGACGCGCCCACTCGGCCATGTAGTCGATGTAGTCAGCAGTAAAGCTGACTTCTACTTCTGCCAGTCCCAGCACCTTGCCCTGCTCTTCACTGATAATGCGGGCGAGTCTCGGCGCTTCGGCACGCACCTTCTCTGCGATTTTGCGCAGATATCCAGCGCGCTCAATCGCGGGTTTGGCGGCCCAGGACTTCTGTGCTTTGCGCGCCGCGTCCAGTGCCTTTTCAACATCGTCAGGGGTCGACGCCGGCACGCGGGAAATCAACGCCTGGGTGGCCGGGTTATACACTTCAATGAATTGCTCTGTATCTGTGAAGCGTCCGTCGATGAAGTTTTGATACTGAGTAACAGTGTGAGTCATGACTTTGCTCTCCGCGTTTCTTAGGTTTGTTAGTACAGCGATGAGGGCTTAGGCCCGATGTCCGAATCGCGATAACGACTCAGTGTGTCTTTCAATGCCTGACGCATCAGGCTGATATCGATCGCCACGGCAACGAAGGTGCATCCCCATTCCAGATAGCGCTTGGCATCGGTATCGACCGGGGCAAGAATCCCACACGCTTTGCCGGCGGCACGCGTAGCATCCACCACACAACGGATACTTTCCTGAACCTCCGGATGCCCCGGATTGCCGGGATGTCCAAGACCAATCGACAAATCGGCTGGCCCGATGAAGACAGCATCGACGCCTTCAACCGCGGCGATTTCCGCTACGTTCTCGACACCCTTGCGAGACTCTACCTGCACAATCAGACAGAGCTCTTCATGGGCTTTTTCCAGATAGTCGGGAATGCTGTCCCAGCGTGTGGCACGGGCCAGACCTCCGCCAACCCCCCGCACGCCGTGCGGCGGATAACGCATCGCCCGTACCAGTTCACGCGCTTGCTCTGCACTTTCGACCATCGGGACCATCAGCGTCTGAACACCGATATCGAGAAGTTGCTTGATCAGGTCTTTATCACCGTTTACCGCGCGCACTACGGGGTGGGATGGGTAAGGTGCAACGGCCTGAAGCTGCGCTAGCACCATCGGCACGGTGTTAGGCACGTGTTCACCGTCGATCAGCAACCAGTCATAGCCAGTAGTAGCCAGAATTTCAGCTGAAAAGCCGGTACCGAAGCTCGCCCAGCATCCATATTGAGGCTCCGCGTGGAGTCGTCTTTTGAAGGTATTCTCAGGTAACTTCATTGCATCGTTCTCCTGTTTAACAGGGCCATGGAAACACGGCGACACTGTGCTCCTGCCCCTGTGATCAGCCGTCTATTCCGCTTTTACAAGGCGCAAAAACCCTGGGGAGGCTGATTCAAAATCAGTCCCAACTGCGGTTGTCGATCAGGTAAAAGTGGACGTCGGCGGCAGTGCCGTTAATTAATGCGTATAGGGTCTGGTCAGCGTGCAGTCCGGATTGAGTCGAACACCGAACCCCGGCTTATCCAGCTCTGTTGACTTCATGCGACCATTAACCGGTACCGGCTCATCCAGCAGAAGCGGATTGAACATCGGCACTACCTTATCCGCTTTGGGCGCCATCATCAGAAACTCCGCGAACGGGCTGTTCTGCCGGGTAATCACGAAGTGATAGCTGTACACCGACGAGCCATGCGGCACCACCAATACATTGTGTGCATCTGCTAACGCCGATATTTTGATGAGCTCGGTTATGCCACCACACCATCCCACATCCGGCTGAATCAGGTCACAGCATCCCATCTCCATCAGCATCCGGAAGCCCCAGCGGGTTGCTTCGTGCTCCCCGGTGGTGACCATCATGCCTTTAGGCGCCTGCTTGCGCAGTTCGGCATAACCCCAGTAATCATCCGGCGGCAGGCACTCTTCAATCCACTTCAGGCCGTATTCCTTGGCCGCGTGTGCAAGTCGGGTCGCATAGTTCAGATCCAGACTCATCCAGCAATCAAACATCAGCCAGAAATCATCACCAACCCGCTCACGCATGGTAGCGAGATTGGCGATGGTTTTTTTCAATCCCTCTTCGCCATCGGAAGGCCCATATTGCAGCGGCATTTTGCCACCGATAAAGCCCATCTTTTTCGCTAGATCCGGCCGGGCTCCAGTTGCATAGAACTGCAGTTCGTCACGCACAGCACCACCGAGCATTTCGTAAACCGGCTCATTACGGATCTTGCCGAGCAGATCCCAAAGTGCGAGGTCTACACCCGATATTGTGTTCAGCACTATGCCCTTACGGCCGTAGTAAAGCGTGCCATTGAACATCTGGTCCCAGATTTTCTCGATATCCGTAACCTTGGCGCCCTCGACAAAGCGAGCCAGGTGCTTTTCTACAATAAAGGCTCCAAGCTCCCCCCCTGTTGTGACGGCAAACCCGACCGTACCGTCACTTGCCTCGACTTCCACAACGAGAGTACCCAAAACATTGATGCCAAAACTCTGGCGGCTCTGCTTGTACTGCGGATATTTGCTCATCGGTGTGCAAATGTGATCGTCGATCCAGTGCCCGTCACCCTGATCGTGATAATCTGCGCCCCCGCCTCGAACAACAAATGCGCGTACATGTTTGATAACAGGAATACTCATATTATTACCCTTCGTATTATTAATAGCTGGATAGCTGCTGAGGTAGCCAAAGCGCTATATCGGGGAAAGCCATAACCAAGCCAAGCGCGACCATTTGGAGCACAATAAATGGCAGAACTCCGCGGAATATATCCATGAGTGAAACTTCTGGAGGCGCAACACTTTTCAGATAGAAACAGGCGGGGCCAAAAGGTGGTGATATAAAGGATATCTGCATATTCATACAGAACAGAACACCGAACCAAACAGGATCCAGACCCATGGATTTTATGATGGGTATAAATATTGGCATGGTCAGGATCAAAATACCGATCCAATCCATAAACATACCCAGAACAGCCAGAATCACCATCATGATGATAACGACAATGATCGGAGCAAACGGCAGTCCCTGCATAAGCCCACTGAGGTAGCGCGACCCACCCATGATGTTGAATATGCCGATCAGCGCTGTGGCTCCAAGGCTTAGCCAGAACAGTTTTCCGCAGGTTTTAAGTGTCTCATCCAGAGACTCTTTCAGTGATTTTTTGGTCAGCAACCCGCGTTTGATAACCATCGCGAACGTAGCGATGCATCCCATCGCGGCAGCTTCCGTCACCGAGCTTATGCCACCGTAAATGCTGCCCAGCACCCACAGCGCTATAAGACCAGGCGCAATCAGACTCTTGAGGGTCCGCAACTTGTCGCGAAAACTCAGCACCTCCTCTTCCGGAAGCGCCGGCCCCTGTTCGGGCTTGAACTTGCACAGGACGAAGATATAGACCATGTAAAGACCCGAGAGCAGCAATCCCGGCAGCAATGTGGCCTTGAAGAGATCCCCTGTAGATACCCCAGCGGTCACGCCATACATGATCAGGACAATGCTTGGAGGAATCATGGTCCCCAGCGCTCCGCCGGCGGCGATCGTACCCACGGCCAAGTGCTTGTTGTAGTTCAGGCGCAGCAGTTGCGGCAACGCGACCAAACCCAACATGACGGTTTCCCCACCGACTATGCCGGTGATGGCCGCGAGCAGTACCGCTACAAACATGGTTTGTATGGCAACACCACCGCGCAGACGTCCCGACCATACATACATGGCATTGAACAGATCACGGGCAACACCTGAGCGCTCCATGAAGGCGGCCATCAATACGAACATCGGCACGGCCAGTAAAGCAGGCTCGGTCACGAACGAGTACATGCGTGCTGCGATCAACGTGATGCCATCAGGACCGATCACGAGCAACGTGGTTACGATGGCGATCGCCATCGTAATGAAGGCAAGCGGCAAACCCAGCGCCATCATGGCAACCATGCTGCCCAGAATGCCTAGTGTGGCAAATTGAACCGACATTATTCAGCCTCCGGATTGGCGTTACCGATCAGATCCGAAACGAAGTTACAGGTCGCCTGAAGTGTCATCATTACTGCGCTCAAGGTAATGAGCGGCTTCAGTAATGCAGGAATCGGAACATCCCAACCACTGCCGGTCGTTTCCCAACTGCTGAAAGCGGTCCAGCCAAAAGACCATCCGGCCCAGGCCACACACGCACACACCACTGAGCAAAACAAGCTATTGAACAGATCGAGGCGGTCCTGCCATCTTTCGCTCAGCATGTGATGAAAAGCTGTTATAGCGATATGATCACGTTGCTGTAGAACAAAAGAGCCAGACAGAATAATCGCAGAGGCCGATAGCGCGATGCTCAAGTCATACACCCATATAGTGGGTGCATTAAATACATAGCGCATGGCCACTTCATAACCGGTAATTAAAACGCTGATCAGGAAGAACCAAGAAACTAACTGACCTATCTTTATCGATAGATAGCTGATAAATCTCATAAAGACCTCTCCATTATTCACCGGGCCCGTCGGCCCGGCGAATAAAAACCCATTTGCAGGTTTTATGCTTACAGCAGGCCGAGACGTTTCATGAAAGCAACATGAGACTCATATGCTTGCTTGGCCAGATCGGACTGTTCAGCTGCTTCAGACCATACTTCCTTGGCGATATCGCGCATTTTTGCTTTTTCTTCCTGCGACCAGTAGATCGGCTCGACCCCTTTATTGCGATCTGCCTTCATGACATCTCCGCGAGACACCATATCCTGAAGATTGATTTGAACCGTAAGGTCTCGATAAGCAGTTGTAATGATCTGCTGAATATCCTTGGGCTGGGCATCCCACTTTTTCTGACTCACCGACATCGACAGAACTGGCAAAGAATGGAAGTCAACGATCGGGTACTTGGCAATATCGTGATACCCCGCATCGCTGTTCATGACGTAGCTGCTGGCGTCGGCGGCATCGATCACGCCTTTCTCGAGGGCAGAGTAGATATCAGCCATACCCATGTTGACCGGAGAGGCATCCATCTTGGCAAAGATGTTCGATGCCAGCCCCGACGGAGCTCGTACCTTGATGCCTGCCATATCCTCAACCGAGCGAATAGGCTTTTTCGAGATCAGCGACTCGATACCGGCGTTGGAACAACCAACGAAGTGGATATTAAATTTGTCATAGGCTTGCTGGAACAGCTCCTTGCCGCCGCCGAACTCACACCATGCAAAGGCCTGGGTCCAGTTTTCGTACCCGCCTACCAAGTCAGAGAGCATGGCGAAACCTTTGTCCCTTCCCGCGAAGTACGCAGGCGATGTGATATCGCCATCAATGATGCCGTAACCAATTGCATCAATGGTTTCATTGGGAGGAACCACCGAACCACCCGGCAACAACTCAAGGCGCAAACGCCCACCGAGCATTTCGTTAACGTTGTTCACCCAGCTCTGCTCGGCCTGAAAAACGATATGGCCCGTGGGCAAATGACTTTGAATCTTCCACACCTCTTCAGCCTGGGCACTGACTGACAACGCGCTTAATACCACGCCGGAAACTATGCACTTAACGCCGTTAAATCGGTTGTTAACCATCATGTTCTCCACGTTCATTTATATTAGTTGTTACCTTAGGGAGATAGTCTAACCTGTCTGACAAGTTATACTGTGTTTACTATTTAGCTTCACCCCGCTATTCTTGTCAACAACATCGTGGCGAAACCGCACTATCGATTTTCATCGGCGCCCTGTATCAAGGAACGTTCAGGCTGCGCGGCAAACACCGAGTCATGGAGATGTGTGCAACATCTCCCGAGAAGAGGCAATCAATAGATCAAAATGGAAAATTTTCTATCCAGCGCTGAGATAGGCCCTATCGAACGGGAGTCGATTGCCGAAAAGGTAGTCGATCGCATCCTTAACCTGATTCAAGCGGGCAACCTTAAACCCGGTGACAAGCTGCCCTCCGAGAAAGAGTTGATGGCAGTCTTCAATGTGAGCCGCCCAACACTCAGGGAAGCACTGCGGGCGCTGTCTATTCTGGGCATTACCGCTACCCGAAAAGGTGGCGGTAGCTACATCTCCGACTTGCGTGCGAAAGATCTGCTAAAGCCTTTGGAGTTTTTTGTTTCCATAGAAGACAAAAGTATCCCTGACATTTTCGAATGCCGTCGAATACTTGAATGCGAAATGGTGGCCAAGGCAGCAGCCAAGGTCACTGATGACAATATCGAAGAGTTCGAACGTTTGATCGCCATTCAGAAAGATGCCGTCGATGATCCAGTTGCCTTCCGAATCTCCGATCAAAAGTTTCATGAACTTCTGGCAACCGTAGCAGGCAATGCTGTGCTATCGCGACTTGCCGACGGCATGTACAACATCGCAATGGACGCTCGACGCAAGGCGACTGAGATAGACGGTGTTCTTCCTCAAAGCATTCAGGATCATCAGGCGATTGTCGATGCATTGAAACTCAGAGATGCCGATCAAGCCGCTGCCGCAATGAAAACTCACTTGGAAAACATTGAGAAATCGACGCTTCTGGCACTCTCACAGTAGCCCTGTCATTGAGGATCGTGGTGAAGCCCATACATGACAACTTCACCACGGCCTATTGCTACACCTCTATTGTTCCATCAACACATTCCCGGCATGCTTGGTGCTCCGTATTCAATTGGCCTGCCACACCCCGGACACTCCAATGACAGACAGCACTCAACACGACACGGCCCCAGCCTACGGTACAGGCGATGCGACGTATCAAGCCGCCGGGGGCATCGAGGGTATTACCGCTCTGGTTGATCGATTCTATGCGTTGATGGGCACACTGCCCGAGGCGGCTACGCTCCGCGCGATGCATCCGGAGGATCTCTCAGGCTCCAAGCGCAAACTGGCGTACTTCCTCTCTGGATGGATGGGCGGCCCGAAGCTGTCCAAGGAGCACTTTGGCCCTATCACCATCCCGGAGGCACACAAGCACTTTCCGGTGGATATGCAGAGTAAAGAGGCGTGGTTGCTGTGTATGGAACGGGCCCTGATCGAGCTTGACTACCCCGAGGCGTTTCGCCGCTATCTGATGAAACAACTGGCCGTGCCCGCCGAGGTAATTCGCGCTCGGGCGGAGATGGAAGCGCGCAACCGCAGCTAAGTTGGCGGTGAAATACGGCAGGTACAAAAAAGCCAGTCTAAATGACTGGCTTTTTTGTATTGCTGTTGTGCCCGATTACTTCGGTTGTTCGATACCGACGATGAACCAGTCGGCGTTCTCAACGCTCATATCACGACTCAGATGCCAGATTTCGCTGAATTCAGCCGTACCGCTTTGTTCATCTTCGCGCAGCCAACCGTAGAAGTGCAGGCTGACAATCACCTGGCTCTGCTCGTCGATGAAGTTGATCAGATCAGCCATAACCGATACCACTTCGGTGTTCTGGCGCTCAGGGAAACGGCCACGCTGGGCTTTCAGTTCTTCGAACAGTTCGGGTGTGGTGTAGCTGCTAAGCTCGTCCCAGTTGCTCTCATCCCAGGCTTTCTGCAGGCCGGTAAAATGGGCGCAGGCCTGTTCGAGAAACGCCTTCTTATTGAACCACTCCGGCAGTTCCAGCTCCGGTTCGGACAGCGAGCTGCCGATACCACCGTCAAATACCGGCGGCTGCGGCACGTCGGCCTGCTGACGCCACTGCTGCGTATCCTGCCCCTGCTCTGTCCCCATACCGGCATAGGCGGGTTGCGACTGACGCCGTCCGGCAAACATTTTGTACAACAGGAAACCCACCAGTCCGATCAGTAGGATATCCATCAACTGGATGCCTTCGAAGGCTCCGCCGAAAAACAGTGCGCCCAACAAGCCACCGGCCAGCAACCCGCCCATCATGCCTCCAAAACCGGAACGACGTGGTGCTGTGGTCGTCTGGGTCGGCGTTGTGGTGGTGGATTGAGCATCCTGCTGCTTGTTGTAGGTGGGCGAAGGCGACACCTTTTTGGGCGCCGTATAGCTTTTGCCCAGTGAGAAACCACCGCCGAGGCGTTTGGCCTGAACCTCCTCTACCGGTATCAGAAAGCTAAGCAGAATCACGAGGAAACTGGTCGTCAGGGTACGCATTGAATCTCCTTACAAAGTTGTATGTCCGATGCGCTTCTACGTGCGCTTGGGTTGCAGCTTACCGATTGTCTGCGACAAAGTCGCTAAGTAGATACCGGTAAAGATAAGGCCCATACCCACTGCGTGATAGAGGTGTAGGGTGTCGCCAAGAAACAGTACCGACAACACCACACCGAACAGCGGCATCAGGTGGATAAATAGACCGGCCTTGGCCGCGCCCAGTTCCGCCACGCCGCGATTCCAGAACAGATAGGCCAGTATCGATGGAAATACCGCCATATAGGCCACAACCGCAACTACAGACGGTGACCAATCCACCGTTATCGCGCTTCCCCCTGAGGTCATCGCAACGGGCGACAGCAGCAGCACGCCGATCAATACGTTGACAGCGAACAGTGTAAATCCGTCGAGTTGCGTCGGCCGCCAGCGCAAGGCTATCGAGTACAAGGACCAGGTCAGCACCGCCGCACCGACCCAGATATCCCCTCGGTTGAAGCTCAGGTTAAGCAGCATATCGAGGTTCGCCCGGGTGATAAGCACCGCCACCCCGGCTATGGAGATAAACACCCCCACCCACTGCCGCGGTGTCGTGGGTTCACGTAACAAAAGCGCACTCAACACCAGAATGACAATCGGTATAGCCGACTGCATCAAGGCGGCATTTGACGCAGTCGTATCCTGCAAGCCGATGAACAGGAAGGTGTTGAAGTTGGCCACACTCAATATCGATAGCACGATGAGTATCGGCAAATGGGCCAGAATCACCTGTCGCTGACGCCAGATTCGGGGCAGTGCCCAGGGCAAGATCAGCACCAGCACCAGCACCCAACGCTGAAACGCGAGCATGACAGGCTCGACCTCCATATGTATGGCGCTGGCGGTAACAAGATTCCCGGCCCAGAACAGGATCGTAAGTGTAAGAAACAGGTAAGCCATTAACGCTCCGTCTTTGCACTGATCCAGCGCTGGATACGGCTTTGCGTAGCATCCTCACCGGTGAGGATATAGTGCAGGGTGTTGTAGTTGTGGGTGGCCCACTCAAACTTGTCCAGAGCGCTTTTGCGTCCGCAAAACAGGAGCTCATCCTTGGGTTGCAAAAGCGTCAACTCACCGGGCAATGACTTGAGTTCTCCGTTACGGCGCAGCATAAGCGGGAAGAAATCGAGCGTATCGCGGCGGTCGTGGGGGTTCTTCATCAACGCAATCAGTTTTACCTCGGTCCCCTCTTCCAACTTGCCCAGAATGGCAGGAGCCTCAATCTCATCAATGCGGATCGACCGACTATCAAGTGCTTCATCGCCCACCATTGCGCTCATGCGATTGACCAGCGTATGTGCCCACACCTCATCCTGCTGCATCAGGTGATCGATAAACACCGACAACAGCGGGGTTTTCAGCTGGGCCAGAATCTGTGAGGCGATGATCTTACCCGGCTGCATGATGAAGTCGCAGCGGGAGTGGGCAAAGACCAGCTCGTTTGCGCTGAGGTTCTGCCGGACAACCGTGGTGAGTTTCGGATTAAGCTCACGCGCCGTCATGATGATCGACAGGTTATCGGCATCGTTGGCGGTGCCCGCTACGATACCGACGGCATCCTCTATACCGGCCTGCTGCAGGGTGATCGCTTCGGTACCGATGCCCAATACCGAGCCGCTCATGCCACTGATACTCTCGGGGTTGGGGTCGATCACTGTAAGCTCTGTCCCCTCCTGTCTCAGGTTGCGCGCGATATTGCGGCCGAACCGCCCATAGCCGCAGATAATCCAGCGCCCTTTGGAGCGCCGGTAAACACTTGCGAGCGTGCGATGATCCGGGTTCATCAGCCAATCATACACCAGATGACGATGGGGGCTGTGTGCCGCCAGCGCCACATACTCGGCGTAGGAGCGGAAAGGATCGACAATCATGTCGGTGCCGAACGAGGCCAGGTTGGCGGTGGTGACATCGTTTTCTGAACGGCTGATCATCCGCCGTTTGGGCATCAGCACCTTGCTGGCGATCGCGACCGCCAGATTGACCTTGTCGCTGTTGGTCAGCGCCAGTACACCGACACAATGCTTATGCTGTAACCCCGCGTAGTCGAGTATGTCCGGCAGTGACGCATCGGCGCACAGCCCAGGCACTGGGACGACCAGCCCATCAAGCTCCAGCGCGTCGATTCGATCCTGATCGATATCCACCACCACGGCACGTACACCGTTGTCGATCAGCTCACGCACCACATAGCTGCCAGTCACACCGTAACCGCAGATCAGGTAGAAGCGTTCATTGAGCGCATTAACCTCTCTGACAAACCGGCGCAGGCGCAGCAGGCGTGTAAAGCCTGAATCCTGAAAGACCGCCAGTATGGTCCCGATACCGTACAGCCAGGCGACTACCGATGCGTAGATAGTCACCATCGTCCACATGCGCTGGGCGTTGGTGAATGCATAGGGGATCTCGCCGAACCCGATGGTCGAGCCCATGAACGAGACAAAATAGAAGGCGTGGAAGAAATCCATGTGCCAGACGTTGCCGTCGTTGTCCTGCCCCGGTATCAGAGTAAAGCCCAATACCGCCACCGCGTAGACGACGATCAGCGTAATCAGCGGCGCGCGCAGGCGCCGCAGCAGCACATAGAGAATATCGTTCATCGGATCAGCGCCGGATCAGGACTGTTTCCACCATCAGCAGGATCACCGATGTGACGTTGGCGACCAACGCACCGCCTGCAAAGGAGACGACACTCGCCATGATTTCGGCCTCCATGCCCGCCGGGGCAATATGTTCACCGTAACCCCAAATACCGGCCGATATGATCAGCTGAAGGTCGGCGACCAGGCTGGTTGCCAGCATCAGCGCACCGAGATGACTGCGGTCACCAAACTTGAGCACCGTACAGATCAGACTGACGACCAGCGCCAGAAACAGCTCCAGCACATCGTGATGGTCGGGATTATCGATCTCGCCGATAAAAAAACCGAAGTTCAGCGTCAGCGCCAAAACGATAAAGAAAGCGAAGATCACCTTTTCGCGATTCATCCGTGCAAACTCCTTATGTACACTTCGCCGATTGTATAGGCAGTTACTGCCCTGCGCATCCGCCGCGGCACCGAGGGAACCCCCGGGCACCGGAAAGAGTCAGAGCAGTGTATCTGAACATCTCACGACCCGAGATGACAACCCAACTGGAACGGGACCCGATTGCGAATGCATAGCCTGAGTTCACGTGCGATCCGATTCACCCTGCTGCTGTTCGTCATACTGGCGCTGCCAGTACGGGCGGCCATGCCGATTCAGAGCCCCACCGACAGCCGCCAATATGAAGTTTTCACCCTGCCCAATCGATTGCAGGTGGTTGTCGTGTCCGACCCAACGTCTGACAAGGGCGCGGCATCGCTGAATGTGCAGGCAGGCAGCCAGAACGACCCCAAAGGGCGTGAAGGACTG
Source organism: Marinobacterium lacunae (assembly GCF_000705555.1). Taxonomy (GTDB): domain Bacteria; phylum Pseudomonadota; class Gammaproteobacteria; order Pseudomonadales; family Balneatricaceae; genus Marinobacterium_D; species Marinobacterium_D lacunae. Next base: position 37,706 of record NZ_JMQN01000011.1, read on the forward strand.
GCTCACTTTTTAGAGCACATGCTGTTTCTCGGCACCGAAAAATACCCGGAGGCCGACGCCTACCAGCAGTTCATCAGTGCCAATGGCGGCAGCCACAACGCCTATACCGCCTTCGATCACACCAATTACTTTTTCGATGTAAAGGCCGACGCGCTGCCGGACGCACTGGACCGTTTCGCCCAGTTTTTCATCTCCCCCCTGTTTACGCCGCAGTATGTCGACCGTGAACGTCACGCCGTGCACTCCGAGTTCAAGGCCAAGATTCGCGATGACGGTCGCCGTCTCTATGTCGCCGGAAAACTGGCGATGAACCCGCAGCACCCCTACAGTCAATTTGCTGTCGGCAACCTCGATACACTCGCCGACCGCCCCGCAAGCCCTGTGCGCGACGATTTGATAACCTTTTACAAAAACCACTACTCCGCCAACCTGATGACACTGGCCGTGGTCGGAAATCAATCTACGAGCGAGTTGCGCAAGCTGGTCGAGGAGCGCTTTGCAGCGGTGCCCGACCGTGACCTCAAGGCACTGACAATCGACACGCCACTGTACGATGCCGATCAGCTTCCCAAGCAGCTCGATGTCGTCACGCTGATGCAGACACGCCAGCTCCAACTCAGCTTCCCGATCAAGCCGATGCGCGAGTACTGGCGCAAAAAGCCGGTCAATTACATCGCCAGTCTGGTCGGTTACGAAGGCGAAGGCAGCCTGCTAAGCCTACTCAAACAGAAGGGCTGGGCGCAGGCGCTCGGTGCGTCTGCCGGTATGGACCTTGAGGGGCAGGCCAGTTTCAATGTCGGTATTGAGCTCACGGAAGCAGGGTTTGAGCACTACAACGAGGTGGTTGGCCTTTTCTTTAGCTATATCGACGCACTGAAACACTCGGGTGTGCGAAAGGAGCTTTATGACGAAGAGGCCCTGCTTGCCAATACCGACTTCCGCTTCCGCGAACCCCGTGAAGCGATTCATGAGGTAACCAACCTGTCGGTGAGCCTGTCGCGCTATCCGGCGGTGCATCTTCTGGATGCCCCCTACCGCTACGACAGTTTCGATGCCGAGCTGATCAAGGGCTATCTTGATCAACTGACACCGGAACACCTGGTATTAACCCGCGCCGCCCAAAACCTGTCCACAGACCAGCGCACGCCCCGCTACGAGATTGATTACCGTCTCGGCAAGCCGGATGAAAAAGCACTGGCCAGCTGGCAAAAGCCGGCAAAAAACGAGCAGCTCTATGCCCGCGGCCTGAACCCGTTTGTCGCCCATGATCTGAGCCTGCTGGCCGCCGACAGCCAGCCAGAAGCCACGCCTGAGCGTATCTGGCAGGCCGAAGGTGGTGACCTCTGGTTCCTGCAGGATGATAGTTTCGGTGTTCCACGGGCCAATCTCTACCTTGCACTGCTCACCGATACGGCCAACATCACACCCAAGGCGGCGGTGCTCAATGAGCTGTACGCGCGCATGCTCAGCGACCGGCTGAACGAGGTGCTGTACGACGCAAGCCTCGCCGGCCTCTCGGCCGATATCTACGATCACTCCAGAGGCATCAGCCTGCGCCTGACCGGCTACAATGACCGTATGCCCTTGCTGCTTGACGCCATTCTAAGAGCCGCCAAAGAGCAACCGAGCTCAGAATCCCGATTTGCGCGAATTAAACAGCTACTGAAAGAAGATCTCGAAAACGCCAGCAAGGAGAAGCCCTACACCCAGACGTTCAGCACCCTGTATCGCTCATTGCTGCCCCAGTGGACAGACGAGGAGCAGCTAAAAGCGCTGGAGCCGCTGACACTTGCCGATCTGCAAAACTATCTGCCGAATCTGTTCAGCCATGTGCATATGCGTGCGCTTGCACACGGCAACCTGACAGAGGAGAGTGCTCGTCTGATGGCAGAGAAGGTCTATAACGCCCTTGTCGCCAACAGCCCGGCACCCGCCACACCGAAACTGCCAGTGGTACAGCTGCCGGCAGGCCGCACCCTGCATGCGACACTGGATCTCGATCACAACGATTCTGCCCTGACCCTCTACATGCAGGGCGAGAATACCGATATACAAACCCGGTCAGAGATCGCGTTGCTGAACGAGATCATCTCAACGCCGTTCTACAACCAGCTGCGCACCGAGCAACAGCTCGGTTACATCGTATTTGCCAGCTTCATGCCGTTAAGTGAGGTGCCGGGAATAGCGCTGGTGGTGCAATCCCCGGTGGCAGATCCGGTCAACCTGGAAGCGGCGTTCAACGTGTTTCTCGACCAGATGCAACAGTCGCTCGCTGAACTGCCGGAGCAGACGCTCGATGGCTTCCGGCGTAGCCTGATCTCCCGCATCGATCAGCGGGACAACTCGCTGAAAGAGCGTACGTCCCGTTTCTGGCGGGAGCTGGATCGAGACAACACCGCCTTCGATACACCTGAACAGATGATCGCCGCGGTGAACAAGGTCACGTTGACGCAACTGACCAAGCGTCTGCAACAGCTGCGCTCACGCGAGCTAGCCGTTCGCAGCTTCGGCAACCAGAGCAACAAGGGTGACAGCGGCGGTGATGACAAGGCCCTGCTCGATGCACTTAAAACCGAGCAGCAGTTTGTGCCGGGCAGCGCCACGCTGCCCTGAACGGAATAAGGTCTAGAGTTCGATCACGTTACGATGAGTCCCGAACGGCGGCGGTGGCACCAGCGAGGGCCCCGGCGCCTCTTCGGACAATACGTCGATATCCGGTAACAACGCGTCCTTCTGGATCTGTGCAAACACCAGTTCCTCTCCTGCCAACGGAGCAACATTTACCGGCTCGACCACAATTTCATGCACGGGCAAAGGCTCTGACGGATAAACCACCGTCACCTCTGGCAGTGCCGCCGGCTTAGCGACTTCAACCACGTGATAGTCGATCTCCACATTGCCATGACTGCCCAGAAAAGAACCAGATGCGATTGACTGCGCCGCCGGCTCAGCGACGCCAACCACGCGATAATCGGCCTCAACATCGCTACGACTGCCCGGTAAAGGGCCAGCCGCCATCGACTGCGCCGACGGCATCAGGCTGCACAGCAACGCAGCGAGCTTAAAACTCCATCGGGTAGATCGATTCGGCATAGTAAGCGAGTTCTTCGAGTATCTGTTTATCCCGTTCCGAGGTTGTCGGCAGCTGTGCCAAACGGTTGAGCTCTTCATAGAACTTCGGAATCGTAAGATAGCCATTGTTGTCTTCATCAAGCAGCTTGCGCGAGCGGTACTCCTCCCAGCGTTGATGCTCCTCTTCATGCATCGCCTCTGGATAGTTCCGCGCCTTATAGCGCAGCAGCATCTCCTCAAGACGTGGATCCTGAAACGGCAGCTCCAGCATCGACAGTTCATCAGGCGACGCCAGGCGAATACGCTCCATCAAGGCCTTGTCTGCATCGCCAAAGAAACCACCACTGTACAGCATATGGTCAGGATCACCATCGGCCGGTGGATGATCTTCGGTGTACAGTGAGGCCAGCTTGGCCTGTAGCCCCGGTTCCGATCTCAATAGTGCAAGATGACGCCGGCACACATCGCCGTTGATATTCAGCCTCTGTGCCTCTTCTCCGTTCAGCATGCCTGCCGGCGCAACGATCGGGCATCGATTGCTGTGTAGCAGCTTGAGCGCGATCTCAGGTGCCCCCTCGGGACGCTCGTCATGACGGGTATAAAGCAACTCGCGAATCTGCTCGACACTGAGCTCGAACAGCGGCGTAGGGTCGATGCGCAAATCCCAGACAACCGCCGCATTACGGTTGACCGGATGCCAGCACAAAGGCGCCACTACAGCGGCGTTGCCCCACTGCACAGGGTATTTGGACGATACATGCAGCACCGGTTTCATGGTCGCGACATCCAGCATCGCCTGCACCGCGCGCTTGCTGCGGTTGTTCAACACGTAGTTGAACAGTTTGGGCTGGCGATCCCGCACCAGTTTGGCCACTGCGATGGTGGCATATACGTCCGACAAGGCATCGTGCGCCTGCTCATGGGCAAGGCCATTGGCACGGCTCAAATCCTCAAGGCGCAGGCTTGGCGTACCATCCTCATACTCCGGCCACTCGATCCCATCCGGGCGTAAAGCCCGGGTCAGGCGCAACATGTCGATAATATCCCAGCGGGAACAGCCATTCTGCCACTCGCGCGCATAGGGGTCGTAAAAGTTGCGATAAAGCGTGTAGCGCGTCACTTCGTCATCGAAACGAATACTGTTGTAACCGACTGCACAAGTGCCAGGCCTTGATAATTCGTTGTGGATTGCGCGGATAAACTCGGCCTCGCACACCCCTTCTGCCAACGCGTGCTGAGGCGTAATGCCGGTGACCAGACAGGCCACAGGATGAGGCAGCACATCCTCCGATGGCGCTGCAAAAATCACCAGCGGTTCTTCGATGATATTGAACTCGGCATCCGTGCGCACACCGGCAAACTGGACCGGACGGTCGCGTTTGGGGTCTGTGCCGAAGGTTTCGTAGTCGTGCCAAAAAAAGGTTTCGGTAGCGTTGGCTGCCATCTCGGATCCGTATCGGTGCTTCATGTATACTGGGGCAACACACTACCATTTAACGGGATTTCACGCATGCTCCATGATCAACAGAGCGGTAACCACACCTGCCCCTGCGGCTCTGGCCGCACCTTCAAGGCATGTTGCGAACCGGCCCTAAGCGGCGTGACTCCGGCCCCGACCGCCGAAGCGCTGATGCGCTCCCGCTATAGTGCGTTTGCCCTGGGTGCCGTGGACTACCTGATTGAGACCCTGGCGCCTGAGATGCGCCATCCCGGTGAGGCCGAGCTGCTGGCCGAGCAAACCCAGGTCACAACCTGGACGGGGCTGACAATACTGGACACCCAGGCAGGTGGCCCTGAGGACACTACCGGCATTGTCGAGTTTGAAGCACGCTTTCAGTCCGGACCGGATAAAGGTGCGTTACATGAGCGCTCTCGTTTTCGCCGCGAAAACTCCCGCTGGGTCTATGTTGACGGCGATGTCGAACTGAAACCGGCCTGAGTGCGGGTTCCCTGCCGATCTTTTGAGCCTTGTCAAGGCTTTCCCTGCCTTACCCGAGGCCGGTAGAATAGTTGCCCGCCCGCCAGGGACACACTGAAAACGTCAGTACGCCGGAGCATGGAGCTGCCTTGCAGCCCCACTCTGCTGTCTGGTTCTCCGATTGAGTAACCGAGCGCATAGCGCCGGTTTGTGGTGATTGATGTTTGTAAATCTGTTCAAACCCAAGTGGCGTCATTCCAGCCCCGCAGTGCGTGCCCGCGCCGTCGCCCAACTGCGTATTGAGCGTCCGGCCCATATCGACATTCTGCGCCAGCTGCTGCTCGACGATGCCAGCAGCGAAGTCCGTCGCGCCGCGCTGCAACGAGTCGACGACCCGGCCCTGCTGATGCAGGTACTGACATCCGAGCAGGATGCCGATCTGCGCCTGCATGCCGCCAGCGCTATCGCCACCTATCTCCAAAAAGCACCCGATCAGGAGCAGCAGCACTGGCTCGAGCGCTTGGCTGAAAACAACAGTCTGCAAATACTCGTGCTTTGTGATGCCAGCAACACGATTCAGCAGCGTGCCCTCGCCCTGATCGATGATGAGCCAACTCTCGCCAGCCTGGCTTTGCAGGGTGCAACCGCCCAGATCCGTCGCGAGGCCGCCGAGCGCGTCACGCAACCAGAGGTTCTGGAAAACCTGTGCCGTGAAAGTCGCGGCAGCGATAAAACCGTACATCGCATCGCCCGCGATACCCTGAACCGCTACAAGGAGCAGGAGCGCGAGCAGCAAGCCCTGCGTCAGAGACGCCAGGATCTGGTCGCCTCTCTGGACGCACTGGTCAACGGTCTGGACCATCAGCATTTTCAGGCACGTTTTGATCTGATCGTCCGCGAGTGGGAACAGCTTCCAACCACCGACGATTGTGACAACACATTCCAGACACTGGCACAACAGGCCGAGCGGTTCATCGCACAGCAAAAAGCGCAGATTGAGCAGCAAGAAGCCCAAAAGCGGGCCGCTAAAGAACACCTTGATGCCTGTGCCGCACTGGAGCACGCCATCGTCGAGCAGCTCGAATCTGCCGATAAAGACGACCACCGTTCCGATTTGGCCGCGCTGTGCGAACAAGCCGAACAGCTCTCTCAAAGCGGCCCACTCGGGCAGTCTCTGCAGACCCAATTAAAGCTGGCAAACCAGTACCTGTCGGCTCTGCAACAGATCGAGCTCAACCGCGAGCAACTGTTGTTGTGCGCTGATCAGACCGCCGAGACACTGGAGCCCGCCAAAATCGAAAAGCTGTTGCGCGGTATCCGCTGGCCCGAGTCACTGTCCAAGCCCGACCTGCTTTTAAACATCGAGCAGCAACTCAAAGAAGCGTCCAAGCGCCAACAGGAGAAGCTGGAGAACGCCAGCAAGCTGGCCGCTCAACTCGAAGAGAACCTGCGCTCGCTTGAACGGGCGATCGAACAGGGCGAAATCCGTGTGGCGGTGCGTTATCAGGATCAGGCAACCGACCAGCTACAACGTCTCAACGGCAGTGCAAACAACCATCTGGAACAGCGTTACAAGTCGCTGGTCGCCCAGTTGCAGGAGATGAAAGACTGGCAGGGCTTTGCCATCAACGGCAAGAAAGAAGCGCTTTGTGAGCGCATGGAAGCCCTGATCGGAGCCGACATTGATCCACAGCCGCTGGCCGATCAGATTCGAGCGCTACAGCAGGAATGGAAAGCACTCGACGCCAACGCATGCGTACATTCACAAAAACTGTGGCAGCGTTTCCGCACCGCGGCCGAGTCGGCCTATGCGCCCTGCGAGACCCACTTTTCGGCACTGCGCAACGTACGTGAGCAGAATCTCAAACAGCGTGAGGAGATCTGCCGCCAACTGAGTCAGTTGCTTGAGAACATCAACTGGGATGAAGCTGACTGGCCTGCTATCGAGCGTATCTGCCACACCGCCAAGCGCGAGTGGAAACAGTTCTCGCCGGTTGACCGTGCGCCGGGCAAGACGGTCCAGCACACTTTCAATCAGCTGATTAAAACCCTTGATCATCAGTTGCGTGACTGGCATCAGCGTTGTGCCGATATCAAACAGCAGCTGATCGCCCAGGCCGCCGAATTGGCTGACGCGGAAGATCTGCGTGCCGCAGCCGAGGCCGCCAAGGGGCTCCAGCGTGAATGGAAAGCAACAGGGCCTGCGTTTCGCAGCGAAGAACGTGCACTCTGGCAGGCGTTTCGCGGCCATTGCGACACCATTTTTGCTCGTCTCAAGGAGCAAGCAGGCCCAGTCACTCAGATCACGCTGGATGAAACCCCCGCGCCGATGAAAGATGCCGACCTTAGCACCTTCAATAGCTGTGCCGAGATGCTGAACAAGGCTGAAGCTGCTGTTCTGGACGGTGACACAGGGATGATCGAGAAGATGCTGGAAGCAGTAACCGGCTCAATCAAATCACTGCCGGCCCGCTGGCGTGAAGGTCTGATGGCGCGCATCGCCGTCATCGAGCAAACCCTCGAATCGACCGATGAACTGGAAACCCAACTCGCTGACAGCGAAAGCCAGTTCCGCGAACTGTGCATCAGGCTCGAAATTCTGCTAGGCCAACCCACACCCGATGACGATCAGGCACAGCGGATGGAATACCAGATGCGCCGTCTGCAGCAGGCCTTGGCCGAACAGAACCAGAACCCGTCAACGGGCGATGTTATCGAGCTCGATCTGGAGTGGAAAACCCGCCCTTACAGCGGTGTTTTCCCGCAACTGCGCCGACGGTTTGAACGTCTGATGCAGCGCACAGGGTGCTAAGACCTAAGAGCTTGCATAAAAAAACCGGCGCATAAGCGCCGGTTTTTTGTCTCTCCGGTACCCGAAGATCAGTACATGTGCTGACCACCGTTGATGGAGAAATCCGCACCGGTGATGTAGCCGGACTCTTCATCGGCCAGAAACGCGACCGTGCGTCCGATCTCTTCCGGTGTACCCAAACGACCAACCGGAATGTTAGAAGCGATCTTATCCAGCACAGCCTGATCAATCTTGGCGACCATCGCCGTCATGATATAACCCGGCGATACGGTGTTGACCGTAACCCCCTTGGACGCCACTTCCTGAGCCAGTGCTTTGGTAAAGCCGTGGATACCGGCCTTGGCAGCAGAGTAGTTACACTGACCGAATTGGCCCTTCTGCGCGTTGATGGAGGAGATGTTGATAATGCGGCCAAAGCCCTGCTCCAACATCGGGTTGATGACCAGACGGGTCATGTGGAACATGGAGTCAAGGTTGGCTGTCAGCACCTCATCCCACTGATCCCAGCTCATTTTCTTGAATGTACCATCGCGCGTGATACCGGCATTGTTGACCAGTACGCTGACATCGCTGCCGGTCAACTCCTTGACCGTTGCAATACACTGAGCGCAGGACTCGGCGTCGGTAACATCACCATAGGCGACTTCGATGTCGTAACCGTCAGCTTTCTGTTCAGCCTGCCAGGCTTTGGCTTTCTCATGGTTACCGCCACTGTTGTAACCGGCTACCACTTTGAACCCAGCATCGGCAAGCTTGCGGCAGATCGCTGTACCCAGACCGCCCGTACCGCCAGTTACCATCGCTACTTTCTGACTCATGATTCGCACCCCTCTTTATTTCCATTTAAACCGGCACATGTCCGGCCATTTCTAATTCTGTTTTGAATTTGTGCGCGTATCCCTATCGCTTGATCATAGTACGATGCGCACAAAGTTCACAACCGTGTAAAAAGCGAAGCCGACGAAAGGTTAATAGAGGGTTTTGACACAGAGGTTACACGCGTCCGGACAGACGGCGCAGATAAGCATTCATCCATGAGTAGGCCAGCAACGCGGTAATACTGTTAGCCAGTACCAACGCCGCAAACATGCCGGGTAGCCCGAACAGTTCGCTGCCAAGCCAACCAAGCGGCACGTACATGATAAACAACCGGAACAGACTGATGCGCATGGCACGCATGGGCTGATGCAGAGCATTAAACGATGAGGCGCTTAGGAAGGTGATCGCCTGAAAGCCAAACCCTGCCGGTACCAGCACCATCCAAAGCGATAGCCAGCCGGACACCTCGGCATCATCACTGAACAGCATCGACAGTTGATCGGCAAACAGGAACAGCAGCACAAAGATCAGTCCCTGCCAGGCAAGTGCGAAACGCGCGGCACCCTTGTAGGCTCTGCGCACACGTTCGATATGGCCTGCACCGTAGTTTTGACTCACAAACGGCGGCAGCGTCATCGACAACGCAAGACACACCAGTAGAGAGAGTGACTCCACCCTGTTGCCGACACCATACGCCGCCACGGCCTCGGCACCGTGGTTTGCCACCACCGCGGTCAGTACACCGTTCGCCAAAGGCGTCATCATATTGGAAAGTGCGGCAGGCAATGAGATCTTCAGCACCGTTCGCCAATGCTCCAGCATCTCGCCAAGCCTCGGCAGATCGGGCAGCAGCATCTTGCGCTTGAGCAGCAGGTAGATCGCCATCACCGTTGTGCTCGCCCAAGCCATGACACTGGCCAGTGCTGCGCCCTGAATGCCGAGTTCAGGAAAGGGCCCGATACCGAATATCAGCAACGGGTCGAGGATCAGGTTCATAAGTGATGAGACAAGCATGATCGAACCGGAAAATCGGGTATCCCCTGCGGCCCTGAAAATGCTGTTGCAGACCATGTTCAGAACCAGAAATACACAACCTGAAAACCACACAGTCATATAGGCATGAATATACGGCATCAGGTGTGCTTCTGCGCCCATTAACCCGAATACAGGGTCGATCAGCAACAATCCGGCTGCGGCGATTATCACCATCAGCAGCACCGTCATGATCAGGTTGTCGGTGGCCATGCGCGCCGCCTTCACCGAGCTGCCGGCACCGATAAGACGCGCCAGAGTCGCCGAGCTGCCAACGCCCAAACCGATGGCGAGACTGGTGATCGAGAAGGTAACGGGAAAGGTAAAAGCCAGAGCGGCCATCGGCTCGGTGCCGAGCTGGCCGACAAACCAGATATCGACGATGTTGAACATCATCAGGCTGATCATTCCCAACATCATCGGCAGCGTCATACGCACCAGCGTGGTTCTGATGGGAGCTGTCAGGATATCGGGAGATCGGGACATGCCGGAGCCGGTTCACAAACGGAGCGGCAGTGTACCACATCGCCAGAGCGCGGTTAATGTCGCACCGTACAAGAAAAGGCCCGGCATTAGCCGGGCCAAAAAATGAAGGGGTCGTTCCGGTGGATCAGTTACCCGAGGCTCGCATGTTCTGCACGGTGAAGATGTCCACCGGGCTGCGTTCAGGATCGACGATCCCCTTGAACTGACCGGTAGTGCAGTGCTGCGCCTGAATATCGATCATGCTGAACGCATCGTCGATCGAGACACCGGTGCCTTTGTTGACCGGCAGATGGTGATCGGGATGGGCCTGACCGATTATCCAGTTCTTCCACATGTCACCCTTGCGGTCGTAGACCACGGTGCGCGGGATGGTGAAGGTCTGCGCATCCATGAAATGGGTGCGCTTGCTGATCGGGTGGTTTTCATCCTGAGGAATGGACTCCACCTCGTATACCTTGCGCAGCTGCCAGGTAATATTGGGGAAGCAGCCACCCTTTCCACTGAACGCAACGACCTGATAGCCATCCTCATCCTGATGGGTTTCACTATCCAGCACCATATCGTTGTGGTTATAGAACGGCATCAACATATTGCGCGTGCCTTTGTAGACCCACTTCATATCGGAGATGCGGCCGTTATAGCCCTCGAAGTCTTCGATCATGACATCGGTGCCCAAAAATGCATCGGTTGTCTGACCCGACGACAGACGGCGTACACGGCGCTGGAAGCCAAGGTAGAGGTAGGCGTTATCCACCTTGGTGTCATCCTCGAAACGGTGGATCAGCAGCTGGGTGTTCTTGACGTCAAACGGTTCAAGCACCTTCACATAGATACCGCGGAACAGTTCAGACGGGTTCGGGGTCACTTCCGGGAACGGGGCCTGCTGAGTGCGGTGGGTAAAGTTCAGAAAGTTGAAGTTGAACTTGATGGTGCGTTCCATCTTGCCCGAGCCCATGTCCCGCATGGTCCAGTAGAACGGAGAGATGGTGGCGGAGTCCCCCCAGTTGTAACCATACTTGTAGTTCCAGGCCAGCTTCTCGCCGGCACGCGGGTCATCCATCGAGGGCTCCTGCGGGAAAGGACGTCCGGCGACAGTCTTGGATAGCTCGCCATAGCCGTCCCCCAGCGAGACGTCACCCGAGTATTGACGGGTGGCATCGATATAGCTCTGGTGCAGCCCGAAATCGGTGGTTTCACCCACCTTGATCTCGGTCGCACCGTCCTTGATGAACATATACAAACCCGGATCCAGCACCTCTTTGAACTGATCGACATTGGACTGGTTGATAGTCATCCCGGCACTTAAACCCGGATAGCTCGGCATACCATTCATGTAGGGGAAAAACGAGCTCTGGATCACCTCATCAGAAACCGCAGCCGCCTGTGCAGTGCAGGTTACAGCTGCGCTCAGGCACAGGGCTAAAAGGCTTTTTTTCAACATATTCACACCTTTGATTCTTGTTATCGGGTCAGGGTTAGAAGCTGTAGCGAATGGTGAACTGGATCTCGTCTTCCTGATTGGCCACACCGATCGGCCCATTGGTGAAGCGCGCCAGCGGTTCGTAAACCGGCGCACCGCCGGCTACCGACCATGGGAACTTCTGGTCGCCGCCAAACTTCACGTTCAGACCCAGGTTAAACATCCAGTGATTGTCTGGGGTCCAGGAGACGCTGGGCGCCAACACAGTCGCTTCTGCTGCAAAGTCATGCGCGGCGATGATCTGCGGGCTCAGGCGGTTGTTCATGTACCAGCCCTTGAACAGGCCCGTGGCGATCCAGTTGTCTTCGTCGTTGGGCATGTCCGCTTCGTGGTCGAGGATGTGCTCACCGAACAACTGACCGGAGATCAGGAAGGCGCTGGAGGTGCCAAGCTGAGGAATCACCAGATTCTTATCCAGACCGATCACGTAGCGCAGCATATCGGTCTCCTTGTGCCCATCCAGGTCGCGGGGAAGCTCCTCGCCCTCGGTGTAGGCCAGTTCGACTCGCCAGACCGCATCCATATCCATGGAGTAGTAGTCGATGGCGCCACCGAGCAGGTTCACGCGCGGGAATTCGATATCAAACACACCATCCTCAAGGAAAGGTGTGTTGCCCGGCGCCACCGGATTGGCCGGGTTGAACGCCGGGTTGTAGCGGAAGTGCAGCGACGGCAGCTGCTGGCGATAGGTCAGCGCATTAACGGAGAAAGTGGCATCACCGTAGACGCCTTCCCACTTGGCACCGAGCTGGGTGTTGGCCAGGCTCCACTCAGGCTCCTCAACGTCATGAATGATGGGCCAGGGTCCCAGACGTGAGCTGAAGAAGCATCCCGCATCGAGCATTTTGTAAGACTGACCGCAGGTACCCAGATTACTCGGACGGAACTTGTCGAAGTTCCACACCAGCGACAGGTTGGAGTCGTCCAGCACCTGATTCGGGCCCATGCGCCACTCAGCGGTCAGCATCCACTGCGGGATACGGATATCCTCAAGCTCGTCATAGATGTTGTGCCGCGAGTAATCCACCGGGTTGATCACATCGAGCACGCGGAACAGGTCGGTCTTGCCCCAGACCACCTGCTGCTTACCCAGACGGAAGCTAAGCACATCACCGTTGCTCAGTTCCTTGTCGGCGCTCAGATAGAGCTCGCGGATAAAGTCCAGCCGGTCGTTGAAGTCGGGGAACTTGGCGTCGTTCTCATCCTGATCCATGTAGCCATCAAGGTTGCCACAGAGGGTCGGATCGTTATCGCAGGGGAAAGGGACACCGGCTGAAAGAATCGTCGGCGACGATAGGTCGCTACTGTGCCAGTCGGCCCCCAGATAGTCTTGCTGGGCATCCTTGCCGAACTCGCCGTCGTTGAGGTCGTAGACCCCGTCGTAGGTGCCACGCAGCACACCGTTCAGACGTAGCGAGCGGAAACTGTCAGAGTCGAACTTGGTCTCGAACTCGGCTTGGCCGGTGTTGCGGAACTTGGAGATCCCCACATCCTTGCGGTGGTAGGTGGCGTTCTCCACGAATCCTGCCCAGGTGGTTTCGGCGGCTGCGACGGCGCTGCTGCCAAGACCTGTGCTCAGAGCGGCGGATACCGCCACTGCCAGACGGGTGGATGTCGTTGTTATTGTTTTCGACATATCAAGTGGCCTCGTTGTTGTTATAGAAAGCTGTTTTATGCCTTGGTGGTCATGACTAGCGATGGTTTAGCGGTTGCATCAGAGAGGGTTTCGCTCGCCTGATAGACCGGCTCGCCCTTCCCCACGGGCTCGGCCTCTGCGTCATCGGATGAGCGACTGTCGTCGGCGTGGATCACGCCGTCCTCATCGACGTAGGCGGTGCAGATAAATTTGGGCTTGAACGCCAGTACCCAGCTCGGCACCAGCAGCATCGCCGCCGCACCGTTGAGCACCACCATGACGATCAGCAGCAGCGCCGCATCGGCCTGGAAGCGCAGGTCGGACAGCAGCACCCACATGACGATGCCGGCGATCAGGGTGATAGCGGTGAAGCTGACGGCAAGACCCGTGGTGCGGATCGCACGGCGCACCGCCTGCCCCAGGTCACCGAGGCTGGTCATCTCGGCGCGGATACGGTCCATCATGTAGATCGAGTAGTCGATGCCGACGCCCACCCCGACGGCGATGATCGGCACGGTGTTGGAGTTGATCCCCATCCCCACCAGGCCCATGTAGGCGTAGGTCAGCGTTGTGGCGAACAGCATGGCGCCGAACATCATCGCCCCGGCCATCAGCGAGGAGTAGAACAGGGTCACGAACAGGAAGATCAGCAGGAACACCAGCGGCAGCACCCAGAGGTTGGTCTCGAATGCGGCTTCGTTCTGCGAGGCGATAACGCCGATGGTGCCGCCGGCCAGGCGGATGGTCAGGCCGTCAACCCTGCCCTCGTTTTCGGCGATCCACTGCTTGGCGGTATGAATGGCGCGACGAATCGTTTCGCCCTGATGGTCCTTGTAGTAGAACACGAGATTCGCGATGCGCTCATCGGTGTCGATGAACTCATTCAGCGCACCCGGAATCGGGTTCGACATCATGTAGGTGTACATCAGGCCGCCGACATAGGATTGATCGTCCGGGATCTGTAGCCAGCGCGGGTCGGTGTTGTGCAGCAGGCGGTTCACCTGCATCACCAGATCCGGCGCGCCCTTGGCACCACCGACACCGGGGTCGAGCAGCATGGTGCGCTCAAGGTCGGCCAGCGCCTTCAACACCTCGGGGCGCTTGATACCACCCTTCTCCGTGGTCTGCGCGACGATGTACATCTCCTCTGAGCCGGGGAAGGCATCATTCACGGCGGTGGATGAGCGGTTGTAGTCGTGATCCTGATAGAGGATCGGGGAACCGGGCTCGGACTCGCCGATCACCACCTTGGATGAGAAGTAGAATCCACCGGCCAGCAGGAACAGGGCCAGCATCAGGGCACGCTTGGCGGCGCGGGGGCCGCTGATCAGATCGGCACACATAAAGCCGACATTGCGGAACAGGTTGTGCTTGATCTCGATGTGGCGCGGCTTGGGCAGAATGGAGAGCAGCAGCGGCACCGCCAGCAGCACGGTGAGGATGATCGACAGCGCCCAGATCGACGCGTAGTGGGCCATCTTGGTATTAAGCGGGATCGAGCCGATGGCGATCAGCAACAGGCCGATGGCGTCGGAGACCACGCCGAGGCTGCCGGGGCGGAACAGGCTCTCGAAGGTGAGCCGTGCGGCCAGGTGGTGGTCGGCGTGGCCAGAGAGTTCCTGATAGTAACGCTCGACCAGCTGGATACCGTGGGACATGGCCCGCGCCGAGATCAGGAACGGGATCACCAGACTCAGCGGGTCCAGGTTGTAGCCGAACAGGGAGATGATGCCGACACCCCAGATCGAGGAGACGATCACCCCGGCCAGCGGAATCAGAATGCCGTAGGCCTTGCGGAAGTAGAAGATCAGCAGGCTCACCATGATCAGCGCGGTGAACAGGAAGATGGTCAGGATCTGATCCAGATACTGGTAGGCCCAGCCCACCAACATCGGCTGGCCGGTGACGTGGATCTTGACGCCGGGGGCCGCCTCCAACTCGCGCAGCTGCTGGATCTTGTCGAAGGTGGCGGCATAGTCGAGCTGGCCCTCGATCAGCTGCGCCTTAACCAGCGCCATGTGCATATCGGGGCTGACCAGCGGGCCGTAGACCCGGGCATCGGCGACCACGTCCTTGCGTAACTGATCGAGCTGTTCAGGTGTAAGGTCGGTGTGCTCCGGGTTGTAGTAGGACTCGGAGTTGACGTTGCCCTCGGGGGTCAGCCAGACCTTGCGCGAGTTGCGGTGGGTCAGGCTGGCCACCAGGTTGTGGTTGACCCCGGGCAGGGAATCCACCGCCTGGGTGATGCGGTGGATCCGCGCCAGCGCGGCGTTATCGAAGATGTCGTGCTCAGTGAACTCGACACCGACGATGATCACGTTGGCGCCGCCGAACGACTCCTTGATCTCGTTGTGCAGCTGGATATAGGGGTGGGTCTGCGGCAGCAGATCGGCAAAATCCGAGTAGACCTTCAGGTTGGGCACCTGGGCGGCGAAAAACAGCGTCGCCAGCAGGATCAGCCCGAGAATGGTCTTGGGGTAGTCAAACACCCGTTGTTCGAACGCGTGCAACCAGTGCGTGGCCTTGTGGGCCTCGGCAGAGTGTTTATCCATGATCGTATCCGCGAGTTTTTGTTATCGGAATCTGGAGGTGATCAGCGCTTGAGACTGAGCAACGTGCCATTACCACCGGCGACCAGCAGGCCCTCGGCCGTGGCCAGTGCCGCGCGCAGGTACACCGGCCGGGCCGCTACCGGCACCGGCGTCCACCGGCTGCCCTCGTGCTTGAGCAGGGTGGCGTTCTCGCCCAAGGCATAAAGCCCGTCATGGGTGTCGAGCAGGCCATAGAGCGGCGCGGCCACCGGGGTCGGGCTCAGTTGCCAGCTTTCACCGCCATCCGTGGTGTGCAGCACGGTGCCATCAAGGCCCACCGACCAGCCGGACTCGGCATCGGTGAACAGGGTGGCCTGTGGGTAGAACTCATCCAGCATCGGCGGCAGCACCTCCCAGCTCTCACCGCCATCAAGGGAGCGCGCCACCAGACCAAACTCGCCGCTGGCGTAGGCCAGGGCATCATCGATGAACTGGATACTGGTGAGCATGGCGTCTTCGTTGAGGGAGTTTTCCTGCCAGTTCCGGCCCTGATCATCGCTTGAGAGCAGCGTTGAGAAGCTGCCCACGGCCCAGTAGCGGCCATCGGGGGCGCAGGTCAGATCGAGCAGGTTCTCCTGGGTGGGGATGGCGAACGCCTGCCAGCTCGCGCCATCGTCATCGCTGCGCCAAAGCTGTTTATCGAAACTCAGCGCGATCAGGCTGTTATCGGCGCAGGCCTCGACATCGATCAGGCCCGGCGCGCCGGGCAGGGTCTGGCGTAGCCAGTGATCGTGTCCGATGGCGCGGGGCTCTTTAGACCGAGTAAGCACCAGACCGTCGTTACCGACGGCAATCTGAACCCGGTCATTGGCGGCTAGCGCCTGAAGCTGGTCGGTGCGACGGATCGACTTGCCCTGCTCCTGCTCGACACCAGTCAAATCCAGCGGGGCTTCGCAGCCGGCCAGCAACAGCGGGAGGAGACCTGTGATTAAAACGGAACGGTAATGAACGCTAATACGACCCGAGAACGGGTTGCGAAGAGGTGTAGACGGCATATTTCACACTTCTTTTTATAGTTATGGCTAGTAGGATCAGCACTGTGGACTACCAGAGCAAAGCCCGTACCAGAACGACACCATATTTATAGAAGTCGAAATATTTATTTGAATAACAATAGCTTATAGAAAAACCCTGCTGACAGACAGGCAATCAGAACGCTGTTCGCAGGTTCGGCAGATCATAAATATTGATGAAATAATGAAGGCAAAATCGACGCTTGAGCAAATGATCAATCGCTTCAATCCGGCAGATGGATCAGCACCCGCAAGCCACCGGTATCGGCAAGATCAAACAGCAACTCACCGCCATAACTCTCGATGACTGCCGCACAGATAGACAGCCCCAAGCCCTGCCCCTGAGCATCGCGCTCATCAAGACGTAGCCCGCGCTCGCTAAGACGCTCAAGGTGCTGCGTATCCACCCCCGGACCATCATCCTTAACCTCAATACGGTAGCCTTCGTCTTCACGGCAAATCGACAACCAGACACTTGAAGCGGCAAAGCGCCAGGCATTGTCGAGCAGGTTACCCAGCAGCTCGATCATATCGTCCCGGTCATAAGGCATGGCACCTTCGGGAAGTTCAGAGTGGAAGCGCACTTCGCGCCGGGCCGACAGCTCGATCAAGCGCCGGATATGAGGCACCTCCTCCTGCGGAATAAACTGCTGACCGGGTATCGGAGCCCCAGCGATACGGGCCCGCTTGAGTTCACGTTCGATACGGCGCAACAGATGTTCGTGGATACTCTCCAGCTCTTCTTTGAGCTCAGGGTCATCACAGGATTGCGCCCGCCAATGCAACTGCTGCAGCGGCCTTTTTAACTCATGCGCCAGGTTACCCAGTGCCGTGCGTGAACGCTGAATCTGCTCACCCGAGCGGCTCAAGCGCGTGCGTATCGCCTCAACAAGCGGCCGGACCTCTTCCGGTATATCGCGGGGCAGTTCGGCATTGCTGCCGCGACTTTGCTCGATCAGGGTATGCCGCAGTGGCTCCAGCCGGGCAAAGCCGCGGCGCAGTATCAGGCGTTGCCACAACAGCAGCACCGGTATGGCAACCATCACCAGCCCCAACAGCAGTAATTCGAACTGCCGTTGAATCGCCTGTAGCGGCGCGATGTCCTCGGCTATCCACAGGGTGAAATCGGTTCCACCCTTGCTGAAACCCTGCTGCCAGCTTAGCCAGCGCTGATCGTCCAACGGCGCTATCGACGCGGTTGCACTCTGCCCCACAGCAAGCGTCGGCACACTGATTTCCAGATCCCAGAGCGAACGTGAGCGCTGGGTGCTTTCACCTCCGGTCAGGATAAAGTAGTGGCCGGAGTGCACCCGCTGGTATACCTGAGGCAAAGAATCGCCTGCGATCACCCAACGGGGGTTGGCGGTCTCGCCTTGATCCTGCAACGCCGAGATCAGGCTTTCGGCATCGTGCTGGAGACGCGAGCGCACGAAATCCTCTACCAGCGAGGTTACCGAGCGATCAAGCAATACCAGCAGCACCCCGAACACGACCACCAGCCCCAACAGCAGGCGATGGCGAATTTGCCGTTCAAGGCTGACACCTCGCGCCGTCACTGGCCTGACTCCTCAGCCGATGGCTGTTCCGGCAACAGGTAGCCCTGTCCGCGGCGGGTTTCGATCAGCTCACGGCCAAAGCGCTGGCGCAGTCGATTGATGTACACCTCGATCACGTTGCTGTCGCGCAACTGATCCTCTTCGTAGACATGCTCACTGAGTTCGGTTTTCGACAGGATACGTCCGGCGTTCAACATCAGGTATCGCATCAGCCGAAACTCGATGCCGGTCAGACTCTGCCACTGGCCCTGACGGTCCCTGACCTCTTGCCGGTCGGGATCGAGCAGCAAGCCGGCCACGTCGATCTGTTGCCGGGCATGGCCATGGCGGCGTCGAATCAGCGCTTGCAGTCGCGCCAGCAGCTCCTCGATGTGGAAAGGCTTGCCGAGGTAATCATCGGCACCGGCCTTGAGCCCGTCCACCCGCTCATTCCAGCTGTCCCGGGCGGTGAGTATCAGCACTGGCATGTCCAGCCCGGCGCTGCGCCACTGGCGCAGTACCTCTAGCCCCGGCTTTCGCGGCAAACCCAGATCCAGCACCACAACATCGAAGTTTTCCTCGGTGCCCAGAAATGCCCCGTCTTCTCCGTCGTGCGCAACCTCGACGGCAAAACCCGCCTGCTTAAGACGTGGCTTAAGCGCCTCGACCAGTTTCAGGTCATCCTCTACCAGCAACAGGTGCACGCATCAGTCCTCTAGCTCCTGCTTCAACAGTTGACCGCTGCGGGCGTCGATCTCGAACTCCCGCACATGGCCATCCTCACCCAACACCTCAATCTCGTAAATCAGTCGGCCATGCTCGCGCTCGAGATCCACATCCAGAAGGTGGCCGGCCAGCCGCTTACTGTGCTGCTCAAGCAGCTCATCAAGCGAGAGCATCTCACCGCGCTTGACCAGCGCCCGGGCTTCGTCCGGCCCGAGCTTGTCCTTTGCCCATAGCAGCTGACTGGTAAGACTAATCGTCCCAACGACCATAACCGGGAATATCCACCGTATCCTCATCGAATACACCTCTTTGCGCGGCCTCGCCATGGCACGCCTGACACTGACTGAAACTGCCGACCTCCGGGTTGCCGCTGACCAGCCTCTGCGGCACTTCGTCATGCTTGCCCTTGAAGTAGCGGGTCTGGGTTATCCGCAACGGCGTCTGATCGTCTGTGATACCCCGGAGAAACTTTTTGGAGCGCCGCCCCGGATTCACATCCGCCGCGTTGGCGGCAAGATAGTCCTCTATACGTTTGGCGGTCGCCTCCGGTAACTCGGCACTCTCGCCAAAATGATCATCAAGACCTGCCATGATCGTTCGCCAGCTGCGCTCTGGCAGCAGCTGGGCCGGATAGGCCAGATGGCACGCCGAACACTCTTCAACGTAGACCGGATCGATCTCGCTCTGTCCCCTATTGCTATAGACCGTGTCATCGCGCTCACCGCGACGGTCATCGTCATCATGCTCACTCTCGGCCCAGGCACCACCCACACTCAGGTTTACCAGACCCACACCACCGAGCGTTAGCGCCGTACCCAACAGCGTAACCCCCAGAGCCCACCGAAGACCATTCATCCACTTGTTCATAACGCCATACTCCTACTGTACGCGAGAGATCTTTACTGCGCCTGTAACCAGGTCAACACATCGCCCTTTTCCTGTGCGCTGCATTCACGCCCCAACACGCCTTTGCAATTGCGCAGAAACCATTTGTTGATCTGTTTCACATCGGTCAACCGCTGCGAATTGACCGATGGCGCCATCGGCTCTATCGGCTTACGGGTACGCTGGTGACGCCCAAGCTGTTTGGGATCTTTCGTATGGCAGCCCGCACAGCTGCCACCCTCAAACTCCCGATTCCAGAACGCCTCACCTGCTGAGGCATCAAACGTCGACACGCCCTGCTGGAGATACTCCTTCAGCAAGCGGTCAGTCGCTTCGGACGCCTGAGCCACCCCTTGCAGGGAGCCAATGATCAGCGCTGCCATCGCAATACCTTTAAACCCGCTCATTTCTCCTCCTCCGGCGATGCATGCTCGGCAACGGATTTACGTCCGGTGATCATCGCCCTGACCAGGTTCTCCCGGTGCAGCAGACTGCTGACCAACACACCGGCCAGATGTACAGCCACCATTGCCAGTAGCAGGTTGGCGAAAAACTCATGGACCTCTTTCACCAGATGTTCGGATAGACCCGCCACCCAGGTTGCCGCCAACGGCCCATCCCCCTCCGTCGCGACCAGTGCCATACCGCTCAACGTGAGCATCGAGAGCCCCAGCAACAGCGCCAGTACCATCCAGCCACCGGCTGGATTGTGGCCGACGTAATGGCGTGGACGTCCACTGAAGAGACGCTTGAGATAGTCTTTGACCCGTTCAGGCCCGTGAACGAAGCTGGCAAAGCGGGCGTGGCGTGTACCGATCAGCCCCCAGACCAGCCGAAAGCCCACCAGTGCCGCAATGGCATAACCGCTCCACTCATGTAGCACCTGAACTTCATCTGCGGTGATCCAGGCAAGGGTGAAGAACCCCACCAACGACCAGTGAAAGATACGCACCAACGGGTCCCAGACCTTGACGCTGCCGGTGGCAGTGGCCCTGTCGGTGGCTGTATCGGTATGTGTGAGACTTTCCATAAACGGCCTCCTATATAAGTAGGAGGCCAGTATGAAAGGAGGAGTCTGAAATGAAGCTTAAAGTGGGCTTTAGTCGCGGCGAATGGTTTGCTTAGCCCTGACACCGCCGACGGGTGTCGCTGGGCTTTTCACCGAAGACTTTCTGATACTCCCGGCTGAAACGCCCCATGTGGGTGAATCCCCAGCTCAACGCCGCGTCGGTGACCGACACAGCCTGCTGCTCAAGCGCCGCTTTGACCTTCTTCAGGCGGATCTGGCGCAGATGTTCCATGGGGCTGGTCTGGCGGAAGTCATGAAAGCCCGCATACAGGGTACGAATGCTGACACCGGCAAGCTCGGCAAGCTGCCCCGGCGTCAGCGCCTCGGAGGCGTGTTCCTCGATATACTCCTCGACCCGCTTGACGTATCGAGGCGCCAGCGTCTGTCCCGGTTGATTCATGGCATCGGTATAACTGTGGGTTTGAATCGCAAGCAGGGTGTTGATAACCAGCTGCTCTAGCTGATGACGAATCAGTACCTGATCGGTAGCCGAGGGGCACTCCGCCAACAACTGCGTGAGGTAGAGCATCATGTTGCTCCAGATCGGATTGGCCCGCCAGGAAAGCTCAGATTTGAAGCTCAGCGGCGCACCCAGTGGCCGGCCCAGCTGTTGCCCGCAGGCACGTTCAACCGCGTCACGCTCGATCCTGAACATCAACATGTCGCAGTCGCCACTCCACCACATGCTCAGTGGATCGGTGGGGTTGAGCACCGAGGCCAGATTCGCATCAAGGGCGATATGGTGCTCGCCACTGATGATATCCGCCCGGCCGCAGACCGGCATCTGGATCAGGTAGAACTGCTCCAGATGCTTGGGATCTATTCGCACATTCGCGCCGTACTTGAGCCGGTTGAACTTCACCTGCCCCAGCGAAAGTGAGTGCATGCGCGCATCCAGCCCTTTATCGGCGTCCATATCCAGGCGATGCGGTTTATACGCGGCGGCCACCTCCTCTCTCACCTCATCAAGGGAGACAGAATGAAACAGCAACCGATTTGTGTCGTCCTTCAAAGCCTTCTGTATACAGGGAGACAAAGCCTTGCCTGATAACATACAGACCTCCCGTTTTTTTATTGCGTTGGATCAACTTATAGGTACGAGGGGCTTGAAATATTTTTGATTCAGTATACCGGCCTGAAATGAAATTTTGAGCGTTTTACACGACATTCCCGCACTATCCGGATACGCACAGCACTATTCGGATAGTGGCACCGAAAGCCGCCTCGTTACTCTCGAACATCGACGCTCCCCACCCCTCCAATTCAGTTCGAGAGAGACACCCATGACCACTCAACCCACAGTGCTGCGCACGCCACCGCGCCGTTCGCTCTACACAAGGATAGGCTCGGTTATTGCCCTTCTGCTTTTGCCATTTCTGGTGCTGCTGGCGGGCACCTTGCAGCTAGACCCACAACCAGCCCCTATGGCCCCCCAACTACGGTTATGGAGTACAGCGGCCTGTGTGATCGCGCTGATCAGTTCAGGTGTGGCCGCCCTGCTGCTCTGGCGCTTTCTGGTCACACCTGTGACGCGCTTAAGGCTCGGCTTCGATGAGATCCGAAAACGCGAAGGTGATATCTCCTTTACCCTGCCGCCAAGCTCCCACGCCGAGCTTTCGCAGATCAGCCATGCCTACAACGACTTTTCCACCAGTCTGAAACAGATGATCGCCAACGCCCGCCAACGCAGCGTTCATGTGTCGATCTGCTCGGCGCAGATGCAGAAAAGCATTACCCGGGTCAATCAGGCCGCTGAACAGCAGGTGGAAGCGGCGCAACTGGTGTTCCAGTCAAGCCGTGAATCCACTGACGCGATCAGTGATATCTCACGCCATACCCAGAACATTGCCGCGCGCAATGAGCACAATCTGCAGGAGGTGCATCAATCCAACGAGGAGATCCAGCGCATCCGCGAGCAGGTCTCTGCAATTGAAGCGCAGGTACGCGAGTTTCAGGGCATGGTGCAGCAGCTGGAGCACAACTCGGAAAGCATCATCAGCGTGCTGTCGATGGTGCAGGGTTTCTCCCAGCAGACCAATCTGCTGGCCCTGAACGCCTCGATCGAAGCGGCCCGCGCCGGAGAAGCCGGCCGCGGCTTTGCCGTGGTGGCCGATGAGGTTCGGGCGCTGTCATTGAAGGTCAGCGATGCGACCCAGGAGATCGACAGCAATATCTCCACGATGACAACATTGGTGGGCAGTACGCGCAGTGCCTCTGAACGCATTCTGCACCATGTCAGCGAAACCGATGGTTTTATCGCCCGCACCCGCGACAAGTTCTCGCTGATGCTGAAGGATTTCGAGCTGCTCAATGGCCAGCTGACCGAGA
Source organism: Marinobacterium lacunae (assembly GCF_000705555.1). Taxonomy (GTDB): domain Bacteria; phylum Pseudomonadota; class Gammaproteobacteria; order Pseudomonadales; family Balneatricaceae; genus Marinobacterium_D; species Marinobacterium_D lacunae. Next base: position 61,108 of record NZ_JMQN01000011.1, read on the forward strand.
TCAGCGCCGCCATTGAGGAGCTCTCCTGCACCAACAGCGCGACACACGACAACATCAGCTCGATCACCGAACTCTCCGACGGCATCCGCGACGAGGTTCAGGTCTCGGCTGAACATGCACAGGCGCTGGAAAGCGCCACCGAGGAGATGCAGGAGCTGCTGTCGCGGTTCCAGATCGGCTATGGCGGCTTCGAAGAGATTTTAGGTAGCGCCCGACGCTGGGCACGGGAAACCGAGCAGGCGCTGAACGATCTGGCACAAGGCGGACAAAACCTGTTCGACACTGACTATCGCCGCGACAATCCGAACCAGGAACCGGCCAAATTCAGTACCGGTTACCTCAGTGCCTGCAAAAGCCGCATTCAACCGCTATTTGACCAGATCGAGCGTGAGCACCCTGACTGGCTGATCACCGCTTTCGATCTGAACGGCTATATGCCGGTCACCAACGCTAAAATATCGAAGCCATTGACCGGCAATCCCGATATCGACACGGCCAATAGCCGCCACCAGCGGATCTATGCGGCCAACCGCGCCGAGAAACGCCGTGCAGCCAACGCCGCCCCCTTCCTGCTGCTTACGTTCGTGCGCGATACCGGCGAGATCATGAACTCCATCTCTATCCCGCTGCATGTCAAAGGGCGTCACTGGGGCAACTTCTGCGTCGCGTTCAAGCCGGAGAAACTGCTTGAGCTCAAGTGACCGCGTCCAGCGCGGGGCCTGAGCGCCCCGCTCGATCACCGCACATCAACCCCAATAGCGAAGTGTGACTGGGGTGGATAGGAGCCGGGAATAAAAGAAAGAGAACGGTACAGAGTGAAAGAGGGAAAGAGGGAAAGAGGGAAAGAGGGAAAGAGGGAAAGAGGGAAAGATTAGACGCCAAAAGAAAAAGACCGGCCGCCTGGGCCGGTCAAGCTCGGCTATCAGAAGGGGATGATAGTCTTGATCCAGAGCGCATCGCCCTCCGGACGGTTTTCCACGGCAAACTCTTTCTGGTACTTCATGGAGAAGAAGAACCCTTTACCGTTGTCATACTTGACGCTTGGGCCAAAGGCGAACGCCTGACCCTTGTTGCCGATATCCACACCGTTCACCTCATCGCCGGTTACCTGCTTGTAGCCGTAACCGCCCACACCGACGGTCCAGTTCGGGGTTACCCCCCAACCGACGGCATAATCGAAGTGGAACTCCTGACCCGACTTATAGTGGGTGTCATCGTTCTCGAAGTTGTAGTCATACATGAACTTCACATCGGCGTTCAGACCGGTCGGGTTCACCAGAGAGGCTGCATACACCGCCTGCAGCGCCCAGTAGTTACGACCGATATTAGCCAGATCGTTCTTGTCGTACTCACCGGTGGGCACGAACAGGTCGAAGCCCACGGCGCTGTGCAGGTTGGGGCTGTGGTGATAGGACAGCGCAGCGGTCAGGTCGAGATCCCCCACCCCTTTGTTGCTCTGGCTGAAGCCGTTCACGGATACATCCAGATCCACCAGCGGCAGCAGCGCGGCACCAAATAGCTGGCCACCTAGTATTGTCTTGTCGGTCACCCAGACCAGACGTGGCGCCAACACATTCGCCTCCAGATCGAAGTCGATCGGCAGGCTGTCACCCGAGCCATCCTTGAACTCGTCGGCACTGTAGTGCTCGGCATAGATCAGCGGATAGACCCCCGGTGGCGGCAAGGCGCCCATCAGGTAGTTCTCGGCCCCCATCGGATAGTTGGAACCGCCCCCCTCCGTCGCCAGTACGTGGGTGGAACACAGCATGGCAATCGTTGCGGCAAGCGTCAGCTTGGTTGGTGTGCAAACTGTCATCGATTGTTTTCCTTATGTTTATATCAGGCAGGCTCCGCCATTGTCGGCGGAGCCGTCAGAATCACTCGCTCAGCAAACGGGCGAATGTACCCCGGTAAAACAGCAGCGGATCACAGGGTTCGGAAGCGATGGCATCGACCCGCCCGACGATCAGCAGGTGATCGCCCAGCTCTTGCGTGAAGCTCACCGTGCACTCGAGATGGCCCTGAGCCCCCTTGAGCAGCGGTACGCCATGCGTATTGGTTTCAAACTCCACATCCTGAAACTTGTCCGGCATCGGGCGGGCGAACTGCAACGCCAGCTCCTGGTGATGAGCACCGAGTATGTTGATCGCAAAGGGGTTGCCCTCTTTGAACAGCCCCACGTTGCTGGACTTCAGCGCCAGACTCCACAGCACCAGCGGCGGGTCCAGCGACAGGGATGAAAAGGAATTGGCGGTAATACCCACCGGCTTGCCGTCAAGGCCGGGGGCTGTCACCACGGTGACACCGGTGGCAAAGAGGCCCAGGGTGTTACGCAGCTCGCGCGGGTCTATCTCGTTGGTCGGCGTGAAGGTATCACGCTCGGCCACAGCCAGGTTTGAAGTCGTCATATCAGGCTCCTGATGCTATATGGGTCTGAACCACGTCCTGAGTGGCAGCGGCATCCTTCCACCAGGGCATGAATTGGGTCGGATCGTTGAAGCCGTTGGCGATACGCGCCGCCAGAGACGGTGATTGTTGGGCGGCGCCGAGCAACTCAAGGGTGTGCGGCTGTGGCGGGACCAGCAGGCTGTTGGTCCAATCCACCACACCATTGGCATATGACCAGTAAGCCTCGAAGGTGGCATTCATCCACTCGTCATCGAACGGCTGATCGCCCCGCGCCTGAATGGCATCGAGGTAGATCCGGCTGCATTTGGAGGCGTTGTTGGAGCCCTGACCGGTGATCGGGTCGTTGACCACCAGCGCATCGGCAATCCCCATGATCTTGCGACCGGAGGGCAGCGTTGCAATCGGCTTGCGCACTGTCGGCGGGAAACGGCCGGCGATGATGCCGTTGTCGTCGGTCAGCTCGATACCGCGACAGCGCTCCACTTCGGCCGGAGCAAAGTTTTTGACGATCTCCAGGCTGCGCGCCAGGTGCTCTTGGGGTGTTTTGACATCCTGCCAGCAGTCCATCGGGCCACCGGGGATCCCTTCGAACACCATAATTTCGCACGGGCCGCTATTGGTCAGCGCCGGGAAGCAGAAGTACTCGCCGACACCGGGGATCAGGTTGAACGCCACGCGGGAGAACGGCTCCATCGGCTTCATGCCGTGCACGTAAGTCAGCGCCAGTGCACGCTGGGGTTTGTCGAAGGTGGAACGCTCAGCGTCACGTTCGAACAGGCCAACTATGTCGCCCTTGCCTGCCGCCAGCAGTACCAGATCGTAGGCTTTGGCCAGCTCTTCCAGCACATCCACGTCCACATCACGGATCTGAAGATCGCCGCCGAGACGGACAAATTCGTCCATCCATACCGGCATCTTCACACGCTGATCCACCGACTGGGCCGGCTTATCCAGACGCGCCGCCCACTCGATGAGGTTGCTACCCGCGTTGGCCGGGTCCGGCACGCGCAGGCCGATACCTTCAACCGGCGGGCAGTCGTTCTCCCAGAAATTGATTCCCAGATCGCGTTCGTTCTGCAGCGCCATGTCGAACATGCACTGGCTGGACATCACCTTGCCAGCCTTGATCTGCTCGCCGGTGCGGTTGGACAGAATGGATACTTCATAGCCCGCCTTGAGCAGGCCGATTCCGGTCTGCAGGCCTGACTGGCCTGCGCCGACGATTGCAATTTTGCGTGTCATGGGATGACTCTCCTGAACTGTTTTTCTTGTAATGGCCCGAAGACCTAGGCGTTGGGTTATTCGGCCAGCTTCGGGATAGCGGGCTCCTGCTGCTCCGGCCCAAGCGCGGAGTAGCCGCCGTCGACGGCGTAATCAGCGCCGGTGACGAAACTTGCCTTCGACGAGCAGAGGAAGGTCACCACCTGTGCAACCTCCTGCGGATCGCCCAGACGGCCCAGTATGTGGAACGGCGCAGCAACACGATCAGCCTTTTCACGGTTGCCGCCGCTGACCTCACCGATTACACGGGACCAGGTCCAGCCCGGCGATACGGAGTTGACGCGGATGCCATCCGGCGCGAAATCCAGTGCCATGCTGCGGGTCAGATGCTTCATTGCGGCCTTGCTCGCCGGATAGATCCAGCGACCGGTTTGGGCGGCCTGAGCCGAGATGCTGGTAAAGTTGACGATGGCACCGCGCTGGCTGGCCTTGAGCCAGGGTCTGGCCATCTTCGCTGCCATCACGGCGCTGACCAGATTGATATCCAGCGCCTTGAGCCAGTCGGCACGGGGGGAGTCCGCCCCGTCATCGATGTAGCTGCACGCCAGATTGACCAGATAATCGATACCGCCGAAATGCTCGGCGCTACGGGATACCGCAGCCTGCAGCTGGTCGTCATCGGTGATGTCGGTCTCGATGAACAGGGCCGAAGCGCCCAGCTCGTCAGCCAGCTTCGCTCCACCGACCGCGTCCAGATCCAGGATCGCCACCTTGCCGCCCTCGGCCACGAAGGCTTTGGCCACTTCGGCACCGATCAGGGTTGCACCACCGGTAATCAGCGCCACGCCGTTAAGCGCAGCAGAGTTATTCACACCCGTCATGATTCACCCCCTCAAGCCTTGTTCGCGCTGCTGGCCCAGTTCGCCATCAGCTCATTGGAGGGCAGGGTTTCATCCAGCAGCTTCGCCGCTGTTTCGCGCCCGGCCACCGGCAGCCCTTCAGGGTCCAGCACACCGAGCTGTACCAGCACCGTGGCCTGATCCCAGTAGATGTGCTCGTGGTAGAGCTTGTCGCCGCGGAACTTCACCACCGCTACCAGCGGGATCTCCACGTACTTACCGGTCGGCGCGATGCCCGGCACCAGCCAGTCGATCTCGCGGTCGTGGGTAAAGCAGAACAGCAACTCGTCAACGATCTGGGTGTCACCGATGGTGCGGGAGATCGGAATCAGCTTGGTATCCGGCGGATTGGAGTCCACGAAGTGATGCTTGTAGAAGCGGTACAGGTCCTTGTAACCGACACCGCCTGTCAGGGTCGGAATGTGGTTAACGTAGGGCTGAGCGACCATGGTCGCCATGGTGTCATCCACGTTGCGGGTGGAAAACTCATATTCGCAGTGCTTATCCCAGAGATAGGACAGGTCGTAGTTCGGGCCGATGGTGCGGCGCAGCGCGGTCACCGAGCGCTGATGCGCCATCAGCGCCGAGGGCTTGTGGTAGTGCTCGGACCCTGCGCGGGCAAAGGCGTGATCCGCTTCCGGGTAGAGATAGAGCTCCATGTTGTCGCGCCCCTGCAGCGCGGCAAACAGCTGGTCGCGCGCCTCGGCCGGGCAGTACTCATCCAGCTCGGCGAAATGCAGTACCAGTTTGCCCTTGATGTTGTCCGCCTCATCGAGATGGTTTTCCATCCCCATGCCGTAGTAGCCGATGGCGGCATCTACATCGCAGCGGCAGGCGCTCAGGTAGGCCAGACGGCCACCGAGGCAGAAGCCCAGCACACCAACGCCGGCAGTGAACTCATCAAGCCCCTTGAGGGCGTCGATGGTGGCGGCGATATCTTCGATACCCTTGTCCTGATCGAAGCCCTGATAGAAGCCGAACGCCTTTTTCCAGGATTCGACATCGTAGTCGAGCTCCACATTGGGCTCCTGACGCCAGAACAGATCCGGCACCACCACAACATAGCCCTCTTCCGCGTAGTAATCGGCGACCTGACGCATGGTGTCGTTGACGCCAAAAATCTCCTGCAACAGAACCAGACCCGGACCTTTTCCTGACGCCGGCACCGATACATATGCACCGAAATTTCCGCTGCCGTCTTTAGCCGATATTGTTATTGATCTTTTCATTGCGTGCCTCTGCATAGAATTTATTCAGAACCGTCGATTCATACTTGCAAAGGCATTTCAGACTTACGCGCCGAATATGGCAGCCACTATCCACTTAGTGCGAAAAATTCAACACGCCGATTAAATAACCGGTATAAACTTGTTTATGATGGCGTTGGGTTAAATAGCAGCAGAGACTGCTACATAAACAATAAAAATGCCCCAACAGTTGAGAAGTAGCCGATGTCACGCAAAGACGCACCGCCGCCGTTTCTGGCGGGCGTACTCTTGGACCAGCCGGATCTGCTGGTTGTCGATTCAGACGATGCCGATGAGGTAAAAGACAAGGTAGGTCAGTCGTTCAAACCGCATCAGTTCGAGCTGCTCCGCAGCCCGGAGGATCTGCACTCGCGCCTGCATCAGTTCGCGCTGGGAAAGCTCTCGCTCCACCGCCTCAAATACGGTGGAGAGGTCAGTGTCGATCCGGACAAACTGGAGGATTTTTTCCTCGTCCAGATGCCACTTGCCGGCAGTGCCGAGATCAGCTGCGACAGCGACACCATCCTGACCTCCGCCCAGACAGGGGTGATCATCAGCCCGACCCAACGGCTGCGTATGCGCTACCACCCGGATTGCGACCAGCTGATGCTGCGCATCGACAGAGCCGAGCTTGAACAGCTCTGCAGCCGCTATCTGGGCCATCCTCTAAAACAACCGCTGACCTTCAGCAACGCCTTTGACTGGCGCGGACTGCCGGCCTGGCACTACGCACTCGAGTACATCATCCGAATTCAGAAAGAAGCCCCCGAGAGCCTGCATGAGCGCCTGATACTGCAGCAACTCGAAGAGCTGCTGATCGCCACACTACTGAGCCAGCAACCGCACAACTACTCTGACCAGCTAGCACAGGATGGCCGTGCTTTGGCCCCGCGGCACGTCAAGCGCGTAGAGGAGTATATCGACGCCCACGCCCATGAAACCCTGACCCCGTCGCAGCTTGCGGAAATTGCAGGGGTGAGCCTGCGCACGCTCTACTCCGGATTTCACGAGTTTCGCCAGACAGGCCCGATGGAATATCTACGCAGTGTGCGCCTGCAGCGTGTCCGGGAAAACCTGCTCGCCCCCGACAACACGCTCTCGGTCACCGAGGCCGCGATGAAATGGGGGTTCAGTCACATGGGTCGGTTCAGTCAGGCATATCAGCAGCTCTATGGTGAAAAGCCCAGCGAGACGTTGCGCAAGGCGCAGGCCTAAGCCCCGCCTTGCGCCTATTGGGGGGTATTTATTAAATCAGCGCCGTGACCAGCTCGGGTATTGCCGCCAGCAAAACCAATGTCACCAGCGTTGCAAACAGGAAAGGCATCAGCGAACGGAATATCTTCATTGGCGGCACGCCGGTCATGGAGCTGCCAATGAACAAACCCGCCCCCACCGGCGGCGTTAATAATCCCATCACCAGTGTCAGACAGACGACAACACCAAACTGATAGGGGCTGATACCGAACTGCTGCTGTGCAATCGGCAGAAGAATTGGCACCACCAGAATCAGTGCCGCGATGCCATCAAGTACCATGCCGATCAGTATCAGCACACCGATCACCATCAACAGAAAGGTGAACGGATCGCTGGTCTGCTGGGCTATCCAGCCGGCGGCGGCCTGCGGCAGCTGTTCATAGACAACCACCCAACCGAAGACACCCGCGGCGGAGATCAGCATCACCACCATGCCGGAGTTAAGCGCCGTGCGCTTTAGGATCTCAGGTAGATGGTTCAGCTCCAGATCCTTGTACACGTACTTGCCGATCAGCAGCGCGCCGAGGGAGGCCAATGCCGCGGATTCCGTCGGTGTTGCAAGGCCGGTGAGGATGCCGCCAATAATCACCACCGGAATCAACCCGGCCGGTAACCCCATGAGGAAAAACTCTACCGACTGCTTACGGCTGGGCCACTCCCCTTTCGGGTATTGCTGGACCAGTCCGATCACGGCGATCACCAAAAAGAAGAGAAACGACATGATGATGCCCGGCAAGATACCGGCGATAAACATCTCGGCGATCGGCACCTGCGCCAACACACCATAGAGCACGAACAGCATGGAGGGCGGAATGATCGGCGAGAGCAACCCACCGGCGGCGGTAATCGCTGCAGCATAGGCACTGTCATACCCCTCTTTTTCCATGGCGGGCACCATGGCGCGAGACATGATCGCAATCTGTGAAGCGGCAGAGCCCATGATCGCGGCCATCATCATGTTGGCCACCAGATTGATATAGGCAAGCCCCCCTCGGAAACCACCGACCAGAATGCGTGACATGTTGATCAGGCGTGACGTCAGACCACCCTCGTTCATCAACTCGCCGGCCAGCATAAACAGCGGAATCGCCATCAGGCCGTAGCTGTCGATGGCGCTGAACAGCTGCTGGGGATAGGAGTCGAACAGCACGGCATTGCCGGAGGTCCAGATGTACCAGAGAGATGTCAGTGCCAATACCAGTGCAATTGGAACTGCACAAAACAGCAGAATAAAAAAGGGTATAAACGTCATGCTCTGGCACTCCTGTATATAGGTATACTGAAAATTTTAAGCGCCAAATTATTTAATGAATGAACAGTAAGCGAGATCGAAAATAACGGAACGATTAGCCAGGGCCATATTTTAAGCATCCCTAGCGTGTTCGTTTTTTCCGAGTATATAAAGTTAAACGTTTCGGCCTGAAACGCCTTGATATTGAAGCCGTTCGCGATCAGCGTCGGCGGGTCCATCCAGCGCCAGCAAAGCACCAGCAGAATCAGTGCGAAGAGCAAAACCATCAGGTCTGCAAACAGGCTCATCCAGTAACGCCCGCGCTCACCAAGCTTATCGATCAGAATCGTGACCGTAATCGCATCACGTTGCTTGAGCACCACCGAGGTGGCCAGAAAGGTGGACCAGATCATGGCGTAGATCGCCAGCTCGTCGACCCAGTAGATCGCCATGCCGACCGCTCGGGTCAGTATATTGAGCAGAATCAGCAGCGTGACGGCTGCAGCCAGCACCGCCGCCAACCCTATCTCGAGACGGGCCAGCCCATCGGACAACTTTTGCAACATAGCGTACTCCCGGTCTTCGCGGCCTGAACCGCGAAGACCTCATGCTATAGGTTTTGAATCAGCTGCCTTTGATCTCGGCTGCTGCCTGACGCAGTTTGCCCAGCGATTTTGCTTTCTCCGACCAGGTCGCTTCCCACTGGTTGATCGCTTCGGCGAAATCCTGCTCGCCCGCTTCGCGAATCTTGATATTCTGCGCCCGCAGCTGCTTCTCCTGATCTTTCTCCTTGGCCTGGAAATGATCGATTACCGCATCAAGCTGTTCACGCATGCTGGTTTGCAGCAGCTCGCGCTCAGCCGGGGTCAGCCCCTTCCAGACACGACCGGACACCACGCCAACCATCGGGAACATCATGTGGTTGGAGATCAGCAGGTTGTCGGCACGCTCGTAGAACTTGAAGATAAGCATCGAATCGAAATCCATGTCGATGGCATCGATCTGGCCGTTGGCGAGCGCGTCATACACTTCCGGCAGCGGCAGCGGAACGGGCGCCGCACCCACATCCAGATAGAAGTCACGGATCGGCTCGAACGGGGTGATACGCAACTTGCGACCGGAGAGGTCCGCAGGGCCCGCCGCCGTATCGCGACTGAGGACCTGGCGCATGCCGGCCATGCCATAGCCGATACCGACCAGCCCCACTTCGGCAGGCAGCTGATCGAGCAGTGAGCGCGCGGCATCGGATTTCAAGAGCGACGCCGCCTGATCGATGTTATCGACCAGATAAGGTGCATAGAGGGCACCGAAATCGGGTACACGGTTAGAGATCTCCGCCACCGTGAGGAACGCCATGTCCAGCGCGCCGGTCTGCAGCTGCTGCACCATCTCCGCTTCGTTGCCCAGCTGGCGGGCGGGATACACCGCTACGCTGTGCTCGCCGTCTGACTTGGCCTTGACCTCATCGGCAAAGGCATAAGCGGCCTTGGTCCAGTCATGGCTTGGCGGTGTGATCAGCCCCAGCTTGAACTCTTTTGCCTGTACCGGTGCTACAGCAAGCGCTACACCCACGGTCAGAATTGACGCCACGCGTTTCATAATCGACATGTTATGACTCCTACTCGTTTGAAAAATATCGAGAACCGGCCGGGCTCGGCCCGACCGATCCGTTATCACGTCAACACCGTCAGGAAGCGTTCGTTGAGCTGGCGATCATGGTAGAAAATCGCCTTGCCGAGCTTTTCGGCATCCCAGGTGATCGGCTCGTGGTCCGGATAGAACACGTCGCCGCCACAGAACACTTCGTTTCGGTTGCCCGAGGGGTCAAAGAAATAGATTGTCTGGCCGTGGGTTATACCGTGGCGTGTCGGCCCTATATCGATGGAGGTATCGGTCATCGAGATCAGATCGCCGGCGCGCAGCACATCCTCCCAGGTCTCAAGAAAGAACGATGCATGGTGGAAACGCCCCTTTTCGGGGTGTTTGATGAACGCCACGTCATGGGCCTTCATCGAGCAGGTGAGGAACTGAGCGACACGGGTGCCCTCCGGATCCACCACCTGTTCGCACAGATCAAAGCCCAGCACATCACGGAACAGACGATAGGTTTCATCCAGATCGTCACCGTAGAGCAGACAGTGATCGAAGCGCTGTGCCTTCATGCCGCGCAGATCGCGAGGCCAGGCCTCCGGATTGTGGTTGCCGATGCCGTAACGGCCCGGCTGCTCCTTCTCGGCGAACAGCTCAAAGCTGTGCCCGGTCGGAGCAACGAAACGAATACGACGACCGCAGCCGCTCAACTCACCGGCCGGAATCTGCTCGACATCAAGGCCAAACTCGACCAGTTCGCCGTGCAGGCTCTCCAGTACCGATTCGTTCAACACCTTGAACGCCATGAAATCCATGCCCGGCGTGTCCGACTCGCGCAGTACCACCGAGAACTTGTCCACCTCGGTCCAACCCTTGAGATAGACACGCCCCTGCGCGTCCTTATCAACCTCGATCAGGCCCATCAGATCACGGTAGTGGGCAACCGCTTCGTCCATATCCATTACCCGGAGCTGCACATGTCCAGGTCGCATGACACCTTTTTTCATCGTGCTTTCCTCTTTTTATTCTTGTGCTGTTTTCGTGTTGGGTTAGGTATTAGCTGGCGGAGAACTTCTCGAAGTAGATACGGCTGTTCTCCATGTTGCGCTGATCCAGCCAGCTCTTGACCGCTTCGACCATCGGTGGGGGCCCGCACAGGTAGGCATCCACCTCACCACCGTTGAAGTGCGACTCCTCGAACAGGTCGGTCACCACACCGGTAGCGCCCTGCCAGTCGGCATCCGGGTTCATCACCGTCGTCATGAAGGAGAACTCGGGAATACGCTGCTCGTAGGCCTTGAGGCGCTCCAGCTCACACAGATCCTGCGGACGGGTTACGCCGTAGAAAAGCCGCACCGGCTGCGCCTGCTTATCTGGATTGGAGGCCATCTGATCGAGCATGCCGAGGAAGGCGGCAAGGCCGGTGCCACCGGCCACGAAGATCAACGGGCGCTTGACCTGTTGCAGATAGAACGCACCCAGTGGGGCCTTGAGCGTGATCCGGTCGCCCGGTTGCGCCTGGTCACGCAGATAGTTGCTCATGACACCATCCGGCAGCAGGCGGATCAGCAACTGCAGCTGGTTGTCTTCGTTGGGCTCGCAGGCAAAGGAGTAGGATCGCCACTCATCAGTGCCCGGCACCTGCACATGCGCGTACTGCCCCGGCAGGAAGTCCAGCTGGCCAGCGCGACTGCTGGCATCGAGGTGAAGCGCAGCCGTTGAGTCAGACAGCACCTCCACTTTGGATACCCGTGCCTCAACCTCTTCGGGGCCCGCACTGGTGCAGAGCGACGAGTCGAAATCGAAGCGCACAGCACAATCGCTTTTCACCCGCATCTGGCAGGCCAGAATGCCGCCTTTGGCCAGGTCATCCTCGCTGAGGGCGTCCTCGTCGACATACTCCAGATCGTAATCACCCGACTGGCAGGTGCCCTTGCAGGATGCGCACACACCCTCTCGGCAATCCACCGGCAGGGTCAGCCCGTGACGCATGGCGGCATCGATCAACACCTCGTTGCCGTTGACTCCGATAAAGTGGGTGCGGCCATCGTTAAAACTCAGTGCAACCTTATGCATACTGCTTACCTCCCGATCCGAAGACCGTATTGCACGTCATTGGCTCAGACATGGTAGAAATCGAGCACATGGCGGATCTTGTCGTTGAGCACAATCGAGCGCTTGCTCTGGATCTTCCAGCTCTCACCCTCAGCACGCAGGCGGTATTCCGACCAGCCAAAGAAACACTCCGCCTCGCCGAAGCGGAAGAAGTGGGTGGCCCAGTTGGCCTTGACCAGCCAGCTACCATCTTCCTGCTGCTGCGCCTGAACGTTATCCACCAGGTGCATGGTGCGCGGCATCGGCGTGCAGGCCGCGCTCTTGCCGGTACGGATCCGGAACACACGATCCTCTAGCCCTGCGCGGCTCGGGTAGTAGATCAGCGACATCTCACGCTTGGGGTTGGTGGTGTAGACATGCTCGGAGTCCCACTGCGGGATATGGAACTCGGCGTTCTCATCGAACAGCGCCAGGTACTCATCCCACTGCTGGCGGTCGCAGTACTCGGACTTGCGGTATAAAAACTGTTCGATGCTCTGAAGTACATTACTCATGGCTCAACCCTCCTGCGCCTTGCGTTTCTTCGCTGCCAACCCTTCCAGCATGTAGCGCTGCCAGGTCGAGTGCTGGTTCACGTAGAGCCCCTCCTGGGTAAACTCGGTACCGGTCAGCACAGGCTGGATATCCAGCGCCTCGGTATTGGCGGTAGGCCCTGTGGCCCAGTTTTCACAGCCACGGGAGATATCGTTCCAACGCTCGGCGCGGCCCTCAAAGCCCTTCTGAGCCTCACGGAACTCGACCAGATCATCGGGTGTGCCCATGCCGGAGACGTTGAAAAAGTCCTCAAACTGGCGGATGCGATTTTCGCGATCAGCGTCGGACTCACCCTTAACGCCCAGACAGAAGCTGTGGATCTCGGTCTTGTTCCAGGCCACCGGACGGATCACGCGTAACTGAGAGCTGATCTGATCCATGAAGAACAGGCTGGGGTAGATGTTGAGGTTGCGCAGGCGGTGCATCATCCATTCGGCACGGGTCTGGCCATACTCCTCGACCAGGCGCGGCATCACGCTGGCATAGCCGGGGCGCACATCCGGATTGGGCATATCGCTGAACAAAATGGTGTGGCCATTCTTAAACGCGAACCAGCCATCATCGGTCTCCTTGTCCCCGGCACCGAGCTTGCTGTAGTCCAGGGTTTTGGAGGCTCCGCCCTCTTTCGCCGCATCCTGCTGCTGACGATGCTGCACCGTGGCCACATAGTTGTAGTGCACGGTGCTCACGTGATAGCCATCGAGGCCGTTTTCGTTCTGCAGCTTCCAGTTGCCGTCAAAGGTGTAGCTGGAGGAACCGGGTAGCACTTCAAGCTCGCCGTTCGGAGACTGCGCCGCCATCATGTCGAAAGCGATCCGGGCATCACCCAGGAACTCCTCCAGCGACTGCTTGCATTCGGTATTCAAGTTGATGAACACGAAGCCCTTGTAGCTGCTAACCAGCGCCTTGCGCAGGCCGCGGCTGGACTTGTCAAAATCCTGCGGGTACTCGTCCGGTGCCTTGACCTTGACCAGCTTGCCGTCCGACTTGTAGCACCAGGCGTGGAACGGGCAGGTGAAGGTGGACTGATTACCCTTGCAGACGCGGGTCAGTGTGGCGCCGCGATGCTGACAGGCGTTAAGCAGCGCGTTGAGCTCACCCTTGGAGTCGCGGGTGATGATCATCGGCTGGCGGCCAGCCTGCATGGTGAAGAAGTCGTTGGGGTTAGCGATCTGGCTCTCGTGGCAGGCGTAGATCCAGGTGTTCTCGAAGATCAGCTCCATCTCCAGATCGAACAGTTCACGGTCGGTGAATACGCTACGTGCAACCTTGTAGACCTTGTCGTCCGGACGGAAATCGAGAGCAGATTCGATCTTCTCCCTCCAGATCTCCAGCATCTCTGTATTTGTTGTCATCGTGATGACCTCCGGTTAGAGACGGGGCCTTGTACCCCGCCGGTGGGTTTATGGATTCATAAGACCAAACCACCACCCTGCTCGCCTATCCGGATTTTTTAGAAGCGTTATCCCCTTTTCACCACGCACCAAACAGGGTCATTCTCGCCATATATATGTGCACGTTTTCATGCCTGCAAAAGGCGATTGCAATTCATGTACTTAAATCAGGAAATGGTAATCCCACAAATAAAACACTGCCTCTTTTTATTGCACCTGCACAATGCAGATAGGGGTATGAAGCAGACGCATTCACCGGAAAAAATGGATGGTTTCCCGGTATTGATCATGAATGAAAGACAGAAAAGCCCACATCCATATAAACTTTAAGTCATTGACCGACATCATGGGTCATGCTAGTTTGAAGGTCGGCTCAACGTACGTTAGCCAAAACAATTATTATAACGTCTACATAAAGACAGGGCCGGATAATCCGGTTTTCACTATGCTGGAAAACGTAAGCCTGTTTGAAGCTGAGTCGTCAAAGAAGATATCAGCCGATATCCAGGATACTGCCGATGCAGTCTCATGGATGTCCAATATATGCGGTCCTCATGATCTCACCGTCTACAATGCACGTAAGATGCATTTCAGGCACGTGGGTAATATTCTGAACTCGACCACCACCGCTATTGGTCATATCGAGTACGGTACCGACGTCACGGTCAAAATCGAGGATCTGGAAAACAGCTACAGCATAAGCCTGCCGATCAGCGGGTTTCAGGAGCTGTCGACGCCGGACAACAAGACCGAGTCCAACATCACCAGCGGCATCATCATCTCCCCTTCAGCCCCCTGTGAGCTCAATATAAGTGGCAACTGCCGCAAGAGCCTGGTCAGAATTTCACGTCGGGAAATGGAGCTTTCACTGGAGTCGATGATTGGCAAACCGATCGACAAGCCTTTGATTTTCGAGCCAAAAATGGATGCACGCGTGGGCGCACCCAGTGCCTGGTGGCGCACCATAAGGCTGATCGAGCAGGAGCTATCCCAATCTGGCAGCCTGTACAATTTCGCACCTTTTATCCGCGATATAGAGCAAGCGCTGATCAAGGGGCTGCTGACCTCTCAGCCGCATAACTACTCGGATGCAGTGCGCGATGCGTTCAAGCGCAAGCTACCGGCCTACATCATCAAGACCATCGACTACATCCGCAACAACGCCAAGAACGACCTGCATATAGAGGATATCGAGTGGGTAGCAGGCGTATCGCGCAATAAACTCTACGCTGATTTCAAGGCCCATTTTGGTGAACCACCCACGGCTTACCTTAAACGGGTAAGGCTGGAAGGCGTACGCAATGACATAATCGCGAGCTGCGGTCATGAGAGCATTTCAAATCTTGCGATGAACTGGGGGTTTAGCCATTTAGGCCGTTTCTCATCAGAATATAAGAAACTCTTCGGTGAGACGCCATCGGATACTCAAAATAGAGCACGGCTTGAAATATAGCTGTGCTAATACCTGATTTAATACCAGGTCTTGTCAGAACACTAAAATCGCGTAAACCCAGCAATATATAATCAACATAAAAACCGGCCACTCTATAAAAGAGGCCGGTTATTTTTTAACTCACAACACCGATCTAATTAATTCAAAACCCGAATAACGTTCTCTCAAGTTTTTTACGCAATCTCATCGATATAATTAGCCGCCTCCTGACGACTGAAAAAGCGACCATGACGCACGAAGCCGGAGACAATACTGCTTCTGATCTCGACAACCCGGCCAGCACGATCACGTTTGACGATCCACTCCTCGGGTAATCCATCCAGCGTATGGAAAGACGCCACACGGCCATCCCTGAAACGTGACAGCTCGACCCGTTGATCGCACGCGTCCTGAAAGGCGGGTACAAAGGCGTGTTGAGCATTGTTCTGACTGATGCCGCCGGTGTGTTGGTATTCGATATTTTCCTGTTCCAGCGGACTGAGCGTTTCAACTGTCATGATGGCCACCCTGAGATTGTTCTGTTATTGGCTCCTGCACATTGAATTTTTTCCTTTCTGTTGGTTTAACAATGCGACAAAACATCATGACCAGCGCTCCGATGCGTGCAGTACCTAGCCACTGAGTGCAGAAATCTGCACGCGATCACTCAGCCCCCTCCCAAGAGCCCGTTATTCAAACAACTCCACCAGCCAATCGATGAACACGCGCAGGCGTGGCGGCATCTG
This sequence comes from Marinobacterium lacunae, assembly GCF_000705555.1. Taxonomy (GTDB): domain Bacteria; phylum Pseudomonadota; class Gammaproteobacteria; order Pseudomonadales; family Balneatricaceae; genus Marinobacterium_D; species Marinobacterium_D lacunae. The sequence continues at coordinate 77,180 of NZ_JMQN01000011.1, forward strand.
GCGATGTTGTGGATAGAGCACCGACAAGGGGATGGGAGGCGGCGCGCACTCTACCAGCACCTCTATCAGCCGCCCCGCATTCAACTGAGCCTCAACGTGGTAGCGTGGTACCTGCACGATACCCAACCCCGCCTCGCAGCCTGCCACATAGGCAGTGCCGTTATTAACGCTCAAAGATGATCTCAGGCTTTTGGAAACCGCTCTGCCGTTGACCATAAAATGCAGCGGGTCCACCCGCGCCGTAGTCGCTGACAGAAACTCGACACAAAAGTGTCGATCAAGAGACCCAATCGATTCGGGGCGACCCTGTCGCTCGATATAGTCGCAACTGGCACAGGTTACCTGTGGCAACAGCGCCAACCGTCGTGCGATGAGCGATGAATCATCCAGCTCGCCGATTCTCAGCACACAGTCCACGCCCTCACGCACCAAGTCGATCATCCTGTCGGCCACACTGAGCTCAAGCACGATCTCGGGATAGCGCCGATAGAACGCCGGCAACGCCGGTATAACCACAAGGCGCGCCAATGACGCGGGCAGATCGACTCTTAAGCGCCCTTTTGGATACTGCGCCTGCTGTGAGAGTCGGTTCTCGACCGCATCCACATCACGCAGAATGGACTGTACCTGCCGGTAATACACCTCGCCATCGGGCGTGGTGCTCACCTGCCGCGTGGTGCGCTGAAGCAGTCTGACCCCAAGATGACTCTCCAACTGTCGCATCAACGCGGTAGCCGAGGCGCGCGACATATCAAGGTGTTCCGAGGCCGCCGTGAAACTGCCAAGCTCGACAATGCGCACGAACAGCTGCATCGCTCTGAGTCTATCCATCACCTGCACCATTGTTCGGGATTTCTTAACAGTGTTGCCGGCCAGCGGGGCTTAATCTATCCAATCTGCGCAACTAAAGTGGAAGGGCTGTACATTCCCTGCAAACAATCTCCGGTACCTCTTACCATGCGTCACGACCTTTCACTCTCAGCCATTACCGCCGGTTTTCTAGCGGTCCTTGTCTCCTACTCCGGCCCCCTGCTGATCTTCTTTCAGGCCGCGCAGAGCGCACAGGTGGGCAGCGACATGCTGGCCAGTTGGGTGTGGTCTGTCTCTATAGGGGCGGCATTTACCGGGATCCTGCTGAGCGTGTGGCTGAGAGTACCGGTTATTACAGCCTGGTCGGCCCCCGGCACCGCCCTGCTGGTGACGCTGTTTCCCGAGTTGAGCCTGAACGAGGCGGTAGGGGCGTACATCACCGCCGCCGTGATCATGATGATCATCGGCCTCAGCGGCGGCTTCGACCGGCTGGTGCGCCATATCCCCAAAGGCATCGCAGCCGGCATGATGGCCGGAATTCTGTTCCAGTTCGGTATTGCCGCCTTTGCCTCGGTGAGCCACTCACCGACACTGGCCGCTTCCATGATTGCGGCCTACATCGTGCTCAAGCGGCTCTTCCCCCGATACAGCCTGATCCTGATGCTGCTGGTCGGTATCGGATTGTCCGTGCTGCTTGAGGGCAGCGATCTGAGCGGCGTTAAGCTGCAGCTGACCACACCGACATTCATCACGCCGCACTGGAGTATTGGCGCCACACTCAGTCTCGCGATTCCGCTGGTACTGGTCAGCATCACCGGACAGTTTCTGCCCGGCATGGCGATCTTGCGTGGCGCCGGATACAACACACCGGCACGCCCGATTCTGACGCTGACCAGCCTCACCTCGATGGTACTGGCCTGTTTCGGCGGCATTACCATCGTTATCGCCGCGATCACCGCCGCTCTGTGTACCGGCAAGGATTCCCATGAAGATCCGGGCAAACGCTATATAGCCGGTATCGCCAACGGCCTGTTCTACCTGATCGGCGGAACCTTCTCGGGCACGATCATCCTGCTGTTCAGCGCCATGCCGAAAACATTTATCGCGGTGCTGGCAGGTCTTGCGCTGATCGGCGCGATCAGCAACAACCTGGCGGCGGCACTGGATGAAGTGGAACACCGTGAAGCGGCGACCATTACCTTTCTCGCCACCGCCTCCGGTATGAGTTTTTTAGGGCTCGGTTCGGCCTTCTGGGGCATCGTGATCGGCTCGATCGCCTATCTGGTGTTGAACAAGCCCTTGAGGATCGACGTACTAACGGCGATGCCCGCTGTTAAAACACGTTTCAGCGGCAAGAAAGAATAGGCGTATTCGCCCGAAAAAAGGGGGACACTCGTCCCCCAAAGCGGCTTTGACAGGAGCTCGTCAAAACGTCGCGTTCAGCGCTTCAGATCAGGTTATACACAAACACCAGCAGCACGGCGGCCGGGGTGATGAAGCGCAGTACGAACATAAACAGCTTGAACGCCAGCGGATTGCCGAAGGAGAGTTCGTTCTCCGCCGCCTGTTTGGACATGAACCAACCAACGAACAAGGCGATAAAGAAACCACCCAGCGGCATCATCAGGTTGGCGGTGGCGTAGTCGAGCAGATCGAAGATGGTCTTGTCAGCAAAGCGGGCGATGAAGCCCAGCGGATGGAAGCCGGACCATGCGTTCAGCGACAGGATGGTCAGAAGACCCAACGCCCAGATGCTGATACCGCCGACCAGCGTGCAGCGCAGGCGGCTGTAACCCTTCTGCTCCTCGAACCACTCCACCACCGGCTCCAGTAACGAGATCGCGGAGGTGACTGCCGCGACCACCAGCAGGATGAAGAACAGCGTGCCGAACAGCACGCCGCCCGGCATCTGACCAAAGGCTATCGGCAGGGTGTTGAAGATCAAACCCGGACCAGCGCCCGGCTCCAGGCCGCTGGAGAACACGATCGGGAAGATCGCCATCCCCGCCAGCAGCGCAACGACGGTGTCGACCACGGATACGGTAACCGCGGTTTTCGCGATCGAAACATGCTTGGGCAGATAGGAGCCATAGGCCATCATCACGCCCATACCCAGACTCAGGGTGAAAAAGGCGTGGCCCAGTGCGGTCAGTACCCCTTCGGTACTGAGCTTGGAGAAGTCCGGGGTGAACAGAAAGCTGATGCCGTCGGCAAAGCGGTCGGTGCTCAGCGCGTAGCCCACCATCACCAGCAGCAGCACGAACAGTAGCGGCATCAGGATATTGATCGCCTTCTCCATCCCCGCGGTGACCCCTCGTGCCACGATCATGATCACCAGCGCCATAAACACTGAATGCCAGAGCAACAGGCTGTAAGGGTCGGATAACAGGGCGCCGAATTGGGCACCGATCTGCTCTGTAGACGCACCGACAAACAGCCCACCGGCGGACTTGCCCACATAGGCAAGCGCCCAACCGCCGATAACGGAGTAGAACGACAGAATCAGGTAGGAGGAGAGCATCCCCATGCCGCCAATCCAGGCCCAGCGTTTGGAACGGCCATCCCGCTGCGCCAACTGACGCATGCTGTTGATCGGGCTACGCCCGCCGCGCCGGCCAATCGCCACCTCGGCCATCATGATCGGGATACCGATCAGTGCGATACAAACCAGATAAACCAGCACAAACGCACCACCGCCGTTCTCGCCGGTGATATAGGGGAACTTCCAGATATTGCCCAAGCCGACGGCAGAACCGCTGGCAGCGAGGATAAACGCCAGCCGCGAGGACCACATCGGGTGGGCCGCGTTCGCGCCCGCTTGAGTACCGGCTGTATCGGATGCGGCGGATCCCGCGGCTTGACTCTGAGTCAACTCAGTCATCAATCTTCTCCATCTTATTGTTATCTTTTGGATAAGTTTTGAGAGGATGCAGCCCGCAAGGTTTTTGCGGACTGCGAGGGGTTATCGCGTCATAAAGCGTTCTTCCGCCAGCGTGTTGGCGATCTCACCGGTGGGACGGCCACTGTCGTCGGCACGCCGGAAGATCTCCTGCAGCGTATCGGCGATGGTGTCGATATGGGCGCGCACTTTCGTATGTTCATGGCCGACGCGCTCGTAGTAGATATCGATGATGCCGCCGGCATTGATCACATAATCAGGCGCATAGAGGATGCCGCGCTGCTGCAGCAGCTGGTCATGCTTGGCTAGTGCCAGCTGGTTGTTGGCCGCCCCTGCGATCACTTTCGCCTTGATCTGCGGGATGCTGAAATCGTTCAGCACCGCGCCCAGAGCGCAGGGCGAGAGCACATCCACATCCAGCCCCAGGATCTCCTCCTGCGCGACCGCGGTGGCGCCCAGCTCGGTCACTGCCAGGCGCACCTGCTCCTCGTGGATATCGGTGACAAACAGCTCGGCACCGGCCTGGCGCAGGTGTTTGGCCAGGCGGTAACCGACGTTGCCCACACCCTGGATCGCGACCTTGAGACCGCTCAGGTCATCACGGCCGAACTGGTGCTTGACCGCCGCCTTCAGGCCGACAAAACAGCCATAGGCGGTGGCCGGTGACGGATCGCCGTTACAGGGCAGTCCATCAATGCCGGTACGCTCGGTGATGCCGGCCACGTTGTTGGTAAAGCGGCTCATCACCTGCAGGTCGGGCACGCTGGTGCCGGAATCCTCGGCGGCGATGTACTGGCCACCGGTGCGCTCGAGGCAGCGCCCCATCATCTCCAGCAGCGCCTCTGACTTGTGCTGGCGCGGATCGCCGATGATCACTGACTTGCCGCCGCCCAGCTTCAGGTTGGCAAGCGCCGACTTGTAGGTCATGCCGCGGGACAGGCGCAGCACATCGCGCAGTGCCTCCTCGTCGCTGGCGTAGTGCCACATGCGGCAGCCGCCCAGCGCCGGGCCCAGGTTGGTGTTGTGCACGGCGATGATCGCCTTCAGGCCGCTCTTCTCGTCACTGAAGAAGGTCAGCTGTTCGTGGTTATCGAATTCCGGGTGGCTGAATACGGACATGTTCATCGGCTCTTTATTCTGTTCGTTGGTATCGGTCAGGGGTTGATTGATAGTGCTGTTGATAGGGGCGTTCATGCGTTCACCTCATGCAGCTGCACGTAGGGATCGAGGGTCCGACCGGCATCGGTGCTGCCGTTCATACGCGTGATCAGCTCAACGCGCTTAGCCTGGGCCTTGGCGTAGGCCTTCTCTTTCACCGGGCCGTAACCGCGGATCGCGGCGGGTAGCTGCGCCAGCTCACAGGCGGCGTCGTAGTTTGCCGCGCTGAGCTGGGTCAGGATCAGCTGGATATCGGCCTCGTACTCGGCGATCAGGCGCAGCTCCAGGCGGCGGTCGGCACTGTAGGTGAAGGGATCCAGTACCGTACCACGCAGGCCGCGCAGCCCGGCCAGCAGGCGGAACAGCGGCAGCATGCGCTTGCCCGCGAACTTGCGCTTGCGCGACCGGCCGGTGGCCGGGTCGATGCGGGAGATCAGCGGCGGCGCCAGGTGGAACTCCAGTTCGAACTCACCCTCGAACTGCTCGGCCAGCTGCTGACGGAAGCTGGCCGAGGCGAGCTGACGCGCCACCTCGTACTCATCCTTGTAGGCCAGCACCTTGCTGTAGTGCTCGGCCACGGCCCCCGTTAATCTGAGAGGCAGACGACTACCCTTGCCCAGCGACAGCTCCGCCTCGCGCACCTGGTTCACCAGATCGAGATAACGCTGCGCGAGCGCCTCATTCTGGTACTCGCGCAGATGCTGCATCTCGCGCTCGATCAGCTGGTTGAGGCTGGGCAGCAACTTCAACGCCTGCACACTGGCGTCCGGGTCGACCAGGGTTTCCACCCGGGTCAGGTCAAACGCGGCACGGCGGCCCCAGAGGAACGCCTGCTTGTTTGCCTCCACCGAGGCGCCGTTGAGCTCAATGGCGCGTTCGATCGACTGGCGGCTGAGCGGAATCAACCCGCGCTGCCAGGCGTAACCGATGCAGAACAGGTTGACCGCCATGCCATCGCCAAGCAGTCGGGTGGCCAGACGGGTGGCGTCGAGACAGTAGCTGCCGCCGACCACGGCGGTATCGCAGATCACCTGCTGCATCTGCTCGGTGGGCACCTGCAGGTCCGGGTCGCGGGTGAACGCCGCGGGCATGGTCTCATGGTTGTTCACCACCACGCGGCTGCGCTGGCGCTCCAGCTTGCCGAGTGCCTCTTCACTGGCACCGACCATCAGGTCGAAGCCGATCATCAGGTCGGTCTCACCGGCCGGGATCCGCACCGTGTGGATCTGTTCCTGGCTCGGCGCGATGCGGATATGGCTCATCACCGCGCCGAATTTCTGCGCCAGACCGATCTGGTCCAGCACCCCGGCACCTTTGCCCTCCAGGTGTGCCGCCATGCCCAGCAGGGCGCTGACGGTGACCACGCCGGTGCCGCCGACACCGGTGAGCAGGATGTTGTATGGCTGAGTCGTCTGCGGCAGTTGCGGCTCCGGCAGCTCCGGGAAGCTGGCGTTGGTGCCGACCAGCTCCGGCTTGCGCAGCTTGCCGCCCTTGATGGTGACGAAGCTGGGGCAGAAGCCGCGCACACAGCTGAAGTCCTTGTTACAGGCGGACTGGTCGATACTGCGTTTGCGCCCGCGCTCGGTCTCCTCCGGCAGTAGTGACAGGCAGTTGGACTGCACGCCGCAGTCACCGCAGCCTTCGCACACCTCGGTGTTGATCACCACGCGCTGTTCGGGATCGCTCATCTTGCCGCGCTTGCGGCGACGACGCTTCTCGGCGGCACAGGTCTGGTCGTAGATCATCGCGGTACAGCCGGGGATCTCACGCAGCTCCATCTGCACCGCCGCGAGGTCATCGCGGTGGTGGAAAGTGACACCGTCGGCAAAATCGGCGCGGCTCGGATACTTGTCCGGCTCGTCGCTGACCAGCGCGATGCGGCGCACCCCCTCGCCATAAAGCTGGTGGGTGATCTGCTGCACGGTCAGGGTGCCGTCGATCGGCTGGCCGCCGGTCATCGCCACGGCATCGTTGTAGAGGATCTTGTAGGTGATGTTGACGCCCGCCGCCACCGAAGCGCGGATCGCCAGCAGACCGGAGTGAAAGTAGGTGCCGTCACCCAGGTTCTGGAACACATGCTTGTTGTCGGTAAAGGGGGCCTGGCCGATCCAGGTTGCGCCCTCCCCGCCCATCTGGGTGAAGGTATCGGTGCCACGATCCATCCAGGTCGCCATGTAGTGGCAGCCGATGCCGCCCAGCGCGCGGCTGCCCTCCGGCACGGTGGTCGAGGTGTTGTGCGGACAGCCGGAACAGAAGTGCGGAGTGCGCTCCAGCAGCGCCCGCGGCTGCGCCAACTCCGCCTCTTTATCGTTGAGGAAAGCCAAGCGCTGCTGCATCTGCTCGCTGGTGTAGAAACCCTGGATGCGTGACGCGATGGCGCGGGCGATCATCGCCGGGGTCAGCTCCGACAACGGGGTGACCAGTTCAGCGAAGCGCTCATCGCGCTTGCCGACCACGCGCGGACGTTTAGCATCCTGCCAGCCGTACAGCTGCGTCTTCAGCTGATCCTCGATCAGGCCGCGCTTCTCCTCGATCACCAGGATCTCATCGAGGCCCTGTGCAAACTCACGGATCCCCTCCGGCTCCAGCGGCCAGGTCATCGCCACCTTGTACAGGCCGATCCCGAGCGATGCTGCCAGCTCGTGGCTGATGCCGAGATCCTCCAGCGCCTGCAGCACGTCCAGGTAGGATTTGCCGGTGGTGACGATGCCTAAACGGGGTTGCGCGGGCTGAATCACGATGCGGTCGAGGCGGTTGGCGCGGCAGAACGCCTGCGCCGCCGCCAGCTTGTAGTTGAGCAGCCGCGCCTCCTGCTGCAGTGGCCGATCCGGCCAGCGGGCGTTGAGGCCATCGGCCGGCAGCTCGAACTCGGTAGGGTAGATGATCTCCAGCCGCTGCTGATCCAGGTTGGCCGAGATCGCCGAGTCCATCACCTCGGCCAGTGCCTTGAAGCCGACCCAGCAGCCGCTGAAACGGGACATGGCCCAGCCGTACAGGCCAAGATCGAGCATCTCCTGGATGCCGGAGGGGTACAACACCGGCATCATCGCATCGGCGAAGGCGTAATCGCTCTGATGCGGCAAGGTGGAGGATTTGCAGGCGTGGTCGTCGCCGGCCACCGCCAGCACCCCGCCATAGGGCGAGGTGCCAAAAGCATTGGCGTGCTTGAACACGTCGCCAGTGCGGTCCACACCCGGTCCCTTGCCGTACCAAAGGCCGAACACGCCGTCGTATTTCGCGCCCTCGAACACGTTGACCTGCTGCGAACCCCAGACCGCGGTAGCGCCCAGGTCTTCGTTCACACCGGGTTGGAAAGTGATGTTGTGGCGTTTGAGGTAGTCGCGTACCTGCCACAGGGTCTTGTCGAACCCGCCCAGCGGCGAGCCGCGGTAACCGGAGATAAAGCCAGCGGTATTAAGCCCGGCGGCGCGGTCGCGCTCGGCCTGCAGCATCGGCAGACGCGCCAGCGCCTGGCTGCCGGTGATATAGACCCGGCCTGCGGTTTTCTCCCACTTGTCTTGGAGACTCACTGAATCGAGAGTAACTGGCTCAGAGGTAGCTGAGTCCAGAGTCACGGAATTTTGCATAAGATCGCTCCCGGTCCCGAGCAGCAGCGGTTAAGCCGCCTGAAGCAGGACGTGCCGATGAAAAATTGAGTGAACTTAGGCGGACGCGTTAGCGCCGCGGTGAATGTTCAGTTCGGGAGCTTGATATGCCGCCGGAGACGACCGGCTGTAGGAGAGAACACGCCAAGGGCGTGGCTGTAACGCAGAGATTGAGCATCATAACGAAGTACCTTCAACCGCAGCTGGATCACAGCGTTGGTTTCCTGTTGTTTTTATTGTGTCGGCTGGGTTAAGCCGATCGTCTACTGCTCGATCGCCTGGATGAGGCGATTCAGCGCCCAACAATATAAGGGTTTTCCCTAGTCGTCAAGAATGAAAAAACGGTGTTGTTCAGGGAATTCTTCTGCGGTACCTCCTGCGCATAAAAAAGGGGGCCGACTGAGCCCCCAATACACTGCAAAGCAATTAACCCAGATCGCCCCCACCCACCGGCAGTATCGTACCGGTGATATAGGACGCCTCGTCAGAAGCCAGAAACAGGATCGCATTGGCCTGTTCATCCGGCTGGCTGTAGCGCTTCATGAATGTCGAGTCGATGGTCTGATCCACAATCTGCTGATACCAGACCCTTTCCTGCTCGCTCTGCTGAGAGGTATTGCGCGGTATGCGCCGTTCACCGACATCGGTGCCGCCCGGCGCCACGGCGTTAACCCGTATGCCCTGCTGGGCATTCTCGAACGCCATGCAGACGGTCATCGCATTTACCCCACCCTTGGCTGCGGCATAGGGCACGCGATTAAGCCCGCGGGTGGCAATGGACGAGACGTTGACAATGCTGCCCGCGCCCTGCTGCTGCATATAGGGCAGGACGGCGTGACAGCACCAGAGCGTGGGGAACAGTGAGCGCCGGATCTCCGCCTCGATCTGATCCTCTTCATACGCCTCGTACGGCTTGGCCCAGATGGTGCCGCCCACGTTGTTGACCAGTATGTCGATACGGCCGAACGTCGTGTGGGCACCCTCTATCGCACGGCAGCAGTCGGGATAACGCTCCAGATCCGCGGTTTCCACATGCACGGCGGCAGCACCTGCCGCCAGCGCCTGCTGCGCAACCTCGTGCACGATCTCGGAGCGATCCACCAGCACCAGCGTTGCCCCTTCCGCGGCCATCTGTAGTGCCACCGCCTGCCCTATACCCTGGGCCGCGCCCGTGACAACGGCCACCTTGTTTTCAAATCGTGAGCCTTTCATGACCCTTTACTCCTCAGTGACTGGCCGCGAATTTCTCATAGTGGAAACTGACCGGTTCGATGCGTTTCTCGGTCATAAACCCGTTGACCGCTTCAACCATCGGCGGCGGACCGCACAGGTAGATATCCACTTCGCCATCGTTGAGATGACCGGGCTCGATATGGTGGGTGACATAACCCTTGTGCGGCCATTCGCTCTGCTCGGAGGCGACACAGGCGGTGAAGGTGAAGTGCTCAATCTGATCGGCAAAGGCTTCAAGCTTGTCGAGTTCGACCAGATCGCAGTCGTTGGTGACGCCATAGATCAGATGGACCGGATAGTCAGTGCCGGTATCGCGGATCTTCTCGAGCATCGCCAGAAACGGCGCCAGGCCTGTACCGCCGGCCAGCATCAGCACGGGACGCTTGATATCACGCAGGTAGAACGAGCCGTAGGGTCCGCGCAGCGTCAGCTTTTCGCCGATCTGTGCCTGTTCGGCCATGTAGGTACTCATCAGGCCGTTGGGCACGGCACGGATCAGAAACGAGACCGATTCGGCCTCCGGGTCAACCATTGAGCTGAAGGAGTAGGCCCGCGACTGATCGCTGCCCGGCACCTGAACATTGACGTACTGCCCCGGCAGGAAGTGCATCGCCCTGACCTGATCGCCGGCCACGGTGAAGCCGATGGTGGACTCGGATAGGCGTCTGACCTCTTTCAGTTCGCCATGCACGTCGGCCTGTTGGCTACGCACACACACCTCGGATGATGCCGGAACCGTCACCACACAATCGGACGCCGGCACCATGCAGCAGGTCAGAACATATTGCTGCTCGGCTTCCTGATCCGAGAGAGCATCATCGATATAGCCATCCATCTCGTAGGTGCCCGATTCGCAGTGGCACTTGCAGGTACCGCAGGCACCGTCACGGCAGTCCATAGGAATATTAAGGCCTGAGCGGTATGCAGCGTCAGCCACCGTCTCGCCCGGCAATGTCTGAATGAAGCGGGTTACGCCATCTTCGAAGTTGAGTGCTACTTTATGCATGCTTTGCTACCTCGGCGCTCTTGGAGGTGCCGATACCGGCTAGCCCTCCAGAGCACTCTTTATTATTGGGTTTGTCGATTAGAGGTGGTAAACGTCCACGACGTGGTGAATACAGTCGTTCTTGATCACAACCTTCTTGCGCTTGATCTTCAGCTCGCCGCTGTCGGCCCGCACCAGCGTTAGCTCAGCGCTGCCGTAGTAGGTATCGGTGGTTTTGTAGCGGTAGCTGTTGGTCAGCCAGCTGTACCGAACTTCAGCGTCGTGTTCCGATGCGGTGATCAGCTCGATGTTGCTGATCATGTGCTGAGTGCGCGGCTCCGGCAGGCTCGATGCGCTGGAGCGCTCGGTCTTGATACGGAACACGCGATCTTCAAGGCCATCGCGACGGGCGTAGTAGATCAACGAGATTTCACTCTGCGGATCGGTGGTCAGTTCACCATCGTCATCCCAGCTCGGCACCCAGAATTCGGCCTCTTTGTCATAGTGACCAAGCCAGGTATCCCACTGCTTGTCATCCAGCGCACGACTCTCTGAGTACAGGAAGTTGCGGACCTCTTCGTATGTAATGCTCATATCGCTCCCCTTATGCCTCGTCCTGCTCTTTGTTTAACGCCTCGGTCAGTGTCTGGGTCCAGTAACGGTGCTGTACGGTGTACAACCCTTCATCCTCGGACTTGGCACCGCTGAGTACCGGATTGATATTCAGAGCTTTGGCGTCTTCGTCCGGGCCTTCGATCCAGTGTTCGGCACCACGGCACATGTCGTTCCACGGCAGCGAGCTGGCCTTGAAGCCCTCCTGACAGGCGCGGAACTCCTCCAGATCGTCCGGTGTTGCCATACCCGAGGCGTTGAAGAAGTCCTCGTACTGGCGAATGCGATGTGCGCGTGCTTCGGCACTCTCGCCCTTGGGCGCGATGCAGTAGATGGTGACTTCGGTCTTGTCCACGGAGATCGGACGCCACATGCGGATCTGTGAGCTGAACTGGTCCATCAGGAACACGTTCGGGTAGAGACATAGGTTACGCAGGTTGCCGATCATCCAGTCGGCGCGTGCCTCACCGTACTTCTCGACCAGCTCGTCGCGACGCTCGTACAGCGGGCGGTCCTGCGGGTTGGGCCAGCGCATCCAGAGCAGAATATGGCCCTGCTCAAAGGCGTAGAAACCGCCCTTCTGCTTGTTCCAGGTGGAGGCATCCATCGCCTTGACGTCATCAACCGACATGCCCGCCTTGCGACGGCCGGTGGTGGCAACGTAGTTCCAGTGTGTGGCGGAGACGTGGTAGCCATCGGCGCCGTTCTCGGCCTGCACCTTCCAGTTACCGTCGTAGGTGTAGGTAGAGGATCCGCGCAGCACTTCCAGCCCTTCGGGAGACTGATCGACGATCATGTCGATGATCTTGGCGGCCTCGCCCAGATGCTCCTTGAGCGGCTTCACATCCTCACGCAGACTGCCGAACAGGAAGCCACGGTAGGATTCAAAACGGGGCACCTTCTTCAGGTCATGAGAGCCGTCGCAATTGAAGGAGGCGGGATAACCGGCCTCTTCGGGATCCTTGACCTTCACCAGCTTGCCGTCGTTGTTGAAGCTCCAGCCGTGGAAGGGGCAGGTATGCACGGCCTTGTTGCCCTTCTTCTTGCGGCACAGCACAGCACCGCGGTGGCTACAGGCGTTGATGTAGCAGTTCAGTACGCCCTCTTTGTTGCGCGAGATAAAGATCGGCTGACGACCGATAAAACCGGTGAAGTAGTCGTTCTTGTTGGGGATCTGGCTCTCATGGGCCAGGAAGATCCAGTTGCCCTCGAAAATATGTTTCATCTCGAGTTCAAACAGCTCTTCGTCGGTGAACATCTCACGACGGCAGCGATAAAGACCTTGCTCTTTATCCTCTTCCATCATGCTGTTCAGCTTGGTAATCAGATCGTGATGCATGGGGTGCCCTCCTTATTTTTCATCCAATTTAGGGCCACCGGCCATATGCCACTATCCACCTAGCGCTATCCTTTATCCCCTGTTTGCACGCGTATCGATCTGATTATTGCGATCGCTGGATAATCCTTGATGCACTATCCATCCCCGGCACATTCAATACTCAAAAAACGGCCATTGCGTTTTATCGCCCTAAAAAAAAAGACCTTCACAGGGAAGGTCTTGGCAAGGGAACGCTGTAGCCTGAATTGCCCGAGGCGCTTAGGTCAGTACGGTGAGGAAACGCTCGTTGAGCACCCGGTCGTGATAGAAAATCGCCTTTCCGAGCTTGTCCGCATCCCAGGTGATCGGCTCATGATCGGGGTAGAAGTAATCACCGCCGCAGAACACCTCGTTACGGTTACCGGATGGATCGAAGAAGTAGATCGTTGAACCGTGGGTGATGCCGTGACGGGTGGGGCCGATATCGATGGAAGTATCGGTCATGGAGATCAGGTCGCCCGCTTTCAACACATCTTCCCAGCTCTCCAGGAAGAAGGAGGCATGGTGAAATTTACCCGGCTCCGGATGATCGATGAAGGCGATATCGTGGGCTTTCATGCCAACGGTGAGGAACTGCGCCACACGCTTGCCGTCCGGCGTCATCACCTGTTCGCACAGATCGAAACCGAGTACGGTGCGGAACAGATCAAGCGTCTTGTCGAGCTCCGGCCCGTACAGCAGACAATGATCGAAACGCTGTGCCTTCATGCCCGTCAGATCGCGCGGCCAGGCCTCCGGGTTGTGGTTGCCGACGCCGTAGCGGCCGGTCTGTTTCTTGGTCGCGTACAGCTCGAAGTTGTGTCCGGTGGGGGCGGTAAAACGCACGCGACGACCACAGTCTTTCAACTCTTCGGCGGGTACATCTTCGATGGCGCAACCAAACTCCGCCAGCTCGCCACGCAGCTGATCCACCACCGCTTCGCTCACGCATTTGAAGCCCATGAAATCCATACCCGCCGTGTCGGCTTCGCGCAGCACCACAGAGAACTTGTCGACCTCGGTCCAGCCTTTCAGATACACCCGGCCCTCGGCATCACGATCGGTTTCGATCAGCCCCATCAGGTCACGGTAATGAACAAGTGCCTCGTCGATATCCAGCACTCTGATCTGGACATGACCGGGTCTCATTACACCTTTTTTCATTGTCACACCTCTTACTCTTTTTATTTACCAGGTGGATCGCCGAGGGAGATTAAACTCCCGCAGCGGGGCATGACATTGATAGTTAAACGGGCGCGCTTTGTTTGAAATCCATTTTCTGCAAGCCCTATCCGCTATGTGCACTCATTAATACCTTCCCCGCTCGATTTGCAGTTTTTGGACAGTGGTGTGCATACCGCGGCTATTGATCCAGATCAGCTTTCTTTCTAATCGACCTTGAATAACAACAAATACAAAACGCGAGGTTAACGATGGATACGAAGAAGTTGTTACACACGCTACTGGCGGGCGCCGTTGCCGGTACGCTCTGCTCCCAGGCTCTGGCGGCTAACGAAGACCCGATCAAGGTGGGCGTCATGCTGCCGTTCAGCGGCATCTATGCAGCCCTTGGCGACGCCGGTCGCAACGGTCTCAAGATGGCACTTAAAGAACACGCACAAGCGCTGCACGGCCGTCAGATCGAGTTCATCGAGATGGACACCGAAGCCCGGCCCGAGCGTGCACCGGAGATCGCATCATCCCTGCTGGATCAGCACCACGCGAACTTTATCATCGGCCCGGTACACTCCGGCGTTGCCATGGGCATGATCAAGGTGCTCAAGGACAAAGATACGGTGATGATTATCCCCAACGCTGGTGCTGCCGCAGCAACGGGCCCGCTCTGCGCACCCAATATTTTCCGCACCTCGTTCTCCTCCTGGCAGCCCTCCTACCCGATGGGCAAGGTCGCGCTGGATAATGCCTACAAGCGCGTGGTGACCATGAGCTGGAACTACGGCATGGGCCGCGAAAGTCTCGATGCCTTCCGAGAGTCCTTCACCGCCGGTGGTGGCGAGATCGTCAAAGAGATTCTGGTCCCCTTCCCGAAAACCGAGTTTCAGTCATACCTCTCCGAGATCGGCTCGATTAACCCGGATGCCGTGTTCGTCTTCTTTGCCGGTGGCGGTGCGGTCAAGTTCGTCAAGGATTACGACGCACTGGGCCTGAAGGGCAAGATTCCTCTGCTTGGCAGTGGTTTCCTCACCGAAGGTACTCTGGAGGCGCAGGGCCCCTCCGCCGAGGGTGTGCGCACCACGCTGCATTATGCCGATGGCCTCGATAACGAGGTGAACAATAAGTTCCGTCAGGACTACGAGCAGATGTTCGGCAAACCGGCCGACATCTATGCCGTACAGGGCTATGACGCGGGGCTGCTGATTGCCAACGCGGTAGACCAGCTCGGTGGCGACATCAGTGATCAGGCCGCGCTGATCAAGGCGATGGAGGGCGCGCATCTGTTCAGCCCCCGTGGCGAAATCACCTTCTCTCGCGCACACAACCCGGTGCAGAACATCTATCTGCGTCAGGTCGAAAACGGCCAGAACAAGGTGATCGATGTTCCTGCCGCCGCACTGGAAGACCCAGCCCGCGGTTGCAAGCTCTAACCGACCACGCAGCGGCGGCTGAACCCCTGACAGGGTTCAGCCCTGCCCTGCAACGTCTATCTACCTGCACTATCCGGGTTCTGTTATGACTACTTCACTGTTTTTCGTCCAGCTGATCAACGGCCTGCAATACGGCTTGCTGCTGTTCCTGATCGCCTCGGGGCTGACACTTGTGTTCGGTGTCATGGGCATCCTCAACCTCGCCCACGGCTCCATGTATATGGTCGGTGCCTACCTGGCCTGGTACTTCGTCCAGCAAACCGGCAGCTTCACGCTCAGCGCCATCATCTCGGCGGTGATCGCGCTGGCCATCGGCATTGTTGTCGAGCGCCTCCTTATCCAGCGCCTCTACCGGCGAAACCACCTCGATCAGGTGCTGCTGACCATCGGCATGATCTTCGTCTTCAACGCATTGCAGAGCATCCTCTGGGGCGACGACCCGCTGGGCGTTCAGGTGCCTGAGGCGATGTCTGCCGCAATCCCGCTGACCGATGTGGTGGAGTACCCGGTGTACCGTATTTTCGTAGCGCTGGTGTGCGTCGCCATCGCAGCGGTCATGTACTTCATGATCAACCGCACACGATTAGGGATGCTGATCCGTGCCGGTGAGTCGAATCGCGAGATGGTGGAATGCCTGGGCATCGATATCAGCCGCCTCTACACCATCGTCTTTGCCATCGGCGTCATGCTCGCCACCGTCGCAGGCGTCATTGCCGCCCCGATGAGTTCCATCGTACCCGGCATGGGCGAACACGTGCTGATCGCCTGCTTCGTGGTCGTCGTCATTGGTGGCATGGGCTCAATCAAGGGCGCGTTTATCGGTGCGCTGCTGGTGGGGCTTGTGGACACCTTCGCCTCGGTACTCATGCCTCAGCTCTCAAGCATGATGATCTACATCCTGATGGCATTCATTCTGCTGATCAAACCTCAGGGTTTGTTCTCGTCCTGATCCGGAGGTCATGCCATGTTGTTCAATAAACGCACCGAACGTTATTTCGTCTGGGTGTTCTTTCCGCTGGCACTGCTGATGCCGCTGTTTCTGGAGCAGAACACCTTTTACGTCAGCAAACTCACCACGGTGATGATCTTTGCGATCTTCGTAATGTCGCTGGATTACCTGGTCGGGCGCTGTGGCCTGATCACGCTGGGCCATGCGATGTTTTACGGCCTTGGCGGGTATATCTTCGTCATCATCGCGCCGGAGTATGAGGCGGTTAACTTCTGGGTATACACCTTCTATATCTGTGTCATCGCCGCGCTTGTGGCGCTGATCATCGGCTTTCTGGTGCTGCGCACCAGCGGTATCTACATGATCATGATCACCCTGGCGTTCGCGCAGATGGCCTTTTACTACTTCTCCGACTCCATCGATTTCGGCGGCAACGATGGCGTGTTCATCTACGTAAAACCCGATACCAGCATCTTTGGCATCAGCCTGTTCGATCTGGATAACCCCATCCACTTCTACTATCTGTGCCTGCTGTCGCTGTTCAACACGCTGTTCTTCTTCCGATTGGTGATTCGCTCGCGCTTTGGCCGCGTGATCGACTCGATTCACGAGAATCCGGGACGCACCACCGCGCTTGGCTACAACGTGTTTGTATTCCGCCTGATGGCTTACACCATGGCCTCGGCGCTGGGAGCCTATGCAGGCTACCTGTTTACCCTGCAATACGGCTTCGTGAATCCGTCGATGCTGGCCTGGACCACCTCCGGCTCGGCGCTGGTGATGTCGATCCTCGGCGGTATGGGCAGCATCTATGGCGCCATTCTCGGTACGCTCGTCTACGAGGGGCTGCACTATGTGCTTGAGCACCTCACCGAACACTGGCTGCTGTTTATGGGCGCGCTGATCATCCTGATGGTGATCCTGTTCAAGAACGGCATTGCCGGCTATCTGGAGAAGCTGCTGGAGAAACGCTCATGAATAACGCTGTCATTCTCGAAACCGAAGGGTTGTGCAAACACTGGGGCGGACTTAAAGCACTGGATGATATCTCGCTGAAGTTTCATGACCGAGAGCTGCACGGCATCGTCGGACCCAATGGCGCCGGCAAGAGCACACTGCTGAATCTGCTCTGCGGCCACTACAAGCCGACCAGCGGCAAAATTGTCCACAAGGGCGAGGCGATCGATGCGATCAAGCCCTACGCCTTTGCCCGGCGCGGCATCGGCCGCAGCTTCCAGAAAACCAATATCTACCCAAGCGCCACCTGCCTTGAAAACTGCTGCGTGGCGGTTCAGCGACGCATGGGCGGCAGCTTCAATTTCCTGCGCTCTCGATACCGCCAGCAGGTGCTGGAGGAGATCGCCACCGAAGCGCTGGAGAAAGCGGGCCTTGGCCAGCGCCGCGATCAGGTCGCCTCCCGGATCAGCTATGGCGAACAGCGCCAACTCGAGATTGCCATGGTGCTGGCCACATCGCCCTGCGTACTGCTGCTGGATGAGCCGATGGCCGGCATGGGCCATGAGGAGTCACAGCTGATCATCGAGCTACTGAAAACACTCAAGCGCGAATACTGCATCGTGCTGGTGGAGCATGACATGGACGCGGTGTTCGAGCTCTCGGACAAACTGACCGTGATGGTCGATGGGCAGCACCTGACCACCGGCACTGTCGATCAGGTACGTGACGATCCGCGGGTACGCGATGCCTATCTCGGACAGGGTGATGAGGTGTATTAAGCGATGAATAAACTACTGGAAGTCAAAAGCCTGCATACCCTCTACGGCGAGAGCCATGTGCTGCACGGCGTCGGTTTCGATATCGAACCCGGGCAGGCGGTCAGCCTGATGGGGCGAAACGGCATGGGCAAAACGACAACGCTGAAATCCATTCTCGGGCTGGTTCAGCCGCGCAGCGGCAACGTATTCTTCAAGGGCGAAGAGATCACCGGCCTGCCCACCTGGCAGCGGATGCGCAAGGATATCGCCTATGTCCCGGAAGGGCGCGGCATGTTCCACAACCTCACGGTACAGGAGCACCTGCAGATGGCCGCCCGCGCCAACCGCAAGGGCGAACAGAACTGGGACTATGACCGGGTGCTGGCCACCTTTCCGCGCCTGCAGGAGCGGCTGACCAACCTGGGCACCCAACTCTCCGGCGGTGAACAGCAGATGCTGGCGATCGGTCGCGCACTGGTGACCAACCCCGATCTGCTGATCCTCGATGAAGCCACCGAGGGTCTGGCACCGCTTATTCGCAAAGAGATCTGGGATGTCATACGCACCATCAAGGCGAGCGGGATCTCCACCATTATCGTCGACAAGAACATCAAGGTGCTCAAGGAGCTGTGCGATAAACACATCGTTCTGGTCAAAGGACAGGTGGTGTTCAGCGACAGCTCCAGCGGTCTTGTAGACCGGCTCGATGAAGTGGAATCCTATCTCGGGGTATGACTGCACAGCGCCCCGTTTGGGGCGCGCCATTTTGTTGTCCAAGGCGTTCCAGTAAACTCCTCGGCATGCGCACCACCGCTATTAGGGATAGCCAGACATGATGCCCACATTCGACAACGACCCTATCGATACACCTGCGTCTTCATCCAACCGGCAGGGCATCGGCTCACTTGAGATAGGCCTCAGGATTCTGGACACCATCGCCCATGCCCCTCAGCCGCTGAACCTCACGGAACTGGCCAAGCAGCTGGAGCTATCGCCGAGTCGCCTGTACAAATATCTGGTCAGCCTGATGCGCACCGACTATATCGTGCAGGACAGCGCTAACTGTTATTCGCTGGCACGTGCAAGCCTCACCCTCGGTGTGGCTGCACTGCGCCGGATTGATCCTATCCAGCAGACGTTCGAGGCGGTTGATCATTTCAACCGCACCTACGACGTGACCACTTCGGTGACAATCTGGAACGGCCATGCCCCCCTGGTTATCAAGTGGCTCGATGCCAGCCGTCTCGTGGCGGTGAACGTGCGCCTGGGGATAGAGCTTTCGCCCTTCTTCTCGGCCGCTGGACGGGTTTATTTGGCCAACCTGCCCAAGGCACGCCGACAGGAGATGGTGGACGCGTTTTACGAGGCGCCACCGGCTCTGCCCCGACACTGTGGCAAGCCGATGGACAAGGCGATGTTCCAGGATCACCTGGCCCAGATCCGCGAGCAGCACTACTGTTGCTTCTACGGCGACTACCTGCCCGATATCAACGTGATGGGCAGCCCCGTGTACGATATCAACGGCAACGTGCTATCGGTGATCTCGATCATGGGCTTGTCAGGGGATGTGGATGTGACGCCCGGCAGCCGCTACCACCGGGCGCTGATGGCCTGTACTCGACAGGTCACCGATCAGATTTGCGGTGCTCCGCGTAAAGGCGACGACGCCTGATCAGCGTCGGCGCTTGAGCGTTTCCGAGGGCAGTTCACCAAACATTTTCCGGTAGTCGGACGAGAAGCGTCCAAGATGGGTAAACCCGTAATCAAGCGCGACTTCGGTCACGTTTCTGATCCTCGGATTGCTGACCAGCTCCTGACGCAGACTTTTGAGCTTCGCGTTTTTCATATAGAGACGCGGCGTCAGTCCGAAGTACTTTGAGAACTGATTGTAGATGGTGCGCACACTGACATTGCCTGTCAGCGCCAGCTCCTCCACATCGATCTCCTCCTTGATATGGGCATCGATAAAGGCGATCAGCTCGGAGAAGCTGCGATCCATCGTTGCACCGCTGCCCTGCTGCTCCTGAATGTTGCTGCCGAACTGTTGCAGCAGTTTATTGATCAGGATGTCGCGGTAGGGACGCTGCAGTGCCTCCAGTTCCAGTTCGCTCTCGTTGGCCTCAATCAGCAGCACATCGAGAAAGCGCAGGAAACACGCCGCGTTCTCGAGATCGACGACGCGACGGTCGAACCGCACGCCCTCTCGCGGCACCATGCCCATCTGCTCCAGACAACCACCCTTGAGCACCTCTTCAGGCACCTTGATGATGATCTTTTCGCAATCGCCTGAGTAGGATAGATCGATGCGCTCCTTCGGGTTCATCATCAGGGCCTGTCCGGGCTTCAGCAGCAGCTGCTGATCGTCATCGTAATGCCAGCAGCATTGCCCACGGGTGACCACCTGGAAGTGATAGATTTCGGCCAGATCGGGGCAGCGTACCCGCACCTCGTCGCCATAACTGATGCGCGACAAGCCGATATCCGCGAACTCGCGGTAACTGAGACTGGCAGCGGATGAGCCAGAGGTTGAAGAGGATCCGTTCAGCTCAAGACGATGACGCCCGACATGGCGATTAACATATTCCGAGACCTGAAAAGGGTGAGCACTTTCGAATACTGTCGAGTTGCTGAGTACATCGAGAAGCATGCAGCCACCTGTAATACTTATTGTTTTATACTTATTGTTAATCGATTCATCATAGGTAAAAAACCCATCGGGTTCAATGCGTATTTTTTAATCAAATCCGCAATACGATAGAGTCTCTTTCATACTGATAAGCACCGCCGCGCACGCCGGTTGGCGTCACCGGGCAAAGCGGCCTCTGCTACGCAAAAAAGCCCGCTATCTGCGGGCTTTTCGTTCACCGGGGACCCGTTAGCGCCCCAGCTTTTTAGCCGATACACCACCGATGCCGAAATGCTCCTTCGGCATCTCCGTGATCAGTACACGCACACTTTCAAGCGGCGCATCCAGCGAGCGTGCAATCGCTTCGCTCACCTCGGCGATAAGGCGCTCCTTTTTCTCTGCAGGACGCCCCTCCATGATATGCACGACTGCGATAGGCATAGGAAACCCCTCTTTTTGTTACGTCAGATCAGACGAACTTGCCGCCGATGCTGCCAAGCCCCTGATAATGAACGGTAAAGTTGTCACCCTTGTTGACCTGTACCGCTGCCGTGATCGCACCGATCATGATGAAACTGCCCGCAGGCAGACTCTCGCCGCGATCGGCCAGCATGTTGGCCAGCATCGCAACCGACGCCGCCGGATGACCGAGCACCGCAGCCCCGGCACCAGTCTGAACCACTTCACCGTTGATCTCCATGACCACACCGAGGGTCTTGAGGTCGAGATCGGCCACATTGGCCATGCGACCGCCGGTGACGAAACGGGTAGACGATGAGTTATCGGCGATGACGCTCTTCAGATCGAACTTGAAATCCTTGTAGCGCGAGTCGATCACCTCAACCGCCGGCACCACGAAATCGGTGGCACGCAGCACATCGCCGATATGGATACCCGGGCCCTTGAGTTCATCCTTGAGCACAAACGCCAGTTCCGCCTCAATCTTCGGGTGGATCAGTTCGTCATGCTTGATCTCGCCGCCATCGGGCACGCTGAAGTAGTCGGCCAGGAAGCCGTAGCACGGATGCTCGACGCCCATCTGTGCCATCTTGGCCCAGGAGGTCAGCCCCATCTTCATGCCGACGATCTTGTTACCGCGTTCCTCTTTGCGGCGACGGATCTCCCACTGGATGTCGAACGCATCTTCGTAGGTCATGTTGGGGAAGTCATCGGTAATCTTGGTGACTTCGTACGCTTCCAGTTCGGCGTTCTCCAGATGGATCGCCAGCTCTTCGATTTGTGATTTTGTCAGAGTGCCCATCAGATCAGCCCCTTCTGTTTAGCCATTGTCAGTGCCAGGTCTTCAATCATGTCTTCCTGTCCGCCTACGGTGCCGCGACGGCCAAGCTCGACCAGAATGTCGCGGGCAGAGATGCCGTACTTCTTCTCGGCACGCTGAGCGAACAGCAGGAACGATGAGTAGACACCGGCGTAACCGAGGGTCAGTGCATCGCGATCGACACGGATCGGCTGATCCATCATCGGCACGATCAGGTCTTCGGCCACATCCATGATCTTGTACAGGTCGATACCGGTCTCGCAGCCCATGCGATCAAGCACCGCACAGAGCACCTCCAACGGGGTGTTACCGGCACCGGCGCCAAGGCCTGCGACAGAGCCGTCGATACGGGCAGCTCCAGCTTCAATCGCCGCCAGCGAGTTGGCCACACCCATCGCCATGTTGTGGTGACCGTGGAAACCGATCTCCACGTTCTCCGGCAGTTCGTTACGCAGCAGGCCGATCTTCTCGGTGACTTCATCCGGCAGCATATAACCGGCCGAATCGGTGCAGTAGATGCAGTTGGCGCCGTAGCCGACCATCAGTTTGGCCTGCTCGAGAATCTTCGCCGCCGGTACCATGTGCGCCATCATCAAAAAGCCGACGGTATCCATGTTCATCTCGCGGGCCATGGTGATGTGCTGCTGAGACACATCGGCCTCGGTGCAGTGGGTGGCCACACGGATGGTGGACACGCCCAGTTCTTTGGCCATCTTCAGGTGATCGACGGTACCTATCCCCGGCAGCAGCAGCGCCGAAACCTTGGCCTGCTTCATCTTCGGGATCACCGCACCGAGGTACTCCTCGTCGGTGTGGGCCGGGAAACCGTAGTTCACCGAGGCGCCGCCAAGACCGTCGCCGTGGGTTACTTCGATCAGCGGCATACCCGCTTCGTCCATCGCCGTCGCGACGCTGACCATCTCGTCGACACTGATCTGGTGGCGCTTGGCATGCATGCCGTCACGCAGGCTCATATCGTGCAGACGGACTTTCTTACCTTGCAGATTCATCGTGTTATCCCCCGTCCTATCAGCCACGTTCCGGCAGTGAAATGGTGCCGTTCGCCGCTTCTTCGGCGAACATCTCAGCGGTGCGCAGGCCCGCGGCGGTCATGATGTCCAGGTTACCGGCGTACTTGGGCAGGAAATCACCCAGACCTTCCACCTCCATGAACATGGAGACACGGTTGCCATCGAACACCGGGCCATTGACCAGACGGTAGCCCGGCACGTATTTCTGAACCTCGGCCACCATCTGGTGGACCGACTCGGTGATGGCGTCCTGATTCGGCTCGCCCTCGGTGAGGCAGTGCACGGTGTCACGCATGATCAGCGGCGGCTCGGCCGGGTTGATGATGATGATCGCCTTGCCTTTCTTGGCACCACCCACCTTCTCCACCGCACCGGCCGTGGTACGGGTGAACTCGTCGATGTTCTGACGGGTACCCGGTCCTACCGAACGGGAGGAAACCGTGGCGATGATTTCGCCGTAGCTCACCGGCTGTACACGGCTAACCGCCGCGACCATCGGGATGGTAGCCTGGCCACCGCAGGTGACCATGTTGACGTTCATCTCCAGGTTCTGCGCATGGGCAGCCAGATTCACCGGCGGTACGCAGTAGGGGCCAATCGCCGCCGGGGTCAGGTCAACCATGATCACGCCCAGCTCATTCAGCTTGCGGCTGTTCTCGGCGTGAACATAAGCGGAGGTGGCATCGAAGGCGATGCGGATATCGTCCTCGACCACATGCTTAAGGATGCCGTCGACGCCCTCGGCGCAGGTTTTGATGCCCATCTCACGGGCGCGTTTCAGGCCTTCGGATTCGGGGTCGATACCGACCATCCAGACCGGCTCGATCCACTCGGAACGTTTCATCTTCATCAGCAGATCGGTGCCGATGTTACCCGGGCCGATAATCACGGCGTTCAGTTTCTTGCTCATAGTCTCTACCTCAGGAATCAGACGAAGCGCACCGATGCGGAACCGATGCCGCCGATGGACACGCTCATGAAGTCACCCGCCTTGACCGGCTCCAGCGGCACCAGCGATCCGGAGAGAATCACCTCACCCGCTTTCAGCGGAATACCGAACTGGCCCAGCATATTGGCCAACCAGGCCACACAGTTAACAGGGCTGCCCAGCGCCGCAGCACCGGCACCGGTTGAAAGCAGAGAGCCGTTTTTCTCGACCACCATGCCGCAGGTGGTCAGATCCACCTTGCGCGGGTCAACGGCTGAGTCACCCAGCACGAACAGGCCGCAGGAGGCGTTGTCCGCCACGGTGTCCTGAATCTTGATCTGCCAGTTCTCGATACGGGAGTCGACAACCTCGAAGCAGGGCATGACGCACTCGGTAGCCGCCAGTACATCGGCGTTGGTAACGCCCGGGCCCATCAGATCCCGTTTCAGGATGAAGGCGATCTCGCCCTCCGCCTTAGGCTGGATAAGACGCTCGCTGATCGGCATCTCCTGCCCCTGGCTGAACGCCATGGTGTCGGTCAGGTAACCAAAGTCGGGCTGGCCAACCTTCAGCATGTTCTGCACCGCCTTGGAGGTGAGACCGATCTTCTTGCCGATGATCTTCTCGCCCGCTTCGACACGGCGTTCGATCATGCGCAGAGAGATGTGGTAGGCATCCTCGATCGTGATGTCATCGAAACGCTCGGTGAACGGGCGCAGCGTGGTGCGATTGATCAGAGCGTTGTAGAGCTCATCACCGCAAGCCTGTATCTGTTGGGTATCCATAAGCGCTCTTCTTTTATCGTTAATGGATCGATTGGCCTGTATTCAGGCCGAGTCTGGCCAGGGCGCGTGGTATCCACGCACCCGGAACCGGGAGTTTAGGGTTACAGCTTGATGCAGATGTTCTTCAGCTCGGTGTAGAACTCGAGGCCATGGACCCCGCCTTCGCGACCGATACCGGACTGCTTGGCGCCACCGAAGGCGGTGCGCAGGTCACGCAGGAACCAGGAGTTGACCCAGACGATACCGGCTTCCATCTGCTCGGCTACCCGCACGGCACGTGCCGAGTTTTCGGTCCAGATCGCCGCCGCCAAACCGTAGTTGGTATCGTTGGCCAGCGCGATCACCTCCTCTTCGGAATCGAAGGGGCGGATGTGACAGCAAGGACCGAAGATCTCTTCGCGGATAACGCGGGCATCGTCGGAGAGTCCAGTCCAGATGGTCGGCTCGATCCAGGCGCCATCGTTAAGCTCAGCGCCCATATCCGGAATACCACCGCCGATCTCGACCGTCGCGCCCTCTTCCACTGCCAGATCGTAGTAGTACTTCACCTTCTGGCGGTGTTCCTGGCTGACCAGCGGACCAAAGTTGGCGCTCTTGTCTTCAGGACGACCCAGTTTCAGCTTGGCAACCTCTTCCTTCATACGTGCAAGGAACTGGTCGAATATCGCGCGTTCCACATAGACACGCTCGGTACCCAGGCACACCTGACCGCAGTTGACGAAGGCAGAACGCATGGTGCCCTCGACCGCCTTTTCGATATCGCAATCGGCAAAGACGATGCCGGGGTTCTTGCCACCGCACTCAAGCGAGATGTTGCGCAGACCAACGGAAGCGGCCTTCATGATCGCCTCGCCGGTGCGGGTCTCACCTGTAAAGGTGATCGCATCCACCAGCGGATGGGTGGTTAGGAATTCACCGGCTGAATCGGGACCGAAGCCATGCACCACGTTGAATACGCCCGGCGGTACGCCGCACTCGTTCATCACCTCACCGAGCAGCGTGGTCGTTGCCGGTGTCTCTTCCGAGGGCTTCACCACCACGGTATTACCGCAGGCCAGAGCAGGACCGACTTTCCAGGTCATCAGCAGCAGCGGCAGGTTCCAGGGGGAGATCACCGCAATCACGCCCTTCGGGGTGCGGTGGCCAATATTCATAGCCCCCTTGCCATCGGGCGTATCGAGACGGAACGCTTCGGTAGGATGGTTCGCCAGCGTCTCGGAGAACGCCTTGAAGTTCGCCGCGCCGCGGGGAATATCGATGTGGCTGGCAATGCTGTGCGGCTTGCCGGTATCACGGCACTCGGCGTCGAGGAACTCGTCAAAACGCTCGTTGATGCGATCGGCGACCTTGTTCAGCAGTGCGATACGCTGTGCCTGTGTCAGCTTGCCCCAGGGACCTTTCAGCGCAGCCTTGGCGGCTTTAACGGCAGCGTCCACCTCTTCGCGGCCCGCTTCGTGGACCAGTCCGATCAGACTGTTGTCGACCGGGCAGCGGTTCTCAAAGGTCTTGCCGCTGAGGGACGCAGAGTATTCGCCGTTAATAAAATGTTTGAACTCTTTCATTGTTGTGCCTCTTCACCCGAAAAGTCATACAGCCTTGATGCTTTCGAGTATAACGATGCACTTTCACGAAAGAAGGGACAAAAACGAGATCAGATGTTCCCATCCTTGGGAGTATCTGCGGGCAAGACATACAAAAATGGGACAAAAACCATCAAGGGAGGATTAGCTGCTCACGCCCGTCTCGCGTACCTTGTTGATAACAAAGTCGATAAAGGCCCGCGTCTTGACCGGCAGACTCTCGCGGTGGGGATACATGATATGCACCGGCTTGCTCTGCAGCGACCAGTCGTCGAGCAGAGAGCGAATCTCGCCACTCTCCAGTGCATTCTGCACCACATAACGGGGCAGGCATGCAGCACCGATACCCCGCTTGACCGCCTCCTTGGCGAACATGATCTCATCTGTGCGCAGATGAGCCTTGGGCGTATAGGTTACCGCGTGTCCATCGCGGTCATGGAAACGCCAGAATGCGGTGCGTTTCAGCACGATCAGCGGCAGCTTGGCCAGATCCTCCGGCGATTGGGGATCACCAAACTGTTCAACTAGGCTGGGGTTGGCACACATCACCATGGCACTGTCGAACAACGGCCTCGACACCCAGTCGTTCAGCGTCACTTCACCCAGGCGGAAGGCGATATCGATGCTGTTCTTGACCAGATCAACGTTTTCGTTGCTGAGGAACATCTCCACCGAGATTTTGGGGTTCTGTTCCATGAATTCGAACACCCACTCCTTGACGTAGTAGTGGCCGAAGCTGACCGGCGCCGTCACCTTGATATCGCCGGACAGGGAGGAGAGCTCGCTGTTCACATCCTCAACGCGGGTTTCCAGATCGTTGATCACACCCGAGAGTGTGCTGTAGAAACGTTGCCCCGATTCGGTCAGACCGAACTTCTTGGCGCTGCGATGGATCAGCTTATAGCCAAGCTCCTGCTCGAACGCCTGCATACGCCGGCTGAGTGTAGAGGTAGGAATATCCAGATACTTGGCCGCCGCGACGAGGCTGCCCTTTTCCACAACCTTGATGAAGTAATACAGATCCTGATAGTTCACACCCACCTCAATAATGGAATTTCAGCTTTCCAGCGGCGCTGTGGATAAACCTGCGCCCACTTTTATTATTGTTGCAATCAACATTTATATCACAGAGCGCGTCACCTGCGCCCCTTAGCCAAAGGATGCCCATCGATGAATACCGCGTCTTCAGAAATAGATCGGGACGGGGCGGTGACCGTCGTCATCTCCCGCCGTGTGGTAAAAGGCCAGGAGTCGGAGTTCGAGCGCCTCAGTTCCGAGATGACCGAGCGTGCCTCCCACTTTCCCGGCCATCTGGGCACCAACATGTTTCGTCCGGCAAGCTCTCAGGACCCGGAATACCGCATCATCTTCCGCTTCGCAAGCCGAGAAGACCTGGAGGCTTGGGACCGCTCACCGGCGCGTGCCGAGATGCTCGAGCAGATCGAACCGCTGCTGGTCACGCCCACTCAGCGCGAAGTGCTCGAAGGCATCACCACCTGGTTTACGCTGCCGGGCCAGAACCCGGTACAGCCGCCGCCCAAATACAAGATGACCATCGTCAGTTGGCTGGCACTCTACCCGACAGTCACACTGATATTTTTCCTGTTCGGGGATCTGTTGGCCGACATTCCATTATTGCTGCGCACGATGATCGTCACCGCCGTGGTCATGGTCGCGATGTCCTACCTGCTGATGCCCCGTTTTACCCGCTGGTTTGCATTCTGGTTGTTCCCCAAGCGCGAGCGCGGCGTTCGCTAACAAACCTCATCACCTCAAAAAAAATCAAACCCCGCTCAGCCGCAACTGAGTGGGGTTTTGTTTTAGCCTGACCCGATCAGGTCAGTACGGTCAGGAAGCGCTCGTTGAGCACGCGATCGTGGTAGAAAATCGCCTTGCCCAGCTTGTCGGCATCCCAGGTGACCGGCTCATGATCGGGATAGTGGTAGTCACCACCAGCAAACACCTCTGAACGGTTACCCGACGGATCAAAGAAGTAGATCGTCTTGCCGTGGGTCAGGCCGTGACGGGTAGGACCAATATCGATGGAGGTATCGGTCATGGAGATCAGATCGGCCGCGCGCAGCACATCCTCCCAGGTTTCCAGAAAGAAAGACGCGTGGTGGAGCTTGCCCGGTTCCGGATGCTCAATAAACGCCACATCGTGCGCCTTCATGCTGACGGTGAGGAAGCCCGCCAGACGGGTGCCTTCGCCATCGAGCACCTGCTCGGCCAGATCAAAGCCCAGCACTTCGCGGAACAGATCGATGGTGCCGGCGATGTTTGGTCCATACAGCAGGCAGTGGTCGAAACGGGTCGCCTTCATGCCGGTCAGGTTGCGCGGCCAGGCCTCGGGGTTGTGGTTGCCCACCTCCCACTTGCCGGTCTGCTCCTTGGTAGCGAAGATCTCGAACAGGTGCCCGGTCGGGGAGTCAAAACGCACACGGCGGCCGCAGCCTTTGAGCTCACCTTCGGGGATATCCTCCACCTTGCAGCCGTATTCGATCAGCTCCTGACGCAGCTGCTCAACGGCGCCTTCGTTAACACACTTGTAGCCGACAAAGTCCATGCCTGCAGAATCCGCCTCGCGAAGTACTACGGAGAACTTGTCCACTTCGGTCCAGCCTTTGAGGTAAACCCTGCCCTGATCGTCACGATCAACCTCAATAAGGCCGAGCAGATCCCGGTAGTGGGCAACGGCTTCCTCCATATCGAGCACACGCAACTGGATGTGGCCCGGACGCATTACACCTTTTTTCATCTCTGCTATTCCTGTCGTTATTTTAATTCTGCCTGAGAAAGGCTGACTGACCGGGCCGGCTGGTAACCGGTGGCCAAAGGGAGGGGCTCAGGGCGGATGCACAGATCGCTACGGGCGAAGATACGACAGGCCAGGACTATGCCTTCGGCCTCATCCTCTTCGCTTATCCAGGCACGGCTCATCCGTTTGCTCTCATAGTCGCCATCGAGCACACGGATACGGCATTTACCGCAACCGCCGCCGCGACAGCCGACTCCGATTACACTCTCACGCGCCTGCTCCATCGCCACCAGCAGGTTCACCGTTGACGACGCCGTGAACTGCGCCTCGCCGTCATGAACGCTGATTTGATAGGTTTCGGCTTTCGTTGCCTGACTCGCCATATGACTGTTCATCTCACTGCCTGTTGTTATTTTTCGTGCACAGGAACATCTGGGGTTTATGTTCAGAAGTCTTGTGCATCTTCGGCTTTCTTCCAATTGGAGAGCAACGCATATGCCAACGACGGAAAATTCGAAGAGCAAGAGATGAATATTTATATCTTATTGTTTTATAAATACTTTATTTAATTAAAAAGAATAGATCAGTGGTTAAATTCAACTTATGGGATCATTAATTCCCGCATTTGATTCACTAAATGATCAACTGAATATTATCTGTTAACGATTTGCTTAAACCGCGAATTGATAGAGGCGCTCTACCCCTGACAGCGAAGATCCGGTATATCAACTCCGGCAATTAAAAACGGGGCTAAAAGCCCCGTTTTTAATTGCCGATCACGCAGATCAGATCCGTTTGAACAGCGCCGAGCGACTGGTCTCTTCACTGCCATCGGCGGCTGTGAAGAACCGCTCCATGTGGATATCACGCTCGAACAAACGTCCTTGCATCAGCGTGGTGATTGCCGCATCGATCATCGGCGGAGGCCCGCACAGGTAAGCCTTGTGGCCGCTAAAGCGGTTATCGAAGTGCGCCTTGGCCGCCTCATGCACGAAGCCGGTAAAACCCGTCCACTCATCTTCCGGCAATGGCGCGTTCAGGGCCGGTATATAGTGGAAGTTGCTGTGCGCTTGCGCCAGCACCTCGAAGATCTCCCGATTATAGAGCTCGGCCACATTCCGCGCGCCCTGAAACAGGTAGATCTGCCGGGTATCGCCCTGCTCCAGCATATCCAGAATCATCGACTGTGGGCTTGAAAGCCCAGAGCCGCCGGCAATGAAGATCGCATCCTGTTCATCCGACTTGCGCACGAAAAACTGGCCATAGGGGCCGGAGATATCCAGCGTATCGCCAACGCCCAGCTGCTCGTGCAGCCAGGTGGTACCGGCGCCACCTGGCACCTTGCGCACATGCAGCTCAAGACAGTCGCTGTCACTGGGCTTATTGGCGATGGAGAAGGCACGAGTGCCTTCGACGCCGGGGATGCGCAGGTTGATGTACTGTCCGGCCTGAAACTCCATCCCACGATCGAGCTTGAACCAGATCCCCTTGATGGTGGGTGAGAGATCGCGGATTTCGCTAACGGTGCCGACGAAATCCCGCACCGGGAACCCTTCAAAATCGGGGTCCACATCGATATCCGCCTCGATGGTCATGTCAGATTCCGGCATGGCGCAGCAGGCCAGCACCTTGCCCTCGTCCCGTTCCATATCCATCAGCGCGAAGGGAGAAGCGTTACCCACATCCGCTTCGCCTTCGAGTACCTGTACCTTGCAGGTTGCACAGGTGCCGTGACCACAGGC
Source organism: Marinobacterium lacunae (assembly GCF_000705555.1). Classification (GTDB taxonomy): domain Bacteria; phylum Pseudomonadota; class Gammaproteobacteria; order Pseudomonadales; family Balneatricaceae; genus Marinobacterium_D; species Marinobacterium_D lacunae. Next base: position 107,838 of record NZ_JMQN01000011.1, read on the forward strand.
AAAGGGCAACCAGACCCCCTGGCGCAGGGCAGCGTCCAGAATGGTCTGCCCCTCCTCCACCTCGATCACATCGCCGGTGGGTTCGATGGTGACTTCATAGCTCATACTCTTTACCTCTAAATGCCCCCTCAGACGCCTGCGTCCTGAAAACCTTTCAGGTCCGGGGTCTGAAAACGCAGCAGGGATTTATGGTCAATTCCCTGATCGATCAGCGCCACATCCAGCTGCGGCACAAATGACTCACCGTTGAGCAGCCAGGTGGTGTGCGCCCAGTCGATCTGCGGCCACTCGGGATGGGGTTCAAACCCTTCCGCCATCACCTCGTCGCGCAGCTGACGAAAGGTCATCGTCGGCGGCACCGGAAAGGCAAAGGCGGCGCAGAACATCAGATGATGGTCCCAGCCCGCATATACAATCTGGTTACCGTGGAAGTTCTCGACGCGGTCACGCACCACGCCGGTATAGTTGGGGGTATAAGCATGTACTGGCATTGTTTTTATCCTCATATCGGGGGCTGTTAGCGCCCCCTCATGCAATCGGTTGGCCGGGGGCGCTTAAGCTACGCCCTTCCATTGCTTCCACCGCTTCTCGTCCGGCGATCCCTTGATATCCAGGTTGTCTGCGCCCAGATTCATCTTGTAGTACTCGCCCAAGACCTGCTCGACACCGGGACCTCCGCAGTTGCCTTGGAAGATCTGGTGTACCGGCAGCCAGGACTGCACAAACTTCTCCGGTTCATCCTTGAAGATGTCGCAGCAACCATCCGAGCAGAAGTGGTAACGCTCGCCCTTGTAGACGGTGTCGCGGTAGGAGATCTGGGTTGGATCGCTCATCTCGGTGAACAGCATCGGGATCTGGCAGGTGGTGCACAGCTGCGGCAGCGCCTTGGTGTAGAAACGCTTACCCTCAGCCTCCAGCTTGCGCGCCAGCTCCCAGCGCGGGCGGTAGTACTTGTCGAAGGTGTCGGGGTACTTCTCGCTCAGCCAGTCCATCTCTTCGTCGGTGGGGATCCAGGTATGGAAACCGGCGGCATGACCGTGGGTATAGAAGGTCCACCAGGTCTGATGAGAGACATGCTCCTTCTCTTTGTCGATCAGCTCGGCATACTTGGGCATGGTGATCCCATATCGGGCCAGATCCTTGAACAGGGCGCCCCCGGCCTCTTCGAAGTAGACCTCCCAGGCCTCTTTCCAGCTCATCACCTTGTTGGGCAGCATGTAGTCCATCATCATCCCCACCAGACTGAGCAGGCGGGTGCCACGCCAGAACCACTTGTCGATCCACTTCTGCACGATCGGCACGTTGTCCTCATGCTGCTCGAGCAGGAATTTGATCACCTCGAGCCCTAACGTCATATGGCGCGCCTCGTCGGACTGCGCGGAGAAGCCGAAGGTCACCGTGGCCATATCGCCGTTGTAGGCGGCCCCGGACATGAAGGGTACGAACAGCAGGTTGGTCAGCACGTATTCGAAGCTGAAGCCGATAGCAACGAGGAATTCGAACGGGCCTGCACTGCGCGCATCGTGGAAGAAGGAGGTGGGCACCGACAGGTACCAGACGCGGTCCTGCATGTGCGACCAGTTCTGGAAGCCATCGAAGAACTTGTTGTAGTGGCTCATGGCATGAACCTGGGTCTGCACGTGACGCAGCTCATCCAGCGACTGCATCTGGCAGGCCACTCGGGCACCGACGCCGCCGTATTGGCGACCGATATGGGCAAAGCCCTGATGGGCCTGATACTCCTGCGGTGAGATACCGGTCAGGAACAGTTTGATCGCGTTAACGTAGCGCGGGTCGGAGACATTGAGCTGACCGTTGTTCTGGGCAAAAGCGTCGAAGATGGCGTAGAGCTTCTTCTCCTTCTCGGACTGGTATTTCCAGTAGGCATCCATAGTCAGGCGGAAGGGGTCTTCCCACTTGGACCAGTCGGTGATTTTGATCCCCTCGAACTCTTCGAACGGAAACGCCGCTTTGCGATCCTGATAGGAGAACTCCCAATCCAGATCGCGCGTCAGCAGGCTGTATTTGTCTTTAAGACTCAGTTTTTTCGCGGCCATTGCGGTTTACCTTTTTATTCTGTTTTAACGCCGGTTATACGTTCCAGGTCAGGCTCAGCTGATCGTCGTCCTCGTCGACGTTGCCACCGAGCGTGATCAGATTCAGGTGCAACTCCGGTACCTCCCAATCACGCCCCAGCTTCTCCTCCACCGTTTCACGCTTGACCACCAGATGGCCCTCGGCCTCAATGCGGATCATCGCCGGGTTGTGTATAACCGTGACCTCCGGGTTGTCCTCTTCGATCGCCTCGACGATGTAGCGGGAGACGTCGTTGTCCTGCAGTGCGATATAAACTTTTGACATGGAGTTGCTCCTCACTGGATACCGGCTTTCGCCACACGTTTGTCGAGTACAGCCAGCGCTTCACTCAACGCATCGCCCTTGTGAGAGCCGCCCAGCATCTCCTCGGCCAACGGGGCCAACGCCTCGGCGGCCTTACCGCGCCAGCTTTCGATCCATCCGGCCATCAGCGTGCGGTTGGCATCGGATTCGGCAGCAGCTGTCTTGGTCACCGCATCGACCCAGCGGGTGGTGTCTTTGCTCCACTCCTGCATGAACTCGGTGAGCATGGCGATATCCTGGCCGCCCTTAGCGGTCAGCTTCTGGTCGAGCTGGTTGTAAAACAGCTCGCCGATCAGGGTGTCGATCACCAGATCCTGGGCCAGGAACAACTCGAACCAGTCCTGAGTCACCAGAGTTTCTTCACACAGTGCACGCATCCCCTGCCAGACCGGCTCATCCATCCACAGCGCCTTGGCCTGTTTCAGCGCATCGCCACTGTTGCCATCCAGCATCAGGCCGATGCGCGACAGGTACTGGGCGATACCCAGACGATCCATCCCGTTGAACAGCAGCGCCTGGGTGATCGCGGTGCCGTAGCCATAGGCGGTGCCGTACATGTTGTTGAGGTTGGCGGTATGCTCAACATGGCGTAGCGGCACCAGATAACGCACCACCTCGGCGCGCACCTCATCACTGAGGCTGGCCACCAGATTGCGCTTGTCGAAGAAGGCGTAGTTACTCTCGGCCACCTCCTGCATCTTGGCGCGCTGCTGCACGTAGGTGCCGTAGTAGAACTGGCGTGGATCCTTGAACGCATACCAATCCGACATCACCAGTGCCGTGCGGCTCGGATCGTTCAGCTCATGCTCGGGGTCCCAATAGGGGCGGTAGTGGAAGTTGGTCTCGGCCTGAACGTCGTAGGTCGCTTCCTGATAGCGGGTGGCCGGCTTGTCACCGAAGCGCTGTTCGATATGCGCGAAGGTATTGCGTACCGGTTCCAGCGTTGAGGTTTTGATTTCAATGGTCATTGAACTCTATCCCAGCTGATTTGTTGTTATTGGGGTGATCGTGTTTTGGAACGTGTCGGTTAAGCCTGAAGATCAGGTGCGGGCGTGGTTGGTCGCCATCAGCGTCTCTTCGCCGTAGCGCCACTTCTGCATTTCGCTGTCCACTGCCGCGATCTGTTCGAGCGTCATGTGCACGACAGCGTTGATCTCACAGAACTTCTTAAATGCGCCGTGTGGCAGCACCAGTTCGACAAAGAGGCTCGGATCGCCAATGGCGAAATCGAATTCGACGAAGCGGGCATCGGGCTCGCTGCGGACCCGGATATATTTGATCCGGGGATCGAAGGCATCGCGTTGGGGGGCGTTGCCGTTGACGGGGCGTAGTGTTGGTCGGCTCATCGTTTTTGTTCTCGTTGTCGATGGGGCTGAAACTCCAGCTTTCGCTTTCCCTATCGCAACGGCCATGCCAGCGCGCGCAACAACGCCCTCAACATCGCAACAAAAACCGAATATCACGTTGTTTTTAAATGTCTTTTATTTTATTTCAGGCAAGTTTTAGCGATCCAAACCATATTTCGGGGTGTCGTGAGATAAGGTGCGACCTAAGCAAATGATTAAATTTATAAACGGGGAATTTGATCATTTGCTGAGATGTCGGGCAGAAAAAAACAGTGCCACCAAAGCCTAACGCTCTGCCCCCTTCCATTAATCGCCAAAATCATTCAAGAATAAAAAGGTGTCCCGATAAACGCTCCGTCAGGAGCTCTGGCCGGTATAAAAACAAACAATGGCTATAGACAACGATCTACATCTTCCCGAGCAGGAAGACCTACTCTCGCAAATCCGTTTCGACAGCGAGCACGGAAAAATCTGGTTCAACGAGCAGCGCATGCTGATGATCCATTCCAGCGTCATGGGCCTGCTGCGCAAGGAGCTGGTTGAGACGCTCGGCGTCGAGCGCGCCCGTGGTTTCCTGATCCGTTTTGGATATCACTCCGGCTGGAAAGATGCGGAGCTGGTCAGAAAGGTTCGCCCCAATGCACCGCCCCACGAGGCGTTCTTTGTCGGGCCCCAACTGCACAACATCAAGGGGATGGTCCGCGTAGAACCCGTTGAGCTTGATTTCGACGTGGATAGCGGCAAGTTCCACGGTGTTTTTGACTGGTTCGACTCATATGAAGCGGAGGTACACCTGCACGATTTCGGTGTCTCCGACCACCCGATCTGCTGGACGCTGATCGGTTACGCCAGCGGATATACAACCTATTACATGGGCCGGAGAATCATCTTCAAGGAGACACAATGTGCCGCGGCCGGGGCTGATCATTGCCGCATTGAGGGACGCCCACTGGAGGAGTGGGACAACCACGCAGAACTGGAGCGTTACCTGATGCCGGATCCGATTGCCGAGGAGCTGTTTGCACTTCGATCCGAGCTCAGTGAACTGCGTGAGAACTTCGTCAACCTGGATCAGGACGATGCACTGCTGATCAACTCGGTGGGACGCTCGGGCGCCTTTCGCAACGTCTGCAACCTGATCCGCCGCGCCTCCACCAGCCGGGTCACCGTATTGCTGCAGGGCGAGACCGGTGTCGGCAAGGAGGTCGTTGCACGCGGCCTACACGAAAGCTCGGAGCGCGCCGACAAACCGTTCGTCGCCGTCAACTGCGCCTGCATCCCCCCGGAGCTGATCGAGGCGGAACTGTTCGGTGTCGAAAAAGGTGCCTATACCGGCGCCACCCAGTCCCGCGAGGGTAAATTCGAGCGCGCCAATCACGGCACTATTTTCCTTGATGAGGTGGTCGAACTTCCCCCTCGTGCTCAGGCCGCACTACTGCGGGTATTGCAGGAAAGCGAGTTTGAACGCGTCGGCGATACCCGCACCCGTCGCATCGATGTGCGTGTCGTGGCGGCAGCCAACGAGGATCTTGAGGAGGCGGTCAGCAAGGGTAAATTCCGCGCCGACCTGTTTTACCGGCTCAATGTCTATCCGGTGCATATCCCGCCGCTGCGCGATCGCACCGAAGATATCCCGCTGCTGATCAACCACTTTCTCAACAAGTACAACAACCTCTACCACAAGCGCACACTGGGGGTTTCCGACCGGGCGCTGAACTCGCTGCTGAACTACAAGTGGCCGGGCAATATCCGTGAACTGGAAAACATGATCGAGCGGGGCGTAATACTCACCGACAACAACCACACCATCGACATGGAGTCGTTTTTCCCCTCCCTGTCAGAACCAAGCCACCCGCTGAATGTGATCAATAAGAGCGGAAAACTGGCCTGTGACAAAGGCGCTCTCGGCACAACAGTCGCGGGGGATTCCAACCTGCCCGCCCAATTGCTGCAGGAGGGATTCAGTCTGGAGGGGCTTGAACAGAAGCTGATACGGGAGGCGATGGCACAATCCTCCGGCAACATATCCGCCGCCGCACGCCGGCTCGGTATGACCCGGCCGCAACTCGCCTACCGCATCAAAAAGTTCGAGGAGAGCTAAGGCCGCTGTCAGTGGTGAGCAAAGAGGCGTAAAATTGCGCCTTTGCATTTTGCACCCGCCGACGACCGAATATCCGAAATGAACCTGATACTGCTGTTTGACGAGGACTTTATCGCCCCCGACCGGGTCCGTCTGCACGATAGGCGTCTCACCCATATGCTGGAGGTTCACAAGCCCGAAGTCGGCGAGCAGCTAAGGGTCGGCCTGCTGAACGGCGCGATAGGACTGGGTCGGGTCCTCTCTCTGTCCGCTCATGAGGCCGAGCTTCAGGTCGAACTGGACAGGGAACCACCGGCGCCTCTGCCTCTGACGTTGATACTGGCGCTCCCACGTCCCAAAATGCTCAAGCGCACCTTGCAGACCGTGGCCACCATGGGTGTAAAAGAGCTCTGGCTGATCAACTCCTACCGTGTAGATAAAAGCTACTGGAGCTCGCCCCTGCTTTCGGAACAAAGTATCCGTGAACACCTGTTGCTGGGGCTCGAACAGGCCGGTGATACCCACCTGCCCGAGGTGCATCTGCGCAAGCGCTTCAAACCCTTTGTTGAAGACGAACTGCCCGCTATCTGCACAGGCAAACGCGCGCTGCTGGCCCACCCCTATAACGCATCCCCCTGCCCGGCACCGGCTGACGAACCTACTGTGCTGGCAGTCGGTCCAGAGGGCGGCTTCATCCAATACGAAGTTGAAAAAATGCTTGAGGCGGGGCTGTCGCCGATACATCTGGGCCCTCGAATACTGCGTGTTGAAACGGCAGTCCCGGTTCTGTTGGCAAAGCTCTTTCCATTACCAACCTGATGCCTGCTCACCCGGAGTACATTCTATTGATCCAGATCAATATTTCAGTCATACGATAGAGAAGCACCGCTATCTGTGGCTCGAAAACCACACCGGATAACGCTTAAACTTGGAACGTAAATAAGAATCAGATGCACCTGCATTGACTCCCGACTTAAAAATGATAACAATTCGCATTAGGTTTTAACCGTTTGGAAACTCCATGTAGCCCAAACGGCTTATGAAATGTTTCACCGGATCAGGAGAGTAAAACGTGACTATTCGAAAAGCCCTGCTTTCAGCCGCTATCCTTGGCTCTACATTTGGCACCGCCGCACAGGCTGAAGAGGTCAATGTCTACTCTTTCCGTCAGGAGTTTCTGCTCAAGCCCTTGCTGGAAGCGTTTACTGCCGATACCGGCATCAAGGTCAATGTAGTGTTCGCCAACAAGGGCCTCCTGGAGCGTATCGAGCACGAAGGCCGCAATACACCGGCTGACCTGCTGCTCACGGCCGATATCGGCCCGCTGTACGATGCCGTGGAGCGCGATCTGGTTGTACCGATCAAGAGCGATGTTATCGAGCGCAATGTTCCGGCCCACTTCCGGGCCGAAGATGGCAAATGGGTAGGTCTGACCAGCCGCGCCCGCATCATCTACGCCTCAAAAGAGCGCGTTAAAGAGGGCGAGATCACCCGCTACGAAGATCTGGCAGATCCCAAATGGAAAGGCCGTATCTGCACACGCAGCGGCAAGCACACCTATAACCTGTCGCTGATCGGTTCCATGATCGCCCACCACGGTGAAGCGGAAACCGAAAAATGGCTGATGGCCGTGAAAGAGAATCTGGCACGTAAACCTCAGGGCAACGACCGCTCACAGGTCAAGGCGATCAAAGAGGGCGTGTGCGATCTGGCCCTGGGCAACAGCTATTACTACGGCAAGATGGCCACCAACGAGAAGCAGCCGGAACAGAAAGAGTGGGCCGCCTCCGCCAACTTGGTGTTCCCGAATCAGGATGATCGCGGCACTCACATGAATATCTCAGGTGCAGCACTGACCAAGTACGCACCGCACCCGGAAGCGGCGGTCAAACTGGTTGAGTACCTGACTCAGAAGAGTGCACAGGAACTCTATGCGCAAGCAAACTTCGAGTTCCCGGTACGCCCGAACACGCCCTGGTCCGAACTGCTCGAGGAGAAGATGAGCGGCTTCAAGGGTGATGAGATCAATCTCGGCAAGGTAGCCGCAGAGCGTGCCGCCGCAGCCAAGATGGTCGACAAGGTCGGCTTCGATAACTGATCATCCGGGGTAAAACGATGAATGCCGCAGTCGATTCCGTGGTAGCCGATCCAGGTACAGGGCTCCGCCTCAGGGGTCTCATGCCGGGCTGGTACGGTGTCGGCTGGGGCACGGCGTTGCTGGTGATGCTCCCAGTGCTGGCGATTCTCTGGCTGGCACTGTTCCCAACCGAAAATATCTGGCCCCATCTGGCGTCGACTGTCCTGCCGGTTTACATCAAATCCACACTGATTCTGATGGTGGGTACTGGCGCGCTGTCCGTGGCCATTGGGGTCGGCACGGCGTGGCTGGTAACGCTTTGCAACTTTCCGGGCCGACGCCTGTTTGAATGGGCGCTGTTGCTGCCCTTTGCGATCCCGGCCTATGTCATCGCCTATATTTATACCGACCTGCTGGAATACGCAGGCCCCATACAGATCATGCTGCGTGATCTGTTTGGCTGGCAGAGCGCCCGGGATTACTGGTTCCCCGAAATACGCTCCATGGGCGGCGCAATCGCGATGCTGACACTGGTGCTGTATCCCTATGTCTATCTTCTGGCCAGGGCAAGCTTCCTTGAACAGTCGATGAGTATTCGTGACGCCAGTCGTATGCTGGGGTGCACACCCTGGCAAAGCTTTATACGCGTATCCCTGCCCATATCCCGCCCCGCCATCGCTGTGGGGCTTTCGCTTGTTTCAATGGAGACAATCAACGATTTCGGGACGGTCGACTACTTCGCGGTCAAAAGCATGACCGCCGGCATTTATGATGCCTGGCTGAACATGGGCAACGTAGGCGCGGCCGCCCAGATCGCCAGCCTGATGATGATATTCGTGGTGCTGCTGATTACGCTTGAGCGCCTGGCACGCGCCAAGTCACGACAGTTCAGCAGTGCCGACCGCTACCGCACGATCGAGCGCTACCGGCTCTCGACGGGGCGTGCATGGGCGTGCACCCTCGCCTGCACCACTCCAGTCGTATTCGGCTTTCTGGTGCCCTTCTTAAGTCTTGTGGATATGTCGCTGGCTCATCTGGATCAGTTCACCGATAACGACTTTCTCAGCTATGCGAGCAACAGTTTTTCACTCTCCGTCAGTAGCGCGCTGCTGGCATTAAGTATCGCGATCGTACTGGCCTACAGTAAGCGACTCTACGCCAACCGCCGTTCACTGCAGTTTGCCGCGCGTATGAGCAACCTTGGCTACGCACTTCCAGGAGCGGTGCTGGCCATTGGTGTCATCGTGCCGCTGGCGGCTTTTGATAATAGCGTCGATGCTTTTATGCGCAGCCATTTCGATATCAGTACAGGGCTGCTGTTAAGCGGAACGCCGTTTGCTCTGGTATTTGCTTACTGCGTACGCTTTCTGGCGGTATCCGGCGGCTCGGTGGATTCATCGCTTGGCAAGGTGACGCCCAACATGGATATGGCGGCCCGATCGCTCGGCGCCAATACCCTTCGCACCCTGCGCGAAGTGCATCTCCCCCTGATCAAAGGAGGGTTGCTCACAGCGCTGCTGGTGGTATTCGTCGACTGTATGAAAGAGCTGCCGGCCACACTGATTCTGCGGCCGTTCAACTACGATACGCTGGCAACCTTTGTGTATCAGTACGCCTCGGATGAGCGCATTGAAGAGTGCTCACCCGCTGCGCTGCTGATCGTACTGGTCGGTATCATCCCAGTTATTTTGTTGAGCCGCACCATCACAGCCACTCGCAAGAGCCGCTAAGTAAGATCCCGGAAGGCTGTGAACAACGGCCAACCTTCCGGCTATCGCGATAACGTATTAAGCGTTAAAAAAGACAATGGGGCGGTGAGGCGCCACATGCACGCCTAAGCGCCCCCCAATCGGGTAGCGATGCATGCCACTCTCACACGCCTCGAGCACCAATCCCGAGTTCAACTGAAGACGATACAGTGTCTGGCTGCCCTGAAACTCGCAGCTCAGCACTTCAGCCTCTACCCCGCCCTCTCGCGTCAGCTGTATGTCGCCCGGGCGCAAAAACAGCTTGAGCGGCTGGTTCGATTCACCATCAACCATGAACGGCTCGGCAAACTCCAGCTCGCCCAGTTCGCAATTCAGGCGATCAGGGCCGAGGGAGACCCCGTCGACAAGCACCCCTTTACCCACGAAAGCGGCCACCTCAGGCGTTGCCGGTTGGTAAAATAGCTCTTCAGGTGTGCCCCACTGCTGCACGCGCCCGGCAGACAGTACGCCCAGGCGATCGCTGATGGTGAACGCTTCCTGCTGATCGTGGGTGACCATGATCGCCGCAATCTTCTGTCGCTTCAGAATACGGCGCATTTCGGCCGACAGCTGACGGCGCAGATCTGCATCCAGATTGGAGAAGGGCTCGTCCATCAACAGCAATCGGGGCTTGGGCGCCAAAGCACGGGCCAGCGCCACACGCTGCTGCTGCCCGCCGGAGAGCTCATGAGGGTAACGTTTACCCAGATCCGGCAGCTCGACCAGTTCAAGCACTTCGGCAACCAGAGCCTGCTTCTCGGCGCGACTCAGGCCTTTAAGCCCAAAGGCGATGTTATCGGCGATGGTCAGGTGCGGAAAAAGTGCATAATCCTGAAAGACCATTCCCATGCCCCGCCGTTCAGGGGGCACAACCGCTTCGGCACTGCTGATAACCTCGCCGTCGATTCGTATCTGCCCGCTCTCAGGTTCAATGAACCCGGCGATTGCACGCAGCACTGTGGTTTTGCCGCAACCACTGGGGCCAAGAAGACACGCGATTTCGCCCTGCTCGATTGAAAAACTGACCGAATGTAAAACAGGCTGCCCTTGATAGGCACACTGGAGTTGATCAACTGCAAGAAGCTCGCGCATACAACCTCGAATCGATCCCTGATCGGATCATGCCAAAATAACCACACAAGTAGACTATGAATGATAATTGAAAATCATTCTTGATTACCAGACAGAGTATCCCTATATCGCCTCCAATCGAAAGCAGGGCCCGGATCGCTCTTGCGCCCCGGCGCGATATCGCTGTGTCCGCAGATTCTATCCGGCTGAATCTCCGGATAAGCCCGCATCAGCGCTCTGGATACACCCAGCAGCACCTCGTACTGCCGGTCGGTATAGGGGGTGTCATCCGTCCCCTCCAGCTCGATCCCGATGGAGAAATCATTGCACGCCTCCCTGCCCTCAAAGCATGAGCGGCCTGCATGCCAGGCTCGCTGATCGAAGGGGACGAACTGGGTCACCCGACCTTCACGGTCAATCAAAAGATGCGCAGAGACCTCCAGTTGATGGATCTCCCGGTAATAGGGATGCTCATGCGGGTCGAGACAGTTGGTGAATAGCTGTCGAATGCCAAGGCCACCAAACTGCCCCGGCGGCAGGCTGATGTTGTGAATCACCAGCAACGAAATCTCGCCGTTTGGCCGTTCGTTGCAGTTCGGTGAAGGGCAGTAGTCGGCCGCTATCAGCCGATGATTCTCCACAACATAATGATTCTCGGACATGGGTTACTCAACTACAGCGTAAAGGGCTAGAATATCGGCCCCGAACCCGGGTCGCAATGCGCCCTACACCGCCTACACAGTGGAGATCCCGATGCTGAACCTCGCCGACCTCAAAGCCGTCATTGAAGAGAATGTGCGTGCTGCCCTCGCCGAAGATATCGGCAGTGGCGATATCACAGCGGATCTCATTCCGGCACAGCAGCACGCCTCGGGCCGGGTGATCAGTCGTGAAGCGGCCACCATCAGTGGCGTAGCCTGGGTTAACGAGGTGTTTCGCCAGGTTGACCCCAGCGTTGTAGTGGAGTGGCAGGTCAGCGATGGCGAGCAGGTAAAACCCGACCAGACGCTGTTCACACTAAAAGGCTCAGCACGTTCGCTGCTGACCGGTGAGCGCGCGGCACTTAACTTCCTGCAGACACTCTCGGGCACCGCGACCGTCAGCCGCGCTTACGCCGATCGTGTAGCGGGCACCGGCGTTAAACTGCTCGATACCCGCAAAACCCTGCCGGGCCTTCGTATGGCGCAAAAATATGCCGTTACCTGCGGCGGCTGCTTCAATCACCGTATCGGCCTATATGATGCATTCCTGATCAAAGAGAACCACATCATGGCCTGTGGGGGAATCAAGGAAGCGATCAGCAGTGCGCAAACCTTGCACCCGGGCAAGCCTGTTGAGGTTGAGGTGGAAACCCGCGGCCAACTGGAAGAGGCGCTGGAGGCCGGGGCCGATATCATTATGCTCGATAACTTTTCCACCGAGCAGATGAAAGAGGCGGTGCAGTTCACGGCAGGTCGCGCCAAGCTTGAAGCCTCGGGCGGCATTACCGATGAGACACTGGTGGAGTTTGCGAAAACCGGTGTGGATTACATCTCGATCGGCGCACTTACCAAGCACTGCCGCGCCATCGATCTTTCCATGCGCCTGCTCTGAGCCTTCAGCACCCTTCACTATGCCGGCGGGTGGGTTTGAATACCCACCCAGCCCACTCAAGCCGACAGTGTCAGATCACTACTCGCACTGGGCAGCGCCAACCTGCACCCACTCATCATCATTCTGAATCTGCAGCACATCGTACACCTCAACCTCGGCTGGGCTAATACCGTGCTTGAGCATCAGGTTGCATACCCGACGTGCCGCTGAATCGCGGTTGGTGCCATCGGGAATCACCCCCACACCCAAACGGTGGCCTTTATCCCACCAAACAGGACGGGCAGGAAAGGTAGAGTCTTGGGAGAGCTCGGCTTCGACTCTTGCACGCACATCTGACGGCACCTCGATTTTTCCTGATTCGATGTACCAAGTGACGACGACACTCAGCACCACAAGAAACAGTATTAGAATTCTGGTATTTACCACTCAATGCTCTTAAACAAAAATAATTATATTGGGTAAAATTCAAGAGTTGCCGCACCGAATCGATTCGGGCTGTGCTCTAAAACTCGAATAATAAATAGATTCCCTGAAAACAAAAAGGGCTGTGAACACAGCCCTTTTAAAACAGTTCACTCAACCGATATTAACGCTCAGGACAACGCTCTGCACTAATACCCGCAGTACACTGCAGATCCCAAGTGATGTTATCACTGTCGGAGTGGATAGTACCCACGAGGTCAATCTGGTCAGCTGTTCCGTCAACGTCTACTTCACTATCCAGAATCAGACGTACGGTTACCGCTGTGCTAGACGGGTTCTGAATGCTAGAAACTCCTGTCAAATGAGAACCGTTCAATTGCGTTTTGAAACCGTAGTTGCTCAGCGCCGGCGCAGCCAGAGAAGCAGTAACAGCGCCAATTTCGCTGAAGTATGATTCAACTGCCAACTTATTCGCGGACATGATAGTCGGCGCTTCTGACAGCTTTGAACGAATCGTGTAGTTCTGATAAGCCGGCAGCGCGATTGCAGCCAGAATACCGATGATCGCAACAACGATCATCAATTCAATAAGGGTGAAGCCCTGTTGTTTTTTCATAGTCATCGTCATCTCTCCAGCGAGTTAAAGTCCTTATTCCAAGACCACTAGACCTAAGCAAGAGCGGTGCCATATATGGCCACGCCTTAATCCATGCGGCCTGCAGCGGTCCAGCCGGGAAGAGCATAGGGCAAAGTCTGACACTTTGTCACCCCCTGCGTCAGATTTTGACAAACTGGCGTTTGAAAATTTGACACAGATTCTACTCCAGCTCGTACTTCTTGATGCGATAGCGCAGCTGCCTGAGTGTAAGACCTAACTCCCGCGCTGCAGCGGTGCGATTCCAATGATGCATCTCAAGCACGGCTACCAACTGGTCGCGCTCGTCATCGCCAATCGGCTCCATGCGCATCTCCATCTGCATGCGCGTTTGCGGGCGCTCATCCAGCGCGAGATCCTCGCAGGTAATCCGGCCCTGCTCACAGAGTGCCGCCGCTCGCTCAAGAATGTTCTCAAGCTCCCGCACGTTGCCGGGAAAACCGTAGGCCATGAGTGCCGACTGCGCATCATCATCAATATGGAGCCCCACGCCACTATCACCATTGCGCATTGCGATGCGCTGCAACAGCGCCCGGCTCAATAAGGAAATATCCTGGCGCCGCTCTCGCAACGGCGGCACCTTAAGCTCGATAACGTTGATACGGTAGTAGAGATCTTCGCGGAAGCGGCCTGCCTGTACCTCTTCGTGCAGGCGCTTATGGCTGGCGCTGAGTATGCGCACATCGACCGCTTGCTCATCTTCAGCACCGACCGGACGCACCCGTCGCTCCTGAATGGCTCTCAGCAGCTTGACCTGCATCGCAAGCGGCATATCCGCCACCTCGTCGAGAAACAGGGTGCCGCCCTCTGCCGCCTGAAAAAAGCCATTGCGGTTGGCATGAGCACCGGTGAAACTGCCCTTTAGATGGCCGAAAAACTCCGACTCCATCAACTCGGCCGGTATGGCGCCACAGTTCACGGCAATAAAAGGGCGGTCGCGCCGGTTACTGCGCGAGTGAATGGTGCGGGCGATGACCTCCTTGCCGGTACCGGACTCGCCACTGATGCAGACCGGCGCCTGTGTCATCGCCAGCTTACTGATACGCGCTTTCACCCGCTGCATCGCGGGCGACTCACCCACAAGCCCATCATCACTTATTTCATCGGCAAAATCGGATGAGCGTCGAATAGCGTGTTTCACCAAGACTCTTAGCTGTTCAAGATCGACAGGCTTGCTGACGCAATCAAATGCGCCGGCCTTCATCGCCTCAACCGCCAGTTCCATATTGCCATAGGCCGTAATGACCGCCACCGGCAAGCCTGTGAATGTCTGGGATATCTCTTCAACCAGCTCCATGCCACGACCATCGGGCAGACGCATGTCGGTCAGACAGAGTTCAAAGGGTTGCTCGGTCAATAGGCGGCGAGCATCAGCCAGACAGGAGGCAGACTCTACCGCCAACCCCATGCGTCCAAGCGTGATCTCAAGCAGTGTGCGCAAATCCTCCTCGTCATCCACAACCAGAACGGTCGGTTGACGGGCGATCTCCGCAGCAGGACTTGTACGACGTGCGTCAGTCATCAATGTTCGCAGTTATCGGTCGTTCCATCGGGAAGGTGATACTGAAACAGCTACCACCGGTTTTAACCGCACTATAACGCAATTCACAATAGTTCGCTTCGCATAGCTCCCTCGCCAGATACAATCCCAAACCAGAGCCGCCATGACGGGTTGAAAAGAACGGCTCGTAAATTCGTGGTTCAAGTTCACTGTCGATCCCCGGACCGTTATCGCACACCTCTATGCAGGGTGTTGACGCTGTCCCCGAACGGGAAACACTGATCGTGATACGCGCATCGCCCTGTTCAGGTATACCGTGCTTGATCGCATTATCGAGCAGCAATGTCAGCAATTGACGCAGATGATCAGGATCGGCACGCACCTGTATCGGCACACCTTCACCGTCAATACTCAACGTGAGTCTTGAATACAGATCCGGCCAGCTCAGACGCCACTCATCTTGTAGCTTATATAACCAATCCCCCAAAGGCAGATCGGTCCATATGGGCGTTTTACGTCTGGACAGGGTCAGGATCTCTTCAATCAGTCGGTTCATCCGCTGCGACTGTCCTTGAATAATCGCAATCAACTTACTCTCCTGCCCTCCTAATTCGGGCGTTTCGGCCAGCAACTGAGCCGACTGGCTGATTGCCCCTATCGGGTTGCGAATTTCGTGGGCAAGACTCGCCGTCAAGCGCCCGAGCGCGGCGAGTTTTTCCCGCTGAATTCTGGTGTTTTGTTCACCTGTGTCCTCGATCATCAGCATCGCGCGCTGATCACGCCCAGGGCCCGTTGCGGTTATCTGTATTCGCAAAGGCGACATCACCTCCGCTTCAATTGCCCTGCCCTCTCGCCAGTCACGCAGCACAACCGACAACGCCCGCGACAATTCAACAAGCGGCGTGTGCATATACTCGCTGAACGAAACACCGAGCAATATGCCTGCCGCGGGATTCATCATGCGTATGACGTCTTCGTCATCGACAACGATTACCCCCTCTTCCATGCGCTGCACGATAAACATGTTGAGTTCGGTGAGGCTTGCAAGATCAAGCTCCCTTCGACCCACAAGGCGATGCGTATCGGCCACGTTGCGCCCCAACACACCACTGACCAGGGCGATGGCCAACTGGGTGGCCGATAGTGCCCCCAGCTCAGCAAGTGAATAGGGCTCCGCGCCCAGCCATTGGTGCACCAACGCACCGGCCAACATGCCAAGAATCGCGATCGCCGCGTATAACTGAGTCATGGTTCCGGGCTGCCAGAACCCGGCAAAGCAGACGGGCACCAGCATCAAAATGGCGTATATGCCGGTTGGGTCGCCGCTGGAAAAACCCAAAAAGGAGAGCGCAATCAGGTCAACAACCAGCTGGACGCAAAACTGCTTTGAATGCAACTCATCCCAACGGCTGATGCTGAAGCCAGAGCCAATGGCGAATACGAAATACAGAAGCGAAGCCGCTCCGAAAAGGTCGGGCTGCCATATCTGTGGCAAAACGCCGGTTCCCGGTAGAACCTGCAGTGAAACCAGTAATCCACTGAGAATAACCCGGTAAAGACTGAAGAGACGTAAGGCTCTCCAATCAAGAATTTCACTCATACTGATTGACCGCGAACAATAGTTGGCTCATGGGATTTGCCAGAGTCATGGGGCTACTATAGAGTATTGACTCATACCCTATCCTCGGCCTGTTTGCAAAGACTTAAGGTACGGCTCTTGTCAAAAGGATTTCAACCACTTAGCGGTCTCGCCAAACGCTTGGTCAACGACGGTGCGTTCTCGGCAGAAGTGGCGATGGACGCGCTTAATCAGGCCCGTGACGCCAATAAAAGTTTTGTCAGCTTCATCATCTCCCAACGCCTTGTCAGCGCACACCGTGCCGCCTGCGCCGCGTCGGAGGAGTTCGGACTGCCGTTGCTCGACCTCGATGCTTTCAGCGCTGATGCGATCCCCCAGGGGCTGATCGCCGAAAACCTTATCTCGGCGCATCGCGTATTGCCGTTGATGCAGCGTGAAAACCGGTTGTTTGTCGCAATCGCCGATCCAACCAACCTTCAGGCCCTCGATGAGATAAAGTTCCACACCGGCATCACCACTGAAGCGGTGATCGTCGAGGAGGATAAACTCGCCCGCCGCATCGAAGCTTTTCTGGACGGTGGATCCGAGGCGCTTGAAGAGCTAGACGATGCGGATCTCGACAATATCGAGACTGAGGATACCAGCCGAAAGAAGGACGAAGAATCAGCAGAGGAAGCGGCCTCCGATGCACCTATCGTCCGCTTCATCAACAAGGTTTTGCTCGACGCCATCAAGAATGGCGCATCCGATATCCACTTTGAGCCCTACGAGAAAACCTATCGTATCCGCTGCCGTATCGACGGTATTCTGCAGGAGGTCAGTAAACCACCAACCAACCTGGCATCCAGACTCTCTGCTCGACTCAAGGTTATGTCCAATATGGATATCGCCGAGCGACGGGTGCCGCAGGATGGTCGTATCAAGCTGAAGGTCTCGGAGAAGCGCTCAATCGACTTCCGTGTCAACACCCTGCCAACGCTTTGGGGCGAGAAGATCGTACTGCGTATTCTTGACCCGACTAGCGCCACCATCGGAGTCGATGCACTGGGCTTCGAGCCCGATCAGCGCGAGATTTACATGGCCACCCTGCAACGCCCTCAGGGGATGGTGCTGGTAACAGGCCCGACGGGTTCCGGTAAAACCGTGACCCTTTACACTGGCCTTAACATTCTCAATACCGAGGAGCGCAACATATCCACCGCCGAAGATCCGGTCGAGATCAATATGGAGGGGATCAACCAGGTTCATGTTAACCCGAAGGTGGGGCTGACATTTGCCGAGGCGCTGCGCTCCTTCCTGCGTCAGGACCCGGATGTGGTCATGGTGGGTGAGATTCGAGATCTGGAAACCGCCGAGATAGCGATCAAGGCGGCTCAAACCGGCCATATGGTGTTATCAACGCTGCACACCAACAGTGCCCCGGAGACATTGACCCGGCTGCGCAACATGGGTGTGCCCTCCTTCAACATCGCAACCTCTGTCAGCCTCATCATCGCGCAACGTCTAGCCAGACGTCTGTGTGAAGCGTGCAAGAAACCTGCATCTATTCCCGAGGCATCACTGATAGAGGAGGGGTTCACGCCCGATCAGATCAAGTCGCTCCAGCTGTTCGAAGCGAACCATGACGGATGCGTGAAATGCAACCGCGGCTACAAGGGCCGCGTCGGTATCTACGAGATGCTGGTGATGACAACCGAGATTGCCGAGTGCATCATGGAAAACGGTAACTCACTGGATATACTGCGTGTTGCACGTGAACAGGGGTTTAGAACCCTACGACAGTCAGGGCTGATGAAGGTCGCCAATGGCCTTACCAGCCTTGAAGAGATGAACAGGGTCATCAAGGTTTAACCCTAAACACCAAGTATCACCGAGCCAAGCAGATTAAAAGGCAACCGACTATGGCAACGAAAACCAAGGAAGCTAAGCGCATTACCTTTGCCTGGCAGGGAAAAGACAAAAGCGGCAACAAGAGCAAAGGCAAAATAGATGCTGAGAGCATTTCAGCTGCCAAGACTCTGCTGCGAAAACAGGGCATCAGCCCGTCGAAGGTTGCCAAGGATCGTGCCGGCTTGTTCGGCGGTGGACGAAACAAGCCAATCAAAGCACTGGATATCGCATTTTTCACCCGCCAGATGGCCACCATGATGAAAGCGGGTGTGCCACTGATTCAGGGCCTCGAAATCGTGGGTAACGGCGCCGAAAAAGTAAAACTCAAGGAGATGATCGGTAAAATCCGCAGTGATGTCAGCAGCGGTACCGACTTCTCAACCGCTCTGTCCCGCCACCCTGAACACTTTGACGATCTGTTCTGCAGCCTGGTTCAAGCGGGTGAAGCCTCCGGTCAGCTGGAAACCATGCTTGATCGCGTTGCCACCTACAAAGAGAAGATTGAATCACTCAAGGCTAAGATAAAGAAGGCGCTTACCTACCCGACCGCCGTTGTCATCGTAGCAATCATCGTCACCGCAATCCTGCTGGTTAAGGTAGTCCCCGTATTCGATGATGTTTTCAGTAGCTTCGGTGCTGAACTGCCTGCCTTTACACTCTGGGTGATTGGACTCTCTGAAATAGCACAGCAGTATTGGTTTTTCGTACTGCTAGGGATGATTGCGGCAACCGTGGCTTTTATAAAGGCACGCCAGAAATCGGAGAAGTTTTCCGACTTTGTCGATCGAACGATGCTCAAAATCCCTATTATCGGACCCATTATTAAAGAGGCCATTATCGCCCGCTTTGCACGTACCCTTGCCACCACCTTCGCAGCAGGTGTCCCCTTGGTGCAGGCACTGGACTCTACCGCAGGTGCCGCGGGCAACGTGGTATACCGAAACGCCACCTTACAGATACGAAACGGGGTCTCCACCGGTCAATCTCTGACAAACGCCATAACTATGACCGGTGTATTCCCCGTCATGGTGGTGCAAATGGTTTCCATAGGGGAGGAAGCCGGTTCTCTCGATATGATGCTTGACAAGGTTGCCAGCTTCTACGAGGAAGCGGTCGATAATGCTGTCGATAACCTCTCCAGTCTACTGGAGCCTATGATCATGGCGATTCTCGGCGTTCTCGTTGGCGGCTTGGTAATCGCGATGTACCTGCCGATCTTCCAGCTGGGTAACGTTGTTTAAGAGGCTCAAGTCAGCTTGTCTTCACTGATCGATATCCTTTCATTTCCCGGGGCTGTCACCTTCGTGACAGCCCTGATTTTATCCCTCATGGTCGGCAGCTTTCTAAACGTCGTCATCTACCGTTTACCGGTGATGATGGAGTTGGAATGGAAAGCTCAGACCGCTGAAGGCACCGGTTCCGACAGTGAACCGTTCAACCTTGCGACCCCCGCCTCGCGCTGCAACCATTGCGGGCATCTGATTCGCTGGTATGAAAATATTCCTATACTCAGCTATATCATGCTTAAAGGCAGGTGCAGCGGTTGCGGTAATAGCATATCCCTGCGCTACCCTGCTATTGAGTTGCTGACGGGGCTAGTCGGTGGCTTCATCGGCTGGCATTTCGGGTTGGGCTGGCAGGGCGCAGGCCTGCTAGTCCTGACATGGACATTTATCGCGCTGACCTTTATCGATATTGACCACCAGCTACTGCCCGATCGCCTGACACTGCCGTTGCTATGGCTTGGTTTACTGCTGAATACCCAAGACACCTTTACCTCGCTGGAACATGCCGTATTCGGTGCCGCAGCCGGCTATCTGGTGTTATGGAGTGTGTACTGGGCCTTTAAGCTGCTCACCGGCAAAGAGGGTATGGGATACGGCGACTTCAAACTGCTGGCCGCAATCGGCGCATGGGGAGGTGTCGAGGTATTGCCCCTGACAATTCTGCTCTCCTCCGTTGTCGGCGTGGTGCTCGCGTTAACACTGATGGCTGCAAAACGCCATCAAGCGTCCAACCCGCTGCCTTTCGGACCCTATCTGGCGATAGCGGGCTGGATCGCATTGATCTGGGGAGAGCCGATCAATAACTGGTATCTGGGAATGCTGCTGATCTGAATGCAATCAGTGCATCCTAGATTCAGTGCAACTTGGGCGTGAAGACCTGCTCTTCCAGGTCCAGCCCCGTACTGTAGTCATCCATACTGGGCTCTACCGGGATCTGATAACCTTCGCTGGCCCACTCCCCGAGATCGATCAGCCGACAGCGCTTGCTGCAGAACGGACGAAAGGGATTTTCGGGGCTGTACAGCGAGGGCTTACCACACTGCGGACAATCGACGGCCTTGGCCATCGGTTTTGACTTAGCACTCATATTTTATCTCCAGCCTTCTGAAGCAAGGCTTTATGCACACTCTCAACCTGAGCCCTGAGCTGATCAAAATCACCGCCATTGTCGATCAGATAGTCAGCGCGGTCACACCGCTCCTGTCTTGGCATCTGAGCCGCCAGTATACGCTCTACCTGTTGACGGTCGACCCCGTCCCTGGAGATGGTTCTTTGTAACTGGGTTTGCTCATCAACATCAACGACCACAATCAGATCAACCAATTGCGACTGACCACTCTCGATCAACAGTGGCGATACCAGGATCAGGTAGTCATGCCCCTGTTGCGATAACTGCTCAACGATACGCTGCCGAATCAACGGGTGCAGCAGCGCTTCAAGCCACCGCTTCTGTTCGGCGTCATCAAAGATAATCTCACGCAGCCGGGCACGATTGAGCTGTCCATTATCCAAAAGCAGTTCAGCACCGAAATGGTCGGCAATGCTCGAAAGTGCTGCCGAGCCCGGCTCTACCACCTCTCGCGCCACGACGTCAGCATCGACAATGGGCACCCCCATCTCGGCAAACAGGCGAGCGGCCGCACTTTTTCCACTACCTATACCACCTGTCAGCCCTACCTTCAAAACGCCGCTCATTAAAACCTGCCCCACCAGGAAGAGATAGACGCCACGCCCTGAGCGCCATGATTCCACGCTTCCTGAAGATCCTCATCGGACAGGCCACCAAGGGCGTATATCGGCATTGTGGACTGCTCCGTTAACTGCCAGAACTGATTCCACCCTAACACTGGTGCTCCCGGATGAGAGGCTGTGGGAGCGACAGGCGACAGGGTGACAAAATCAGCCCCCAGCTGCGCTGCCCGATCCAGTTCCTCCTGGTTGTGGCAGGATGCACTGAGCCAACGACCGAAAAACTGCGACCGCGTATGCAGCGATTTCAATCGACGTGCACTCAAGTGTAAGCGGTCAGCACCCAGCGTATTTGCCAGTTCCAGAGAGCTATTCAGCACCAGCGCTATACCGCACTCCTCACACACATCGAGCAGGCGATAGTAGCAACGAGAAAACGCCTCATCGTCCAGCTCAGGCGCTCTCAACATGACCAGACTATCAGCAGGCAGTTGCCGTATCCGTCTTACCAGCTCGGCTTCATACTGATCGGAAGAAGCGCCAAGTTCAGCGATATTACCAGTGATAAATAGCCGATCCGGCAGACGTGCGGCGCTGACAATCGGCGTATTTGCAGCTGGAAACTCGAAATCGACCAGCGCAGAAGGCGCCACCCAACGTATGGGCTGCCCCTCCCGGCCATGAGCTTCGCCGCTAAACCGCTCGACGCGCCATACATCCAGCAGAACCGATTTGTCAGCATAGTGGTGAGTGATACGGATCTGGGGACGGGCACTCTCGACCTGAATACCCAGCTCTTCATCCAGCTCCCGGGCAAGCGCGCTCTCAACGGCTTCGCCCTTTTCAACCTTGCCGCCGGGAAACTCCCACAGGCCGCCCTGATGCTGCGATGCATCGCGGCGGGCGATCAATACACGACCTTCTGAGTCGACAATGATCGCCGCGGCGACATGGACCAACTTCATCTCAGGCATAACAATCAGCTGCGGTAATCCGCATTGATGTGTACATACTCTGTAGACAGATCTGTCGTCCAGACAGACTCGCGTACATCACCTCGCTTGAGCACGACATGGATCAGAATCTCTTCACCATCCATGACCTTCTGGCCCTGCTCCTCGGTATAGCTCACCGCACGGCCACCCTTTTCGACGATACAGACATCGTTCAGATAGATTTCCAGTGCATCGAGGTCGAGATTTTCCACGCCCGCACGTCCGACACAGGCCAAAATACGTCCCCAGTTCGGATCAGAGGCGTAGAGCGCAGTCTTGACCAATGGAGAGTGCGCAATGGTATAAGCAACCTGCAACGCCTCGTCAACGCTTGCGGCCTGCTCGACACGCACCTCGACAAACTTGGTCGCACCCTCACCGTCACGCACAATCGCCTGAGCCAGAGTCAGCATGATTCGGTTCAATGCAGACACAAACAACTCGGACAGCTCAACGTTATCGGCCGCTACCTGCACACCGCTTCGTCCGGTGGCCACCAAAATACAGGAGTCGTTGGTGGAGGTATCGCCGTCGATGGTGATGCGGTTGAATGACCTGTCAGCCGCTTCAGACAACCACTGCTGAAGCTGTGATTGCTCCACTGCCGCATCGGTAGCGACGTATCCAAGCATGGTCGCCATATTGGGCATAATCATGCCGGCACCCTTGGAGATACCGGTCAAGGTAACCGTTTTGCCCTGATACTCGAACTGCTCGCATGCCGCTTTTGCACGCGTATCGGTGGTCATAATGCCGTGAGCAGCGTTAAGCCAGTTTTCCTCGTTCAAGTCAGCCTTGGCTGCATCAAGTGCAGAAACAATCTTATCCACAGGCAGAGGCTCACCGATGACACCGGTCGAGAAAGGCAGCACCGCTTCACGATCAACACCCGTCTTAGCCGCCACAGCATCGCAACAACGAATCGCATCCGCCATACCCTTTTCACCGGTACCGGCATTTGCGTTTCCGGTATTCACCAGGAGATAGCGAACAGGGCCGGCCGCCAGGTGCTTTTTGGACAGAGTGACGGGCGCTGCACAGAAGGCATTTTTGGTAAACACGCCCGCGACTGATGCGCCTTCACAAAGCTCCATCAGCACAACATCGCGGCGTCCCGGCTTTTTGATACCGGCACTGGCGACACCAATGCGAAAACCCTCGACAGGTTTCAATTCAGGAAGAGTATCGGGACCTACAGCCATCTAACTATACCTCTCAGGGCAAAAAAGCAGCCGGAGCTGCTTTAGAATGTAGTGAAAAAACCGTGCACGGCGGTCAGAGACGGCCGTGACACTGTTTGTATTTCTTACCAGAGCCACAGGGGCAGGGGTCGTTGCGTCCCACCTTTGGCTGGTCGCGCACAACGGTGCTTACACCTGATTCTTCGGCGGCAGCCGCGGCTTGCGCCTGCCCACCCTGCTCATCGGCTACTGCCGACGTCTGAGCATGCTGGAAATCCATCTTTTGACGCTCGGCCTGCTCGCGACGCTCACGCTCCATCGCTTCGACATCCTCAGGCTGACGGACCTGAACATGGCTGAGAATACGGATTACGTCGCGCTTGATATTCTCAAGCAGGTTCTGGAACAGGTTGAATGCTTCGCGCTTGTACTCCTGCTTGGGATTTTTCTGGGCATAACCGCGCAGATGAATCCCCTGACGCAACAGATCCATGGTTTGCAGGTGCTCTTTCCAGAGTGTGTCGATCACCTGCAACATCACCTGTTTCTCGAACATGCGCATGGTTTCGGCGCCGACAAGCTCCTCCTTGGCACGATACGCTCCCACGATCGCCTCATGAATGCGTTCCCGCAGCGGCTCCTCATGAAGTGAGTCGTCCTCATCCAACCACTGCCGCACGGGAAGCTTCACGGCGAAGTCAGCCTCAAGAGACTTCTCCAGCCCAGCGATATCCCAGGTCTCTTCCAGACTCTGCGGCGGCACGAATTCGTCGATCAGCTTGTCGATCACTTCGGTGCGGACCGCTTCGACAGTGTCGGATATATCATCGGTCGCCATCAGCTGATTACGCTGATCGTAGACCACTGAACGCTGGTCGTTGGATACGTCGTCATACTCAAGCAGCGTTTTACGAATATCGAAGTTGCGTCCTTCTACTTTACGCTGGGCTTTTTCGATCGCGTTGCTGACCATCTTGTGCTCGATTGCTTCGCCCTTCTCCATGCCGAGTGCCTGCATGAACTGGCGCACGCGATCGGAGGCGAAGATACGCATCAGATCGTCCTCGAGCGAGAGGAAGAAACGGGATGACCCTGGATCGCCCTGACGCCCCGCACGACCACGCAGCTGGTTATCGATGCGGCGTGACTCATGACGTTCGGTACCGATGATATGCAAACCACCGGCCTCAATTACGATATCGTGGCGCTTGCGCCACTCCTGAGTCGCTTCATCCACCTGAGCCTGAGAATCACTATCCTCAAGCGCTTCAAGTTCAGCCTCTAGCTTACCGCCTAGCTTGATATCGGTACCGCGTCCCGCCATGTTGGTCGCGATAGTGACCGCCCCCGGACGCCCTGCTTCAGCGATAATCTCCGCTTCACGGCCATGATTCTTGGCGTTGAGCACGTTGTGGGCAATGCCTTCTCGCTTGAGCAGCGCGGAGATCAACTCAGAGGACTCCACCGATGCCGTACCCACCAGCACAGGTCGATTGTTTTCCTGGCAGTGGCGGATCTCCTTGACGATCGCCTGGTACTTCTCCTCCATGGTCAGATAGACCAGATCGTTGTAATCGATACGCGCTACCGGTCGATTGGTCGGAATCACGACCACGTCCAGACCGTAGATCTGACGCAATTCGAACGCCTCAGTATCAGCGGTACCGGTCATACCGGAGAGCTTTTCGTACAAACGGAAGTAGTTCTGGAAGGTGGTGGATGCCAGCGTCTGACTCTCCTGCTGGATACCCACACCCTCTTTCGCTTCTACGGCCTGATGCAGACCTTCAGACCAGCGACGTCCGGGCATGATACGCCCGGTGTGCTCGTCGACGATCACCACCTGACCATTCTGAACGATGTAATCCTTGTCGCGCTGGAATAGATAATGGGCGCGCAGCCCTGCCAGCACATGGTGCAGAAGGTTAAGGTTTTGCGGCGCATACAGGCTCTCGCCCTCTTGCAGCAGACCGGCCTCGATCAGCAGGTCTTCCACCAGCTGATGACCGGCCTCGGTGAGTTCGACGCTGCGGTTCTTTTCATCGACCGCGAAATGCTCTTCAACCACCTGCTCGGTGTCTTTCGGGTCTATTTCACCGTGGAACTGCTTGAGACGCGGTATCAGTTGATTGATCGCCTGATAGGTCGCTGAGCTATCCTCGGCAGGGCCCGAGATGATCAACGGCGTACGCGCTTCGTCGATCAGGATGGAGTCCACTTCGTCGACAACCGCGTAGTTGAATTCGCGCTGAACCTTGTCGCTAACGCTGAAAGCCATGTTATCGCGAAGGTAGTCGAAGCCGAATTCGTTATTGGTACCGTAGGTGATATCACAATTGTACGCAGCTCGCTTTTCCTCCTGACTCTGGCCAGAAAGGATCACGCCGACCGTAAGACCCAGGGCTTCATAAAGCGGACGCATCCACTCGGCATCACGGCTGGCGAGGTAGTCGTTCACGGTGACCACATGAACGCCCTTGCCCGGCAATGCGTTCAGGTATACCGCCAGCGTTGCCACCAGCGTTTTACCCTCACCGGTGCGCATCTCTGCAACCTTGCCGTCATGCAATGACATACCACCGATCATCTGAACATCAAAGTGGCGCATGCCCATCACACGCTTGGACACTTCTCGCGCATTGGCAAAGGCTTCCGGCAGCAACTGATCCAGCGACTCACCGTCCTCAAAACGTTTCCGGAAGCTTCCAGTCAGCGCCTTGAGTTCTTCATCAGAGAGTTTTTCATACTCCGGCTCGAGCGCATTGATCTGCTTAACGATCCGCCCCATCCGTTTCAGTTCGCGTTCGTTTTTACTTCCGAATACTTTCTTGAGTAGTGATGTCAGCATAATTCGACTTTTAACCGGTTGAATGCAAAGCGGATCGGGCTCATCCCGAGCAGAGTCTGCATGACTGGATTAACGGGACATTCTACCTATATTGGGCCGGATATTAGAATGCCAAGTGTTGAATAAAAAACTGTGACGCAACCGAGACAGCCTGCTTTTGACTTCAGGCAAAAGAAAACGGGGCCGAACTTGAGTTAGGCCCCGTCTGCGAATCCCGTTTCCACTAACAGCTGATCGCTCGTCAGACCGCCGCAGCAGGGCGCTGATAAGAGATGGGAGCCATCTCTTCGCTGTCCTCGAAGGTGACGACTTCGTAAGAGTCCTCGGTTTCGAGCAGCTTACGCAACAGCATATTGTTCAGATAGTGGCCTGACTTATAGCCATAAAACTCGCCAATCAGGCTCTTGCCCAGCAGGTAGAGGTCACCCACCGCATCAAGAATCTTGTGCTTGACGAACTCATCGTCATAGCGCAGACCTTCGTCATTCAGCACGCGGTAGTCGTCGACCACGATAGCGTTGTCGAAACTGCCCCCAAGTACCAGATTCTGTGAACGCAGGTATTCGATATCACGCATGAAGCCAAAGGTACGCGCACGGCTTACCTCTTTTACAAAAGAGGTGCTGGAGAAATCCAGCGACGCTTCCTTGTTGCGGCTGATAAATGCCGGATGATCGAAATCGATGCGAAAGCCAACCTTGAAACCGTTAAACGGCTTGAAGCTTGCTGTCTTGCCATCGTTGCTTACGCTGACCTCTTTCTTGATCCGGATGAACTGCTTGGGCGCATCCTGTTCAAGAATACCGGCCGACTGAACCAGAAACACGAACGGCGCTGCACTGCCATCCATGATAGGCACCTCTTCGGCACTGAGCTCGATAATCACATTATCAATACCCAGACCCGCCAGTGCCGACAAAAGATGCTCGACTGTCGCGACGCGAACCCCATTTGTGGAGAGGTTTGTCGACAGAGTGGTATCCACCACATTCAGCGCATGCGCCTTTATCTCGGCGACCGGATCCAGGTCCGTGCGGCGAAATACAATCCCGGTATTTTCGTCAGCAGGCTTGAGCGTCAGGTAAACCTTTTGCCCAGTATGCAAACCGATACCGGTGGCTTTAATGCTGTTTTTCAGGGTGCGCTGTCTGATCATCCGTCCTGCCGTGAAAATAGTCGGTCAAATAACGGCCCATCTTAACAAAATTGTGATAGGCCAACCACAAGATAACCACGGAGAATTTGGCCGCCATCAATCAACGGCCAACTCCCCCCTATTGCACACTGCCCTGTCTGCGCTGAAACGGCTCAATCCGCCTGCCGACGCAGGAAAGTGGGTATATCCAAAAGTCCGTAGTCGCTATCAGTACGGCTGGCATCTGCCGATTTTCTCTCGACAGGCTTGTCCAGTAGTGCCTCTTCGCGCTGACGGCGCAGGATGGTCGGCAGCTCGATCTGATCCAGATCCAGCGAACCGTCAGCCTTGCGACCGTTTGAAGCCTTGGAGTGTACGACGCGGAGTTCCTGATCGTTGTCCCGATCCAACCCCGTGGCCACTACAGTGACCTTGATATCGTCGCCCAGTTCCGGATCGATGACAGTGCCGATCACAATCGTTGCATCTTCGGACGCATACTCCTCGACGATGTTACCGACCTCGGTAAACTCGCCCAGACTCAGATCTTCGCCAGCCGCGATATTGACCAGCACACCGCTGGCACCCTTGAGATCGATATCCTCAAGCAACGGACTGCGGATGGCCGCTTCGGCCGCTTCCTGCGCACGGTTGTCTCCACGCGCGACCGCTGTACCCATCATCGCCATACCCATCTCGGACATCACAGTGCGCACGTCTGCGAAGTCGACGTTGATCATACCCGGACGCGTAATCAGATCAGCTATACCCTGTACCGCACCTTTGAGTACGTTATTCGCAGCGCTGAACGCATTGATCAGAGAACAGTTTTTACCCAGCACCTGCATGAGCTTTTCGTTGGGAATAATAATCAGCGAGTCGACGTTCTCACGCAGTTCGCGGATCCCTTCCTCAGCGATTTTCATGCGCTTGCGTCCCTCGAAGGGGAAGGGCTTGGTGACGACGGCAACCGTCAGAATGCCAAGTTCACGCGCCACTTCAGCGACAATGGGAGCAGCCCCCGTACCGGTACCTCCACCCATGCCAGCGGTGATGAAGACCATGTCCGCACCGTTAAGGGTCTCGGCGATGCGATCACGATCCTCCAGGGCCGCGGTGCGCCCCACTTCCGGATTGGCACCCGCGCCGAGGCCTTTGGTGAGTTCACCACCGATATGAAGTGAGGTTTGTGACGCCATGCGGTTCAGCGCCTGAGCATCTGTGTTGGCACAGATAAACTCGACCCCTTCGACCACATTATCAACCATGTGCTGCACGGCATTACCGCCGCCACCGCCAACACCCACAACCTTAATTACAGCGTTCTGCTGGACGTTCTCGATCAGTTCAAATTCCATCGTTTATCCTCCCCGTCAGTGCCTGCGACTACCTTCCGGCGCCTGACATCTGCTAGTGCAAAAATTCAGAAGTTACCCTGCAACCAGGTCTTGATGCGGTGCAAAAAGCCCGGCCCCGTACGTACCGTTTTCGTCACATCCGCCTCCCGTTGTATTAATTCCGGAGCTGCCGGGCCATGATCGGCGCGGGCGTAGTGCAAAAGCCCTATTCCCGTCGCATAAATCGGATTACCCAGCAGATCCTCCATTCCTCGCACCCCCTGAGGCCGCGCCAGTCTCACCGGCATATGGAATATCTCCTCAGCCAGCTCGACCGCGCCCTCCATTTTCGATGTGCCGCCTGTCAGCACGACGCCCGCGGCCACCAGATCTTCAAAGCCGGAGCGGCGCAGCTCGGCCTGCACCAAAGTGAAGAGCTCTTCGTAACGAGGCTCAACCACCTCGGCCAGCGCCTGACGAGAGAGGTCCCGTGCCGGCCGGTCACCCACGCTGGGGACCTTGATCGTCTCTTCCGGGCGCGCCAGCTGCGCCAGCGCGCAGGCGTACTTGATCTTGAGCTGTTCGGCATTGATCGTCGGCGTGCGCAACGCCATGGCGATATCGTTGGTCACCTGATCACCAGCAACCGGGATAACCGCCGTATGGCGAATCGCACCACCGGTAAAGACCGCGATATCGGTGGTGCCACCCCCAATATCGACAATGCAGACACCCAAATCCTTTTCGTCATCGGTCAACACTGAGTAACTCGATGCCAGCTGTTCAAGAACGACTGCGTCCACCTCGAGCCCGCACCGACGGATGCACTTTTCGATATTCTGTACTGCGTTGATTGCCCCACAGACCAGATGCACTTTGGCTTCAAGACGGACACCCGACATACCCAGGGGTTCCCGGATCCCCTCCTGATGGTCGATCAGGTATTCCTGAGGCAGGATGTGAAGAATTTTCTGATCCGCCGGTATGGCAACGGCACGCGCCGCATCGATCACACGCTCAAGGTCGTATTCCGACACTTCGCGATCTTTCACCGCAACGATGCCGTGGGAGTTGTGGCTGCTGATATGGCTTCCGGCTATGCCTACGGTCACCGAATGGATCTTGCAGCCTGCCATCAGCTCAGCCTCTTCCACCGCGCGTTGAATCGAGTGCACGGTGGACTCGATATTCACGACAACGCCCCGCTTCAGGCCTCGCGAGGGATGTGACCCGACACCGACAATTTCGATCGCCCCGCTCTCGGTGATCTCGCCCACCAGGCAAACCACCTTGGACGTCCCGATATCCAGCGCGACGATCATATTACTTTGGCCCATTGACCCTCTATCCTGCATTTTCACTCGTCTCTTCGGCACGCCATTTGACGGCGATGCCATTGGTGTAACGTATATCGATCTGCTCAATCTCAGCGGCTCGTTCCGAGAGTCTGAGCTGGTATACGGTCAAAAAACGTTTCAACCGCGGTATCAGTCGATCCCTTCCTGCGACAACGCGAATTCCGTTGCTCAAATCAATTGTCCAAGCCCCGCGAGGCTCCAGCGTCAACCCTGCAAGCTTGAGACCGTTTGCCGCAAACATCGGGGTCAGGTCATGGAACTGTTCCATAATCTTCACCGTTTCATGTGCAGGTCCACTCAACTTCGGCAGACTCGCGTACTCGGGCTTTAACTCAGGCCAGAAGATATCGCCCTGATGGTTCAACAAGCCCTTGTCTCCCCAACGTGCGACCGGCACTTCCTCAACAACATCGACTCTGAGCGCCGGAGGCCACTGACGACTGATGCCCGCATCATGCACCCACGGATCGCTGATCACCTGATCGCGCAGCCGCTTAAGGTCTAGCTCGAGCAAGGTGCTATCCACGTTTGCCGCCAGCGCCTGAGCAATCGCCTGTTTGTCCAGATGACGCACAGCACCGGCGATCTGTATCTCCGCCACGGGTCTGTCCAGCCAACGCCAAAGATCCCGTCCGGCAGAGGATGCAATACCTGCGAACACCACCAGTAACGTAATCAATACCAGCGGTCGCCAATACCAGTCGGCATCCGGCTCACGCGCCTCACTACCTGACGCGCGCGCAGCACCTCGCTTCGGCTCGGTTTCCACCGGCTCCGAAGTTCGGTTTCTCCACGGCAACGTCATTAGCATGAAGGCTATCCCTCACTTCCCGGTTTGACGCTATCAAGCGTCGCTGTACGCAAGATCTCAACAACCAGCTGCTCAAACGCGATACCGGCCTCACGTGCGGCCATCGGCACCAGACTGTGATCGGTCATGCCTGGCGCCGTATTCACCTCCAGCAATTGAAACTGCCCCTGTTCATCCAGCATCACGTCGATTCGGCCCCAACCGCGGCACCCGACCATCGCGAATGCTTCCTCGACCAGCACCTTCAGCTCAACCTCCTCTTCACTACTGAGCTGAGTGTCAAACAGGTAGCGCGTATCATTCGCTTCGTACTTGGCATTGAAGTCGTAAAAATCATGCGGCGTTTCCAGGCGAATAATCGGTAGTGCCTTACCGTCGAGCACCCCCACCGTATATTCAGGACCACTGATCCAGCGCTCAGCCAAAACAACCGAATCGAATTTCCTGGCCTCGTCTACAGCAGCTTCCAGTTGAGCCTGATCCCGAACCTTCGCCATACCGATACTGGAGCCCTCGTGAATCGGCTTGATCATGATCGGGAAACCCAATGTGGCCGCGACAGTGTTCAAGTCGCTCTCCATTCCGATCACTGCAAAGGCCGGCGTCGAAAGCCCACCACCGGACCAAAGCTGCTTGGTGCGCAGCTTATCCATGCCCACTGCTGAGGCGGCGACACCGCTGCCGGTATAGGGTTTACCCATCATTTCGAGCACGCCCTGAATGGTGCCATCCTCACCACCGCGGCCGTGCAGGATCAGGAAAGCACGATCAAAATCAGCGGCCATCAATTGGGCCAGTGGATCCTGCCCGTCAACACCAAGATCGATACCGAAAGCGTCGACGCCTGCAACCCGTAAGCCCTTAAGC
The DNA here is from genome assembly GCF_000705555.1 of Marinobacterium lacunae. Lineage (GTDB taxonomy): Bacteria > Pseudomonadota > Gammaproteobacteria > Pseudomonadales > Balneatricaceae > Marinobacterium_D > Marinobacterium_D lacunae. Next base: position 139,708 of record NZ_JMQN01000011.1, read on the forward strand.
ACCTCCGCCCCGCTTTTGAGCGATACAGAGCGCTCAGCCGACAGGCCGCCATAAATGACCGCCACTCGACCCAAGGTTGCCGCTTCTGCTGCTCCTAGTGTGAAATTAGCCATTGCCAGCCCCGCTGCTACTCAGATCCTGCTGTGCCAGATCGTGGGAAATTGCCGTCACGTTTCCGGCGCCCTGCGTCAAAAGCAGGTCGCCCGGCTGCAAAAGGTTACGCAGTGCATCGGCGAGTTCCGCCGTGTCCTCGATAAATACGGGCTCTTTACCGCGCTGACGAATGCTGCGACACAGGCTTCGGCTATCCGCTCCCGGAATGGGTGCTTCGCCTGCCGCGTACACATCAAGCATCACCAGCTGATCGACGCCCTGAAGCACCTGAACAAAGTCTTCGTAAAGATCCCGGGTTCGCGTATAGCGATGTGGCTGATACACCATCACCAAACGGCGTCCCGGCCAACCATCGCGAACCGCGCGAATGACAGCCTGCACCTCGCGGGGATGATGTCCATAATCGTCCACCAGTGTTGCGGTACCGCCATCCACCGGCACCTCACCCAGCACCTGAAAGCGGCGTCCCACGCCCTGAAAACCCTCAAGCGCGCGACAGATAGAGAGATCGTCAACGCCTTCGTCGGTGGCGACAGCGATCGCCGCCAAGGCGTTGAGCACATTGTGCCGCCCGGGCATGTTGAGAGACACATCGAGATCGGCATGCCCTTCGGGACGGATAACCCGGAACCGGCTGCGAAAACCGTCCTGTTTCAGCTCGATCGCACGATAATCAGCCGCCTCATCAAAGCCATAGGTCAGCACCGGCCGCCCCACTTCAGGCAACAACTCACGTACGACTGGATCGTCTATGCACATCACTGCCAATCCATAAAACGGCAGATTGTGCAGGAAACTGACAAACGTCTGCTTCAGCTTGTTGAAGTCGCCTTCATAGGTATCCATGTGATCGGCATCGATGTTGGTCACGATTGCCACCATCGGCTGCAGATGCAGAAACGATGCATCGCTCTCGTCAGCTTCGGCGACCAAGTAACGGCTGCCACCAAGCTGGGCATTCGTGCCAGCACTGGTCAAGCGACCACCGATCACAAAGGTAGGATCCTTTCCGGCCTCTGCCAGAATGGACGCCACCAGACTGGTGGTCGTGGTCTTACCGTGAGTACCTGCCACCGCTATGCCGTGACGATAACGCATCAACTCTGCCAGCATCTCTGCACGACGAACAACCGGGGTCAGCTGCTCACGCGCGGCCGCCACTTCCGGGTTGTCCTCATTTACCGCAGAGGAGGTCACCACCACATCAACACCACGAATGTTTTCGGCGGCATGACCAATGAACACCTTGGCCCCAAGCTTTTCAAGATGAGCGGTGACGGCCGATGCGCGCATGTCGGATCCGCTGATGCGATACCCCTGATTGAGCAGCACCTCGGCTATGCCGCACATGCCAACGCCACCGATCCCGACAAAGTGGATCTGTCTAATGCGCCGCATCTCAGGCACTTCATACTCTTTGATCGCTGCGCTATCAGCCTTCACTTCATGACCTCCAAACAAACCTGAGCCACACGTTCACTGGCCTCAGGTTCAGCCAGCGCACGAGCAGCACTGGCCATATTCAATAGGTTTCCACGATCGCCAAGGGTCTTGAGCAGCTGCACCAGCTTCTCGGCATCCAGATCCTTTTGCGCCACCCGAACACCAGCATCGGACTCACTCAAAAATCCGGCATTGGCCGTTTGGTGGTCGTCGATAGCATGAGGAAGCGGAACCAGAATCGAAGCCACGCCAGCGATGGCGATCTCGCTGACCGTCAACGCTCCGGCTCGACAGAGCACGAGGTCTGCCCAACCGTAGGCTTCATCCATATGTTCGATGAAGGGAACCACACGCCCCTCTACACCGAACGCCTCATAGCGCTTGCGCACTTCATCAATATTGCGCTTCCCGGTCTGGTGCCAAACCTCCGGTCGCTCCGACGGCGGTAAAATGGACAACGCCTCTGGAACCAGATCGTTGATCGCCTTGGCTCCAAGACTCCCTCCAACCACCAGCAACCTCAATGCGCCCTCGCGGTTCGCGTACCGCTGCTCCGGCTGAGCAAGTTTCAGAATGGGGCCTCGCACCGGGTTGCCGACAACCGATCCCTTGTCTTGGCCTTTAAAGGCACCGGGAAACGCCTGAAGTATCTGCTTTGCAAACCTCGCCAGAATCCGGTTTGTGGTACCCGCAACCGCATTTTGCTCGTGGATAACAAGAGGCTTTCCAGTGAGCCATGCCACCAGGCCGCCGGGGCCGGAAGCGAAGCCCCCCATACCGAGCACAGCATCAGGCTTGACGTGTCGCATCACCCCGAACGCCTGCCAAATCGCAAGCAACAACCCAAACGGCGCCAACAGCTGCTTCAAACGTCCCTTTCCACGCACACCACGCACGTCGATGCAGTGCAACGTGATACCGGCACGCGGTACCACATCAGCCTCTATTCCGGCAGCCGTCCCCAACCATTCGACCTCGACACCCCGCGCCCTGAGCGCGTCGGCGGTTGCCAATGCCGGGAACACATGACCACCGGTTCCCCCAGCCATAATCAGCACACGGCGCGGCTTAGTCATTGTCGCCCCCCTCGCCGTGCACTTTAGTCTTCACCTTTTTCACGGGGCCCGGTACCGGCTTACCCAGCCGAAGACGCTTGAGCTCATAATCTATGCGCTGCACAATGGCGATCATCCCACAGCAGACCAGCAAGCTACTGCCGCCGTAGCTCAGCAGCGGTAGAGTCAAGCCCTTGGTCGGCAACGCCCCGACGTTCACGCCGATGTTGATCATCGCCTGACCGGCAATAATGAAACCGAAGCCATAGCTGATGTAGGCCATGAAGAACTGCTTCTGTTTTTCCGCCTGACGCCCGATCAGGAACATCCGCGCTACCAGCAACGCGTATAGACCACAGACGATCAGCGCTCCGATTAGGCCAAACTCTTCGGCCAATACCGAATACACAAAATCGGTATGCGCTTCAGGCAGGTAAAAGAGCTTCTGTACGCTGTTACCCAGCCCTGTACCGAACCAATCGCCACGACCGAAAGCGATTTGAGCCTGGGACAACTGATACCCGCTACCGAAGGGGTCCGCCCAAGGGTCGGTAAAGCTTTTCAGACGCTCCATTCGGTAGGACTGAGAACCGGCCAAAGCCGCGACAAGAGACCCGGCCACACCGACAAGAATAAAGAACTGCAGCGGACGCATCCCCCCGAGAAATATCATTCCCATGACGGTGCCGACCAATACGACCGTGGCACCGTAATCGGGTTCCATGATCAGTACGAACATATACAGCGCGAGCGGAAATGCCGGTTTTATTACCCCCCACCAGCTGCTTCGCACCTCGCTAAGACGGCGTACCAGATACCCGCCCATGAACAACACCATACAAACTTTGGCTATTTCCGAAGCCTGCAGATTGAGCGGCCCCAAACCGATCCAACGCCGACTGCCGTTTACTTCACGCCCGATACCCGGAATCAGAACGACAATCAGCAACAACAATCCAACAAAAAGCAGCGGAACGCTGTATCTCTCCCACACATAGATTGGCACTCTGACGGTAATCGCCGCACCGACCAGCGCCAACAGCATGAAGCTGCCATGGCGGACGATGAAGAAACCCGCAGAACCAAAGTCTTTCGCCGCCACATCCATCGACGCGGAGGTGATCATCACGAACCCGACCAATACCAATGCAACGGTTGCCAATAGAAGCCAGGGATCGAACGGCAAAATACCCTTGGGCACTGCTCCGGCTCCGACACGGCCCATGAAGCGGTCGGCAAACTCGCTGGTAATTTTGGGTCGAGGTATGGAGAGACTCAGTCGCATCGCAACCCCTCCACGGCGTCAACAAACGCCTGCCCCCGGGCGGGATAACCGGTGAACATATCGAAGCTTGCACAGGCCGGCGAAAGCAGCACAACATCCCCCGGTTGCCCGTAACTGGCGGCCAGCTCAACAGCCTGCTTCATGTCCGCCGCGTAATGATGTTCGACCGAGCCAACAGCAGCGGCAATCTGCGGACCGTCACGCCCGATCAGTATCAGCGCACGTCCGTAGGCCGACATCGGAGCATTGAGCTCGTCAAACCGCTGCCCCTTGCCTTCGCCACCGGCGATCAGCAGGATGCGAGCCCCTGCTTCCAGGGTGTTGCCCAGCCCGTTCAATGCGGCAAGCGTCGCCCCCACATTGGTTCCCTTGGAGTCGTTAAACCAGCTGCGCTCGCAGCGATCGGCAATCCACTGGCAACGATGCTCCAGCCCGCCGAACTGGCGTAGCGCCTCAAGCATCGCCTCCATCGGCAACCCGACTGCCTCACCAAGCGCCAGCGCCGCGAGCGCATTAGCCTGGTTATGACTGCCGCGGATTTTCATCTCTCGACTATCGATCAGCGGTGTCAGCCCCTTGGCGAGCCAGCTCGAACCCTGGTGATCAATCACGCCAAACTGTTTGAGATCCGGTTTGCCCAGTCCAAATTCAACCCGCTTTACGCCTGTGGGTAACAGCGGCCGAGTCAGTGCGTCGTCCCGGTTTTCTACAGCTACGGCACACCCGCGGTAGACGCGGTGTTTGGCCATGTAGTACGCCTGCATCGAATCGTACCGATCCAGATGATCAGGACTCACGTTCAGAACGGTTGCGGCCGCGGCCCGCAGATCGTTGGTTGTCTCCAGCTGAAAACTCGACAGCTCAAGCACATACAACTCTGCCTGCTCGTCCAGCAAGTCCAGCACCGGAGTGCCGAGATTTCCGCCGACCTGTACACGCACACCCGCCGCTTCAGCCATTTTGCCAACCAAGGTCGTGACCGTACTCTTGGCATTGGAGCCTGTAATCGCAACGATGGGTGCCCGAGCCTGGGCACAAAACAGGTCGATGTCACCGCTTAAACGCACACCGCTGGCAACAGTCTGCTGGATGGCCGGATCCGCTTGGGCAACACCGGGGCTGAGAATAATTTCATTGCAGCGACTCAAACGCTCCGCATCGAGCGCTCCGCAGTACAGAGGTACGTTAGGGAACTCCATCCGGAAGGCATCCGCTGCAGGAGGGTTCTCCCGCGTGTCACAGACAAAGAACGGCAGGCCCTGCCGCGCCAGATAGCGTGCACAAGCAAGCCCGGTCTTGCCCAGACCGATCACTACACGGCTTTTATCTGTCGCGATCAAACTCATGACCTTAGTGTCCTTCCTATCGAATCTTCAGGGTCGCCAGACCTATCAACACCAGCACCACGGTTATAATCCAGAAGCGCACAATAACCCGTGGCTCCGGCCATCCCTTCAGCTCGAAGTGATGGTGAATAGGCGCCATGCGAAAAATGCGGCGGCCTGTCAATTTGAACGATGCCACCTGCAATATCACCGACACGGTTTCCATTACGAACACACCGCCCATGATCACAAGCACCAGCTCCTGACGCACGATCACGGCCACGACGCCCAGCGCAGCACCAAGTGCCAACGCACCGACATCGCCCATGAACACCTGTGCCGGATAGGTGTTGAACCACAGAAAGCCAAGACCCGCCCCCACGATTGCACCGCAAAAGATGATCAGCTCCCCTGCACCGGCCACGTATGGGATATTGAGATAGTTGGCAAACTGAACATGCCCACTCAGGTAAGCGAATACGGCCAGCGCACCGCCCACCATGACTGTCGGCATGATTGCCAGCCCATCCAACCCATCCGTGAGATTCACCGCGTTGGAGCTGCCGACAATGACGAAGTAGGTGAACACGATGAAACCGAGGCCCAGCTGCAACGAAAAGTCCTTAACAAAAGGCAGAATAAGCTCGGTCTCCACAGGGCTTTGAGCCGTAAAGTAGAGCAGCAGAGCCGCCCCAAAGCCGCCGATGGACTGCCAGAAATATTTCCAGCGAGCCGGCAGTCCTCTCGGGTTCTTTTCGACCACCTTGCGCCAGTCATCAACCCAGCCGACAGCACCGAAAATCAGCAACACGGCGAGCGTTATCCACACATAGCGGTTACTCAAATCGGCCCACAACAGGGTGCTGATAGCAATCGACAGGATAATCAGCGCACCGCCCATGGTCGGGGTACCGGCCTTACTCAAGTGGCTCTGCGGGCCATCATTACGTACCGCCTGACCAATCTGTTTTGCCTTGAGCTGCTCAATCAACCGCGGGCCGATAAACAGCGACAGGCCGAGCGCCGTCAACACCCCCAATATGCCGCGCAGCGTGATGTAGCCGAAAACGGCAAACCCACTATAGAAGTGCGACAGGAGCTCGGTCAGTAAAAGCAGCATGTGTCAGATTTCCTCATTACGCGGGTGCTGCCCGCCTTTCAGGGCATTTACAGCCCGTTCCATACCTGCGCTGCGAGATCCCTTGGCCAGCAAGGTTCCCGCACCCAGATCCAGTTCTTTAAGTGCCGCCAGATACTCATCGAAGTCGGTAAAGTGACGCGCCGCGGATCCATTCTCGGCAGCAGCCAGCGCCGCTTGCTGAGACAGAACACCAATAGTCATCAGCTGCTCTATTCCCCGTGCGGCAGCATGGCGCCCCACATCGGCATGAAGCGCCGCCGCATCGTCGCCCAACTCGGCCATATCCCCCAGCAACAGGGTGCGCGGACCTGGCAGAGACGCCAACACATCAATTGCAGCCTTGACTGACCCTGGGTTCGCGTTATAGCTGTCATCAATCAGCAAAGCCCCCTGCTGCAAGCTGATTGGGCACAACCGGCCCGGCACCGCCGAGAAAGCCTCCAGCCCTTTGATCGCATCCTCAAGCGGAAAACCGGCCGAAACCCAGGCCGCCGCGGCCGCAGCCGCATTGGCGATGTTGTGGCGTCCCATTACACCCAGTTGCAACTGCACAGCCCGGTTGCGGTAGTGCAACTCGCAACGCCAGGTACCGGCGTCGGTCAGAGTCAGGTTCCGGGCCTGAAGTTCCGCTTCCCGTCCGTCGATTGAAAACCGGCAGGCGCTATGCCCCAGCGAGTGCAGCTTCTCCAGCCAATAAGATGCATTGGGATCGTCGGCATTCACCACACCGACACCTCCGTCAACGAGCCCTTCGAAAATCTCGCCTTTAGCCGTGACGATATTCTGAAGGCTGCCAAAACCCTCCAAATGGGCGCCCAGCGCATTGGTCAACACTGCCACCTTCGGTTGAGCGAGTCGGGTTGTCCTCGCGATCTCACCAACCGCGCTGGCACCCAGTTCAACCACGGCAAACTCGTGCTCCTGCTGCAGTTCAAGCAGTGTCAGCGGAACACCTATTTCATTATTGAGATTGCCCCTGGTGGCCAGCGTCGGACCCAGCGTTGCGAACATCGATGCCAGCATCTCTTTCACGCTTGTCTTGCCGCTACTCCCGGTAACGGCTATCAACGGACCGGAAAACCCCTGGCGGTTATTCCACCCCAGAGTTCCCAGCGCCTTTAAGGTGTCGGCGACAACCAACTGAGGCAGCTCGCTATCGATCTCGTGATCGACCACGGCTGCCACAGCCCCCTTCCCTATGGCGTCGCCGACATAATCGTGGGCATCAAACCTCTGCCCTCTAAGTGCTACAAAAAGATCGCCTTTGCTTATATTGCGGGTGTCGGTGCTCACTCTCGAGCACCGCTTTGCCTGATCTGCATTAACAGCCCGCGCATCCAACAGATCGACCAGCGCGCCGAGACTGAAATCGGTCATCATCTACGCGCCTCCTCTGAACCGGATCGTTTCATCAGTGCGTCCTTCACATGCGCCTGATCACTGAACGCCGAACGCACACCGTTTATTTCCTGGTAGGTCTCATGCCCCTTACCGGCCACCAATACCATATCGGCAGCGGACGCCTGAGCCACCGCGAACGCAATAGCCTGCGCCCGGTCCGGCTCTACGTGAGCGGCCCGCTCTGCTGGGATACCTTGCTGAATCATCTGAATAATGCTGCGAGGGTTTTCGGAGCGCGGATTATCGCTGGTTAAAACAATTTCGTCAGCACCCTGCGCCGCTATTTCTCCCATGACCGAACGTTTGGCATTATCGCGATCACCACCGCAGCCAAACACGACCCATAGGCGACTATCACCCACCATATGAGCACGTGCCGCCTGAATCGCTTTATCCAGAGCATCAGGTGTATGGGCGTAGTCGACGATAACCGTGGGGGCACCCTGCGCACCGAACCTTTCCATGCGACCGGTTACAGGCTCCAGCTGCGCCAATGCCGTCGATATATTGCTCAACTCGTACCCCATCCCCCCCATCAACGAGGCGACCAATAGCAGGTTGGAGACGTTAAAACGCCCCAACAACGGTGCTGTAACGACCACCTCGCCCCAGGGGGTATGCAGTTCAAACATCATGCCTTGCGGCCCCAGTACGAGGTTTTGAGCGAACACCTGAGCGGACGGATTGGAAACCGAAAAGCCGATACGTTCTCCGCCCGCCGGGCAAGGCTGTGCCAACAGCCGTTCACCTTCTGGATCATCGGCATTCAGCACCTGCAGAGGCGCTCCATAATCGGTAAAAAGACGCGCCTTGGCCTTGGCATAACCCACCATATCGCCATGATAATCAAGATGATCGTGTGTCAGGTTGGTATAGGCAGCGGCATCAAACTGCACCCCGGCAACACGTGCCTGATCAAGGGCGTGACTCGATACCTCCATCACAACCGCTTGCGCGCCCTGATCACGAAGCCGTGCCAGCTCGGCATGCAGACTTATAGGGTCCGGCGTTGTATGGGTTGCTTCTCTCAAGCGCCCCGGAAAGCCGTTCCCGACGGTGCCGATCAGGGCGGTCGGCACGCCGCAATGCGTCATCGCTTGTGCTAAGTAATGTGCGCAAGAGGTTTTTCCATTTGTGCCGGTAATACCGACAATCCGCATCTCTCGACTGGGCTCCCCAAAGAAACGACTCGCGGCATATCCCACAAGCGACTTAAGCCCCGCAACCCGCAACACAGGTATTTCAAACAGGTGTAGTTCGTCTTCGGCGATTTCACTCTCATCTGCCACAGCGACAACCGCACCATTCGCTGCCGCCTGATCAATGTAATCAACGCCGCGATGATTGACGCCTGACCGTGCGAAGAACAGATCCCCCGGCTGCACGCGGCGGCTGTCGATACAGATTCCTGAAACGCGCAGCGCCGCAAGACGTTGCGGCACCTGAGGGAGTAACTGACTGAGTTGAATTCCTGCGGCAGTCATCATTTAGTCACCACCTGCTGCTTATCCGATTCCGGCCATTTGTCCGGGGGCACATTGAGCAGCCTAAGTGCATCGGCCGTAACCCTTGAAAAAACCGGCGCAGCTACTTCGCCGCCGTAGTACTCCTGCCCTTTTGGGTTATCCACCATCACCGCCACTGCAATGCGCGGATGAGAGACAGGCGCGATTCCGGCAAATACGGAGGTGTATCGATCAGACGCATACCCACCGCCGCTGGCTTTGTGTGCCGTACCGGTTTTGCCCGCAACCCTGTAGCCCGTCACGGCCGCCTGCCGCCCTGTCCCTTTCGGGCTGATAACGGTTTCCATCATCGCCAGCACCTCATCGGCCACCAGCTTGGGCATTACCCGCTTGGTTTCCAACTGATCATCTCTGTCGACGCGCAGCAGTGAAACAGGCTTCTGCACGCCTCCGGCCGCCAAAGGCACATAAGAGTGCGCCAACTGAAGCGCCGTTACCGACAACCCGTAACCATATGACAACGTGGCCCGTTCAACCGTCTGTCGTTCACTCAGAAACGGCAGCGTGCCGCTGCGTTCACCCGGAAATCCGGTTCCGCTGACCTCTCCCAGGCCCACGTTATGCATCAGGTTTCGAATCGCGTCTGGCGGCATATCCAGCGCAAGCCTGGTCACCCCCACGTTGCTCGACTTGGTGATGATGCCGGTCAGATCCAGGACGCCATAATTGCGGTGATCACGTATGGTCGCACTGCGCACACGAATGTACCCCGGCGACACATCCACCTCAGTTTCCGGTTTATAACGCTCTGTCATCAGAGCAGTCGCCACTGTCAGCGGCTTCATGGTTGAACCCGGCTCAAAGACGTCCGTCATGGCCCTGTTGCGAAGGGCGGATGTCAATAGATTGCTGCGATCATTGGGGTTGTAAGAGGGCTGATTCACCATGGCCAGTACCTCACCGGTACGGACATCCATAACGACCACTGAGCCCGAATCCGCGCGATGCGTGTTCACCGCATCCTTGAGCTCACGATAGGCCAGATACTGCAGCCGCAAATCGATACTCAAGGCCAGATCCTTTCCAGGCTCGGCGGGCGCAAGCGAACGAATATGTTTGATGGTACGCCCGCTCCGATCCTTCATTACCAGCTTGCGGCCAGGCTCTCCACGCAGCCAATCGTTGAATGCCAGCTCCAAGCCCTCCTGCCCTTCGCCATCGACACTGGTGAAGCCAACCAGATGCGTTGTGACCTCAGCCGCCGGATAGTACCGTTTGTACTCCTGATCGACATGAATCCCTCCGATATCGAGCGCCGACACACTCTCGGCCAGTTCCGGTGTGACCTGGCGCTTGAGATAGAGGAAGCGGCGCTCCCGATCGCTACCCAGCTCACGCAGCAGCTCTTCCCGCGACATATCGAGCAACTGCGCGAGCTGCCGCAAGCGGGGGTTTTGCAGGTCAGCCATTTTTGGATCAGCCCAGATAGTGGCAACAGGTGCACTGACGGCAAGAGGCTCGCCGTTACGATCGGTAATCAACCCTCGATGCGCCGGCAGCAACATGGTTCGCAGCGTTCGGGCGTCGCCCTGACTGCGCAAAAACGCCTGATCCTCGGTTGAAAGGGACAACATTTTCGCCAGAATAACGCCGGCAATCAGCACCAACAGAGCGAACACAAGCCACAGCCGCCAGCCACGTGCGGCCATCGCCTGTACCACCTGTTCACCTTTGCTGGTCGCTTTGGAATTATCGCGGCTCATTGCGTACGATCTCTATTCCCTGAGTCTCAGGGATTCTCATCTTCAACTTTTTCTCAGCTTGCATCTCAACACGGTTATTGGCGCTCCACGCACTCTCTTCCAGCAGCAATTGCCCCCACTCAACCTGGAGGTCATCGCCCTGGGAGCTCAGCACCTGATGCTGGTTAAACAGATTTCTGTATTCATAGGCCGAATAGATCACCATCAGCGCAGACACCAAAACCAGTGCGACCATCAGGAAGAGCACGCCTGCCGGACGCGCCAACTCTGTCGCACCCAACAACCGTCCCGTTTCAGCCCGCTCAGGCGTAACCTTTGACGAAGCGTCGGGTTCCACCTTCAGACGCTGGAGCAGCACCCTCACCCGCTCCAGCTGCTGCCGGATCAGTTTCATGCCTTTTTCACCGCCACTCTCATGACCGCACTGCGCGCACGCGGGTTCGCATCCACTTCCTGGGCCGAGGCTTTCACAGCTTTTCCTTCGGACTTCAGGCGTTGCCTGAGCATATCCTCGGTCACCGGAATACCGGGCGGCAAATGCTCATCCCCTTTCACATGCTTGCGGATAAACCGCTTGACCAAGCGATCCTCAAGCGAATGGAAACTGATAACCACCAGACGCCCTCCGACAGCCAGCACGTTTAATGACTGCTCAAGGACCTGCTCTATATCGTCAAGCTCACGATTGATGTGGATGCGTATGCCTTGGAAAGCACGCGTCGCCGGATGCTTACCTTTTTCCCACCGAGGGTTCGCTTCCGAAATAATCGATGCCAGACGCGCTGTCCGTGTGATTGGTTCCTCCTGACGGGCATTCACGATCGCTTTGGCCATCCGACGGGAGAATCTTTCCTCTCCGTAGGTGTAAAGCACATCCGCGATCTCGGCTTCACCCGCACGGTTTATCCAGTCCGCGGCACTCTCTCCAGAACTGGTATCCATGCGCATATCCAGCGGACCATCGTTCAGGAAGCTGAAGCCTCTATCGGGATCATCTAACTGTGGGGAGCTAACACCCAGATCAAGCAAAATGCCCGACACCTTGCCAGACATGCCCGCGTCTTCGACAAACTGCTGCAACTGCGCGAAGGAGCCGTGGCGAATCTGGAATCGCGACTCATCGGCAAAACGCGTCTGGGCATGACGGATCGCTGTAGGATCCTTGTCGATAGCCATCAGACGGCCGTTCTCACCAAGCCGTCGCAGTATATGCTCGGAGTGACCGCCGCGCCCGAAGGTCCCATCGACATAGAACCCGTCAGGATCCGCGACAAGAGCCGTTACAGCCTCCTCCAGCAGTACCGTTGTGTGGCTGAACGCTTGCGGCATGATGCCAGGCCCCTTCTTCTACAGTGAAAGTGTTTGCATATCTTCGGGAATCGTCATGCCGGCTTCTACATCCTGCAAATACTCATCCCGCGTCATATTCCAGAGCTCTTCGCTCCAGATTTCGAATTTTCGCCCCTGTCCGAGCAGGACAATTTTTTTGTCCAGCCCAGCGTACTCCCGCAAAGGAGCCGGCATTAACAGACGGCCCGCCGCATCCATATCCAAATCCGTAGCATGACCGATCAACAGTCGCTGAATTCGTCTTGCTGCAGGATTGAAGCTTGGCAGAGCCTCTATCTTGGCCTGGATCTCATCCCATTCCGGCTGTGGGTAAAGCAGCAGGCACTTTGACTCCGTGTCGATGGTCGCCACCATGCGTCCGTCGCAGTGATCCGAAATCGACTCACGATAGCGTGCAGGAATCGCCAGGCGCCCCTTGCCATCGAGATTGATCGGATTGACTCCGCGGAACATGATCCCCATCGGGACTCCCCAAAATTACCCACTTTTACCCACTTTCAACCACTATGCGACACTATAGGTAGGAAGACCAGTCAAATCAAGCGAGCTCAGGGTTGCGAAACATGAGTCTGCTGCGTGACTGAATGCCATTCATACACCGCCCCCAAAAGCGAATCGCAACAGCTTGATTCCTTAAGACATGAGGCTTTTTGTCTCGCATTTGAAACACTGGACAGCACACGCTGCCCGTTATTTTTTGCACGCATGAAACACTTCACTCACAGCAACGATACAAACCGTTAAAAAATTGAAACTATTGTTTGACTGAGCCTTCAAAGAGCTTCGTGTACGGCTTAACCTGCCGTCAGATGTTCACGAACCAACACAAGGAGAGATCGCAAGATGAGACTCACCCTAGCTCTGGCACTGACCGGCACCCTGATGCTGGGCGGATGCTCCCAACTGCAGCTGATCGGCTCGACCGACTCAACCCGGGAACTCGCCGAAAAAGCCAGTGACGGGGATGTAGACTCTCAATACCTGATGGGACTCCACTTCACGACCGGCGCTGATGCCTCACAGGATTACGCCCGGGGCCTTCGCTACTTTGAAGATGCGGCAAAAGCAGGGCATGCAGATTCGCAATACATGCTCGGAATGGGCTACTACCTGGGACGCGGTACCGCCCAGGATTACCCAGAGGCCAAAAAATGGCTGGAGCTGGCCGCATACCAGGGCCACCGTGAAGCCATGCACTATCTCGGGGAGATCTACTTTAACGGCTATGGAACTCAGGCTGAGCCTTCATGGGGTATCCACTGGATAGGACAAGCGGCGGAACGCGGATATTCCGAAGCCCAGTATCTGCTGGGAACCAGCTATTTGACAGGTATCGGCAGCGTCAAAAATCGAGCACAGGGCCTTCGATGGCTCAGCATCGCCTCAAATAATGGCAGCCTGCGCGCAAAAGAACTCCTGGAACAGATCAAGCAACAGCCAAGACGCTACTCGTTTACCGCCATCACCAGCGATTTGACCGCACTTAAAAAGCGCTATCAGATTCGCTTTATACAGACCCGCCTGAGCAAACTGGGCTACAACCCAGGGCCGACCGACGGGGTTTGGGGCGAAAGAACAGCCAACGCCACTTCGCAGTTCATGAAAAGAAACGCCCCGATCACCGAGGTCATCGAGGCGCTACGCCGACAGCCGGAAAAAATCTAACTGCCCGCTACCCGGGTATCAGGTGCCGGAGCCGGCAGTCAGGTCAGCCACCTCATCTTCAACTGATGAGGTGATTCCCAACAGACTGTTCACTTCGGCCACCACCTCCGGCGAGAGCGACTTATTGGCCGCTTCTGCCAAGGCGGTCACTTCGCTTTGCGCCTGACCGCCCAGCATGCTTTCAGCCTCCGCCAAATCATCTGACGCCTGCCCAGCAGTCGTTTCGGCTTCAGCCACGCTCACTTCCGCTTCGGCTACCGATGTTTCAGCCTCGGCAACTGCAGTTTCAGCTTCAGATACAGCTGTTTCAGCAGATGTCACGGCAGCCTGAGCATCATCGACCGCTGTCTGAGCATCAGCAACCTCCTGCTCGGTAGCTGTCTCATCCAGTGCATTCTGGGCATCCACAGCTGACTGCAGATCGGTTTCCGCCTGGGCCAGATTATCCTGAGCCGCTGTCAGATCGTCCTGCGCAGATGCGAGACTCTCCTGCGAGGCCGTCAGGTCATCCTGAGCTTGAGACAACGCCTGCTCAGCTTGGGCAACCGCCTCGGCCAACGCATCAATATCAGCCGCCAAATCGATACCAGCCTGCACCGTAGCTTCATAAGCCGCGATCATGCCGACACGTGAGTTAGGAGCAGCATGAGCCCGAGCAGTAGCCGAAGCATGAGCGGCATTCAACGCCCCCATCGCACTGGCCAGAGCCCCGCGATTATTGCCCAGCCCATGTGCACCGGCCGCCGCGCTCTTGTCATGACCAAAGGCATTACCGTGCCCCGGCCCACCGGCAGCACTCGCGCCACCTTGCCCGCTGCCGTTGCCGCCGCCGTTTCCACCTCCATTGCCACCCCCATTGCCGCCTCCATTGCCGCCTCCATTGCCGCCGCCGTTTCCACCGCCATTACCACCGTCGCCGCCTTTCGCGTACACCTGAGCTCCCAGATCAATCTGTGGTAATTGATCAACAAGCACAGGCGCAACGGACAATCCCATAATGGTTAAAACAGATACCGCAAGTTTTTTAAGTTCCATCGGACACCTCCAGCTAAACGTCCGTTTTAAACTCTAGCAAGAATTGCCAGAGTATGCAGTGGACAATCGATTCGCATCAGCGTTCAACCAAGTGAAGCTTTGGTTAATTTCCTGACAACCAAGAGGCTTCTCTGAACCGACGCTTCGAGAACTCAACTAAAAACTGGTAACCAAGAAGATTGGCAACCCGCTATCATTGTAGGCAAATTCAAGAATTTTTTTCCTTGGGTGCCAGTTGCATAAATAGG
Source organism: Marinobacterium lacunae (assembly GCF_000705555.1). GTDB lineage: Bacteria > Pseudomonadota > Gammaproteobacteria > Pseudomonadales > Balneatricaceae > Marinobacterium_D > Marinobacterium_D lacunae. The sequence continues at coordinate 154,999 of NZ_JMQN01000011.1, forward strand.
AACTCTGGAATCCGTCTCCGAATTACATCAGAATCCCCTCTATCTGAAACGGACTATGATAGACAAGATGAAACTCGACGTACTGCTTGCCCGCCAACCGATCTTCGATCGCAATCTCACAGTTGTCGGCTACGAGTTACTCTATCGCAGCGCCCCAGACTTCACGCGGGCAGTGCTCTCCTCTGACGATGAATGTCGAGCAACCTGCGAGGTCCTGCTGAACACCTACACCAGCGTGTTCGACTCTGGAAGTTACCGACTGCTGCCCGCCTTTATCAATTTTGGCGAACGCCTGCTTCTCGACAATCAACTCCCATCCTTGCCACGCGAGCATCTGGTTCTCGAAATCCTGGAAGATGTACCGCCCTCGCCACCCGTCATCGCACGCTTGAAAACACTGCGAAAAGCCGGCTTCAAGCTCGCGCTTGATGACTTCGTGCTAAAGCCAGGCTATGAACCAATGCTGGAACTGGCCCACATCGTAAAACTGGATGTTCGTCAGCTCGGGCTGGAGGGGCTGGAACAGCAGGTCGAGAAAATCACCTACTACTCTGCTACATTGCTGGCCGAAAAGGTGGAAACCACCGAGGAGTTCGAAAAGTGCAGAGACCTCGGTTTTAAGCTGTTCCAAGGATTCTTCCTAAGTCGCCCTCAGCTTGTCTCGGGGCGCCAGCTATCCTCAAACAGGATGATTCTGCTTGAGCTGCTAGCCGCCTTGAACAACGAGGAGATCTCGGTAACCGAACTGGAAAAGGTGATCAATCAGGATCCTCAGCTCTGCGTAAAAATTTTGCGCCTGCTGAATTCGGCCCAGTTTGCACTTCGACGCGAAGTATCAAGCATATCTGAAGCGATCACTCTGCTTGGACTTGAGGAACTTCGCCGCTGGACAATTCTGATCAGCCTCACCGCCCCGCAAGAAACCCAGCCCCCCGAGCTGCCCCGGCAGCTACTGACCCGCGCGGCTATGTGCGAACAATTGGCGATTGCCAGTCAGCGCATACGCCCGGACACCGCTTTCATGGCAGGACTGCTGTCCGGTCTTGATGCCCTTTTTGCCATGCCCCTGGATGCAATCATCGAGCATCTGCCACTAAGCCAGACGTTGCGCAGTGCCATTCTGCATCGCGAGGGCGACCTGGGCCTGCTGATCAATGAGAGCGAGGCGTGTCTGGAAGCACGCTGGGATAAGCTCAGCGGCTCCTTCGACGACAGCACACTGAGTAACGCTGAGCAGGAAGCGCTCAACTGGGTACTTAATGCAACCCGGATGATTCGCGAATAAAGACCAACCTCAACAGGCACTTAAGGCTGTTGATGATTAGCTGAAGGCAGATAGGAAGGGAGTCTGCCGATAAGCCGGGTTTTGTCGTGGACAATCATTCATCTAGGACCTGCGTCACCACAGGCCTCCAGCAACCTACCCGGACCCAGCGCGGGCCACGCCTTAAGGGTCCCTATTTGGTCTTGCTCCGGGTGGGGTTTTCCATCGCCGTGGAGTGTTACCACCCACGCGGTGCGCTCTTACCGCACCATTTCAACCTTACCGGCAATCCGAAGACTGCTTAGGCGGTATACTTTCTGTTGCACTTTCCGTCGGCTCACGCCGCCCAGACGTTATCTGGCACCCTGCCCTGCAGAGCCCGGACTTTCCTCCCCTGCGCGAACGCAGCAGCGATTGTCTGGCAGACTCCCGGCGCGCAGTATAACGGCTGCGCGCCCCATAGCAAGCAATTACGAGCAATCGCCAGACTTACGCCTGCTCAATCAACACCTGATAGAGCTTGCTCTTTTTGACGCCCGTAATTTTTTCAGCGACGGCCGCCGCCTTTTTGGGAGGCAACTCTTCATTCAACAGACGCACGATACGCAAGGCCTCTGGATCCAGATCAACTGGACCCTGTGACTGCGCACCATGCACCAATACAACAAACTCGCCTTTTTGCTGGTTGGCATCCGCCCCCATCCAATCGATCAACTCAGCGAGCGTCCCCCCGCGCACGGTTTCGAACGTTTTCGTCAGCTCTCTCGCCACCACAGCGTATCGTTCTGCACCGAAAACGCTGCTCATGTCATCAAGGCTCGACGCAATACGGTGCGTGGACTCATAGAACACCAAAGTGGGCGTTTCATTACGCAACGCCTCAAGCCTCTGACGCCTGGCACCACTTTTTGAAGGTAAAAAACCCTCGAAAAGAAAACGGTCCGACGGCAGCCCTGAAACGCTGAGCGCGGCGATAAAGGCACAGCACCCCGGCACCGGAGACACCTTAAAACCGGCTTCACGCACAGCCCGCACCAGAAAGAATCCCGGATCAGATATCAACGGCGTACCCGCATCGGACACCAGGACAACCTGATCCCCTTCCTGCAGATGGCGAATGACCAGATCGGCACGCTGACGCTCGTTATGATCATGCACTGAAATCATCGCGGCTTTAATGTTAAAGTGCGCGAGCAGGCGACCTGTGTGACGTGTATCCTCCGCCGCGATAAGATCCGCGCCGGCCAACACTTCCTGAGCTCTTGGCGACAAATCACCAAGGTTACCTATGGGCGTCGCCACAATATAAAGAACGGGTTCCGACATCTTTTTCCATCCATACATCCGGGTGTCCGAGTATATGATGAATAGAACAAGACTGCCTCTGTGCATCCTGCTTATATCGATTTTGGGGGGCTGCGCAGCGCCAACCACCACCACTCAGGCTCCCCAGCAACGCGGTGGCCAAATTGATCAGCTTCTGGCAGCCGCGAACAACGCTCCCACTATTCAGGCGGCCGAGCTGAAATACCAGGCGGCACAACTGATGTTCAAGCAGGGCAACGAAGCGCAGGCCCGCGCACTGCTCGACCAGATTGATACCCGGTCTCTGCCGCCAGCCCTGGCTTTTGACATTGCCCGCATGAGAGCCACGCAGGCACTGGGCGTGCAAGAAAGCTCCCGCGCTCTGGGCTATCTGGATCGCGCGATTTTGCCTCCCTCGCTTCCTGCCCCCCAGCAAGCGGAACTGGGTGAGCTAAGGGCTCAAGCCTATGTACAGCAGATGCAACCCATTGCGGCGGCGCGAGAACTGATCGCGGCGGCCCAGCTTCAGACCGCCCCGGATGTACGCCAAGAGATCCATAATCAGATCTGGCAGATCCTCAAGCAAAGTTCAGATGACGAGATCAGCGATGCGGTCCGGACACCCGGTAACAACTATTACGAACAGGGTTGGTTCGAGCTAGCCCAACAGGTTCGCAGCGGCGTAGACATGACCGTCGGCGGCAGTGCTCTGGCGCAATGGAAGACGCTCTGGGAGTCGCATCCGGCGTACTCCCAGCCTCCGCAGGGCCTAGCTGGACACACCCTTGCCCCTCTCGATGTGCGTCGGATCGGTTTACTGTTGCCGCTCAGCGGCAATCTGGCAGAACCTGCACGCGCTATTAGCGAGGGATTTTTTGCAGCCGTCATGGCCGGCGGCGCCCACAACCAGCATCCGGACATCATTTCCATCGACAGCACCGTTATCACCACACCGGGACAGCTGGCCACCGTGATAGCAAATCAGCAACTGGATCTGGTCGTTGGCCCCTTGTCACGCGACTACGTGGCCCAACTGAGTCAGAGCCCAGCCATGCCGGCGCCAATACTCGCACTGAACCAGGCCAATACGACCTCTCCCGGCATCTATCACCTCGATCTTGCATCTGAACAGGAGGCAACCCTCGTTGCCCAGCGAGCCTGGCAAGACGGACACCATCGTGTTGCCATCATCGTGCCGCAGGCCGAGTGGGGGGAGAGGCTGGCGGACACCTTCCGCCAAACTTTCAATGCACTTGGCGGCACCGTTGCCACCCAACTGAACTACCAGCCTAACGAAGAGCTGTCCGGACAGATCGGTGGCATGCTGCTGACAAACCGCAGCCAAGCCCGCGCCAAAGAGGTACGACGGATCATCGGACAGCGTCTGGAGTTCGAAGAACACCCAAGGGACGACATCGATGCCATCCTGATGACCGCCCTGCCGCAGGAAGCCCGTCAAATAAAACCCATGCTGGCATTCCACTTCGCTGGCAACCTGCCCGTCTACGCGACCTCTCACCTGTACGAAGGCACACCCGACCCGGTCAGGGATGTAGACCTTAACGGCATCCATTTTATCGATCTGCCATGGACACTTAACCCGGCAAGCCCTGCCCATGTCGCGTTGCGCGCTTCGCGCAATGACGTCGACGGCAGGTTCGGCCGCCTGTACGCGCTTGGCATTGACGCCTACAACCTCTATCCGTTTCTCCCGGGCCTCAGTAGTAACTCGCAGGCCTACATTGACGGTGAGACCGGGCGCCTGATGCTCTCGTCACAACAGCGCGTTATTCGTGAGTTACCCTGGGCTGTCTTTGACAATGGCGTGCCACAGCTTTTGCCTGACGCCGAAAACCAAACGCCCGCCCTACTCCCGGAAACAGCCGATCCCGGAGTACAACCAACCCCTTAAGGAGCACGCGATGGATCGCAAACAATCCGGCAAGGATGCCGAAAAAGCGGCAGAGCGCTTTCTCAATCAACAAGGCCTCAGAACAATACTCAGGAACGCTTACTGCCGAATGGGCGAGATCGATATCGTCATGCAGGATCAAGACACTATCGTTTTTGTCGAGGTACGAAAGCGTAAAAACAGCCGCTACGGCGGAGCAGCGCAGTCGGTGGACTATCGCAAGCAACGCAAACTGATACAGGCCGCACGCTACCTTATGATTAGGCACCCACAGTGGGACAACCAGCCATGCCGTTTCGATGTCATCGCCTTTGACGATGAACCGGGCGGCAAACCGCCAGCCTGGTTCAGAGATGCTTTTCGCCCTTGAGTAATGCAGCGCGTCTTGCCGACAAATCATTTTGAAGCGGACTCGGCTGAGTCACACTCAATATGGTATAAAGGCCCCTTTCGTCCAAGACCACCGGATATATCAATTAATGGAACTTGAAGACCGAATTGTCAGCCAGTTTCACAACTCGATGGAGATCAACGCTCAGACCATCGAGCACTACACGCCGCTGATCGCTGAGGCCGGTGAACTACTGCTGCATTGCCTGGTCAATGAAAGCAAGATCCTGTGCGTAGGCAACGGCGGTGCCGGCGCCCTGTCACAGCATTTTACAGCGCTACTGCTGAGCCGGTTCAGGCATGAACGTCCTGGCCTGCCTGCGCTTGCCCTGAATGCCGACAGCGCAGCCATGAGCGCCATCACCGAGGACAGCAGTTTTGCCGAAGTGTATGCCAAGCAGATTCGCGCACTGGGCCAACCGGGCGACATCCTGCTGGCCATCTCACCAGATGGCCGGGGCACGAGTCTGGTTCAGGCGATACAGGCTGCCCACGACCGCGAGATGCAAGTGATCGCGCTCACCGGAGGCGATGGCGGCAACATGACAGCCCTACTGGCCCGTGATGAGATCGAAATCTGCGTACCTAGCGACGATGAAGCATTGGTGTACGACGCCCAGCTGCTGGTACTGCATTGCCTGTGCGACTTGATCGACTACCAACTGTTTGGAGCCTGAACGTGAAAAAAATAGCCCTACCCGCTGCACTGGTACTCTCCGCCAGCCTGCTGAATGGTTGTGCAAGTCTGGTCAGCGCTACACGAGAAGAACCTATCCAGGAAGACCGCGGCAGCCGTACGTTTGGCAACTATGTCGAAGATGAGATGATCGAGACCAAGGTTTTGGTCAACATCAGCAAAGGCTCAACGGCACTGGCACAATCCCACGTCAACGTCACCAGCTTCAATGGCCAGGTTCTACTGACCGGACAAGTTCCCAACGACAGCATCCGACAGGAAGCGGAACGGATAACCAGCGCCACCCGCGAAGTCCGCAAGATACATAACGAGCTTGAAGTCGCAGGCCCGACATCAACCATTGTGCGGACCAACGACGTCTATCTAACCAGCCGCGTAAAACTTCAGCTTCTGGCCGACAAGAACGTATCAGGCAGCCGTATCAAGGTTGTCACCGAAAATGGCGTGGTATACATGATGGGATTGGTAAAACGCAGTGAAGCCGAAACCGCGGTTGCGATCGTGCGCAGCGTAGCCGGCGTGCGCAAGATCGTTAAAGTATTCGAGTATATCGACTGAGCTATTTCACAACTCGAAGTGAGGGACGCCCGCCCGTCGGACTTGGCTCTGGCGGTTCGGGTGGCTCAGTGTTATCCACCAGCAACAGATCCGCCCCCGGCTCCATCCCAAACCCCATACCCATACCATTTTCACGTGCGTAGATAGCCAGCACTGCTGCAATTGGCACGAACACGTTCATCGGAACCCCACCGAAGCGCGCGTTGAAGCTCACTCCCGAGTCGTCTATCAGCAGGTCACGTACAGCCCCCATGGCAATATTCAGGGTAATCTGGCCATCCTGAACATACTCTTGCGGAACACTCACCCCTTTTACGCCGGCATCAACGACAATATGCGGGGTAAAATTGTTGTCGCTCACCCACTGGTAAAGGGCGCGCAACAGATAGGGGCGACTGGGCGTTACAGACATAACCAAAACCTCCTAATAAAAAAGGGACGAAGCTGACGCTTCATCCCTTGAGCACTCTGACCGCCAAGCGATCAGTCGCGCATCTCTCGTTCCGCTTCGGAAAGGCTTTCCTGGAAAGACTCCCGCTCGAACAAGCGCTTCATGTAACCGACCAGCGGCTTACATTGCGCTTCCGGCAACTCGATACCCATTACCGGCAAACGCCACAGCAACGGTGCGATGCAGCAGTCCACCAAGCTGAACTCTTCGCTCATGAAGAACGGCTTCTCGGTAAAGATTGGAGACACCGCCACCAGACTGTCACGCAGGTCTTTACGCGCGCTTTCGATCTGCTCGGCAGACGCCTTGCCACCGAGAATCACATCAGCCTGAGCACACCAGTCGCGTTGGATACGATGCATGAACAATCGACTTTCTGCGCGTGCAACGGGGTATACCGGAAGCAGAGGCGGATGCGGGAATCGCTCGTCAAGGTACTCCATCATCACATTCGGTTCATACAGTACGAGCTCACGATCCAGCAGGGTCGGCAAACTGTTGTAAGGATTAAGCGCCGCCACATCCTCCGGCAGTTCGCTCTCCTTGCAGTCAACAATATCGACTGCCACACCTTTCTCCGCCAACACGATACGAACACGATGGCTGTAATGGTCATCACCATTCGAATAAAAGGTCATGGAAGAACGTTTAGCCACAACTCCCATTTACAAATCCCCATAAAAAGTCAGATGCAGAAACAAAAAATCTACGCGGCCCTTACGAACCGCGTAGTTTTAGCATTCACACACACCTGAGTGGTTAGTGAATGTCTTTCCAGTACTCTTTCTTCAGCGCGAAGGCGAAGACGAAGAGAATCACCAGGAAGATCAGAACATAGGTACCAATCTTACCAGAGACCATCTTCGAGGGCTCTGCCATGTACGCCATGAAGTTAACCAGATCGTAAACGTACTGATCAAATTCCTCTTCGCTCATCGAACCACTCTTCGGTTCGACGGACATGCAACCACCCATCTCCTGACCAGTCAGAGGATCGATTTTGCCATGCTCGCTATGCATCTCCTCCGGTGTACAGTGATTTACCACTACACCCTGCAAATCTTCAAGCACGTTGGGCATGCCGACGTCCGGGAACACCACGTTATTCACACCCCAAGGACGCGCTTCATCCTTGTAGAAGCTACGCAGGTAGGTGTAAACCCAGTCCGGTCCACGCAGGCGTGATTCAAGCGTCAAGTCAGGCGGCGGGTTACCAAACCATACCTTGGAACTCTCCGCTGGCATGGCATTGGTCATGTGCTCACCGATCTTCTTGTTCTGATCGAAGATCAAGTACTGTTCAACCAGCTCGTTCGGAATACCAAGATCATTGGCAGCACGCTCGAAGCGCTGATACTGCGCGGTATGGCACCCCATGCAGCGGTTGACGAAAGCCGCCATACCACGCTGCAGCGATGCCGTGTTTTCCAGATCGACCTGCATCGAATCAAGCGGTACAGAGCTGCCCGCTGCACCGGCAGTCAACGGCGCCAGCGCCATCATCAAAGCGACAAGATACTTTTTCATTAGCCTGTAACCCTCTCCGGAACCGGTTTAGTCCTTTCCATCCGTGTGTAGAACGGCATCAGAATAAAGAACGCGAAATAGAGGACGGTACAGATCTGAGCCACAGTGGTACGACCTTCGGTAGCAGGGATCGCACCCAGTACACCCAGGATCACGAAGCTGACCGCAAAGATAAGCAGCCACAGCTTGCTCAGCAGACCCTTGTAACGGATGGACTTAACCGGACTACGATCCAGCCAGGGCAGTACGAACAGGATCGCGATCGCCGCACCCATCACCACAACACCCCAGAACTTCGCATCAACACCGAACAGCGGGTAGGTAACCGCACGCAGCATTGCGTAGAAAGGTGTGAAGTACCATACCGGCGCAATATGTGCAGGCGTCTTAAGCGCGTTTGCAGGCTCGAAGTTAGGCTTCTCGAGGAAGTAACCACCACCTTCCGGGAAAAAGAACACAACGGTACAGAATACAAACAGGAAGACGACGACACCGACAATATCTTTAACGGTGTAGTACGGGTGGAAAGGAATACCGTCCAGCGGTACGCCATTCTCATCCTTCTTCTCTTTGATTTCGACGCCATCCGGGTTGTTGGAGCCCACTTCGTGCAGGGCAATAATGTGCAGCACGACCAGCGCCAGCAGTACGATCGGCAGTGCGATAACGTGCAGAGCAAAGAAGCGGTTCAGGGTAATGCCGGAGATCAGGTAGTCACCACGAATCCACTGCTGCAGGTCAGGACCGATAGCCGGAATAGCACCAAACAGGGATACAATTACCTGCGCACCCCAGTAAGACATCTGCCCCCAAGGCAGCAGGTAGCCCATGAAGGCCTCTGCCATCAGCGCCAGATAAATTGTCATACCGAAGATCCACACCAGCTCACGCGGGTTACGGTAAGAACCGTACATCATGCCGCGGAACATATGCAGATAGACAACAACGAAGAACGCAGATGCGCCGGTGGAATGCAGGTAGCGAAGAATCCAGCCGTACTCAACATCACGCATGATGTATTCAACAGAGGCGAATGCACCTTCAGCACTCGGGTTGTAGCTCATAGTCAGCCAGATGCCAGTCAGGATCTGGTTAACCAACACCAGCAGAGCCAGAGAACCGAAGAAATACCAGAAGTTGAAGTTCTTCGGTGCATAGTATTTGGAGAGATGATCTTCCCACATTGCTGTCGCGGGGAAGCGGTCGTCGATCCAGCCCATGAAGCCGGGATTTCCTTTATTGCGATAGCCAGCCATTACACAGCCTCCTGATCGACACCAATAACAAGGGTGTTATCGTCTTCGTACTTGTGCGGCGGAATCACCAAGTTTGTCGGGGCGGGAACGCCCTTGTAAACACGACCTGAAAGATCGAACTTGGAGCCGTGACACGGACAGTGGAAACCACCCAGCCACTCAGGACCCAGATCTTCCGGCGCCACTTCCGGGCGATAAGACGGAGAGCAGCCCAGGTGAGTACAGATACCAACCATTACCGCATACTCGGGACGCAGAGACCGAGCCGGGGTGTGCGGAATGTAATCCGGCTGCTCCGGCTTCTCAGAGTTGGGATCAGCCAGCTTATCGTTGAGCTTCTCCAGGTTGGCAAGCGCCTCGGGACCACGACGCACAATCCAAACCGGCTTACCACGCCACTCAGCGATCATCTGCTGCCCGAGTTCCAGCTTACTGATATCCGCCTTTGCAGGTGCGCCAGCAGCCTTAGCCTTGGCACTCGGATTCCAGGAAGCCACGAATGGGACAGCTGCTCCTACAGCGCCTACTGCCCCAACGGCAGACGTAGCGCCTATTAGAAGCCGGCGCCGACCCTTATTCACGCCGTCATTGCTCATTAACTTCATCTCCCCTCAATCGACGAACCGCTTTCGCACACACACACAAAAGACAGCACGTCCTTTCAGTCATGAAAACCACGAAACCGGATTTTTCAAATGGCGGAAATCTTAAAGAAATTACCCCATAGATACAAGGTAAAATCCCCTTACACGACCAATTATCAACCGCTTAACCGGCAGCGCCAGAACACAAAAAAGCCTGCAACCACAAGGGCTGCAGGCTTTCTTTCGCACAATCTTTTGCGCTGCGGCAATAAAGCCGCAGAGAAAGATTAACGCTTGGAGAACTGCGGACGCTTACGTGCTTTACGCAGACCGACTTTCTTACGTTCAACCTCACGAGCATCGCGAGTAACGTAACCAGCCTTGCGCAGAGACGGACGCAGAGTCTCGTCGTATTCCATCAGAGCACGAGTGATGCCGTGACGGATTGCACCCGCCTGACCGAAACCGCCGCCACCAGCGACAGTCACGTACACATCGAACTTCTCTTTGGTTTCAGTCAGCTCCAGCGGCTGCATGACGATCATGCGCGCAGTTTCGCGACCGAAGTACTCTTCGATGGAACGCTGATTGATAGTGATTTTGCCTGTACCCGGGCGCAGGAAGACGCGCGCGGTAGACGTTTTGCGACGGCCAGTGCCGTAATACTGAGTAGTAGCCATTTTTCGCCTTCCCCTTAGATATCCAGTTCTTTCGGCTGCTGAGCCTGATGCGGGTGTTCGGCACCAGCGTACACTTTCAACTTGGTGTACATGGCGCGACCCAGCGGACCCTTCGGCAGCATGCCTTTAACGGCGAGCTCGATGGTGCGCTCAGGGAAGGTCTGAACCATCTTGTTGAAGTTGGCTTCCTTCAGGCCACCCGGGAAACCGGAGTGACGGTAGTACATTTTGGCATTACGCTTGTTGCCGGTCACGTTGACCTTCTCAGCGTTGACGACAACGATGTAGTCACCGGTATCAACGTGCGGAGTGTATTCCGGCTTATGCTTACCACGCAGACGGCGTGCGATTTCAGTCGCCAGACGACCCAGAGTTTTACCCTCGGCGTCAACAACGTACCAGTCGCGTTTTACTTCGGCTGGCTTAGCGCTAACAGTTGTGCTCATTGTTTCTATACCTTGACCTTAAGTCTCGAACCCGGACAGCCGCGGTTCCGACTTACCTTATAGTTATTGGTTGCGCCCCCCCCGGAATAACCGGAAAAACTGCAGCAACAACGTACACTATCCTCTACCCCTTGCAGAGGAGCGCGAATTATAGACAAGCGCCATACCAAAATCCAGCATAACGCTCATCAAAAATCAGCTTATCCAGCACGGTGTTCGCGCACGAGATAATCGTGGGACTGCATCTCCAGCAAACGGCTCTGCGTACGCTGAATCTCGAACTCCAGCCGGCCCTCGGTGTAAATCTCATGAATGGGCACGGCCGCCGATATGATCAGTTTGACACCGCTATCATAAAATTCGTCGACCATATTGATGAATCGGCGAGCTGCGTCATCATTGCTACGCCCCAACTGAGGCACATTACTCAGCACGACCGCATGAAAAATCTTGGACAGCTCAATGTAGTCATTCTGTGATCGCGGACCGTTGCAAAGCGCATCAAAATCAAACCAGACGATGTCTTCGCACATACGACGGGTCGAAATACCCCGCCCGTTCACTTCCAGCACTTCACCCTCAACCACTTCGTTCAGATCAGGCGCCAAGCCCTCAAAGCTTTTGTTAAGGCTCTCATCGGCGCTACCGTCAAGCGGCCAGTGATAGAGTTCTGCCTGTTCAAGTGTGCGCAGACGGTAATCGATACCACCGTCAACATTGACCACTTCCGTGTAGCGCTTGATCAAGTCAATAGCCGGCAAGAAGCGTGCTCGCTGAAGGCCATCCTTATACAGGCCATCCGGCACGATATTGGAGGTCGCCACAAGGGCGACGCCATTGGCAAACAACTGCTCCATTAAACCGCCAAGTATCATCGCATCGGTAATATCGGAGACAAAAAATTCGTCGAAACAGATGATACGCGTTTCGTCAGCATATTTGCGGCCGATCTCGACCAACGGGTTCTTGGTACCGTCAAGCAAACGCAGCTCCTGATGCACCCTTTGCATAAAGCGATGGAAGTGCGTACGCATTTTGCGCTCAAACGGGAGACTGTCGTAGAAGGTATCCATCAGATAAGTCTTTCCGCGGCCAACTCCGCCCCAGAAATAGAGCCCTTTGACCGGCTCAGCCTTATCCCGCCGCAACTTTCCACCCAGACGCTGAATAAAGCCGGGACGCGGAGCTTTTTCGAGCGCTACCAGATCATCATACAGTCGCTGAAGATGTCCGACCGCCATTTCCTGGGTTGGGTCGTATGAAAAGTCATCCCTAAGCAGGTCCTGTTTATAACGCTCAAGCGGTGTCATCGCGGCTTAGCTTCCTCGGTACAAAATATGCTCAAAATTTGCAGCTGCGAACTTTACTGCTGTGCAACATTTTTATCAATTCGGTGACAACAGCTCAGATACCAGCAAGTGATAGCAAAAGCGGTACCAAAAACGCCGTTACGACACCGTTAACAGCCATGGCCATTCCAGCAAAGGCGCCTGCTAGGCTACTGATTCCAAGCGCTTGGGCAGTTCCCAGACCATGAGCAGACAACCCCATGGAAAACCCCTTGACCGCTTCATCACGTACTTTCAATAGACGAAAGACGTAGGGCGACATTAGACAACCGAGCACGCCGGTAATCAGCACAAGACCCGCCGCCATGGAGGGATAACCGCCTATCTTTTCCACAATCCCGATGGCAATAGGCGAGGTAACCGACTTGGGCGCGAGCGTGAGAATGGTGCCTGAGTCAGCACCGAGCAGCCAGGCGATCCCCGTCGCGCTGACGATCGCCACACTTGAACCGACAAGCAACGCCACCAGTATCGGCAACCACAAGCGCCTGATTCGATCAAAGTAATCGCACAGTGGGATCGCCAAGGCTACCGTCGCAGGACCCAATAGGAAGTGGATAAACTGAGCACCCGAGAAATATGTCTCATAACGGGTCTCGGTCAACGCCAACAGTGCGATCAAAACTGCCATGGAGACCAGCACCGGATGCAACAACGCACTCCTCCCCACACGCTTATTAAGCCAACAACTGAACATATATGTTGCAACCGTCAGCACAATCCATAGTAGAGGTTTAGCCGAGAAATAGACCCAAAAGTCGGTCACGACTCACCCCCTCCCAAATTCCGCATCAGCCAGCCGAGCACCCATGCTGTAACGGCCAGGGTCACAGCGGTACTTACCACCAGCGTCACCAACAGTATCAACCACTCCCTCTGCAGCAGATGAAAATGGGACATTAACCCCACTCCCGCGGGGACAAAAAGCAGCGCAAGGTGGCCAAGAAGATTCTCGGATACTCTACGCAATGCATCCGGCACCTTGCGTTTGATTATCAGCAGCACCGTCGCAAGCAACAGCATACCGATCACAGGCCCCGGCACAGGAAGTCCCAGCGCAACAACCATCAACTCTCCGAGCAGCTGACACCCCAACAGCACCACGACGCCCAGCAACATAACGCCCTCCAAGGACAACTCAGTTTTATCTAGCTTTACCTTTGACGGTTTGAAACCGCAACCAACCAGGATTTCATATTTTTTACTCATCCCTATTGGCACGCTCAAAACGCCTCACTATAATGCGCCCCGTCGTTTAGGCACAGGGGTATCTACCCACAGCCCAACGACAGGAAGATCCTTCTTGGAAATTCCACTTTGAGTCGGGGTGTAGCTCAGCCTGGTAGAGCACTGTCTTCGGGAGGCAGGGGTCGTAGGTTCAAATCCTGTCACCCCGACCATTACATTTCAGGAGTTTTTCCGATAACGGATTACCACTCCTACATCGGCTGTAAAAACCGATTCGATCAATCAACCAAGCGTCTGCATATCTTTCACCCGCTCCCTATTCTTCACACATCATTGCGCTCAACTTCCAGACTTTGCACGCTCTACTCTCAGACTTCCTCCCCACTCCCTGCAATAAATAAAATCTTGCGCATCTTATTGACAGAAAAAGATAAGTCCTTATAATTCGCGCTCACTTGAACGACTTGGACACCCAATCCTAGCAAAACATAAGTTGCTCAAGTGGATACCAGTGTTGCCTCCTATCTCATTGGAGCAACGGACGTCGGGGTGTAGCTCAGCCTGGTAGAGCACTGTCTTCGGGAGGCAGGGGTCGTAGGTTCAAATCCTGTCACCCCGACCATTTCTTGTTATAGCTTTCACATGCACAACTCCTGAGTTGCCTTGGCACACTATCTTGCACGCCAGCAACGCCTTTTCTATCCCATTCCTAAAGCAACTGCCTTATAGTCTCTGCCATAAAGACGCCGCCTGGCTGCGCCCCATTTACAGGCCGTTCGCGGACGAATAGAGGCCTGCTTAATACATCAGGAGAGATTAGATGAGCGACAACACCGTCAACCGCGCCACCTTTGACGCTGTAATGGTGCCCAACTACAACCCACCGGCCATCATCCCGGTGCGTGGCAAAGGATCACGCCTGTGGGATCAGGAGGGACGTGAATATATCGATTTCGCGGCCGGCATCGCCGTCAACGCACTCGGCCATTGCCATCCCGCACTGCTAAACGCACTGAAGACACAGGCCGACAAGGTCTGGCACCTGAGCAACGTTTTCACAAACGAACCCGCGCTCGAGCTAGCCAAGAAGATGACCGGTCGCACCTTCGCCGAACAGGTGTTTTTCTGCAACTCAGGCGCAGAAGCCAACGAAGCAGCGTTTAAACTGGCACGCAAATACGCCCACGACAATTTCAGCGGCGACAAGCACGAAATCATCGCTTTTCACCAAGCCTTCCACGGCCGCACCCTGTTTACTGTTTCAGTCGGCGGCCAAGCGAAGTACCGAGAGGGTTTCGAGCCGGTGCCCGCTGGCATCAGCCATGTTCCATTCAACGATATCGAAGCTCTGCGCGCTGCCATATCCGAGCACACATGCGCAGTAGTGATGGAACCGATCCAAGGTGAAGGTGGCGTTATTCCTGCCGACCCCGAGTTTGCCAAGGCCGTGCGTACGCTCTGCGATGAACATCAGGCATTATTGATTTTCGACGAAGTCCAAACCGGTGTCGGCAGATCAGGGGCGCTGTACGCGTATGAATCACTCGGCGTTACGCCCGATATTCTGACCAGCGCCAAAGGGCTCGGGGGAGGCTTCCCCATCGGTGCGATGCTGACCACCAAAAAGGTCGGCGCCAGCTTCGGCGTTGGCTCACACGGTACAACTTACGGCGGCAACCCGCTTGGCTGCTCGGTTGCCAAGGCGGTACTCGATGTGGTCGACACTCCCGAAACGCTTGACGGTGTGCAACGAAGACACGATCTGATCGTTGAGCGACTCGAAGCCATCAATGCACAGCACCACTGCTTTAGCCAGATTCGCGGCAAAGGCCTGCTGCTTGGTGCCGAGCTTTCGCCGCGCTGGCAGGGCAGAGGCGGTGACGTTCTTGCCGCTGCCCGCGAACAGGGCCTAATGCTTCTTATCGCCGGCCCTAACGTATTGCGCTTCACCCCCTCGTTGATCATCCCGGAAGACGATATACAGCAGGGAATGGATCGTCTGGAGCGAGCAATCGAAACACTGAAACCAAACAACCAATAAAAGCTCTTGAGCAAGCCGTGCTCTATCCGGCGCACGGCCCCCTCTATACCTGCCTACCGCTTTTTAAAGGATTCAACAATACTTAGCCTGATAGCCCCAGCAACCGGAGCAATCGGCCGATGATACAGGATCCGCGATACGCACCTTGGCTCGCCTGGATCGACACCCAGCGCGAGACCATGCTGAAACACACGATTGAACTTGCCGAGATCAACTCCGGCAGTCTCAATACGGAGGGCGTGAACTGCGTCAATCAGAGGGTTCGCATTCTCGCCGAAGGCCTTGGCGGAATTAGCGAAAGCATTGCCGTATCGCCCTACACCGCGGTCACGGAAAAAGGCATACCCCACACCCAACCTCTGGGAAACGCCCTACGCATATACAAACGCCCTACTGCCCCCATTCAGGTGTTTCTTTGTGGCCATCTGGACACCGTATTCAGTGCCGACCACCCCTTTCAGACAGTACGCTGGCTCGATAACGACACCTTAAATGGCCCAGGCGTTGCCGATCTCAAGGGGGGGCTAGTGGTAATGCTGAAAGCGCTCGAAGCACTCGAGCGCAGCCCCTTTGCCAACGATATCGGATGGGAAATCCTGTTTAACCCCGACGA
Source organism: Marinobacterium lacunae (assembly GCF_000705555.1). GTDB lineage: Bacteria > Pseudomonadota > Gammaproteobacteria > Pseudomonadales > Balneatricaceae > Marinobacterium_D > Marinobacterium_D lacunae. Next base: position 171,260 of record NZ_JMQN01000011.1, read on the forward strand.
AGAGATCGGATCCCCTGGATCAGCCCCGCTGATAGACGATGCCGCAACCCGCTGCCACATCGGCCTGATCTATGAGCCGTGCATGCCTGACGGCAACCTGGCGGGAGCACGTAAAGGCAGCGGCAATTTCAGCGTAGTCGTCAAAGGACGGGCCGCCCACGCTGGCCGCGAGCACCACCTGGGGCGAAACGCCATCCGCGCACTCTGCGATTTCATCTCCTCACTTGACGACCTGAACGGTCAGCGCAGGGGGGTGACCGTAAACCCGGGGTTTATCCACGGCGGCGGCGCTGTTAATGCAGTGCCCGACATCGCCATGGCACGTTTCAATATCCGCATAGAAAAGCCGGAAGACGAACATTGGTGCCAGACACGCATCACGGAGATTATCGACGGAATCAATGACCGGGACGGAATAAAGGCCGAACTGCACGGCAACTTCACCCGCAAGCCCAAGATACTATCTACGGCCAACCTTGCGCTGTTTGAGCTGGCACGTGACAGCGGCGCTCAACTCGGCCTAAATCTAGACTGGAAGCCAACAGGTGGCTGCTGCGACGGCAACAACCTGGCCGCAGCAGGCGTTCCGAATATCGATACCCTTGGCGTTCAGGGCGGCAAGATTCACAGCAGCGACGAATACATGATCGTCAGCAGCCTGACAGAACGCGCAAAGCTAAGCGCACTCATACTCATGCGATTAGCCAACGGCGATCTTAGCAAGCACCTTCACACGCCTGACAGGGGCAGATCATGAATGCCATAGAAGCCAACTTCGATGGACTCGTAGGGCCGACCCACAATTACAGCGGACTGTCGTTCGGCAACATCGCCTCGCAAAGCCATCGCACACAAGCCTCCAACCCCCGGCAAGCCGCGTTGCAAGGCCTGGACAAGATGAAGGCCTTAAGTGATCTAGGCCTGATGCAGGGCGTACTCGCCCCTCAGGAGCGACCCGACATTTTCACCCTTCGCCGCCTTGGCTTTACCGGATCGGACGCAACTGTCCTGTTTCAGGCAGCCCAGCACGCCCCTCGGATATTGGCCGCCTGCTGCTCCGCATCCAGCATGTGGACTGCCAACGCCGCCACCGTATCACCCAGCGCCGATACATTGGACGCGCGTATCCATTTCACCCCAGCCAACCTGACCAACAAATTCCATCGTGCCATTGAGCACGAGACAACCGCCCGCATTCTGCGCGCCACCTTTCCCGACGAACACTATTTCCGACACCACGCGCCGCTGCCAGGCGTAGAGCACTTCGGGGACGAAGGGGCCGCTAACCATACCCGCTTTTGCGAAACCTATGGCGAACGCGGTGTGGAGCTATTCGTATTCGGTCGTTTCGCCTTCGAAAGCGATCGCCCTGCACCCTCCCGATACCCGGCCCGGCACACGTTTGAAGCCTCACAGGCGATCGCACGCAAACACCAGCTGAGCAGCAACCATGTCATTTTTGCGCAACAAAACCCGGACGTAATCGATCAGGGTGTATTCCATAACGACGTGATCGCTGTCGGCAATCGAGATCTGCTTTTCTGCCACCAACAGGCATTCATCGATCAGGAAGGGATCAAAAGCAGCCTCGCTAGAGCCATGCAGGGCCAAATGCGCTTTATCGAAGTTCCCAGCGAGGCTGTATCCGTTGAAGATGCTGTCCGTTCCTATCTCTTCAACAGTCAGCTGATCAGCCTGCCCAATGGCAATACGCTGCTGGTAATCCCCGAGGAGTGCCGACAAACACCGGCCGTATGGCGTTATCTACAGCGGCTCGTTGCTAACGGCGAAGGGATAGATGAGCTGATGGTCTTCGATCTGAAACAGAGCATGCGAAACGGCGGCGGCCCCGCGTGTCTACGTCTTCGCGTGGTACTGAATGAAAAAGAACAATCCGCCGTCAATCCCCAAACATTAATGTGCGACGCGCTGTACGCCCAGCTGACTTTTTGGGTAAACAAACACTATCGCGACCGCCTTGAAGAGCGCGACCTGGCCGACCCCAACCTTCTTCTTGAGTCACGCCAGGCACTGGACGAATTGACCCAGCTGCTTGATCTCGGCTCGATCTACCCCTTCCAGCGCTAACGCGCAGATAACAACACACACGCAAAAAAGGCTCCCGAAGGAGCCTTTTCAATTTCAGCGGATGATCACAGAACCAAGCGGCGGATATCGCTGAGCAGTGCGTTCAGATCGGTCAGGAAGCGACCGGCATCGCCACCGTTAATTGCACGGTGATCGTATGACAGACACAACGGCAGCATCTGACGCGGTTCGAACTCCTTGCCATTCCAACGCGGCTTGATATCCGCTTTGGAGACACCCAGGATCGCCACTTCAGGCGCATTGACGATCGGCGTAAAGCCGGTGCCGCCGATACCGCCGAGGCTGGAGATGGTGAAGCAGGCGCCCTGCATCTCGTTCGGCTTCAGTTTGCGATCCTTGGCCTTGCCGGCCAGTTCGATCGCTTCCTTCGACAGCTCATAGATGCTCTTCTTGTCGGCATCCTTGATCACCGGCACCATCAGGCCGTTCGGCGTATCCACGGCAAGACCGATGTTCACATATTTTTTGTAGACAATATGCTCGCCATCGGCGTGCAGGGAGGCATTGAACTTCTGATGACGGCTCAGCGCGATCGCGGCGGCCTTGATCAGGAACGGCAGCGGGGTCAGCTTGACGCCGGACTTGGCCGCTTCGTCCTTCATCTCCTTACGGAACGCTTCCAGCTCGGTGATATCCGCTTCGTCGAACTGAGTTACGTGCGGAATGTTCAGCCAGCAACGCGACATGTTGTCGCGGGTGATCTTGTCGATCTTGCTCAGCTTGACCATCTCGATCTCGCCAAACTTGCTGAAGTCGACAGCCGGAATAGGCGGAATACCGGAACCGCCTGTGACGCCCGCTGCGACCGGAGCGCCCTGTTCCAACTGCTTCAACGCACTCTTGACGAAACTCTGCACGTCTTCTTTAACGATACGCCCTTTACGCCCACTGCCGCTTACCTTGGTCAGGTCGACGCCGAACTCACGCGCCAGCGCGCGCACGGCCGGACCTGCGTAGACAGAGCGATTCTTTTTATCCAGCGCAGCCAGATCGCCAGCGGACAACTCGGCACCCGACTTGGCCGGTACCGAAGCTGCTGCAGGTGCGGCAGCAGGCGTGGGTGCTGGAGCAGGCGCTGCTGCAGCCGGGGCTGGGGAAGCTGGCGCACTGCCGGCTACCTCAAGCTCAAGCAGCAGGTCACCTTCGTTGACCTTATCGCCCTCTTTGATTTTCATCGAGACGACCACGCCACCCTTGGGCGCCGGCACTTCCATCGAGGCTTTGTCTGTTTCCAGTGTGATCAGGCTGTCGCCCTCGGAGATGGTATCGCCATCCTTGACCATCACTTCGATAACATCCACATCGCTGGCACCGCTGAGGTCCGGAACCAACACCTTCTCGATACCGCCAGATGCTGCGGGTGCCGCAGCAGGTGCTGATGCAGGTGCCGGTGCAGCAGGCGCTTCAGTCGCAGCAGCTGGAGCGGATGCCGCCGGAGCGCCACCTGAGATCTCCAGTTCGAGCAACAGGTCACCTTCGTTGACCTTGTCACCCTCTTTGATCTTCATCGACTTGACCACACCACCCTTGGGCGCAGGCACTTCCATGGAGGCCTTATCGGTCTCAAGGGTGATCAGACTATCACCCTCTGCAATGGTGTCACCCTCTTTGACCAGCACCTCAATGACATCAACGTCACTGGCGCCGCTCAAGTCAGGTACCAGCACCTGTTCGACACTGCTGGCAGCCGGGGCTGCCGCAGGTGCAGGTGCCGCTGCAGGAGCAGGCTCGGCAGCGGGGGCAGGCTCGGCAGCGGGCGCGGCTTCAGCTGCAGCACCCGCAGTCTCCAGCTCGACGATTGCATCGCCTTCGCTGCAGGTACCACCTTCGCTGACCAGAATACTTTTGACCACACCCGCCACCGTCGACGGGACCTCCATGGAGGCCTTATCGGTTTCAAGGGTGATCAGGCTATCGCCTTCGGCAACGGTATCGCCGACTTTGACGCAGATCTCGATGATGTCTACGCCTTCGTAACCGCCGATATCCGGTACTGTAATAGTTGTAGTGCTCACAATACTGTCCTCTCGTTAACCTTCAGATGTTCAGTGCCGGTTTACACGGTCCAAGGGGCCGGTTTTTCCGGGTTGATATTGAACTTCTGCATCGCCTTGGCAACGACGGAGGACTCGATTTTGCCCTCCTCCTGCAGCGCTTTCAGCGCCGCAACACAGACGTAGTAGCGGTTAACTTCGAAGAACTCACGCAGTTTGGTACGCGTATCGGAACGACCGAAACCGTCGGTACCCAACACCTTGTAGCGACGCGGGATATACTCGCGCAACTGGTCGGCGTAGAGACGCATGTAATCGGTGGACGCGATAACCGGACCTTCGTGCCCTTTAAGCGCCTGCTCAAGGTAAGACTCGCGCGGCTGATCTTCCGGGTGCAGCATGTTCCAGCGATACACATCCTGAGCGTCACGGCGCAGTTCGTTAATCGAGGTAGTGCTCCACACATCCGCCTCAACGCCGAACTCGTCACGCAGCAGCGTCGCTGCTTCACGCACTTCACGCAGGATAGAGCCACAACCGAATAGCTGAACCTTGAGATCCGCCTTCTTGCCCTCTTCCAGCAGGTACATACCCTTAACGATGCCCTCTTCGGCACCCTGAGGCATTTCTGGATGCTGGTAGTTTTCGTTCAGCGTGGTGATGTAGTAGAACCGGTTCTCCTGATTCTGATACATCCGCTTGAGACCGTCCTGAACGATAACAGCCAACTCGTAGCCATAGGTCGGATCGTAGCTGACACAGTTCGGAATCATCTGCGCCATCAGGTGGCTGTGACCATCCTGATGCTGCAGCCCCTCACCATTGAGGGTAGTACGACCGGAGGTCGCACCGATCAGGAAGCCACGTGCCTGCATATCACCGGCAGCCCACGCCAGATCCATGATGCGCTGGAAGCCGAACATCGAGTAGTAGATGTAGAACGGCACCATGGTGCAGTTGTTGTTCGCGTAAGAGGTCGCCGCCGCGATCCACGCAGACATCGCACCCGCTTCGTTGATCCCCTCTTCCAGGATCTGACCAGTCTTGGACTCCTTGTAGAACATGATCTGATCGGAGTCATGCGGCACATAGCGCTGACCGGCAGAGGAGTAGATACCGAGCTGACGGAACATACCTTCCATACCGAAGGTACGCGCTTCGTCCGGCACGATTGGAACCAGACGATTTCCCATCTTCTTGTCTTTGGCCAGCGTACTCAACACGCGGTTCAGTGCCATCTGGGTCGACAGGGTTCGTTCACCGGAGGATTTGAGCTGACCGGAGAACGCTTCCAGTTCCGGTGTTTCCAGTTTTTCGAACTCAGTACGACGTACAGGATAGAAGCCGCCCAGCTTCTGGCGACGTTCCAGCATGTACTTCATTTCCGGAGAATCCGGCGCCGGACGGTAGTACGGAACAGACTTGAGCTGATCATCGGTCAGCGGGATGTTGAAGCGGTCACGGAACGACTTCAAGTCGTCCATCGCTACCTTCTTCAGCGAGTGGGTGTCGTTCTTGGCCTGACCTGACTGACCGGTGCCATAACCTTTTACGGTCTGCGCCAGAATGACGGTCGGCTGACCCTTGTTATTCATCGCCTGATGGTAGGCCGCATACACTTTGTACGGGTCGTGACCACCACGGTTCAGGTTCATGATCTCGTCATCGGACATATCCTTGACCATCTCGGCCAGTTCCGGATATTTGCCGAAGAAGTGCTCACGGGTGTAAGCGCCGCCGTTGGCTTTGTAGTTCTGCAGTTCGCCGTCGCACACTTCGTTCATGCGTTTGACCAGCAGTCCCTTGGTGTCCTTTTCAAATAACGGATCCCAATGGCGACCCCACAGACACTTGATCACGTTCCAGCCGGCACCGCGGAAGATACCTTCCAACTCCTGAACGATCTTGCCGTTACCGCGAACCGGTCCATCCAGACGCTGCAGGTTACAGTTGATCACGAATACCAGGTTCTCAAGCTGCTCACGTCCAGCCAGCGAAATGGCGCCCAGCGTTTCCGGCTCATCGCACTCGCCATCACCGAGGAATGCCCACACCTTGCGATCGCCACGCTTGACCAGATCACGAGCAGACAGGTAGCGCATGACATGCGCCTGGTAGATAGCCTGGATCGGCCCAAGACCCATGGATACGGTCGGGAACTGCCAGAAGTTCGGCATCAGCCAGGGATGCGGATAGGAGGAGAGACCATTACCGTCAACTTCGCGACGGAAGTTATCCAGCTGATCTTCGGTCAGTCGACCCTCCAGATAAGCGCGCGCGTATATACCCGGGGAAATATGCCCCTGGAAGAACACCATGTCCGATTCACGATCCCCTTCCGGACCGTGGAAAAAGTAGTTGAAACCGATGTCATAAAGGGTGGCAGAAGAGGAGAAGCTGGAGATATGACCACCCAGACCCTCATCGTTGTCGTTTGCACGCATAACCATCGCCATCGCATTCCAGCGGATAAACGAGCGAATGCGACGCTCCATGAACAGATCGCCCGGCATGCGCACTTCGTCGCGCGGCGAAATCGTGTTCACGTAAGGCGTATTCAGAGTTGCAGCACCACCAACGCCAATTTCGGACGCTTTGGTGCCAAGCTGGGTAAGCAGGTAGCGCGCACGCTCGTTACCGTCGTTTTTGGCGACAGACTCAAGCGCTTCCATCCATTCACGGGTTTCGATTGGATCGATATCGTCAATCATCTCATCTTGCACTGTGCTTTCTCCGATTCCTGTAGCCGTCTTTTTTTGTTTGGATGCGAAACGTGCTCTACTCCGGGGTCTGTCCGGTGTATCCGTTTCTTATTTTGCTACCCTGCCAATACAGTGCTTGAGGTGGTGCACTGCAACATCGAGCGGGCCGCTTATTATGTGTAAAGATACTACACAATGTGTTTCAATCAGTCTACAAAGAGCCCCTTCGCACCATATTGTTATTAAACAACACAATCATCTTGTAATTTTTGTACAAAACCATCAGCCGGCGAGGTCTGCGCGCCGTAATGCACGCTCGACGCGGGTATTTTCCTTACCCTGCTCCAGCAAAGCCTCTTCAACATAGACCAGATGATCGTGGGCTGCTTTCCTCGCACGCTCGGCTTCACCCGCACAAATCGCTTCCATCAGCACGTGATGCTGCTCGTGAATACGCTTACGGGTATCGACCTTCGGGTAGATGTTCTGCAAGTTGTCGCCAATATGCTGATGCAGCAAGGTGAACAGCGCTCTCATCATGTGTAGTAGCACCACATTGTGAGTGGACGCGGCGATAGCCAGATGAAACTCCACATCTGCCGACACCTCTTTGTCGAACGCCTTCTGCTGGTGATAACGCTCCAGATCCTCCAGCCGCGCCCTTATGACCTTGCGATCCGCATCTGTCGATCGCAATGCGGCGTAGTAAGCCGACACCCCTTCAAGTGCATGACGAAACTCCAGCAAGTCGTACTGCGCCTCGGGGTGAGTGCGAAACAGGTCCAGCAGCGGATCGACCAGACCATCACCCAGCGTCTCGGCAACATAGGTACCGCCTCCCTGACGACTGACCAACAACCCCTTTGCCGCCAATTTCTGCAACGCTTCACGCAAAGAGGGACGCGAAACATCAAACTCGATCGCCAGTTCTCGCTCTGGCGGCAAACGCTGCCCCGGACGCAATGTACCCTCCATGATCATCTCTTCGATACGCTGCATGATCACATCAGACAACTTCGGCTGCTTGACGCTGCGATACCCCATAACCTTTTCACCCGCTTATTTTCATGCCTGTGATCTGACCTGACGACTCTCAGGGACAGACAATTTAAACCATCCGCCATCAAACGAATTGACAAGGCTCGATCAAAAAAAATACAGTAAGCCACAAGGCATGGTAAATTGGTATTACCAATTATTCAACCCTTGGAGTGAACGCTCTCATAACAATAGAAAAAACCGCGGACTCCGCCACCTCAAAAACAGGCATCGGAGACCTCGGTCAAGTAAAGGTACCCCTGCGCATGAAAGCCGAGCACCAGCAGTTTTTTGCCCGTCTCAAGCAGTTTATTCCCAAGGAAAGGTTGGTAACCGATCCATTGCGCCGACTTGCTTATGGTACGGACGCTAGTTTTTACCGCCTGATTCCCGAACTGGTGGTACAGGTGGAATCTGAGCAGGAACTAACTCATCTGATCTGTGCGGCTCGCGAGCATGAAGTCCCGATCACCTTCCGAGCAGCCGGCACCAGCCTGTCAGGTCAAGCGATTACCGATTCTGTTCTGGTGACACTGGGCGATGGCTGGACCAATCATCGCATAGTGGACAACGCCAGACTGATTAGCCTGCAGCCCGGGATTATCGGCGCTCAGGCAAACCGATACCTGGCCCCCTATCAGCGCAAAATCGGTCCTGACCCCGCATCAATTAATGCCGCCAAAATCGGCGGCATCGCTGCCAACAATGCCAGCGGCATGTGCTGCGGAACGGCCCACAACAGCTACCGGACGCTTGATTCGATGCGCCTTATACTCGCTGATGGCTGCCTGCTCGATACAGGCGATCCAGAGAGCGTTTCAGCCTTCCGTAAAACTCACCGGGGATTACTCGACGCACTTGATGCACTGGCTAGATTGACACGCGCCAACCCCACCTTGTCAGAGCGCATCGCACACAAATACCGACTCAAGAACACCACCGGCTACGCGCTTAACTCCCTGGTAGACTACGAAGACCCGATCGACATTCTCCAGCACCTGATGATCGGCTCGGAAGGCACACTCGGATTCATTTCCGAGATCACCTATCGCACCGTCCCCGATCATCCCCACAAGGCGTCGGCACTGGTGTTTTTTGACGAGTTGCATACCGCCTGCGAAGCGGTCGCTCGCGTTAAGTCAGAGCCGGTGGATGCTGTGGAGCTTATTGACCGGGCGGGGCTGCGCTCTATCGAAAACAAGCCGGGAATGCCTCCATTCATTCGCGAACTACCCGAGAAGGCCGCCGCGCTCCTGATCGAAACGCGTGCAGCAAACGCTGAACAACTTACCGAACAATCATGCCGCATCAGTGATGCGATATCGGAACTGCCAACCAGTCAACCCATCGAGTTCACATCAGATCCCGACGCATGTGCGCGTTACTGGGCGATTCGAAAGGGACTGTTTCCCGCCGTTGGCGCAGTTCGCGATACCGGGACCACGGTCATCATCGAAGATATCGCGGTTCCCGTTCCCCAGCTTGCCGATGCGGTTAGCGACCTGCACCGGATTTTCGAACGCTGGGGCTACAGCGAAGCCCTGATCTTCGGCCACGCGCTCGAAGGCAACCTGCATTTCGTTTTTACCCAGGCATTCGATAGTCAGTCGGAAATCGATCGTTACGCCAATCTAATGGATGATGTATCCAAGCTGGTGGTCGAACATTACGACGGTTCCCTTAAAGCAGAGCACGGCACCGGTCGCAATATGGCCCCGTATGTTGAGCTGGAGTGGGGAGAAGAGGCCTACTCGCTGATGTGGGAGCTCAAGCAACTGCTTGACCCCCAACAGATCCTCAATCCCGGCGTTATTCTTAATCGTGACGCCGAGGTCCATCTCAGCAACCTTAAGCCCATGCCGGCAGCTGACCCGCTAGTCGACACCTGTATCGAGTGCGGCTTTTGCGAGCCGACCTGCCCATCACGTGCGTTGACACTCACACCAAGGCAACGCATCGTGACTTGGCGCGAGATTGCGCGACTGGAACGAAGTGGGGAAGACCCTCAGCGCTTGAGTCGGCTACGCAAAGACTATGGCTATCAAGGCGATGAAACCTGCGCTGCTTGTGGACTTTGCTCCACTGCCTGCCCGGTTGGCATCAATACCGGTGATCTGACTCGCTCAATACGTCACGACCGCAACAAACGCCACGCCTCCACGGCCAACTGGATTGCCCGCCACTACGCAGGCGTTACCAGCACCAGCCGCACCGTCCTGAAGCTGGCAGACAGCGCTCACGCCCTTCTCGGCAGCCGCAATATGGAAAGCCTGACACAGGGGCTTCGAAAACTCTCAGGCAACCGCGTTCAGCAATGGACGCCCTCCATGCCGACGGCTGCTCCTCGTATACGGCAACCGAAGAGCATCACGACGGACACTTCGACGGGAGATCCACGACCCAAGGTTGTCTATCTACCCAGTTGTGCGAGCAGAATGATGGGCCCGCAGCGAGGTAGTAGCTGCAGCCGCTCTCTGGCCGAGACCACCCACGCCCTGCTGACCAAAGCGGGTTTCGAGGTGATCTACCCCTTGGCGCTGGACTCGCTCTGCTGCGGAATGCCGTTCCAGTCCAAGGGGATGTTCGATGCAGCCGATATGAAATCCAGCGAGCTTAACCAAGAATTGCTGCGCATCACGGAACGGGGACAAATTCCGGTCTATTCTGATACAAGCCCCTGTACGCTGAGGCTCAAAGAGAAGATCGATCCTGCTATAAATCTTTATGACAGTATCGACTTTCTCGACAGGTTCGTGGTGGACAAGCTGCAGCTGACGCCCGTGGCGGAACCGATTGCACTGCATATCACCTGCAGCGCAACCCGGCTGGGCCAGAGCGATGCGCTTAAGCGAATAGCGGCGCTGTGCGCATCTGAAGTGGTGATACCCGAGGATATCAGCTGCTGTGGATTCGCTGGCGATAAAGGGTTCAGCACACCCGAGCTCAATGCAAGTGCCCTGCGCCATCTTAAGCGTCGGGTAGATAAATGTGCCGAGGGCTTTTCCAGCAGCAGAACCTGCGAAATCGGCTTGAGCCACCATAGCGGCATAGAGTACAAGTCAATAATCTATCTGCTGGAGCGCTGCGCCAGCAGACGGACATAAGCCTCACTCGGCGAAGACGCGTGAGCGAATGCCACTGAAGGAGAACAATATGGCACTGCCTGAAATCAAAACCATCCTCTACACGAGTTCACTGGGCGCCCAAACTCGCCCCGTATTTCGCCAGGCCGTTCAGCTGGCCCATAATCTGAAGGCACGCGTCATTATGCTGCACGTTGTAGAACCGGTTGGTGAAATGGGTCGCGCACTGATCCATAGCTACCTGCCGGACGACGTGATCAAAAAAATGCACGATGAAGGCATCAATCGCGTACTCGAGCAGATGAAAGAGCGCCTGGAGAAATTCCGCGATGAAGAGCTGAAGGCGATTGATCGAGACTTCGATTTCGACATCGAACCTGTCGTCGCAGAAGGCCAGCATGCGGAAACCATTTTGCGACAGGCCGAAAAACTCGGCGCCGACCTGATCGTCATGGGACAGGAAAATACCTTCGGACATCACAGCCCCACTACCCATCACGTGGTACGTCAGGCTAAGATTCCAGTTTTTGTCGTTCCGACCGGCAAGCAATACCTCTGATTCAAATGACGTCCTGCCGGTTGGCGCCGAAGGGCGTCCCGGCTTCGCAGGGGCTCGCCCCTGCGTATAGGATGTTACATGGATGCCACACCGCTTCAGCTCATTGAGCGTATCTGCCAGACCGTAATCCCCCTGGTCGCTATCGTCGGCCTTGGCTATGTTTATGCTCGCCGTTCCCACACCGACATGTCGGTCGCCAACCGGATCAATATGGATCTGTTTTGTCCGGCACTGATTTTCTCCGTTATGTCGGCAAAATCCTTTGACCTCATTGCACACTTGGATCTCGCAATTGGAGCACTGCTTGTGGTTCTGGGATCAGGACTGCTGGTGTGGCCTCTTTGCCGGGTCATTGGTGTCGCGCCGAAAACCTTCGTTCCGCCAATGATGTTCAATAACAGCGGTAACCTGGGAATACCACTGGTGGTACTCGCGTTTGGCGAGTACGCACTACCGGCCGCCGTGGTGATGTTTCTTGTAGAAAACCTGCTTCACTTCACAGTGGGCGCGTACATCATGGATCATCGCACCCACCCGATGGCCCTTTTGCGCAATCCGATGATTCTGGCTACAGGACTGGGCCTCGTATGGAGCCTGCTTGAACTGCCGCTGCCGATGATCGTCGCCACACCGATCGACATGCTCGGTAAAATCGCGATCCCGCTGATGCTGTTCTCGCTCGGCGTGCGTATGACCAGCATCGATTTCAGTAACTGGAAACCCGGTCTCTGGGGGTCGATTATCGCACCACTGAGCGGACTTTTGATTGCGGTTCCCGCCACCTGGTTACTGGGGCTTGATAAAGAACAGAGTGCGTATCTGATACTCTTCGGCGCACTGCCCCCGGCGGTGCTGAACTACATGGTGTCCGAGCGCTACAACCAGGAACCTCAGCAAGTCGCCTCGATCGTCCTGATCAGCAACATGGCTAGCCTCGCCATCATTCCGCTGACCCTGGCGTTCGTACTCTAGGATTTGGAAAAAGGCCACCACCCTAAGACCGGTGGCCTTTTTCCAGGCGATCAGTGCTCGCCCTCGGCCGCCTCAATCACTATCTGATCCCGGTTCTTTTCCAGCGTAGCGCTCCCGATCCCTTTTACCTCGGCAAGCTGCTCAACACTGGTAAATGCCCCTTTCTGTTCCCGGTACTGAACAATTGCCTGCGCTTTGGCAGGACCAATGCCGCGCAAGGCATCGGAAATCTGTTCCGCTGAGGCCGTATTGATATTAACGGGTGAGGCAAAACCAAGAGGGGATATAAAGGCGAGACTTAGTGCAAGCGTCTTAAGAAAAGTACGCATGATGAACTCCTTTTCAGTTAAATTGTGCTGGCTTGGATAAGCCTGCCGATCATCCATTGATCGACAGGCAAACTATACCCTGCGTCTTAACCGTTTGCCAACCGGCCTGTCACTTCATAGACTTCGCCTGCTTAACCTCGGCCAGAATAGCTGCAACAGCCTCAGCAGGAGATGCCGCCTGCGTAATCGGACGCCCAACAACTAGATAGCTGGACCCCGCGGCTATCGCATCGGCTGGCGTTAGAATGCGCCGCTGATCGCCCGCTTGCGCGCTGGCAGGACGGATTCCCGGCGTAACCAAACTGAAGGCATCACCTAACTCGGTACGCAACACCTTGGCTTCCTGTGCAGAACATACGACACCATCGAGACCACAGTCCTTGGTCAGTCGAGCCAACCTCAGCACCTGCTCAAGCGGATCGATATCCAGACCGATTTCCGCCAAATCACTTCGCTCCATACTGGTCAAAACGGTGACCGCTATCAGTTGGGTATCAACGCTTGAAACCTTGCCCAACTCCTCACGCGCCGCTTCCATCATGCGTCGACCGCCGCTTGCGTGAACGTTGACCATCCATACACCCAGCTCCGCTGCGGCACGCACCGCTTTGGCTGTGGTATTGGGTATGTCGTGGAATTTAAGGTCCAGGAACAGATCGAACCCAAGCCCTTGCAACGCCTCGACTATCGAAGGCCCTGCCCGCGTGAACAACTCCTTGCCCACTTTGACCCGGCACGCTTTAGGGTCCAACTGTCTGGCCATCTCCAGCGCACTGCCCTGGTCCGCATAGTCCAATGCGACAATAACCGGCTTTTCAATACTCATAACGCTCTCTCAATCAGCTTCATTCACCCTCCAGCCCCTGAATTGGTCTGGTGCTATCCCACTCGCGGCAGGATGGGCAGTGCCAATGCAGGATCCGCCCGGCAAAACCGCAACGGACGCACTGGTAAATAGGTTTACTCTGTTCCAACTGCCCGGTGAGTCCGCGAAGAACACTCAAACTCTCTCGGGCACTGCTTGATCCATATTCCAGATGCAGGTCAATCAGGCGGTTGAAGCCTCGCACCGACGGCCTGCTTTTTAGCTCTTCAGTGATGAATAGACCGGCAGCCACTACACCGTCCCGTTCGCGAATCAACTCAGCGCGTGCCAACAATACTGTGGTCGAAGGCGCATGCACCATACACGCTTCAAGGTAGCTTTCATACTCGCCCAAACGCCGGATTTTTTCATAACACCGGCTTAACATATCGATAGTCTCCGATACCAGAAGGGGCTCCTGCTCCCGAACCGCGCGCAGCGCTTTGATCGCTCCTTTCCAGTCTTCCCGCTCCATTGCGATCTTCGCCATCAGCAGGTTCGGCCGCACAGATTTGGGATTCAGGCTCAGCGCCTCCTGCAACGTATATTCCGCCTCTCGCCACTGTCGCCGACTTAGATTCGCTTCCGCCAACTCGCAACAATACTGCGACAACGCGACGGTAATACCACTTCTGCTGGCCGCATCCAGCTTACGCCCACTGTTAAGCGCCTGCTGCCACTCGCCCTCTTTCTCGTAGAGTTTAACAAGCAGCTTCAGGGCCTGAGCTTTCATCTCCGGCCCCGGATTATCGCGAATGATTTCATTCAGCAAGTTTTCTGCCCGATCCAGCAACCCTATGGCTTCGTAGTCACGCGCCAACGCCATCTGGATACGAATAAAATCCTGATGAGACAGCCCTGGACGGGCCAACAGGGTCTGGTGAACTCGAATGGCCCGATCAACATCGCCCTTGCGCCGTAGCAGTCGCGCCAACGCAAGATGCGCAGGGATAGTATCGGAGTTGATCTCCAGAGCACGGACAAAACTCTCGATGGCCTCGTCCGTACGATCACTCATGAGATGATCTAAACCCTGAAAGTATTCACGGCTTAGATCCGAATTGGGCGGGGATGCTGTCGAACGCCGACTGGTTTCACCATATTGCCAGCGCCCAAGCGACCACCCTATTCCGATGGCCGCTACCAACAGCAACAGTAATAAGGGATCGAGCCCCATTTTCAGGCGGAATCTTTCAGCGCCGCGGTGCGCAGGCGGTCAATCTCTTGCCGGCTGCTATTCACTTTACGCTGAGCACTTCGCAGACGCGTCTTCAAAGCCAGGATGGTCAGAGTACTCAACAGCACGCCACACACGCCACCGGTTACAAACGCAAGAATCAACCACAGCGACAGTGTCGCTTCCGGCAACTGCACAAACACCAAATCGATTGAGACCGGCTCGGTGTTATGCACAGTAAACAGTATACCTACGGCAATAATTACTAACCCGATTACCGTCGCCAGCAGGGTTTTAAGCCAGTTCAAGTCACGTCACCTCTATCCATCGATCCAATCGGTCAGACCTCTCCATCAAGACTCTGATTGACCTGATCACGTAGCTCTTTTCCCGGTTTGAAGTGCGGCACATACTTCGCAGGTAATGGCACCGACTCACCGGTCTTCGGGTTGCGCCCAATGCGTGGCGCTCTGTAGTGCAGGGAAAAACTGCCAAATCCACGGATCTCGATTCGATCACCGTCAGACAGTGCTTCGGTCATATGATCCAGCATGGTTTTCACCGCAAGCTCGACATCCTTAACTGATAACTGAGGATGGGCGTCTATCAGGTGCTCAATCAGTTCAGACTTTGTCATTTCAGCTCCTCACCGGGTTACAGGCCTCTGTCAGCCGGCCCCAAAGCCAGCTGACCTCAGAGCCTGATCAGGAATCTCGCTTATCCATCTGAGCCTTGATCAAATCGCCTATCGTCGTAGGTCCGGTCTCGTCGACCTGCTCCTGAACAGACTTCAGGGCCGCCTTCTGCTCCCGCATTTCGACCTGCTTCGCGGACAGATTGATCACGCGATTACGTCTGTCGACACTTAGGATTGCCGCTTCAAGCTCACTGCCCACGCTAAGTTCGGCAGTCAGATCTTCAATTCGGTCACGCGACAGTTCCGATACCTTCAAAGTGCCTTCGACACCCTCGACCAGGCTGACCTTAGCCTCACGCGGCGTCACTTCGACAACCTGTCCAGTGACAATGCTTCCTTTGGGATGGGCATCGGCAAACTCTATGAACGGATCAGAGTTAAGTTGTTTGATACCCAGAGCAATGCGCTCGCGCTCCGGATCGACCGACAGGACCTGAGTTTCGACCTCCTGTCCCTTGGTGTAATGCTTTACAGCCTCTTCACCGGGCTCGTCCCATGAGAGATCCGACAGGTGAACGAGACCGTCAATTCCACCGTCAAGGCCAACAAAAACGCCAAAGTCGGTGATAGAACGGATAGCACCACTGATCGTGTCGCCCTTCTTGAAGCGAGATGCAAACGATTGCCAGGGGTTTTGCTGACACTGCTTCATACCCAGAGAGATGCGGCGGCGCTGCTGATCGATATCGAGGATCATCACCTCAACCTCTTCTCCGATCTGCACCACCTTGGAGGGATGGATATTCTTGTTGGTCCAGTCCATCTCGGAAACGTGAACCAGCCCTTCGATACCTTCGGCGATCTCGGCAAAACACCCGTAATCGGTCAGATTGGTCACACGTGCCGTCACCCGGTCACCGACCTTGTACTCTTTAGTGAGCTGGGTCCAAGGATCATCCTGCAGCTGCTTGAGACCGAGTGATACTCGACTGCGCTCCCGATCGAACTTAAGCACCTTAACGTCGATTTCATCCCCGATCTTGAGCACTTCGCTTGGGTGTTTCACGCGTTTCCAGGCGATGTCAGTAATGTGCAGAAGACCGTCGATGCCACCTAGATCGATAAACGCACCGTAGTCAGTGAGATTCTTGACGATGCCCTTGAGCACAACGCCCTCTTCCATTTTCTCAAGCAGCTTTTCACGCTCTTCGCTGTACGCTGCTTCCAACACCGCCCGACGTGAAACGACGATGTTATTGCTGCGTGCATCCAGCTTCACCAACTTGAATTCGAGCTCTTGCCCTTCGAGATGAGAGGTGTCACGCAACGGGCGTATATCGACCAGAGAACCGGGAAGAAAGGCGTTGATACCATTGACGTCGACGGTAAGACCGCCCCTCACCTTTCCGGTAATGTGGCCGGTAACCGTCTCTTCGGCCTCATAGGCTTTTTCAAGGACAGACCATGCCTCAGCACGTTTGGCCTTTTCGCGAGAGAGCTGGGTCGAGCCAAAACCATCCTCGAGCGTTTCAAGGGCAACTTTAACCTCGTCTCCGACCTTGAGCGTGACTTCGCCACTCTCATTGCGGAACTGATCCAGCGGAATGACGCCCTCGGATTTCAGACCGGCGTTTACGATAACGAAATCGTTGTCGATAGCGACCACCGTTCCGGTCACGATCGAGCCCGGCGCCATATCCAGATCCTTCAGACTCTCCTCAAACAGCTCAGCAAAACTCTCGCTCATTACCCTCGGTCCTCAAAATGGAGCCGCGTCAGCGCAGCCCTCTATGTCTTGCTTCGTCCAGCACCGCCAGCAGAACCTCATCTATCGTCATCTTGGTGGTATCAAGAATTATTGCTTCAGGCGCCGGTTTCAGAGGCGCAACCGCACGATTCATATCGCGTTCGTCACGTGCCCTGATATCGTCCAATATCAATTCAAGGCTAGCACCCAGTCCCTTGCTAATCAACTGGTTATAGCGACGCCTCGCACGCTCCTGTGCGCTGGCATCGAGATATATTTTCAACGAAGCATCCGGGAACACGACGGTGCCCATATCACGACCGTCAGCTACCAGCCCCGGCGCCTGAGCGAAATCACGCTGCCGGCTAAGCAATGCCTCTCGAACGGGGCCCTGCGCGGCCACGACAGACGCATCATTTCCAACCTCTTCGGTACGAATCGCCAGGGTCACCTCCTCCCCTTCAAGCACAATCTGCAGCTCCTGGTCTGCCTCGCCGGCAACGAACTTCACGTCAAGGTGAGCGGCCAGCACCTCCAGCGCTTCGGTATCATCAAGGCTCACGCCGTGGTGGCGAGCGGCCAGTGCTGTCAGACGATAAAGCGCTCCGCTGTCCAGCAAATGCCATCCAAGATTTTGCGCCAGCAAGCGGCAGATTGTTCCCTTCCCCGATCCACTTGGACCGTCAACGGTCAGAACGGGAACCTGTTGTTCACGGCGGGACATCAGCCCTCCTCCTTATACAGTGCAATTCCTATACGTCTGGCCTGATCCACAAATTCAGGACAGAACAGTGCCACCGAAGCACACTGATCAATGTCCAGAGGTGCGCTCGCACAATGACCAGCCACGGACAGTGCCATCGCAACGCGCGGATCACCGCCACTGCTGACACGCCCACCATGTAACCTGGCGCCGCGAATCGTAACGCTGTCGCCTTCGACACGGACCGGCACACCAAGCTGGGTCAGGGCCTCGGACATCAGAGCCAGTCGGTTATTGGCGGCCAACAGATCGGCAGCGCCATGCAATTTAGTCTCACCCTCGGCTAGCGCAGCGGCAACCAACAGCGCCGGACACTCATCAAGTGCTAGCGACTGCCAATGCTCGGGGATCTCTATCCCCCTCAGTTGAGCATGTCGCACGCGGATATCAGCCACCGGTTCCGCACATTCGTCATGCGCATTGATCAACTCAATATCTGCGCCCATCTGCCGAAGGAGCTCAAGCAATCCGATACGCGTCGGGTTAATACCAACATGTTCCAGCGTCAATTCCGCGCCGGGAGTCAGCGTCGCCGCCACGATGAAGAATGCTGCGGCTGACAGATCGCCTGGCACTCGCAGTCGCGTCGCTGTCAGCTTCCGCCCCGGCGACATCATCAGCAGGCCACCCTTTTCCTTCAGTTCACAGCCGAATCGGCCTAACATCCGCTCAGTGTGGTCGCGCGATGGCTTTACCTGCTCGATACAGGTCTGCTTTTGAGTATACAGCCCGGCCAGAAGCAGCGCCGATTTGACCTGTGCGCTACTGACACGCAACGGCTGCTCCGATCCTTCCAGCGCCTCCACAGGCGTTATCCTGATCGGCGGGCAACCATTTTCCGCTGTCTCGATCGTAGCACCCATCTGACGAAGCGGCTCCACCACAGAGGACATCGAAACAGTGCTCAACGTCTGATCGCCATACAGTTCGGTGGCAAACGGCTGAGCAGACAACACGCCACACAATAATCGCATGGAGGTACCGGAGGAGCCCAAATAGATAGGCCCGACCGGCGGTTGCAAGCCGTGAAGCCCGACGCCATATACCCTCACCAGCCCCTGATGGGGGCCTTCGATAACCACTCCAAGATCCCGAAACGCCTGCAGCGTCGCAAGACTGTCTTCGCCTTCCAGAAAACCTTCTATGTCAGTCACGCCGTCGGCCAAGGCCGCCAGCATGACTGCACGGTGGGATATGGAACGATCACCAGGCAGATCAGCTCGCCCATTGATGCTGTTACCCGGACGGACGCGAAAGGTTACCGGGTGATTGTGTAAGTCCGGTGAATAGGCGGCACGTGCAAGAATGCGGGAGAAATGCTCTCGGGCAGACTTGGCGCGCGTGAAGATGCCCAACAGCGCCTGACTGTCGCCACGCTCGATAGCATCACGCAGCCGTTCCACGCCGGATGAAAAACGATCGATCTGAGCGAGTAACTGATCACGATTGGCGAAACAGATATCATGCCACATGGTGGGATCACTGGCGGCGATACGCGTAAAGTCGCGAAAACCACCCGCGGCATAGCGGAAAATGTCGGTATTCTCGGCTTCATGAGCCAGGGTATCGACCAGAGAGAACGCCAGAAGATGGGGTAGATGACTTGTAGCAGCAAGAACCTCGTCGTGACGGCTCACTTCCATCTGCAACACTTCCGACCCCACTCCCTGCCATAGACGAGCGATCGCCAAGGTCGCCTCAGGATCGGTTTCGGGCAGCGGCGTGAGAATCAGTTTACGCCGTACAAATAACGACTCATCAGACGCGCCGACACCACTTTTTTCAGTACCCGCTATGGGATGCCCCGGTACGAAGCCCGATGGCAATGTGCCAAACAGACGCCTGGCAGCTTCCACCAGATTGCCTTTGGTGCTGCCGACATCGGTCAGGAGGGTCTGGGGGTTCAGCCAAGGCTTTATCTCACAGAGCACCTGTTCCATCACTTTTACGGGCACAGCGAGCACAATCAGATCGGCCTTGCGAACCGCCGCTTCGAGATCATCGACGACACAATCGATCACCCCCAGTGACAATCCAAGCTCACACTCGCCACGATTGCGGTCATATCCCGCAACCTCATCAACCAGCCCCCGTGTCCGCAGGGCTCGGGCAAAGGATCCTCCGATCAGTCCCAGCCCGATAACCAACACCTTACGGGTTGAAAACCTCAGCACATCAAAGCCCTCTCGAGCGCAGCAAGGAAACGCGCATTTTCCTGTTCAAGCCCTATGGTCACGCGCAGATGATGCGGCATGTTGTAGGGCTGCAACGGACGCACAATGACGCCTTGCCTGAGCAGCGAGTCAAATATAGGCTGTGCATCCCGCTTGAGATCAAGGGTAACGAAATTACCCTGCGAGGTCAGAAACTCCACGGCCAGACGTCGCAGCCCTTCCGATACCTGTACCATGCCCCGGCGATTGGTATCGAGAACCTGTTGCAGATAGTCGCTGTCGGTCAGCACTGCCGCAGCCGCAGCCTGTGCCGCTACATTGATATTGAACGGCTCGCGAATACGATTCATCAAGTCCGAGATTTGGGGATTCGACACGGCAAAGCCCACTCTCAGGCCGGCCAGGCCAAAGGCTTTGGAGAAGGTACGTGTCACCACGAGGTTGTCGTACTCATCAATCAGCGCCAGACCATTTGGCAACCCGGCATCCACATCGACATATTCGGTATATGCCTCATCCAGCACGACCACGACATGGGCGGGTACTGCATCGAGAAAAGCACGCAGCGCTGAGTCGCTAAACGCCGTACCGGTGGGATTGTTAGGGTTGGCCAGATAGATCAGCCGCGTGCGTTCAGTGACCGCACCAGCCATCGCTGTTAGATCATGCCCATACATCTTGGCAGGCACTTCCACAGGGTGCGCCTGACATGCACGCGTTGCAATTGGGTAGGCGATGAACGCGTACTGGGAATAGATCACCTCATCGCCGGGGCGAACAAACACCCGTGCGACAAGATTAAGCAACTCGTTGGAACCGTTGCCAAGCGTGATGCGCTCGGGCCCAACATTGTATGCGCTGCTCAGTGCAGCCTTGAGTTCGAACCCTGCACCGTCCGGGTAGCGCTCGACCCTCATAAGCGCAGCACTAGCCGCTGCAAGGGCTCGCGGGCTGGGACCCAACGGATTCTCGTTACTGGCAAGACTGATGATATCACTCAGCCCCATCTCCCGCTGCAACTCCCCGGCGGGCTTTCCAGGTCGATAGGGACTCAGCGCGGTAATACTTGGAACTGCCTGTGAATAAAAATCGATCGACACTTTGTCGCTCCGTATAGCAGGCTCTCAAAGCACCGCTTTCGGGTAAGACCCTAGCAGCTTGAGCTCCACAGAACCTGACTCCAGCTCTGCCAGCACTTGTTGAACAGCCGCCTCTTCGCTGTGCCCTTCAAAATCCAGATAGAACAACATATCCCAATCGGATTGTGGCGCGGCGCGACTTTCGACACGCGTCAGGCTGATATTGCGCTTCCTGAACGGATCCAGCAGCTCATACAGCACCCCTGGCCGGTCATGCACCATCAGCAAAATGGAGGTTTTATCCTGTCCGCTGGGGCCCACAACCTGCCGCCCGATAACCAGATAACGGGTCGTATTGTCCGGTTGATCCTCAATGTTGGCCTGCACCACTTCCAGCTCGAAGAGGTCAGCGGCGATATCACCGCCAATTGCAGCGGCCACTCCTGAGGAGTCTTTTACCCTTCGCGCAGCTTCCGCGTTCGAGCTTACCGCCACACGTTCAATATCGGGGCAATGGGCATCGAGCCAGGTTCGACACTGATTGAGGGCAAAGGGGTGGGCATAGATCACTTCAAGCTGTTCCAGAGACACAGCACTGCTCATCAGCAGGTGCTGATGCGTGCGCAACTCCACCTCACCACAGATGCTGACGTTGAAGCGACTGAATAGATCCAATGTATGGCTGATCATACCATCGGCGGCATTTTCGATCGGCACGACTCCGTAGTTCGCATGTCCGGACTCCACATCACGAAATACAGCTTCGAGACTGTCCACGGACGAGCAACGCACCGAATGCCCAAAATGTTTCAAGGCCGCTTGCTGGGTGAAGGTCGCCTCAGGCCCCAGAAAAACCACATCGAGCGGCTGCTCAAGCGCAAGGCAGACCGACATGATTTCGCGGAAAAGGCGTGCCACTTCCTGATCAGGAAGTGGCCCTTCATTACGCGCCATAACCCGGCGCAACACCTGGGCCTCGCGCTCTGGCCGGTAGAAAATCGCATCCTGGCTGTCAAAGCGGGATTTGATCTCGGCGACTTCCTGAGCACAGCGTGCACGCTCGTTAAGCAGTCGTTGAATGTCACGGTCGACCTGATCGATACGGTCGCGTACGACTTTCAGCGCCCGCTCCTGATTTTGCTGTTGATCGCTCATCGCTATCTCCGCGTTAACCGGCTGTGCGCTCGAACTCCTGCATAAAGGCGATCAGTGCGTCGACCGAGTCCTGCGAAACGGCGTTGTAGATACTCGCTCGCATACCGCCGACAGAACGGTGTCCTTTGAGGTTTAAAAGGCCTGCCTGCTCGGCGCGTTCAAGGAACAGCTTATCCAGCGCGCTGTCGGCCAGCGTAAACGGTACGTTCATGATCGAGCGGTTGGCCGGCGCGATCGGGTTGGCGTAGAAATCGGATGCATCGATCGCGGCATAGAGGCTGGACGCTTTGCGCTCGTTAAGCCTGGCGATCCCTTCAACGCCACCCTGCTCCTTGAGCCACTTGAATACAAGACCTGTCATGTACCAGGCGAAGGTCGGCGGCGTGTTATTCATCGAATCCGCATCGGCATGCACTTTGTAGTCAAACATGGTCGGTGTGCCTGGAAGCGTGTTACCGAGCAGCTCCTCTCGCACAATAACGACAGTAAGACCCGCGGGACCGATATTTTTCTGGGCACCGGCATAGATCAATCCATAGCGGCTGACATCGATGGGACGCGCCAGAATATCCGACGACATATCGACAACCAGTGGCACTTCGCCGGTTTCCGGCACGTAGTCGAACTCCAGACCGCCTATGGTTTCGTTGCTGGTATAGTGTACGTACGCGGCTTCAGGGTTGAGCGTGAGTTCGGCCTGAGCCGGCACACGGGTATAGTTCTCGCCCTGGGTGCTGGCAACCAGACCCACCCGGGTATAACGCGAGGCTTCCTGCATCGCCTTGGCAGACCAGATGCCGGTATCGATATAGTCAGCCGTGCCAGCGCCACGCAGCAGGTTCATCGGCACCATGCCAAACTGGCTGGTGGCGCCCCCCTGCAGGAACAACACTTTGTAATTGGCCGGGATATCCATCAAGTCACGCAGATCCTGTTCAGCGGCCTCAGCCACTGAAACAAATTCTGGGCTGCGGTGACTCATTTCCATAATGGAGAGCCCCTTGCCGTGCCAATCGAGCATCTCCTCTGCCGCACGAGCCAGTACCGCTTCCGGCAGCGCGGCCGGACCCGCACTGAAGTTATGTTTGCGCGTCATCGTGTGTATCAACTCCAGAAAAAGAAACAGCTCCGGAGCTGCTGCTCCGGAGTCTTACACTAATTTTTTTCGAGGTTTGCGGTACTGCTTCAGCTTTCGGACTCATCACCCGCGGCTGGCTCATCATGTTGAGCCTCGGCGGACGCTTCGACCTCAGTCTCGGACACACCCTCACCGGAGGACACCTCACCCTCTTCACTCTCGTCTTCGTCCGGCTCCTCTATTCGAGCAAGACCAGACAGCTTTTCACCCTCGGCCAGACGGATGAGCATAACGCCCTGCGTGTTGCGGCCCAGCGTCGAAATCTCCTCCGAGCGGGTACGCACCAGTGTGCCTCGATCGCTGATCAGCATGACGTCATCGCCATCGAGTACCTGGACAGCACCGGCCAAGTCGCCGTTACGGTCGGTGCACTGCATCGCGATAACACCCTGGCCGCCGCGACCCCGCAGCGGGAAGTCCTCAACAGCCGTCTGCTTGCCATAGCCATTGGCGGATGCCGTCAGTACACGAGCCCCTTCGCGCGGGATGATCAACGAGATAACCGAAGCCGATTCTTCCATGCGTACGCCGCGCACACCTCTGGCGGTACGGCCCATGGCACGCACGTCGTTTTCGTTGAAACGGATCGCCTTGCCGGCACTGGTCACCAACATCACATCGTCGTTGCCATTAGTGATCGAGGCTCCAATCAAGCGATCGCCCTCAACGATCTCCAGGGCGATCAAACCGGTACTGCGCGGGCGGGAAAACGCTTCAAGCGGCGTTTTCTTGACCGTGCCGTTAGCCGTGGCCAGGAAGATGAAGCGCTCGGAATCAAACTCCTTCACCGGCAGAATAGCGCTGATACGCTCATCTTCCGCCAACGGCAGGATATTCACCACCGGGCGACCGCGGGAGGTGCGGCTCGCCGGCGGAATCTCATACACCTTGCGCCAGTAAACCTTACCGTGGTTGGTAAAGCAGAGGATGGTGTCGTGGGTATTGGCAATCAGCAGATGTTCGATGAAGTCTTCATCTTTCATCGCCGTCGCCGACTTGCCCTTACCGCCGCGACGCTGAGCCTGATAGGCACTGATCGGCTGAGTCTTGGCGTAACCGCCGTGGGAGATGGTCACGACCATATCCTCTTCAGTGATCAGATCGGCAACCGTCAGGTCCTGCATGGACGCCTGAATTTCGGTGCGACGATCATCGGCATACTCAGCGATGATCGCCTCGAGCTCCTCGCGAATCACTTCCATCAGCCGCTCGTAAGAGCCCAGAATTTCCAGCAGTTCGGCGATCTTTTCGATCAGTTCACGATACTCGCCCAGCAGTTTTTCGTGTTCGAGACCGGTCAGACGGTGCAAACGCAGATCCAGAATGGCCTGGGCCTGAACCGGGGACAGGTGATAATGACCGTCACGCAGGCCATACTGAGGCTCAAGATCATCAGGGCGACAGGCGTCTTCACCCGCGCGCTCAAGCATATCCAGAACAGATCCCGGTGCCCAAGGCGTCTCGATCAAACGCTCTTTCGCTTCGGCCGGTGTCGGTGATTGCTTGATCAGCTCGATAACCGGATCAATGTTGGCCAGCGCAACGGCCAAACCTTCCAGCACGTGGCCGCGCTCCCGGGCCTTGCGGAGCTCATAGACCGTGCGACGGGTTACCACTTCGCGACGATGGCGAATGAAGCACTCCAGCGCCGACTTGAGATCCAGAATCTTGGGCTGACCATCGACGAGCGCCACCATATTGATGCCGAAGACGCTCTGCAGCGCGGTCTGAGCGAAGAGGTTATTGATGATAACCTCTGGGACTTCGCCACGGCGCAGCTCGATCACGATGCGCATACCATCCTTGTCGGATTCGTCACGCAGCTCGCTGATACCCTCGATCTTCTTCTCTTTGACCAGTTCGGCGATCTTTTCGATCAGACGCGCCTTGTTCAGCTGGTAAGGAATTTCGGTGATCACCAACATCGGACGTCCGTTTTTCGGATGTTCTTCGATGTGATGCTTGGCGCGTACGTAGATGCGACCACGCCCCGTGCGGTATGCCTGAAGGATACCCGCACGACCGTTGATGATACCGCCTGTCGGGAAGTCAGGGCCGGGGATGAACTCCATCAGATCATCGATGCTCAGATCCGGGTTCTGAATCAGTGCGATACAACCTCGGACGACTTCACCAAGGTTGTGCGGCGGAATGTTGGTCGCCATGCCCACCGCGATACCAGCCGAGCCGTTAACCAGCAGGTTGGGCACGCGCGTCGGCAAGACCGCCGGGATCCGTTCGGTGCCGTCATAGTTGTCGACGTAGTCGACGGTTTCTTTGTCGAGATCGGCCAGCAGCTCGTGCGAGATTTTCGCCATGCGAATCTCGGTATAACGCATCGCCGCCGCGGAGTCCCCGTCCACCGAGCCAAAGTTACCCTGGCCATCGACCAACATGTAGCGCATGGAGAAATCCTGCGCCATACGTACGATAGTGTCGTACACAGCGCTATCGCCATGCGGGTGGTATTTACCGATAACGTCACCGACCACACGGGCCGATTTCTTATATGGCTTGTTCCAGTCGTTGTTCAGCTCGTTCATGGCGAAGAGCACGCGACGGTGCACGGGTTTCAGACCGTCACGCGCGTCGGGCAGAGCTCGACCGACGATTACACTCATGGCGTAATCGAGATAGGACTGTTTCAGCTCATCTTCGATATTGACTGGCAGAACTTCTTTGGCTAGATCACCCATTCGCTCAGCTTTCCTTGGTTCCTAAGGCTTGCAGCGCCTGACGCGCATTTTTAAACCGCGAGATTATATCACAGAGAAGGGAGCCAGTACGCCCAACTCGCTTTGATTAAATGGCGTCGGCCAAACTTATCCCGAACACCCGACTAAAACCGACCGACACCGAGCTGAAAACCCTACGTGTCAACCTGCAACCTTCACCGCGCCACCACACTCTTAATGCTATGAGCACAGAATGGTAGACTGTGTGGATACTTTATCAGGGTGCGGAACATAGATGAGCCAGACACAGAACATAGACCCGGCTGAAATTGCTAAATTCGAGGAATTGGCAAGCCGCTGGTGGGATAGGGAAAGTGAGTTCAAACCCTTGCACGACATCAACCCGCTACGCGTCGGTTTCATCGACCGCATTGCGTCACTGGCCGGAAAGCGGGTGTTGGATGTCGGCTGCGGCGGCGGCATCCTGTCAGAGTCGATGGCTAAACGCGGCGCCGAGGTTACCGGCATCGACATGGGCGAAGCCCCTCTTAAGGTTGCCAAACTCCACGGACTCGAGAGCGGCGTCAGCGTCCGGTATCGACAGGTCACTGTCGAACAACTGGCCCAGGAAGAGCCCGAGTCCTTCGATGTCGTCACCTGCATGGAGATGCTTGAGCATGTACCCGACCCAGCCTCCATTATTGCAGCCTGTGCGCGACTGGTCCGCCCCGGCGGCCAGCTGTTTTTCTCCACTCTAAACCGCAATCCCAAAAGCTATCTGTTCGCGATTCTTGGTGCTGAACGGGTCTTGAAGCTTGTGCCTAACGGCACTCACGACTTCAATAAGTTCATCCGTCCAGCCGAACTTGCCAGTTGGATTCGCACTAACGGACTGAACATCCGGGAGATGAGTGGCCTTGTATACAACCCGCTGACCAAAGTCTACCGGCTCGACTCCGAGGATGTCAGCGTCAACTACATGATCGCCGCCACACGAGACGACAGCTGATGCCCTCATATTCCGGCGTGCTGTTCGATCTTGATGGCACGCTGCTCGACACTGCGCTCGACTTTTATTGGGTCGCCGACAGAATGAAGAGCACTCGCGGCCTGGCCCCGATTGATCGCACACGTTTTCGTCAGCACGTGTCGGAAGGCGCTCGCGCCATGGTCGCCAGCGCATTCGACATACCCATCGACGCGCCGGATATAACACCACTGCTTGAGGAGTTTCTTGAACTCTATGCTCAGCACTCGATGATCGAGAGCCGACTTTTCGACGGCATCCCTGAACTTCTCGACTGGCTCGAAGAGATGCAGGTCAAATGGGGCATCGTCACCAACAAACCGGAACGATTCACCCGGACCATTGTCGACAAACTCGGCCTGAGCACCCGCTGCTCCAGTCTGATCTGCCCCGAACAGGTGACCAATCGAAAACCCGATCCTGAGTCCCTGCTACTGGCCAGCCACGAGATAGGCCGCCCGCCGCATAAAACACTGTATATTGGCGATCACCGGCGGGATATAGAAGCAGGCCGTCGCGCCGGCATGACGACCATCGGATGCCTCTATGGCTACATCCACAATGACGACAATCCGAATCTCTGGAACAGCGACCACCTGGTCAGCAATACGCGCGAGCTCAGCACACTGCTAAAATGCCTTTACAGCGACAGACGATAACGTCGCTGCCCCTGAAGAAGGAATTCAGACCATCATGTTCACCTATGACGCCCCGGAAGCTCTACTCAAAGACCGCATCATTTTGATAACCGGCGCCGGAGACGGCATCGGCCGCGCAGCGGCCCACGCCTATGCAGCACATGGCGCAACGGTTGTACTTCTTGGCCGAACACTGGAAAAACTGGAGAAGGTTTACGACGAGCTGGAAGCAGCAGGTTATCCACAACCCGCGATCGTTCCACTCAATCTCGATACGGCCGCTGAGCACGACTACATAGAGCTGGCCAATCAACTGGAAGAAACGTTCGGCAGACTCGACGGTATTCTGCACAATGCAGGCATGCTCGGCGTACTGACATCGATCGAAAACTACGATCCGATTATCTGGCAACAAGTTATGCAGGTTAACGTCAACGCCCCCTTCCTGCTGACCCAAACGCTATTACCATTACTCAACCGCTCGAAGGATGCATCGGTTATCTTTACCTCGTCCGGAGTTGGGCGAAAAGGCCGCGCTCACTGGGGCGCCTACGCTGTTTCAAAATTCGCGACAGAAGGCATGGCTCAGGTACTGGCGGATGAGCTGGAGAACATCTCACCTGTGCGCGTCAACTGCATTAATCCTGGCGCCACACGTACAGCCATGCGCGCCTACGCCTATCCGGCAGAGATGCCGGAGAACAACCCGACTCCCGAACAGATTATGCCGCTCTACCTTTACCTGATGGGGCCTGATAGCCTGAACGTCAACGGCCAATCCATAGATGCCCAAGGCAACGGCAGCGCCTGAACGAACCGGTTTCACATACGAAAAACGCTGCCGATACGGCAGCGTTTTTTCTTCTACAAACACGTTTAATCAGGTTCTGCGCGTATTACGCTTCCCGACAGAACGCCCACGCGGCTTACTCGCACGCTTCTCAGGCGCATTATGCCCCTGAGCCTGAGCACTCTGTCGTGCGCGTTGACGCCCATAGCGACGCTTCTCTTCGACAACCTCTTCACGCGTCCTGGCTCTGGCCTTTACACGCTCGAGGCTCAGCTCATCACTGAGCACATCTACCTCTTTACTGCCGAGCTCCCGCCAGGTACCCACCTTGACATCACTCGGCAAAAACACAGGTCCAAAACGCACTCGCTTAAGCCGGTTAACCTGTAGACCTTGCGATTCCCACAAGCGCCTTACCTCTCGGTTGCGCCCTTCCATCACGACACAGTGGTACCACTTGTTGGCGCCCTCTCCATCGAAATACCGGACATCGCTAAACTGCGCCATTCCATCCTCGAGTAAAACACCCTGCTTGAGTCGCTCGAGCATCTCATCATTCACATCACCCAAGACACGAACGGCGTATTCGCGGTCAATGTTCGCCGAAGGATGCATCATGCGGTTGGCAAGTTCACCATCGGTGGTAAATAACAACAAACCGGTCGTATTGATATCGAGCCTACCGATTATAATCCAGCGCCCCTGCTTTAACGGAGGCAGATTATCAAAAACGGTCGGCCGCCCTTCAGGATCATGGCGAGTACATACCTCGCCAAGCGGCTTGTTATATA
This sequence comes from Marinobacterium lacunae, assembly GCF_000705555.1. GTDB lineage: Bacteria > Pseudomonadota > Gammaproteobacteria > Pseudomonadales > Balneatricaceae > Marinobacterium_D > Marinobacterium_D lacunae. Next base: position 200,702 of record NZ_JMQN01000011.1, read on the forward strand.
TCAGTACCCGACGGGCACCCTCTGCAGCAAAAACAAGCTGGACAGGCCGTCCATCAAGAGTGACCTTATCCCCCTCCTTGACCCTGTCGCCGAGTTTGGCAGGTTCGCCATTTAAGCTGACCCGCCCTTCATCAATAACACGCTCCATCTCACGACGTGAGCCAAAACCGGAGCGCGCCAAAACCTTTTGCAGTTTTTCATCTAGCATTTGACGTCGCCTCAAACAGATCCGCAGCGATAGTACAACGCAGCGAATTAACAAATATCCAAAATACAAAAAGGCTCTTCAGCAGCATAGCCGAAGAGCCTTGTTATGCTCGACTCAAGGTCGCATTATCACACGGTGGGCAGCTGCTCCTTCGAGATACCCTTTTCTTCCATGTACTGGGCGAAAACGACCGGCGTACGACCGCGTCCTGACCAGTGATGCTCCTCACCGTCAACTTCGATGACATACTTGGCTTTAACACTTTTGCGAGGAGCCGTATCGACCTGACTGGCCAACTCTTCCAGCGCGATACCGGCATCCATCATCTGCTTGCGGATCGCCTCGATCGCTTCTACTTTAGCCGCTTCCGCCTCAGCTTTCGCAACCTCTTCCTCTCGGCGCTCTTCGAGGATATCAGCCAGGTCGGACATTACCTTCTCGAGCTCGGACACACCCAGTTCCTGAGTCTGTTTGCGCAGGGAGTTTTTACGTGTGAGTGTTTTAATAAAGTCGGTCATCGTTCGCTCTTTGCAATCCGGTTGATTAATACTTGCAATTATCGTTAATAAAATCGCGTTTGCAAGGTATTACAATCAATTTTATAGAAACTTTTACCAAGCACTTAATACTAATCAAAACTCGAAACTTCACCTGCGCCTTTTCGCAAGATTTCCGGCAACTCATTTAACAGACTCACAACGCTAGTCGCTTCCATTCCGCAATAGCCGCCATCGATCACTAGATCAACCTGATGCTGAAGCAAATCACGAATTTCATAGGGGTCTGTCAAAGGGATATCATCGCCCGGCATGATAAGTGATGTACTCATAATCGGCTCACCCAGAGCTTCGGTCAGCGCCAGTGCAATTTCATTCGCAGGAATACGAATACCGATAGTGCGTCGTTTGGCATGAAGCAAACGGCGCGGAACTTCACTGGTTGCGTTGAGAATAAACGTATACGCCCCCGGCGTATGTGCCTTTATGGTGCGATACGCCTGGTTATCAACCTTCGCATAGGTAGCTATTTCGGCAAGATCACGACAGACCAACGTAAAATTATGTTTATCATCCAACTGACGAATACGCTTAATCCGCTCCATCGCTTTTTTGTCACCCAAGTGACATCCCAAAGCGTAAGCCGAGTCTGTCGGATATACGATTACCCCACCCTGACGAATAATCTCGACGGCCTGCTGAATCAACCGCGCCTGGGGCGTTTCCGGATGGATCTGGAAAAACTGGCTCACCTGTAACTCCTGATTTGTTTCTGACATCACCGCCCACCCCTGGTTAAGGTTATACGCGGATATAAAGTGCTTACGCCAAGCGCCCTGCCATACCGTCCGGCATCAACCGCTCTACAATATGCTTTGGCGATTGAAACTGAGGAAAACGACCCAGCGACGTCCAACGCTGCTCAGGCGAATGAAAGTCACTGCCTGCCGATACCCATAACGCCTTCCTCTGAGCCAACAGTAGCAGGTCACGCAGGTGATTGGGGGTCACACCGGGAAAACTGACCTCGACACCATCACCGCCCGCCGCCAGCAGGTCTTCAACGAGCGCTCTAAGTCGCGTAAAGGTAAATTTGTATTTTGTCGGATGAGCGACAATGGCATAACCGCCCGATTGCTTTACAAGCCCAACCGCTTTTTCAAGCGATGGCCAGGTTGCCTTTACATCACCGGCTTTCCCCTGACCGAGCCACATATCAAACGCCTGCTGTGCAGTGGACACCATCTTTCGATTCAGCATCGCCTGCGCAAAATGCGGACGACCTATCTGACCATCACCGGCAATCGCCCGAGCCTCCGCCAGAAGATCCGGCAATCCTTTCTTTACTAACTTTTCAGCGATCTTTTCAGCCCGCTCATCTCTTAGCGTTGTCAGGACCTGCATATATTCCGCAAAACCCGAAAACTCAGGGTCGATACCCAAGCCAAGCAGATGAATCACGCGAGTCTGCCAAAGACAGGTCAACTCTACGCCGTCAACAAACACCATCCCCTCAAGCTTATCGGCCGTCTGCCTCGCAGCCGACAGACCTGCCAGGGTGTCATGGTCGGTTAGCGCCAAAACCCGCACACCCGCGTCGTACGCAGCATTGACCAGCGCGCGCGGCTCGAGAGAACCGTCGGATGCGGTGCTGTGTGTGTGCAAATCGTAACCAGCCAACTGTTTCACTCTATTAAGGGGACCTTTATACTGTGACAAACACGAACTGTTCTGGATGTTATGAAAATATTACTCGATTTCCTGCCTGTTATCGTCTTTTTTGTGGTTTACAAGATGACAGGCGATATCATACTTGCTACCGGCATCCTGATACCGGCCACCCTGGCGCAGATGGCTTACACCTGGTTCAAAACACACCGCATTGAAAAAATGCAACTGGTAACACTTGCTCTGGTAATACTGCTCGGCGGCGCCACGATCATATTCAGAGACAAAACCTTTATTCAGTGGAAACCCACAATCGTTAACTGGCTATTCGGCATCGCTTGCCTGGGTAGCCACTTTATCGGTAATAAAACGCTGATTCAGCGATTGATGGAGAGCAGCCTTGAGCTCGCACAGGAAACCTGGCGCAGACTGAATATAGGCTGGATACTGTTTTTCTCTGTGACCGGCATCGCCAACCTTATCGTCGCGTACGGTTTCAGCGAAGAGGTGTGGGTTAACTTCAAACTATTCGGTATTTTGGGAATGACGCTGATTTTTATTCTCGGACAGGGAATTTATATCTCCCGACACCTCCCACCACAGAGCAAACCCGAGTAATATTGACGGAAAAGACTTATGTATTACGCTATCATAGCCGAAGATGTAGAAAACTCTCTGGCAAAACGGCTGGAGACACGACCCGACCATCTAGCCAGACTCGAGTCGTTAAAACAACAGGGGCGCTTGTTCGCTGCGGGGCCGCTTCCGGCGATCGACAGTGAAGATCCAGGGCCTGCCGGCTTTACCGGCAGCTTGGTGATAGCAGAGTTTGACTCGCTGGAGGAAGCAAAGCGCTGGGCGGATGCCGATCCTTACGTACAGGCTGGCGTGTACGGGAAAGTCGTCGTAAAGCCCTACAAAAAAGTATTGCCCTGACGGATAGAATTTGGAATCTCGACATCTATAGATAATCCTTAAGATTAACGAGATGTTAAGGAAAATTAAGTTTTAATGGTCTATAAGTAGTAGACAAATATCACTACGGTCACAAGGATATGATTATGAAGAAGATCGCGATCGCAGCAGGTTTGGCTTTGGCTATGGGTGCCACCATGGCTCAGGCACATGAAGAGAACAAAGGCTACGTTACTACCAGCAACGGTACCATCTGGCGCACCAGCCTGGGCGAATGCTGGCACAACAGCCTGTGGACCAAAGATTTGGCCGTGGTAGGCTGCGATGGCATGGTTGCCGCTGCTCCCATGGTTGAGGAAAAGCCGGCTGAACCGATGTACGCCATGATGGCTGACACCAAGAAGTTCGCTCTGTACTTCGACTTCGACAGCACCCAAGTGGGCGATACATCTAACATCGTGAACTACATCGGCACCCTGTCTAGCCTGAAAGAGATCAAGCTGGTTGGTCATGCTGACCCGATCGGTAGCGAAGCCTACAACGAGAAACTGTCCAAGCGTCGTGCTGAAGCCGTAGCGGCTAAGCTGGCTGACGCCGGTGTCGATTCCAGCAAGATGGATATCGGCTACCTGGGCGAATCTTCTCCGATCGCCAACTGCAGCGGCCGTGGCGCTGAGTTGATCGCGTGCCTGCGTCCGGATCGTCGTGTAGACGTTGAAATCATGGGCGAAAAGCGCGTGATGAAGTAAGCGTATCCTCTGCGCGCGAAGATAAAGCTGGCTCATGCCGGCTTTATTTTTGCCCAATCCAAACGCAGAGTAAAAATAAAGGCGCCTTAGGCGCCTTTATTCATTTGCAGCATGGATCAGCCAATACGTACTCTGGCGTTACGGAACATCCGCATCCAGGCACCATCTTCATTCCACTCATCCGGTGCCCAGGAGTTCTGGATTGCACGGAAGACACGCTCAGGATGCGGCATCATAATTGTCACCCGGCCATCAGGCGTCGTGATACCCGTAATCCCCTTGGGTGAACCGTTGGGGTTTGCCGGATACTGTGCCGCCTGCAGACCTCGGTTATCCACATAGCGCAATGCGATAGTACCGGCACTTTCCAGCCCGGCCAGATGCGCATCATCTCGGAACTCGGCACGACCTTCCCCATGGGCAACAGCGATCGGCATGCGCGAACCCACCATTCCCTCAAGGAAGATCGACGGAGAAGCCTGCACCTCAACCATCGCCACACGCGCCTCGAACTGCTCGGACTGGTTACGCACAAAGTGGGGCCAAAGCTCAGCGCCCGGAATCAGCTCATGCAGGTTCGATAACATTTGGCAACCGTTACAAACCCCCAGCGCAATTGTGTCTTCACGCTCGAAGAACTGGGCGAACTGATCTCGCGCCCGAGCGTTGAACAGAATCGACTTGGCCCAGCCTTCACCTGCCCCCAGCACATCGCCATACGAGAAACCGCCACAGGCCACGAGCCCCTTAAACTGATCAAGCGTGACCTTACCGCCCAGAATATCGCTCATGTGCACATCGACAGAGGCAAAACCTGCGCGATCAAAAGCTGCAGCCATCTCGATCTGACCATTGACGCCCTGTTCACGCAACACCGCGATTCTCGGACGCTCGCCTTTGGCGATATAAGGCGCTGCAATGTTTTCGTTGATATCAAATGTCAGCGCAGCATTCAGACCGGGGTCCTCTACATCCAACAACACATCGAACTCCTGCTGTGCGCACTCGGAGTTGTCACGCAGCGACTGGATGCGGAAGGATGTTTCCGCCCACCAGCGGTGAAGCTGGATACGGCTGTTTGAATACACCTCCTCATCATCGAAGAAGATGTTGAACTGACCATCCGGGTTCAGGGTACCGATAACCTTGGCGATCTCGCCAATACCCGCCGCATTCAATTCAGTCAGCACCTGCTCGGTATCGGCACGGCGTACCTGAACCACGGCTCCAAGCTCTTCCGCGAACAGTGCAGCGACCAGCTCACTCTGATCAGCTGCCAGCAGATCAAGGTTCAGATCAACGCCGGTGTGACCGGCAAACGCCATTTCAGCCACGGTCGCCAGCAAACCACCGTCAGCCCGGTCATGGTAGGCCAGCAGCAAGCCCTGGGCATTCAGCTCCTGCACGGCAGCAAAGAAGGTCGCCAACTGTTCCGCATCATCCACATCCGGAACCTGACGCCCAACCCTGTTATATACCTGAGCCAGTGCAGACAAGCCCAAGCGGTTCTGACCATTACCCAGATCGAGAAGGATAAGGTCGGTTTCACCCATATCCGTGCGCAACTGAGGTGTGAGCACCTTGCGCGCGTCACTGACCGGCGCAAAACCGGAAATGATCAGCGAGAGCGGTGCAGTAACACTCTTCTGCTCACCGTTATCCTGCCACACGGTACGCATGGACATGGAGTCCTTACCCACCGGAATGGTAATGCCCAACTGCGGACACAGCTCCATACCCACCGCTTTCACGGTATCGTAGAGTTTTTCATCCTCACCCGGGTGGCCGGCAGCACACATCCAGTTGGCTGACAGTTTGATATCGGATACATCGCGAATCGGCGCACCGGCCAGGTTGGTCAACGTCTCGCCGATCGCCATGCGACCTGACGCCGGCGCATCGACCAGTGCCAGTGGCGTGCGCTCTCCCATCGCCATCGCTTCGCCGGCATAACTGTCATAGGAAATAGTGGTGACCGCGCAATCCGCAACCGGCACCTGCCAGGGGCCAACCATCTGGTCACGCGCCACCTGACCTGTTATCGAGCGATCCCCGATGGTGATCAGGAAGCTCTTCGAAGCAACCGCCGGTAGCTTGAGAACACGCTCGATCGCCTCGGACATATCGATATCAGCGGTATCGAAATCCGCCACGTCATATCGGGTGCGCTCAACCGAACGGTGCATCTTCGGCGGCTTGCCGAACAACACACTCATCGGCAGGTCCACCGGTTTGTTTTCGAAATGGGTATCGCCGAGCGTCAGGTGATGCTCTTCGGTCGCCTCGCCCACGATGGCATAAGGGCAGCGCTCACGCTCACAGATAGCTTCAAAGCGCGGCATATCTTCCGGCCTGACCGCCATCACATAGCGCTCTTGAGCTTCGTTACACCAGATCTCCAGCGGAGACATGCCCGGTTCGTCGTTGTTTACCTTGCGCAGATCGAAGTTACCGCCACGGCCGCCATCCTTGACCAACTCAGGGAACGCATTGGACAGACCACCGGCACCCACATCATGAATGAACGCTATCGGGTTGGTATCACCGAGCTGCCAGCACTGATCGATCACTTCCTGACAACGACGTTCCAGTTCCGGGTTACCGCGCTGTACCGACGCAAAATCCAGATCAGCGGATGAACTGCCGGATGACATGGATGATGCAGCACCACCGCCCAAGCCGATCAGCATTGCCGGTCCACCCAGGCATATCAGTTTGGCACCAACGGTGATTTCGCCCTTTTCAACGTGGTCGGCGCGGATGTTACCCATACCACCTGCGATCATGATCGGCTTGTGGTAACCGCGCACCTCTTCGCCGGCGGCACCATTGACCTGCTGCTCGAAGGTACGGAAGTAGCCGGTCAGGTTGGGGCGTCCGAATTCGTTATTGAAGGCAGCACCGCCGATCGGCCCCTCGATCATGATATCCAGGGGCGAGACTATACGTTCTGGCTTGCCATAATCAGATTCCCACGGCTGCACGAAATCGGGAATTTTCAGATCGGAAACGGTAAAACCGGTCAAACCGGCCTTGGGCTTGGCCCCACGACCGGTTGCGCCCTCGTCGCGGATCTCACCGCCGGAGCCGGTCGCCGCTCCCGAGAACGGCGCGATTGCGGTCGGATGGTTGTGGGTTTCAACCTTCATCAGAATATGAATATCCTCTTCGGAGTATGCATACTCATGCGTCTGGGGATTGGGGAAGAAACGCCCCGCACGGTGGCCGACCATAACAGCCGCGTTATCCTTGTAGGCAGACAACACGTTTTCACCGCCCTGCTGGTAGGTATTGCGGATCATCCCGAACAGGGACTTTTCCTGCTCCTGACCATCGATATCCCAGGACGCGTTGAAAATCTTGTGACGGCAGTGCTCGGAGTTCGCCTGGGCAAACATCATCAACTCAACATCGTTGGGGTTGCGGCCCAACTCCGTGAAACTCTGTACCAAGTAGTCGATCTCGTCTTCCGCCAGCGCGAGGCCCAACTCGGTATTCGCCGCAACTAGGGCTTCCCGGCCGCCGCCGAGTATATCCACGCTCGACATGGGACGCGGCTGCTCGTGTCGAAACAGCGCACCCGCTTCATCGATACCGCCCAGCACCGCTTCGACCATACGATCATGCAGTACCGCGCTTGCAATCTCACGCTCGGCATCAGTCAACGCTGCACTGCTCTGGAGGTAATAGGCTACACCTCGCTCCAGACGAAGAACCTTTTCAAGCCCGCAGTTGTGCGCAATATCGGTTGCCTTGCTTGACCACGGAGAGATGGTTCCCGGACGCGGCACCACCAGGTAGAGATCACCTTTTGGATCTTCAGTACTGGCGTTAGGACCGTATCGCAGGATACGATCAAGCACCTGCTGCTCCTGCTCGTCCAAATCAGCAGACAAGTCGGCGAAGTGAACATATTCAGCATACACGCCTGTGACAGTGCTCAGACTGCTGCTGAGCGAAGAGAGAAGTTTGTCATGGCGGAAAGCTGAGAGAGCGGGTGCTCCACGCAGTACGAGCATGTTAGTTTCGAGCCTCTTGATATACCTGAGCGGTCAGGCGTTGACAGCGGGAAAAGTCAGGGCCGGATTTTACCTGATCAGAGAGATGGGAACCAGAAAAGCAGAGCGATGTTTGTACTCCGCCAAAATCCACACTTCCGCGAACTGGTCTACTTCTGGGGCCTGACGATTATCGCCTTCCTGTTGACGCTCATCAGCGTCAACACACCGACCCAGGTCGAAGCGATAAAAGAGCGCGGCGTTTTGCGTGTTGCTACGCGCAACACCCCGATGACCTATTACATCGACAAAGGCAAGCCCGCGGGTTTCGAGTACGAGTTGGCAACCGCCTTTGCCGATTACCTGGGAGTCAAGCTGGAACTCATTCTCCCGACGACATTCGCAGACCTTTTCACCAGCATCCGGGAGCGCAACGCGCACATCGCTGCGGCCAACCTCACGGTTTCAGAGCGGCGAAAAAAGCAGTTCGAATTTGGGCCCACGTACCGTTACAGCGCCCCTACCGTCATCTACCGGGTCAAGCAGGGGCAGGCACAACCCAAAACCATCGACGACCTGTACAACAGCAAAATACTGGTTCTGGCAGGCTCCGCCCAGGCCGATCTTTTGCACCGTCTCAAGCATGACCACCCCGATCTTCAGTGGGAGGAATCGGATAACGATGCCGCCACCGACCTGCTCGATCAGGTCCATGACAGCAGTGTCGACTACACCATCATGGACTCCGCCGTATTCGACGCCCAGAAGTCGTTTTACCCGGGACTGAGCAAAGGCTTCGAGCTGGACGCTCCGCAGCCCATCGCCTGGATGCTGGCCAACCACTATGACGGCACGCTTAAAAATGAACTGGAGAAATTTTTCGCTCTGCCCGAAACCCAGCAGCTGATCAAGCAGCTTGAAGAGCGTTATTTCTCGCGCCAGAACAAGCTCAATTTCTTCGACACCACTGAATTCAGACGCGCCCTGACGGAACGTTACCCGCCTCTTGAACAATATTTCATGCTCGCGTCACAGGAGACAGGCATCGATCACCTACTGTTAGCGGCTATCGCCTATCAGGAGTCTCACTGGCGTGAAGATGCCATATCACCAACAGGCGTCAAGGGCATCATGATGCTCACCGAAGGCGCCGCCAGCGAAGTAGGCGTTAGCGACCGCACCGACCCACGGCAAAGCATTCTAGGCGGCGCAGACTATCTGGTGAATGTTCGGGCCAAAATCCCCAACCGCATCCCCGAGCCCGATCACACTTGGTTCGCACTCGCCGGATATAACATCGGCTTTGGCCATCTGGAAGATGCCCGCGTACTGACACAACGCGCAGGCAAGGACCCCGATCGCTGGCAGGACGTCCGAGAGTATCTACCCTTGCTCGCCAACGAGAAATATTACTCAAAGGTACGCTACGGCTATGCCCGAGGCTACGAGCCGGTCACCTACGTCGCCAATATCCGCAAATATATGGAGATGCTGCGATGGGAGGAGCAGGTCACGCAGGCGCGCATCAATCATGGCGATGGCGACAAAAACGAAGACAGCATCCAGACCGACAGCGTTATTGCGCCTGACTCAGCAGAGAGCACAGCGCCCACCAGCACAGCCACCTCTTCCCTAAAGTGAAGGGTCGGCCTTGGTGTTTTTTTGCTGCCGCTTCTGCGCTCGGCGGGCGGCAAAAAACGCGCTAATCCTCTCACTGCAGCGTTTGGCAAGGACTCCGCCCTGCCAAAGCACACGATGGTTGGCCCAACCGGCATCGAACAGCGCTGATTGACTCTGAACCGCACCCGCTTTGGGCTCTACTGCGCCAAAAACGACACGGTGTATCCTCGCATGAATAATGGCACCTGCGCACATGGTACAGGGCTCAATAGTCACGTACAGATCAGCCCCCACCAGCCGGTAGTTATCCACAGACTGAGCGGCATCTCTTAGCGCCATGATTTCGGCATGGGCAGTCGGATCATTACCGCTGATGGGGTGATTCCAGCCCCGGCCGATAATCTCACCATCGCGTACGACTAGCGCCCCTACCGGCACCTCGCCGAGTTCCGCCGCACGCTCTGCCAGTGCCAGCGCCTGCTCCATCCAGTACTCATCCGCATCCGAGTGCACCACCTGCTCACTCAAATCAGACTCTCCTAAACCTATTAATGAAATCGGCCATAAAAAAGCCCGCATCAGCGGGCTTTCACTATAACCGAAAACAGCTTATTCCCACTCCGTTGTCCACAAGACGAAAAATTCATTATGTGGCCGCCGCTTACCTATTAGTAATTAGTAATCCAACGGAGCCATGAAAAATACCATGATCAACAATTATATGAGACCAAAGCTTAAGCAACCGTATCGTAACGTTTGATGGCGATGCCTACGACCGTGAGTCGGGCAAAGATATCCCCATCTGCAAAGGCCCAGCATAGGTAACACTATCAGCGATCAAAGACAAAAGAGAGCACTCCCTCAGAACAGGGAGCGTCCGAGAGACGCGCCCCCATCGACATGCAAGGTCTGTCCGGTCATGAATCCGGCATCTTCCGAAAGCAGGAACGCGATGGTCGCGGCAATCTCGCCCGGCTTCCCGAAGCGCCCCATGGGTACGCCTGACAGATAGCGTTGTTCGCCTTCGCTGCCGGCCGGATTGTTGGCGCGGAATAGTTCAGTTTCGGTCGGTCCGGGAGCCACGGCATTGACGGTGATGCCGGCGTCGGCCAGCTCTATCGCCCAACTGCGTGTGAAGCCGACCAACGCCGCCTTGGCGGCCGCATAGGCCGTGCGGTGCGGTATTCCAAGGATGGTCAAGCTGGAAATGTTGACGATGCGGCCCCAGCGTCGCGCCCTCATGCCGGGCAAAGCAGCCTGTGCGGCCAACAGCGCGGGGTGTAGATTGACGCCGAAGACTTCGTCCAGTGCGGGCAGTGTGACGTCCTCCAGTAAGGCGGGACGAACGAGACCGACATTGTTCACTACGCCATCCAGATCGAAGCGTTGCGTGATGTCATCCAATGCGACTCGCGTCGCATCGTCATCGCCAAGATCGACTGGAATGAACGTGCCGGGAAAGTCGCGTGGCGAAGTGCGTGCCAAGCCAACGACATGGTGACCGTTAGCGGCAAGGTGTGCCGAAAGGGCAAGACCGATGCCCTTGCTGGCGCCAGTGATGAGAAAAGTGCGAGACATGTGGGCTCCTTTGCCGCTCACCACGCGGTGAGCGGGGTTCGTGTGATTCAGGCGACGCTTGCAGCGGCCTTGCGAATGGCGGGCAGTATTTCCGACGGATCGGGGCGGCGGGTGTAATCCGGATTGACCTCGGCATAAACGATGGTGCCATCCGGCGCGATCACGTAGCGCCCCGGCATCGGCAGCGTCCAGCTCGGATCACCATTGAACGCGGGCAGGTCGTTTTTCAATGACTTGTAGAGTTCGACTAAATAGTCCGGCAATTCGAAGCGCAGGCCGAACGCTGCCGCCGTATCGTTGTGTGTATCCGACAGAATCGGATAGGTCAGCGCGTTCTGACGCACCGCCTTGCGGCTGTTTGCGGCAACCTGTGGCGAGATGGCCACCAGGCTGGCACCCGCTTCACGGATTTCCGGCAATGCGGCTTGTAGCGCCTGCAACTCCATATTGCAGTACGGGCACCAGACGCCGCGGTAGAAAGTCACCACCAGCGGTCCGCGACGCAGCAGATCGATGGACGAAACCGGCTGGCCGTCCGGGTCGTTGAGCGTGAAGGCTGGCGCCTGGTCGCCCGCCTTCAGTGCTTTCAGTGCAGCGCCGGAAGCAATCAGTTCAGCAGTGGCGCGATGCATGGTTTCGATGACTGAGTACGGCACATTGTAAGGCGGCTTGCCGGCTTGGAAGTCAGCCTTGAAGGCATCAAGTTTGTCTTGCAGTGACATGGGGAAATCTCCTCAAAGAGAATGACAGGGCAGACATCTGCGCCTGACTTACTGTTATGAAAATCAGGCGGACGGATTCATCGAACGCGCTACTTCGGCTGCGCTGATTCCTTCCAGCGCCAGGCCATAACCGACACCTTCGTCGATGATCCGACGTAGCTTTTGAGTCAGCGCGATGCGGGTATAACGGCTAGTCAGTGGCGGCAGCTTCGCCAGTTCACTGGCGATCTCATGAGCGCGTGCTAACAAGCGCTCGGTGGGGACGACTTCGTTGACAGCACCCCATTCCTTCGCGGTCTGTGCATCAAGTTGTTGGCGAGTCAGGATGAAATAGCGACCGCGCACACTACCGATCACTTCTGGCCATAACAGGTTGACGCCATCCCCTGGCACGATGCCGAAATCAAAATGTGGCTTGTCCTGAAACACCGTATTCGGTGTAGCCAACACGATGTCGGCCAGCAGGGCGTATTCCGAATGCAGTAGCACCGGACCGTTGAGCGCGGCGATCAATGGCACTTCGATGTCGAGGAGATTCATCAACACCTTCTTGCCTTCCCGGTAGATCTTGTCATAGCCGCGCGGCGTGAAGAAATCGAAGCCTTCAGGACTGATTTCGTCCATGAATGCATCGCCGGTACCGGTGAGGATCACGACGCGGTTGTCCGGGTCGCTTCCAACATCGTGGAAGAGGTCGACGAACTGCTCATGCGTGTGACCATCGAAGACGAGTTTGCCACCGTTGGTGTGCAGGGCAATTTCGAGCACGCCTTCGGGCGAACGGGTCAGACGGGCGTTGGGGTAGGCGTTACGGTAATTTTCGAAGCGAGACATGGTGATTTTCCTTGGGTAATGGTGGGTGGATGTTTTAGGCAGAAGCGACGAGTGCATTGACGCGCGTGATGGCGCGCTGCACCGCCGGCCGCTGTTCGATGCTGGCGTACCAGCGGGAGAGGTTCGGATAGGCGTCCAGTTCAATGCCGGCAAAAGCGCGACGCCAGAACCAGCCGAAGTGGGCGATGTCAGCAATGCTGTAGTTGTCGCCGGCGACGAAACGGCACCCGGCAAGCACGCCATCGAGCAGCGCAGTCAAACGCTCGGACTCGCCGGAGAAACGCTGCTGTGCCAGCGGTTGCGCCTCGGAGGCAAGCTTGGTGAAAAAGCCTGCGTTGCCAAAGTTTGGACTGACAGCCGAGGCGTGGAAGAACAATTGCTCGAACACACGAGCGCGCTCGTTGCCAGCGGCGGGTAGCAAGCGACCCTGCCGTTCGGCGAGATACACCAGAATGGCGGCAGACTCGCTCAGCACCAGGCGCTCACCAGTAGCCGCGTCAGCATGTACCAGCACCGGCACCTTCGCGTTCGGATTCAGGGTGAGGAAAGCTTCCTGCTTTTGTTCCCCCTGTTTCACGTTGACCGCATGCACGGTGTAATCCAGCCCCAGTTCCTCCAGCGTGATGGGCACCTTGATGCTGTTTGGGGTGGCGTAGGCGTAGACATCGATCATGACGGTTTCCTTGTTCAGGATGTGGTGGATAGAAAAGGTCCGGTGAGCTATTGATCGAGATTCTGGATTGTTCCTTGAAGGAATGGCAGATATGATCTGGCGATAACACCTATTCCCAAAAGGAATGACATGGATCGATTACAGGCAATGATCGTCTTCGTGCGCGTGCTGGAAGCCGGTTCGTTTTCAGGGGCTGCCCGCGTGCTGGACGTTGGGCAACCGGCGGTGTCCAAAACGGTGGCTCAGCTGGAGCAGCGGCTGAAAGTAAAACTATTGCTGCGCTCTACGCATGGGCTGACGCCGACCGAAGCGGGTTTACGCTTCTACGAGCGGGCGCGGATAGCCATTCAAGAGGCGGACGAGGCCGAACTGGCCGCGCGGGGCGCTGGAGGGGGATTGTCCGGCCGGCTGCGCATCTCGGCAGCCACCACATTCGCGCGCCTGCATATCATTCCTCACTTACCACAGTTCCTTGAGGCACATCCCGGCCTTGACGTAGACATGGTGCTGGACGATCGAATGATTGACCTGATCGCTGAAGGGATCGACATCTCGTTGAGAATGGGAACGCTGGCCGATACCAGCGCCGTGGCGCGCAAACTGGCGTCTTCGCGTTGCTCAGTGCTGGCGACCACCGAATACTTGACGAGAAAGGGGACACCGCAGGTCCCCGCCGACTTGGCCGACCACGAAACTATCGTCTACAGCCAATTGAACAATGTGTGGAAATTTCGTCGCGAGGGGACGGAGGTATCCGTTCTGGTCCATGGACGAGCGCGATTCAGCGCCGCCGAAGGCATCCGGGCCGCCGTACTCGCTGATATGGGTCTGACCATTGCCTCGGACTGGATGTTCGCTCCCGAGTTGGCCAATGGTCGTGTGCTTCGTCTGCTGGAGAGTTGGTCGTTACCTGACACTGACCTATGGGCGGTGTTTCCCACGGGACGCCTTGCCACAGCCAAGGCACGTATGTTCGCCAAGTTTGTGGAGAGCATTATGAAAGGAAGCTGAAGCTATTGAGTTGACATTGATGCTTCCACAATGGTCTTTAATCCTAAATGCAGCCCCTGCTCTACAGTTGTGGCTAATGTCATTTCCTGTCCAGGATACCGACCCGGCTTAACAGGCTTTATTTTCCGGATTCTGAGACGCCCCTGCCTCGGATCCGGTGCTCTATCCGAAGCAGCGAGCGGAGACTTTTGCCCGTATTGACTTCAATACCATGAACAAACCAACTCACCTTTCTCAGCATTGCTTGACACGGCTGTCATTTGGATTTTGATTTACCATGAAAAATGCCATTGATGATGTGAAGCACATCATCAATGGCATAAAAAAATACAAAATCAAATCAATTACTTATAAAACGATCTCATTCCCACTCAATCGTGGCCGGCGGCTTACTTGAAACGTCATAGGTAACACGGGATACCTGAGCGATTTCATTGATAATTCGACCGGATACGGTTTCCAGAAGCTCGTACGGCAGATGTGCCCAACGTGCGGTCATAAAGTCGATCGTCTCGACAGCACGCAGTGCAATGACATACTCGTAACGGCGGCCATCGCCGACCACACCGACCGATTTCACCGGCAGGAACACGGCAAACGCCTGGCTGGTCTTGTGATACCAATCCGCCTTATGCAGCTCTTCGATAAAGATGGCATCCGCCTCACGCAGGATATCGGCGTACTCTTTCTTCACCTCACCCAGAATTCGGACACCCAGGCCCGGTCCCGGGAACGGGTGGCGATAAACCATATCGTACGGCAGCCCCAGCTCCAGACCGATCTTGCGGACTTCATCTTTGAACAGCTCACGCAGCGGTTCGACCAGTTCGAACTTCATATCTTCCGGCAAACCACCCACGTTGTGGTGCGACTTGATCACATGCGCCTTGCCGGTCTTGGCTGCGGCAGATTCGATCACGTCCGGATAGATGGTTCCCTGAGCCAGGAAACGGCAATCGGTCAAGCGCGCAGCTTCATAATCGAACACTTCGATAAAGGTATTGCCGATGATTTTGCGCTTGGCTTCCGGATCGTTCACGCCTTCAAGACGACCGAGGAACTGATCTTCAGCATCGGAACGGATCACGTTAACACCCATGTTACGGGCAAACATATCCATTACCTGATCGCCTTCGTGCTTGCGCAACAGGCCGTTGTCGACAAACACACAGGTCAAGCGATCGCCAATCGCCTTGTGCAGCAACGCTGCCACAACGGAAGAATCGACACCGCCCGACAAACCGAGCAGCACCTTTTCATCACCAACCTGTGCACGCACTTTCGCGATCAGATCGTTGATGATATTGGCAGCAGTCCACAACTTCTCGGCACCGGAGATCTCGCACACGAAACGCTCCAGAATGCGCATACCCTGTTTGGTATGGGTCACCTCAGGGTGGAACTGAACACCGTAGAGTCCACGATTCGGATCGCACATAGCGGCAATCGGGGCCGACTCGGTGGAGGCGATCACGTGGAAACCTTCTGGCAACTCAACAACTTTGTCGCCATGACTCATCCACACATCCAGAGAAAGAGAACCGTTGTTGGCGATATGGTCCTCGATACCCTCGAGCATGCGGCTTGGGCTGTCGGCCAGACGCACACGCGCATAACCGAATTCACGCTTGTCGGAGCTGGCTACGCGACCGCCGAGCTGTTCGGCCATGGTCTGCATACCGTAGCAGATACCCAGCACCGGAATTCCCATATCGAACACACACGCCGGCGCACGAGGCGAATCCAGCTCGGTAACCGATTCAGGACCGCCAGCCAGGATAATCCCCTTGGGCGCAAACTCGCGGATCTCCTCTTCGGTCATGTCGAAGGCATGAATTTCAGAGTAAACCCCAATCTCACGTACGCGACGTGCGATCAGCTGAGTGTACTGGGATCCAAAATCAAGAATCAGGATACGTTGTGCGTGAATATCTTTGGTCATCTCTCGTGACTCCACCGAAACCCGGAGGCTCTAAAGCGATAAAAACGAAAAGTGGGGCGGCAACCGCCCCACTCCCGTTAACATCTCAGTTTAGCGATCAGCCGACTCGATAGTTCGGCGCTTCTTTGGTAATGCTTACATCGTGCACGTGGCTTTCGCTCATGCCCGCATTGGTGATACGAACAAACTTGGGCTTGGTGCGCATCTCTTCAACCGTTGCAGAACCGGTATAGCCCATGGAGGCCCGCAGACCGCCCATCAGCTGGTGGACCACACCACTCATCGGGCCCTTGCAGGGAACGCGACCTTCGATGCCTTCAGGCACCAGCTTGTCGACCCCAGCCTTGGCATCCTGGAAATAACGGTCGGACGAACCGGTTGTACCGGACATGGCACCGAGCGATCCCATACCGCGATAGGATTTGAAAGCACGTCCCTGGAACAGCTCAACCTCACCCGGCGCCTCATCGGTACCGGCCAGCATAGAACCGACCATGACCGCCGCAGCACCCGCTGCTATCGCTTTGGCGATATCACCGGAGAAACGAATACCACCGTCTGCAATCAGCGGCACACCGCGATCTTTCAGCGCTTCTGCAACATTAGCCACAGCGCTGATCTGGGGCACGCCGATACCGGCAACGATACGGGTAGTACAGATTGAGCCCGGGCCGATACCGACCTTGACGCCATCGGCACCTGCATCAGCCAGTGCGATAGCCGCCTCTGCGGTTGCGATATTGCCACCGACAACCTGTACCTGCGGGAAGTTCTGCTTAACCCAGGCAACACGATCGATAACGCCCTTGGAGTGACCGTGTGCTGTATCAACGACGATCAGGTCAACACCGGCAGCAGCCAGTGCACGTACGCGATCTTCTGTTTCAGCACCGGTACCGACAGCGGCACCTACAATCAGACGACCCTTGTCATCCTTTGTAGCGTTCGGGTAGGCCTGGGCCTTGTTCATATCCTTGACAGTTACCATGCCGCGCAGCGCGAACTTGTCGTCAACCAGAAGAATCTTCTCGATGCGATGCTTGCGCAGCAGCTCGCTGATGACAGAAACCTCTTCGCCTTCACGCGCCGTTACCAGCTTTTCCTTCGGTGTCATGATGGTGCTGACACGGGCATCAAGATCCTTCTCAAAGCGCACATCGCGGCTGGTTACGATACCCACCAGCTCTTCGCCATCGACAACCGGAAAACCGGAAAAACCGTACTGCTGGGACAGCTCAAGAATTTCGCGCACGGTGGTATCTGACGAGCAGGTAACGGGGTCGGTCACAACACCGGACTCGAACTTCTTGACCTTACGCACCTGCGCGGCCTGCTCTTCGAGTGTCAGGTTCTTGTGGATGATTCCAATACCGCCTTCCTGCGCCATTGCAATCGCCAGACGTGCCTCGGTTACCGTATCCATTGCCGCCGACACCAACGGGATGTTCAGCTCAATCCCCTTGGTCAGTCGAGTTTTCAGAGAAACATTTTTGGGCAGGACTTCGGAGTAGCCAGGCACCAGCAAAACATCATCAAAAGTGAGCGCTTCCTCAACGATTCGCAACATTCTTAGCCTGCCTGTATTTCTAAAGAAGAGTTCAGTGAAAAGTGAAACGGGAAATTGTACAGAAATCCCCCGCTAAGCTCAATTTACATCTCGGTTATGACAGAGGAAATCTTGCCACGGATCACACTGCCATCTTGTATTCGATCCACTGTAGAATGAGCGCATGACTATACAACCCTCATCCAATCGTGCGCTAAGCGTCAGCGCGCTGAACAGGCAGGTAAAATCACTGCTTGAGCACTCGTTTTTATCCATCCAGGTCATCGGCGAAATCAGCAATTTTGCCCGCCCCTCATCCGGGCACTGGTACTTCACCCTGAAAGACGCAAAGGCACAGGTGCGCTGCGCCATGTTCCGCAACAGCAACCAACGGACAGGATTTGTACCTCGCGAGGGCGACGAAGTGCTGGTGACCGCCCGCGTCAGCCTGTACGAGGGCCGTGGCGACTATCAGTTGATTTGCGAGCGTATGGAAAAAAGCGGCCTTGGCCAGCTGCAGCAGGCTTTCGATGCTCTGAAGGCAAAACTGGACAAAGAGGGGCTTTTCGACGTCGCACGTAAACGCAGACTGCCGCCCCACCCCAAGCACCTGGGCGTTGTAACCTCTCCGAGCGGGGCCGCCATTCACGACATTCTCACCGTACTGAAGCGCCGTTTTCCTGGTTTGCCCGTCACGCTCTACCCGACGGCCGTACAGGGTGCCGAAGCTGCCGCGCAGATTGTCTCGGCCATCGAGCTGGCCAACCGGCATAACCAGTGCGACGTGCTGATTGTTGGCCGTGGTGGCGGATCACTTGAGGATCTCTGGCCATTCAACGAAGAGATTGTCGCACGGGCTATCGTCGCATCGGCGATCCCAATCGTATCCGCCGTTGGCCATGAAGTGGATGTTTCAATCAGTGACCTGTGTGCAGACCAGCGTGCAGCCACCCCGTCGGCGGCAGCTGAGCTGTTAAGCCCCGACAGACACGCGCTTACGCTGCGCCTTTCGCAGCTCAAGAGAAGGCTTGAATCACGTATCTCCTGGCAGATTGAGCGTAAACGCCAACAGCTGCTCGGTACCCGACAGAGGCTTCGCCACCCCGGCGAGAAGATACGCGAACATATGCAGGCGCTGGATCGACTTGAGCTGCGCTTGCAACGCGGGATGCTGAGGCTTGTTCAGCAACGCAGGACACACCTGGCACAGACAACCCAGCGCCTTGCGCGACTCACGCCGACCCGGCGCATCGAGCAAAGCCGGCAACGTCTCGATCAAATCGAACAGCTATTACCGCGTTTGATCCAGCGGCATATAGAACGAAGCCGACTGCGCCTGGCACAACAGAGTGGCATGCTGCACTCGGTCAGCCCACTGGCCACTCTCGAGCGCGGTTACTCGATTCTTTTGAACCCGGCGGGACAAGCAGTGTCTTCAGCAGAACAGGTTACACCCGGTGACCGGCTCGACGCGCGATTGCATAAAGGCCGTTTGACCTGCACCGTGGAAAGTATTGAAACTGGAGAGTGATAATGAGTTTGCGACGCTGGCTGCTTACAGCCCTGATGATTCCAACCACCGCCCTGGCCCTGCCAGAAGAGGCACGCGTACCCGGCGGTGTCGCCATCGTACCGCTGGACGGACTGGAAAGCGCCACGCCTCCAGTCGTCAACTATGGCAAGAACCGTGTCATGGTAGTGCCCGGATCCGATGCGAACTGGGTCGCGGTTGTGGGTATCCCTCTGGATGCCAAGGCGGATGAAGCCCAGCAACTCACGCTTGAGCAGGGCGGATACAGCTTTCGCATTAACGACAAGGCCTATGAAAGCCAACACCTGACCGTCGCCAACAAGCGGTATGTCGAGCCCGACCCTGAAGATATCAAGCGCTGGCGAAAAGAGTCGGCAGAAATGGGGGCTGCCTTCAGGAGCTGGTCCGAACCCGAACACGCCATTACCGAATTCAAACTGCCTGCCGAAGGCCCTTTCAGCAGCCCGTTTGGCTTGAGGCGCTTCTTCAACGAACAGCCACGCAAACCCCATAGTGGTCTGGACATAGCCGCCCCAACAGGCGCAGCGATAACGGCGCCGGCCCCGGGTAAAGTGGTCGCCGTCGGCAACTACTTTTTCAACGGCAACACAGTGATAGTCGATCACGGCTATGGACTGACAACCATGTACTGTCACATGAGCCACATCGACGTGAAGCTCGGGGACACCCTGAAAACAGGG
This sequence comes from Marinobacterium lacunae, assembly GCF_000705555.1. Taxonomy (GTDB): domain Bacteria; phylum Pseudomonadota; class Gammaproteobacteria; order Pseudomonadales; family Balneatricaceae; genus Marinobacterium_D; species Marinobacterium_D lacunae. The sequence continues at coordinate 220,895 of NZ_JMQN01000011.1, forward strand.
GACAGTATTGGCCAGGTTGGCGCAACCGGGCGCGTGACCGGTCCCCACCTGCACTGGAGCGTCAGCCTGAACAATACGCGTGTTGACCCCTTGCTGTTCATCGACGGGAAATAGCCCAACTGCTGTGGTAGTCTTGTGCGCTTAATTTTCGAAACACGGACATGCAAGAATGAGTGACCTGATCCTGGAAACAATCGAGCAGCGCGCCAGCTACGGCATCGGCCGCCAGATGGGTGATCAACTGGCCCAGAACGGCTTCGACGGCGTCGACATCGAAGCCGCTGCGGCGGGCCTGAAGGATGCCTTCAACGGTGAAGCGCTGCGCGTAGACCCTGAAGACCTGTCTGCAGCCTTCAATGAACTGAGCAAAAGGCTGCGCGAGAAGCAGGAGCAGGAAGCCAAAGTTGCGATGCAGGCCGGCGTCGATTTCCTCGCTGACAACGGCAAACGCGACGGCGTTGTTACTCTGGAATCCGGTCTGCAATATGAAGTGATCGAGGCCGGTGATGAAGCCTCAGCCAAGCCAGAGCGCAGCAGCAAAGTACGTGTTCACTATCACGGTACCTTCACCGATGGCCGCGTTTTCGACAGTTCCTATCAGCGCGGCACCCCGGCGGAGTTTCCGGTTGGCGGCGTCATTGCGGGCTGGACTGAAGCGCTTCAGCTGATGAATGTAGGCGCCAAATGGAAGCTCTACATCCCCTACCAGTTGGCATACGGTGCACAGGGTTCACCGGGTGGTATCCCGCCCTACTCGACGCTGGTATTCGATGTCGAGCTGATCGACATCATCTGATCGAAACGGGAGAGGCTAGCCTCTCCCTTTTTACGTGCTGCCTGTCAGGAGTGTATCGCGTGGAACTGCACTATCATCGTACCGGATCAGGCCCAACACTGATCATTCTGCATGGTCTGTTCGGCACTTGGGAGAACTGGGGCGCCCAGATAAAAATGCTCAGCGACCAATTTGATATCGTCGCGGCCGACCTGCGCAACCACGGCAGCTCCCCCCATAGTGACGCCGTCGACTATCGCTCGATGGCCGGAGATGTTATTGAGCTGATGGATCGCCTTGAGATAGAGCACGCGTTCATTCTCGGACACTCCATGGGTGGCAAAGTGGCTATGCAGCTAGCGATCGATCACCCATCCCGAGTGGATAAACTGATTGTCGCCGACATCGCGCCGGTCACCTACCCCCCGCATCACAACGCCGTATTCCAAGGCTTGCTCAATGTCGATCTGAATACGATCAAGTCCCGGACCAACGCCGACCAGCAACTGGCCGAGCATGTAGACTCAGCAGGCGTGCGCGCCTTTCTGCTGAAAAATCTGCAGCGTGATGCTCAGGGTCGATTTGCCTGGAAGATGAATCTGGAATCCCTTCATCGAGAATATGACCACATTGCGGCGGCTCCCTCAGAAGGGCAATACACAGGGCCTGTGCTTTTCATCAAGGGGGGCGATTCAGACTACCTGTTGCCGGAGCATGCTGAGGCGATCAAGACTCGCTTTCCCAATGCCAGTTACAAGGTTATCGAAGGCACGGGGCATTGGCTGCATGCCGAAAAGCCCGGTGCATTTACGCGTCTGGTGGAAAGGTTTTTGGCCCATCAGGCCTGATCATTGATGAAAGAACCGACCGGATACGGGATATCGAGCGCGCCAGCGTTGGCAAACTTCTTATTGATCTCGGCAAGTCGCTGCTGTATTTGCGCCATCTCCTGCTGGTATTCGGCCAACTGCTCCGCTCTTTGCTCATGCGCACGCTGTTCCTCCTCTAACGCCGCCCGACGTTCTTCGGATTCGGCCTGGCGCTGCTCATAGCGCTCTATTACCGAGGGAGAGAACTCCTCCACCTGAGACTCCGTATTGGCATCTCCAGATGCCAAGGGAAGTTCCTGCTGCAACTCACTGGTACGCGGCTGCACACTCTCAGCCTGCTGGGCAACCTCCACATCACTCTGACGCTCAGACGCCGCTTCTTGCCGGTTGGCGCTGTTTTCGGATTCTTCGCTACCTTGAGTTGCCAGTCCCACCTGCGCATTGGTCGCCAACGCTCTGGCGGCGGCCGCCACCTTGAGATCCTGCCCAGACGGATCAGCCGGAGCCAGTGCTGCACGCAGAATAATCTGCGCCTTCTCAAGATCCGCCTGAGGGTCGTCACTGCTGACTGGGGCAGCGATGCTGACTTCACCGCCTACGGCATACTGTTTTCCGTTCGGCCCGCGCTCGTATGTAAAACTCGCACTGCCGGCCAAACCACCACCAGCGGCTTGATGCGCCTGCTCATGGGCTCGCACCTCACGATCCCGGACGGCAAGTTCATCTATGAGCTGCTGATCCACATCCGAACTTCGCTGAGTACCGTTTACGCGCTTCTCGCCACGCAGACCGCTTCCGGTATCATTCTGAGTAGAGGATTGTGAGCTGGATTGGGAAGAAGTGGCATCGGCAGGCGTCGAGTTTCTCTGCGCACGATCGCGCTCATCGACATTAGCCGCCTCAGCTCCACGATTGCTGGGGAGCTGGGAGGTGTAGGCTGTATATGATGATATAGCCGTAATCATCATGTCTTCCGAATTCGACTGCGCGCGAGGGCAAACCCACTCTGCTCAGATCAGGATTCAGGCACGCGTATCGATAATTAGACCCAGCGCTTCACTTGCCTCTTCTACCACCTGGGTACTGGCCCCTGCTGCGGTAGGATCTACAGTGGTCTCTTTCAGATTGGCGCCAATCTGGCTTCCAGATGCCAATTCCGGCTCCGGAGGCTGGCCAGAGCCCTGAATATCGCCTGCAGCACGCTGCACACCATCAACACTACGATTCGTTTGATACAGTGCCGCGCTCTGGGAAAGAATTCCATTTATCATCGTTCACCCCTCAACACTTTGTGAGTATCGGGAGCATTATAGCGCGCCAAAAAAAATTGTTCACTTTTTAGTCAGCAGGGGTTCCACATCAAGGTATTCTGCTGCCGCCGCCGGTGTGCATGGTTCCAGCCTGGGCACCACGCCAAGCAGTGGCGCTCTCAGGGAAGCACGAATCGTATCGATATTCTCCTGCAGCACCGGCATATCGGGGTCGACCACATTGGCCACCCACCCGGCCAGGGTCAGGCCATCGCGCGCAATCGCCTCAGCAGTCAGCAGCGCGTGGCTTATGCAACCCAGTTTCATCCCCACCACCATAACTACCGGTATCTGCATCTGTTGCGGCACCCGCGCCAGCGTCTCAGATGGATTCAGTGGCACACGCCAGCCACCGGCCCCCTCAATGAGCACGAAGTCCGCTGGCTGCATCAGAGTACCGCGACAAAACGAGACCAACCGATCCGACGAGAGACGACGGTTTTCACGCAATGCAGCTATGTGCGGTGCCATCGGCTCACGCAGCGCCACCGGATTGACCTGCTCGTATGCAAGCTTCACGCTGGCAGTCGCCTGCAATATCAACGCATCGGCATTTCTCAGCCCGTCGGGTGTCTCGTCACAACCGGCCGCAAGCGGTTTGAGGCCAATGGTTCTTAAGCCACTCTCATTTACCTTGTGCAGCAAACCAGCCGCAACCAGCGTCTTGCCGGCATCGGTGTCAGTACCGGTCACAAAATAGATCTGTTTCACTTCAAGCCCTTCTGCCACTGCAGATAATAGATTTCGTAACTGGCCGGCAGCGAACCATTGGCAAGACGCTGTCCATCATACGCCCGGGAAAGCGTGCGCAATCTGGTCATCCCCGACAATCCCTGTTGCTGCCGCGGATTGACGTTGTGCGCGCCCAGCGCTTTCAACTCATGCATCAGCTCACCCAGTTGCCGATACTCCAGCACACGCTGTTCGATCATCTCACGCACCGGCACAAGCCCTTCGCCAGCCGACTTAAGCGCTTCCAGCGGGATAAACTCGTTCACATGACGATCATCATCCACCTCAGCCCAGGCCTTCTTGAGCTCGTAGAGAGTCTGCGGCCCCAAAGTTGCCACCAGTAGCTGCCCTCCGGGTTTGAGAACACGACACAGCTCGCAAAACAGCCGCTGCGGTTGTTCACACCATTGTATGGCAAGGCTGGAATAGACCAGATCGACACTGCCATCAGCCAAGGGCAGAGATTCCGCATCTCCGCAAACATGATGATGACGTACTGCCTGCTCCCGCCCTCGGGCAAAGTTCAGCATACCCTCGGCAAGATCGAGACTGATCAGCAGCGCCTGAGGATAACGCTGTCGCAGAGTAGACGAGGCGTAGCCGGTTCCGCTACCCAGATCCAGCACCACCTCAGGCGATAGCTCAGGAAGCCAGCCCAGCAAGCGGTCGGCAACACTGCGCTGAAGGCCTGCCACACTGTCATAGGTACATGCAGCCCGACTGAATGACTGAGCCACCAGCCTTTTGTCACGCACTGCAAGCGTCATGACAATACTCCGGCAACGAAGCCATCAAGGTCTGCCAAAAAGCGCTCAGGGTCGTTCACGAAAGGAAGGTGAGCGGCCGTTGCGTAACGTCGTATCACAAGATCATCGCGCAGTCCGGTTATGTGTTCGGCCACCGCCATTGGAACCAGCGGATCGCGCTCTCCCAGTACCAGCAATGTCGGCTGTGAAGCCCTCTGCAGATACGCCCGCGCATCCTCTCTGAGCAGCTCAAGCGTTGCAGACAAACCCGAAGGCTTAGCATCACTCTCGGCGATCACACGCTTTAACAGCCGCAGCTCCTGACGCGCAGAGGCGCTACCCTGGGTCTGCAACAGCGCAAAACGGTTCAGTGTTTTGCCGGGATCATCTGAAAGCCCGCCAACAAAGGCATCGAACGTAGTAGCCGGCATGGCACAGGGCCAATTGTCTCGCTGCACAAAGCAGGGGTTCGAGGCGATCATCACCAGCGCGCGCACACGCTCGGGAGCCGCGGCCGCCGCAGCCAGCGCCACCGAGCCGCCAAGCGACCACCCGATCCAGATCGCACCTTGAGGCACTTCCGCGACTATCGCATCGACCATGGACACCAAAGACGTTTCGGCCAATTCGGAAGAACGTCCAAGCCCCGGCAGGTCCACAAGCGTCAGACGATAATGTGGCGCCAATGCTTCGATGAGCGTCTGCCAGATGGCACTGGAAAGGCCCCAGCCGTGAAGCAGCACCAGCTGCGGACCCGTCTTGCCATAGTGTTCGACATGGAGTGTCATGCCCGCGGTCTCCCGACACGCTCCAGGGCATCAAGCAGACGCAACACATGCTCTTCGCTGTGCGATGCACTGAACGTCACACGCAGGCGGGAACTTCCGGCGGGCACCGTCGGCGGACGGATAGCACCGATAAAGATGCCCTCGTCCTCCAGCGCCTGGCTTATACGCAAGGCCTCGCTGGCCTCACCGATCAGGATCGGCTGTATCGGTGTCGGCGAGTCCATCAACTCAAACCCAAGCGCCGAGGCCCCCTGTCGAAAGAGCGCGATCAGCGTGTTGAGCTTGTCACGACGCCAGCTCTCGTCGCGAACAAGCTTGAGACTGGAAAGCGTCGCCCAGGCCACAGCAGGCGGCATACTGGTTGTATAGATATAGCTGCGTGCATGCTGAATCAGGGTTTCGATCAACGCTTCGCTACCGGCCACAAATGCTCCAGCCGTGCCAAACGCCTTACCCAGAGTCCCTACCAGCACAGGCACTTCGTCGATACCAAGACCAAAGTGCTCAACGCAGCCACCGCCTTGCGGGCCAAGACAACCAAAGCCATGGGCGTCATCGACCATCAACCAGCCACCGGCCTGTCGAGTTACCGCGCTAAGCGCGGGCAGGTCAGCAATATCGCCATCCATGCTGAACACGCCGTCGGTCACCACCAGTTTCCTGCGCGCATCGGTTCTTGCCAGACGCTGTTCCAGACTGGTGACATCATTGTGCAGATAGCGTTGAAAGCGAGCACCGCTAAGCAGCCCGCCATCCAGTAACGAGGCATGGTTCAGGCGATCCTGAAACACGGCATCGCGCTTGTCGATCAGGGCATTGATTGCGCCCATGTTGGCCATGTAACCGGTGGAGAACAGCAGTGCACGCGGGCGTCCGGTCCACTCAGCCAACGCCTCTTCCAACTGATGATGCGCACTGGAATGCCCCATCACCAGATGCGAAGCGCCTCCACCGACACCGAAACGTTCGGCACCGTCGATCAATGCCTGTTTCAGCGCCGGATGGTTGGCAAGGCCAAGGTAGTCGTTGGAGCAGAACGCAAGCCCCCTCACACCGTCGACCACGATCTCCGGCCCTTGAGGGGACTCCAGAAGTCGACGTCGACGATAGAGGTGCGCAGCGCGTCGCTCCGCCAGTTCAGTTTCAAGCTGATCGAAGGACATCGGCGACCTCAGTTGGCCGCTTCGTAAAACAGCGCGTTGTCCTGCTGTGCTTGCAGATCCCGGTTGATCGTCTGCTCCTGCTCAGCGTCGGAGGCTTCGATGCGCTGCTCCATGTTGATACCCAAACGCTTGAACAGCTGGATATCACGATGGGTCTCGGGGTTCGGTGTAGTGAGCAGGCACTCACCGTAGAAAACGGAGTTGGCGCCCGCGAAGAACGCCATCGCCTGCAGCTCATCCGACATCTGCTCACGGCCGGCTGACAGGCGCACATGAGACTTCGGCATCATGATTCGGGCAACGGCGATGTTGCGGATAAACTCCAGAGGATCCAGATCTTCTACATTCTCAAGCGGCGTACCCTCAACCTTGACCAGCATGTTGATCGGCACCGACTCAGGCTGCTGCGGAAGGTTGGCCAGCTGACGCAGCAATCCGATACGGTCCTTGGCAGTCTCACCCATACCGAGAATGCCACCGCTGCAGATCTTCATGCCGGCATCGCGCACGTGACCGAGCGTATCAAGCCGGTCCTGATAGGTGCGTGTGGTGATGATCTTGTCGTAGAACTCCGGCGAGGTATCGAGGTTGTGGTTGTAGTAATCAAGACCGGCTTCCGCCAGCTCCTGTGCCTGTGATTCCTTGAGCATACCCAAGGTCATACAGGTCTCCAGCCCCATCTCCTTAACCCCTTTGACCATCTCGAGCACATAAGGCATATCACGTTCGGTGGGATGCTTCCAGGCCGCGCCCATGCAGAAACGGGTGGAGCCGGCCTCCTTTGCCTGTCGCGCCTTGGCCAGCACCGCCTCAACCTCCATCAGGCGCTGCTTTTCCAGACCGGTGTCATAATGCGCACTCTGCGGGCAATATTTACAGTCTTCCGGGCAAGACCCTGTCTTGATCGACAACAGGGTGCTGACCTGTACTTCATTGGGATCGAAATGCTGGCGATGAATACTTTGAGCCCGGAACAAAAGATCGTTGAACGGCAGTTTAAACAGCGCTCTTACCTCACTTTCGGTCCAGTCGTGACGCACTTCGCCCATTGTTTGCATTGTATCCGGCTCCCGTTCAGCATATCCGTAGGTCTGATTCAGCGCTGATATAGCGCGATCAAAAGCATTGGACGCCAATCATAAACCGACAGAGGGAACTGTCAACTTATGAAAAACCTAAAGAGTTACTACAGGTTATTTTTTGACCAGTCGTGCCATTTATGCCAAATATATAAGGCCGACACCCACGGCCTGTGCGAAGCATGCCACTCCGACCTCCCCTGGTTGATCAGTGCCTGCCACCAATGTGGCGAGCCGATACCGCCCAGGAGCGACGACATTCAGCTATGCCGTCATTGCCAACAGAGCCCTCCCGCCTTTGATCGCACCCACGCCGCTTTTGCCTATACCTTCCCGATCAACCAACTGATACCGGCTATCAAATATAACAGGCGACCGGAAGCGCTCGGCTGGCTCAGCCTCGTATTCGCACAGATGCTTGAGGATCGCATCGACTCGCCACCTGAGTTACTGCTGCCTGTACCCCTGCATCCCTGGCGAGCGCTAAAGCGCGGTTTCAACCAGGCGGGGCTGATTGCCGGTGAGCTGGGCCGACATTTGCGCCTACCCGTGCATCAGGGACTGATACGCAAGCGGCGCGCTACCGCTTCACAAGCCGGTCTTGATCGAAGCACGCGAAGTGCAAACCTCTTCGGCAGTTTTCGACTCACGGGAACAATACCTGCGCATGTCGCCCTTATCGACGATGTCATGACCACTGGCAGCACAGCTCAGGAGTTGGCCAGGCTACTTAAAGGTGCCGGTGCGCAACGTGTGGAGGTTTGGGTACTGGCACGCACGCCCACAAAGGGCTAATGCGCTTAAGCGCAACCTTGGTTAGACTTCCCCGCGTATTCCCTGTTTGTCATCGGAGTGATAATGACCCTGGAGATGCTAGGCCAATTTATTGGCGGTATCGGGCTTTTCCTGCTCGGCATGCAGCTAATGACGACCGGCCTTAAGCAGGCGGCCGGGCGTTCACTCAAGCGCGCACTGGAAGCGGCGACTCAATCCAAACTGCGCGGCCTGCTCTCGGGTACGCTGATTACGGCCGCCGTACAGTCATCGAGCGCGGTAACCGTTGCCACTCTGGGTTTCGTAAACGCGGGCCTGCTTACGCTTGGCCAGTCGATCGCGGTTATTTACGGCTGCAACATAGGCACCACCATGACCGGCTGGCTGGTCGCGTTGATCGGCTTCAAAGTCAAGATCAGCGCCTTCGCGCTGCCGATGATCGGTGCTGGCATGCTGGCACGCATCGTCAACAAAAATGGACGACTGAGCCATTTTGGTACCGCTATTGCCGGATTCGGCCTGTTCTTTATCGGGCTCGATTTCCTGCGCAGCAGTTTCGACGGCATATCAGAGCAGATCCCACTGAACGAGATCGGCAACGGCCCACTGGCGCTAACCCTATTCGTGACCGCCGGGTTCATTCTCACCTTTCTGATGCAGGCCTCTGCTGCCGTCATGGCCATCGCGTTGTCACTGGTTCATACAGGCTCCATCACCCTGTCGGCGGCAGCCGCTTTAGTCATCGGTGCCAATGTCGGTACCACCACGACGGCCTTGCTGGCCTCTATCGGCGCGACACCGAGCGCAAAACGGATCTCGGCCGCCCATGTCCTGTTCAACCTGCTCACCGGAGCCGTGGGACTGATCTTTCTGATACTGCTGGCCAGCTGGCTCGACCGACTGGATGCACAGCGCTTCGATCTGGTATCACTGCTTGCGCTCTACCACACCCTGTTCAATCTCACCGGCGTGGTCATGATCTGGCCCCTGACCGATCGCATGGAAGCCTTTCTGCTCAAGCGCTTTAGCAGTCTGGAAGAGGATGAAGCACGCCCCCGGTATCTGGATGACAACATTCTCACCACCCCCTCTCTGGCGGTGGAGGCGATGAACCGGGAACTAGCACGTGTAAGCCAACGCTGCTCACGCATGGCGAAGGAAGCGATCAGCGCCGAAGAGGCCGACCAGAATCGACTGGAAGCCCAAGCTCAGGGGATCTATCACCTGGTCGGCAAAATAAGCGAATTCAATCAGGAGCTGGCACGACAGAACCTCAACGTGGAGATCAGCGAAACGCTGCCGATCTCCATTCGCGTCGCACGCTACTACAGCGAGATGGCGCGCCTTTCGGCACACTTGCCTGAATACCACTCACTGTTCGAACAGCTGCAAAGCAGTGGCCTGCGCAATCAGCTGTTCCTGTTTCAGCAAGCTGTGATACGGCTGATCGATATGACAGAGATTAAAGAGAACAGCAGTTCTCAAGGTTACGAGAGTCACCAGCTGATGCGCGATGTACATCAGCTCTATCAACAATTGAAAGCCAGCATGCTTGAAGATACCGTGACCGGGCACATCTCCCCGGAAGAGAGCATGGCGCTGCTTGATGCCTGCAGTCAGCTGCAACGCCTGGCCGAACAGGCCGAGAAGGCCTCCAGCCACTGGAGCAGCACCTTGCCCATCATGCACAGAAACGCGCTGGCAGAGGAGCCTATACAAGGATGATCACCGACCCACTGTTTTACGCCGCCGCAATACCGGCGATCCTGATTGTCGGCATATCCAAGGGCGGATTCGGGGGTGGGCTCGGCATGCTCGCGGTTCCGCTGATGTCACTGGTCATAAGCCCCGCTCAGGCTGCCGCCATCATGCTGCCGATACTCTGTCTTATGGATCTGGTGGGGTTGTGGAGTTTTCGCGGCAAGGGTTTCAGTCCGCTGCTCAAGACACTGATTCCTGCTGCACTGATCGGCATCATTATCGGTGCGCTGACCTTCCGCTACCTGAGCGATCAGCACCTCAAATTCATCGTCGGCGCTATCGCCGTGCTGTTTACGCTTAATTACTGGCTGCGCCCCGGCAGTAAAGAGCCCAAACAGCCCAGCATACCCCGAGGCGGGTTCTGGGGGCTGATAACCGGCTTCACCAGCTTCAGTGTGCACGCCGGAGGCCCACCACTTAATATCTACCTGCTGCCCCTGCGTCTGGAAAAAGGCCTCTATATCGGCACCACCATCATCATGTTTGCGGCGATCAACTACATGAAGCTGATCCCCTACTCAATGCTGGGTCAGTTCGATACCGCGAACCTGTCAACCTCCGCCGTACTTGCCCTGCTCGCCCCGGTAGGCGTTCGACTGGGCTACTGGATGCACCACCGTATCAGCGAAGCCTGGTTCTACCGCATCTGCTTCGTGCTTCTTTTCGCCACCGGCAGTAAATTGCTGTTCGACGCTTTTACGGGATAAAACAGGATGAGCCAGACCATCACTATGCAGCCCATCGGTGTTATCCACAGCGCCTTCAGCGAGAAGTTCGGCATTCCCCGCCAGCCGGGGCTGGCGGAATCACTCAGCGCGACTATCGAACTCTACCCCGAGTTCGGCTCTCCCGAGTCGGTCAGAGGGTTGGAGGAGGCCAGCCATATATGGCTGATTTTCCTGTTCAGCGCCACCGCCGATCAGGGCTGGAAACCGATGGTCAGACCGCCTCGTCTGGGCGGTAACAAGCGCCTGGGCGTCTTCGCGTCGCGTTCGCCCTTTCGTCCCAACCCGATCGGATTGTCACCGGTAGAGCTGATCGCCATACGTCAGGAGGGCAACAGAGTGCTGCTTGATGTGCGCGGTGCCGACCTGCTTGATGGCACCCCAATACTGGATATCAAACCCTACCTGCCTTACTCGGATGCGCTGCCTGATGCCCATTTTGCGTTGGCAGAGAAGATAGAGACGCTCGATCTTCCCGTGCACTGGCTGGAGACGGCACGCGAAAAACTGGCGCTTTACAGCCAGCGTCTGAATCAACCGCTGGAGCAGCAGATCGAAGAGGTATTGCGCTGCGACCCCCGCCCGGCCTATCAACGCGATCCCGCGCGGGTCTACGGCATAGCCCTGCACAATCTCAACATCCGCTTTCGCATTACCGACACGGAAATAGAGGTTCAGGATCTGACAGAACAAGCCCAGACACTGTAATCCGTTTCGCCCCTGAACACGTAAGCAACTCAAACAGTTTCAGGAGTACTTGCGTCGATGCAGTCGGGTCGTACATTACGTCTAATTTTGGGCGATCAGCTCAATGCGTCGCACAGCTGGTTCACCAACGTACAGGACAACTGCCTCTACCTGATCGCTGAGCTGCCTCAGGAAACCGGTTATGTCCGCCACCACGTACAGAAGGTTTGTGCATTCTTTGCCGCCATGGAGCAGTTCGCACGCGCACTGCAACAGGCCGGCCATCAGGTGCTGTACCTGACGCTGGATGAGACTGCCGACTACCCCACACTGCCCGACCTGCTCTCGGCACTGATCGAGAAACACGCTATTCATCTGTTCGAATTTCAGCGCCCGGATGAATACCGCCTGCTGGAACAACTGCGGGATTTCTCCGCTCACTTAAGCGTTCCGGTACGCGAATGGGATAGTGAACATTTCCTGGTTCCCTTCGAGGAACTCCCCAGTGAGTTCAAACCCGACACGGCGCACCGCATGGAAGCTTTCTACCGGCGGCTCAGGAAACGTTCCGGCATTCTCATGGACGGCAAGCAGCCCATTGGCGGTCAGTGGAACTATGACGAAAACAATCGCAACACGCTAAGGGATGAGGATATTGAGCAAATCCCGTCCCCCGTGACGTTCGATAACGATGTAAGTGCGATTCTCGATCGACTGCAGCGACACAAGGTCGATACCTTCGGCACACCAGCGACACGGCTGGGCTGGCCCACGTCGCGCAAACAAGCCCGGGCGCTTCTCGAAGACTTCTGCCACCGCCTGCTACCGCGTTTTGGTCAATTTCAGGACGCGATGACCGCGCAATCCCCCCATGGCTGGAGCCTCTATCACTCAAGGCTCTCCTTCGCGCTCAACGCCAAGATACTCTCGCCCCGCCAGGTCATCGACCGGGCGATACAGGCTTGGGAAGCCGACCCGACACGCATATCCCTCCCACAGATAGAAGGGTTCGTGCGCCAGATTCTGGGCTGGAGAGAGTTTGTCCGCGGGATTTACTGGGCCAATATGCCCAACTATGCGTGCCTGAACAGCCTAGGCGCCGACGCCCCACTGCCGAGGTATTTCTGGAGCGGTGATACACGGATGAACTGCATGAAGCACTGTCTGGGACAATCGCTGGATGTGGCCTATGCACACCACATCCAACGCCTGATGGTGATCGGCAACTTCTGCCTGCTCGTGGGCGCCAACCCCGATAAGGTCGACCAATGGTATTTGGGCGTCTATGTCGATGCGCTGGAGTGGGTCGAGCTTCCCAACACCCGAGGTATGAGCCAGTTTGGCGATGGCGGCCTGCTGGCCAGCAAACCCTATGCAGCCAGCGGCCAATACATCAACCGCATGAGCGACTACTGCACAGACTGCCATTATCGTATTGACCGCAGAACAGGCGAGCGCGCCTGTCCTTTCAATAGCCTCTACTGGGCATTTCTCGACCGTCACAGGGAGAGGTTTATCCACAATCCCCGGATGCGCATGATCTACAGTGGCTGGGACAAGCGCGCCGCCAGCGAGCGTGATGCCATACTCGAGCAGGCAGACCGATACATCGCCAATATCGAGCAGCTTTAACGCACCCAGCACCGTCACAGCCCTACTCTGACCACATCGGCGGCACCCAGGCTATGTGATACAGTGGTCGGCAACACTCTGAAATATGCGATTGATCCAGCTTATGTCCATCACCTCCGAACAGCTCTCCTTCGACCAGCAACACATCTGGCACCCCTACTCCTCGATGATCAATCCGCCGCCCATGGCGCCGGTGGAGTCGGCCTCTGGTGTACGCATCCGCCTGGCCGATGGACGCGAACTGATCGATGGCATGGCGTCCTGGTGGTCGGTTATCCACGGCTACAACCACCCTCGACTGAATGCAGCCGCCCACGCCCAGATCGACAAGGTCGCCCATGTCATGTTCGGCGGCATCACACACGAGCCCGCCATTGAGTTGTGCCGAAAGCTGGTACAGATGACACCTCAAGGTCTGGATCGCGTGTTTTTGGCCGATTCGGGCTCTGTGTCCGTTGAAGTGGCGATGAAGATGGCGATTCAGTACTGGCATGCCAGAGGCAAGCCGGGCAAGCACCGCCTTGTTTCTCTGCGTAACGGCTATCACGGCGATACCTTCGGTGCCATGTCGGTCTGTGACCCTGTCACCGGCATGCATGAACTGTTCAGCGGCGTTCTGGCCAAGCAGCATTTCATTCCGCGTCCGAAGTCCCGGTTTGGTGAGCCGTTCATTGAGGGCGATTGTGACGCACTGGAACACACCCTGCAGACACATGGTCAGGAGATCGCGGCCCTGATTGTCGAGCCCATTGTGCAGGGCGCTGGCGGCATGTACTTTTACTCGCCCGAGTGGTTAAAACGTGCCCGCGAGCTCTGCACCCAGTACGACGTGCTCCTGATCGCCGACGAGATCGCAACGGGGTTCGGTCGCAGCGGCAAACTGTTCGCTTGCGATCACGCCGGAATAAGCCCCGATATTCTCTGCCTGGGCAAGGCGCTGACCGGTGGGTACATGACGCTGGCCGCCACGTTGACAACAGCCCATATCGGCGAAACCATCTCAGCCGGCGGCGCTGGATGCTTTATGCATGGCCCCACCTTTATGGGCAACCCGCTGGCCTGCGCCGTCGCCAACGAGAGTCTTGCCCTGCTGCTGGAGCGCGACTGGCAATCAGAGGTCAACACACTTGAGAGACGGTTGAAGGAAAAGTTGGCACCGGCTGCGAATCTGGCCTGTGTAAACGAAGTGCGGGCGCTCGGTGCAATTGGCGTGATCGAGCTGCACGAGCCTGTATCCCTTGCACAGATTCAGCCACGGTTTGTCGAGCAGGGCGTTTGGGTACGCCCGTTTGGCAAACTGGTGTATATAATGCCGCCCTATATCATGGGCGAAGAGGATTTGACCCAACTCTGCAACGCGATTATCAATGTGCTTGCAGAGCTTAACGAATAACGCGTGAACTGAGCCTGCTTGCGGCTTGGTGGGAGTCATTTTTCAGGAGATATATAGAAGTGGCACGCATACGTATCGAAATGCCCGAGAACTATCTGTTCACAACAGAATTACCGGTCCGCATCAGCGATATCAACTACGGTGGTCACCTCGGTAACGACGCCGTGCTGTCGATCATTCATGAGGCCCGCCTGCGCTTTCTCAAGCATTACCATTACACGGAGATGGACATCGAAGGCGCGAGCCTGATCATGTCGGACAGCGCCATCGTGTACAAAGCCGAAGGCTTCTATGGCGATACAATTCAGGTGGACGTGACCGTGGGCGAGTTCAACAAGTACGGTTGCGATATTTTCTATCTGCTGACCAACAAGAAAACAGCGGTTGAGATCGTACACGCCAAGACGGGCATCGTCTTCTTCAACTACGAGGCCCGCAAGGTACAACCCGTTCCGGAAGGCTTCCGCACCCAGATGCTGAAAGTCACCCAGTAAGACAAACGCTCAAACGCGGCCGGATTACTCGTCCGGCCCGTAATCGTAACTGTGCGCCAGGTTCTCGAAGCGGGTGTACTTACCAATGAATGCCAAGCGAGTGGTACCGATAGGACCGTTACGCTGCTTACCGATGATGATTTCGGCCACGCCCTTATCCGGACTGTCCTCGTTGTACACCTCATCACGGTAGATGAACATGATCACGTCGGCGTCCTGCTCGATAGCGCCCGATTCACGCAGATCCGAGTTAACGGGCCGCTTGTTCGGGCGCTGCTCAAGGCTTCGGTTAAGCTGAGACAGGGCCACTACCGGACACTCCATCTCCTTGGCCAGCGCCTTCAGCGAGCGTGAGATCTCGGAGATTTCCTGGGTACGCCCCTCGCTCTTACCGTTTTTCATCGACATCAGCTGCAGGTAGTCGACCATGATCAGGCCCAGCTCACCATGCTCACGCACAATACGGCGGGCGCGGGCACGCATCTCGTTGGGGCTGATGCCGGGTTGGTCATCGATGTACAGCGGCTTGTTCTTGAGCATGTTGACCGCTGCGGTCAGTCGCGGCCAGTCATCCTCCTCCAGCTGACCGCTACGCACCTTAGTCTGGTCGATGCGCCCAAGCGAGGAGAGCATACGCGACACCAGCTGATCCGCCGGCATCTCGAGACTGAACACCAGCACCGGCTTATTGGTGCCCATCAGCGCGTTCTCGACCAGGTTCATCGAGAACGTGGTCTTACCCATGGAGGGACGCGCGGCAACGATGATCAGGTCAGATGGCTGCAGGCCACCGGTACGGGCATCAAGGTCGTCAAAGCCGGTTGTAGTACCGGTCATCGCATCGGAGTTGTTGAACAGGTGGTCGATGCGATCCACCGCTTTCTTCAGCAGCGGGTTGATCGGCTCGGGGCCGCCCTGGTTGGGACGGTTCTCGGCAATCTTAAAGATCTTCTGCTCCGCCTCGTTGAGGATCTCCTCGGAGGCACGCCCATCAGGGAAAAAGGCGTTATCGGCGATCTCGTTGGCCACCTCGATCATCTGCCGCAGAAGCGCACGGTCACGCACGATCTCGGAGTAAGCACGGATGTTGGAGACACTGGGGGTGTTGCGCGCCAGCGACACCAGGTATTCCAGCCCGCCGGCCTGTTCAAGCTCTGCAGTGCGATCCAGCTCTTCTGAGAGCGTTACAACGTCGATAGGACGGCCATCGTCGACCAGCTTCTGCATGGTGCGAAAGATCGAGCGGTGGTTACCGCTGTAGAAGTGCTGCTCAAGCACCACCTCGGCCACAGTGTCCCAGGCGTTGTTATCGAGCATCAGACCGCCGAGCACCGACTGCTCCGCCTCCATTGAATAGGGCGGCACCTTGGCGCGTTCGAGTACCTCGTCGTTCAGTTCCGCGATATCCACAACAACTCTTCCGATTCATTAAAACGAAGGGCCAGATATTGACCCAAGCGCTCTAGTCTAATCGTTCAGGCAAGGTGGAAAAAGAGCTTACTGTCCTTAACCAACAAGCCAATGTGGCCAAGATCCTGTCGGGTTGCCCCTTCCATACAACCTTCAATACCCGGTGGATAACCGCCACAACCCCCTAAGGCGTGAACGAAACGGGCGAAAATCTGACGGTTTCCCGCGTAAATTCTGGGTACTCAATTATGTACGATAGACATCGTGTTCCATTTGATGAACTTGGAGAGCGTAATGCCAACGTCACTGATAAAATTAGCCCTTCCCTTCGCTATGCTGACCTCCGCATCGGCCATGGCTGGCTCACTGGAGCTATCGAGCGCCGACATCGCGCAAGGACAAGCAATGGACAAAACCCAGGAGTTTCAGGGCTTCGGTTGCACTGGCGGCAACCTTTCCCCCCAACTCTCCTGGTCCGGCGCACCGGAAGAGACCAAGGCATTTGCAATCTTGGCCTATGACCCCGATGCGCCCACCGGAAGCGGCTGGTGGCACTGGCAGGTGGTCAACATTCCCGCTGAGACGACCTCCCTTCCAGCCGGCGCTGGCGACCCGAGCAAAGATCTGATGCCACAGGGCAGTGTTCAACTGAGCAACGACTACGGTTCGAAAGGGTTTGGCGGCGCCTGCCCCCCTATCGGTCACGGCGTTCATCGATATCAATTTACAGTTCATGCATTGTCGCAGGAGCTTGAGCTACCGGAGAACGCATCGGCAGCACTCACCGGCTATATGATTAACGCCTACTCAATCGCTTCAAGCACTATCGAAGCCACATATCAGCGCGACTGATGGTTCACTTATCGAGTATTCGGCCCGGATGCCGAATACTCGATGCTGCTTATTTCCGGACTATGCTCGGTCTATTCTGGTTATAAGTGTGTACGACCATACGTCAAAAAACGCCCCAACGCCCTTCATAATAAGAAAAATATATGAAAGCTTTCAATTCCCAACTCCCTATGGATTTTTACATTTTGCGGATACAGGTACACGTGCCTGTGCACGCACAATCCCTTTTGTTTTTCCAAGAGTAAAATATGGATCTAGACTTATTGGATAACGACTCTGCCAAGATGAGAATTCTAGCGCTGCACGAAAAAGAAATTATTCACCTTAATATCTTCTGCAAAGGAGAGGTTATTAACGTTGCAATATTCAAGGACAAATAAAAGCAGGCTACTCTTATGAACAGCTAACAGGCATAGAAACATAACTCAAATTAATTTAGATCACTTTTAAATAAAATATATGGATATATATTAAAAAGTCACCCATTCATAGGCCACTACCACATAAAAGACAATAAGTTTATTACATGTTTTTATGAGAAACCGGCTTAATTTAAAAACAAAATACCAATAAATAGAAAAATAAGAAAAAACCAATACCATTATTAATCTACATTAACTTGTCTTGTTTTTCTAAGCTCTGTCGGCGTTAGGCCAAAATGGTCTTTAAAGCGTTGAGTAAAACGCGATTGTGACTGGTAGCCACAGCGCTCGGAAATGACGCTGATTGGATCCTCTGTTGTTTGTAACAAATGCAGACCCAAACCCAGCCGGGCTCTATTTTTTATATCTGTAATACTCGTACCTTCTGCCTTCAGCCTACGCCGCAGAGTCGACTCGCTCATGGCCAGTTGATCACAGATCTCTTCGACTGATACTTCACACACATTATTATTAACTATGTCATGAATTTTGTGGCTCGTTTTTGGTTTCCCTTTCATAAAAGCAATGTCGGTATAACCAAGATAGTATAGAAGCAAGAGTATTTCTCTTTTACGATGGTTTACAATACTATTCGGAGCCCATGACACGCTGTCGACAAACTGCTTTAAGCAACTTTCAACTTTCGATGACGTATCTCCTATAATATAATCGACTTTTCGACCAACATTAATCGGGATCCCCTCAAAGTCTTGATAATCGAATTCAATCAACAATGCGTAGTAGGGCTTATCTCCAGGAATATTCCGCATATGTACAGCATGATTATCTGATAGGAAAATAAAACTTCCACTTTTGCATATTACTTTCGTCGCACCGCCGAGCTCCTTCTCTCCACTAAGCACAAATATCAGTAGTGGTTTCGCCACTGGCACGTTTAAAATATTCTGTTCGTAGATAGATGAATAAACCGAGAAAGGTAGTTCTCGGTTGTCTATAAGATATTTTTCAATGCTATCAATAATGTCGTCCATTGAACTTAACCTACATCCCTGTCAGAAACTTAAAGCCTAGTTCTACGCATGACAAATGCTATAAATTTTGTATAACGTAAACGTACGGTATATTCAACCGCTCACTGATTGAGGGGTATTGCAGCGCCTGAACAAGCCTTAGAGAAGGATAATTGATAAATTCGCGAGGTGTCAGCAAGGACTGGCCGGAGGTCACCGCCAGGCGTTTGGATACAAAAAAAGCACTGATCCTTTTCGGGAAACAGTGCTTTTTTCTACTTCTGCAACTTATTCAGCGACAACAATCAGCTTCAGGTGTGCAGAAACTTCCGGGTGCAGCTGAACAGTGATGTCGAACTCACCGATGGTGCGGATAACACCAGCCGGCAGGCGAACTTCACTTTTCTCGACTGCGATACCAGCGCCGGAGATCGCATCAGCGATATCACGAGTACCGATAGAGCCGAACAGCTTGCCTTCGTCACCCGCTTTGGCAACAACGGACAGCTCCAGATCGTTGAGCTGTTCAGCGCGAGCCTGGGCAGCAGCCAGCTTATCAGCTGCCGCTTTTTCCAGCTCTGCACGACGCTCTTCGAAACGTGCAACGTTATCACCAGTAGCCGGTACAGCTTTACCCTGCGGGACCAGGTAGTTGCGGCCGAAACCGCCCTTGACCGATACCTTATCGCCAAGCTTACCCAGCTTGCCGATGCTCTCGAGCAGAATTACTTCCATCTCGTAAACCTCATCTATCTACAGCCTCGGGCTGCAGGTTTAATTCCTATCCGGTTGACGGGACTGCCCCGTCTCACCTCTAACCTGTTCATCTCTGCAAGGCTTGTCGTTCAAGGACAGGCCCCACAGTGGTTTCACGGCTTACGCCGCTAATCCTTAGACGTCGTGGCTGTCAGTGTACGGCAGCAGAGCCACGTAACGCGCGCGCTTGATAGCGGTGGCCAGCTGACGCTGGTAACGCGCTTTAGTACCGGTGATGCGGCTCGGAACGATTTTGCCAGTTTCAGTGATGTAGCCTTTCAGAACGTCGAGATCTTTGTAATCGATCTCTTTAACGCCTTCAGCGGTGAAACGGCAGAACTTGCGACGACGGAAAAAACGTGCCATCTGAACTCTCCTTAATCTTACTCTTCTGAAGCGGTTTCAGTTTCTTCAGCAGATGCCCTTTCAGACTTCTGCTCGCCACGGTCTTCACGACGCGGCTTACGCTCTTCACGCGCTTCAGCAGCTTTGATCGGAGAGGCTTCGGTGATTGCTTCTTTACAACGGATAACCATGTTACGCAGCACGGCGTCGTTGTAACGGAACAGGTTAGCCAGTTCGTCGAGAACGCTCTGGGAGCACTCAACGTTCAGCAGCACGTAGTGTGCTTTGTGAACATTGTTGATCGGGTAAGCCAACTGACGACGGCCCCAGTCTTCCAGACGGTGGATCGTGCCGTTATCGCCTTCGATGAGGGCTTTGTAACGCTCGATCATAGCCGGAACCTGCTCGCTCTGGTTCGGGTGAACCAGAAAGACGATTTCGTAATGACGCATTATTGCTCCTTACGGGTTAATAGCCTTCGCATCAGAGAGCACCTAATAGGGTATTGCCGACCGACCGAAAGCAAGGAGTTAAACAACTATAAGTGTATGCCGAATTTATCGGACGCGAAATAATACCTGCAAAGGGGTGTATATACAAGGCCAAACAACCACCTCCATAAAGCAGAACACCGCCCGAAGGCGGTGTTCACAAAGCGGTGGCGAATCGACTCACTCAGCTTCCACTATCTCGAAGCTGTGGCTGATCTCGACGCCACCCTTCTCCAGCATCAGCGACGCTGAGCAGTACTGTTCTGCCGACAACTTAACAGCGCGCTCTACGGCCGAGGGTTTGAGGTTGTGCCCGGTCACCACGAATTTTACGTGAATTTTGGTGAACACCGAGGGCACCGTATCGGCGCGCTCCGCCTCGATCTGCGCCACGCATTCGGTGACATCCTGACGCGCCTTGCGCAGGATGCTCATGACATCAACACTGGTGCAACCGCCGAGCCCCGCCAGCAGCAACTCCATCGGGCGTGGCCCCTGCTTCAGATCACGGTCGATCATTACATCGAAGCCGGAATCGGTAACCGCCTTGAAGCGCTCGTCACCGTCCCAGTGCACATTGACGTTCATCGTCATCTCAGCCTTTTCCTTTATTTAAACAGTTCAGCCAGTTTCTGACCGGGCTCCGGCGCACGCATGAACGCTTCGCCGACCAGAAAGGCATTGACGCCACAGCCACGCATGGCCGCAACATCTTCCGGTGTGTGAATGCCGCTTTCAGTGACCACGATACGGTCTTCGGGGATCATCGACAGCAACGAATAGGTGTGTTCAAGCGACACCTCAAAGGTGTGCAGGTTGCGATTATTGATCCCGACGAGGGTGTTACCCAACGGCAAAGAGCGCTTGAGCTCCTCTTCGTTATGCACTTCGATCAGCACATCCATGCCCAGCGAATGAGCCAGCTTGTTCAGTTCGGCCATCTTCGCATCGGTCAGTGCCGCCACGATCAGCAGGATGCAATCGGCACCGATAGCACGGGCTTCATACACCTGATAGGGCTCGACAATAAAGTCCTTGCGTATGACCGGCAACGAACAGGCTGCACGCGCCTCCATCAGGTATTCGTCGCTGCCCTGGAAAAAGTCCACATCGGTCAACACCGACAGGCAACTGGCACCGCCCTGCTCATAGGAGCGTGCGATCTCCGCCGGGTGGAAAGGATCGCGGATAACGCCTTTGGATGGGCTCGCTTTCTTGACCTCGGCGATCACCGCCGAACGTCCTTCGGAGAGGCTTTTCTGCAAACTGGCGACAAAACCGCGTGGGTCACTGTCGGTTCCGAGCCGCGCACGGATGCGATCGCTCAGATCAGAGATGGAGACCTTGCTGGCCCGCGCTTCGATCTCTTCATGTTTACGTGCAATGATCTTTTTAAGCACTGTCGGTGTGTCGTTCATGATCTGTCCGCTCAAAGCTGTTGGCTGAACTGGGCCAGCTGTTCCATTTTCTTCAGCGCCGCGCCGGATCGGATAGCTTCCAACGCCTTTTCCACGCCCTCTTTATGACTCTCTGCCTGACCGCTCAGGTACACCGCTGCCCCGGCGTTCAACGCCACCATCGCCACCGCTTTACGTGCTGCGGTTGCCTCATCGCCTGACAGCGCTGCGCGGATCAGCTCCAGCGACTGGGCGGGGCTATCCACTACAAGGCCTATCAGGCTCTGGCTTTCTACTCCCAGATCCTCGGGCTTCAAAGTGTATTCGGTGATGCGGCCATCTTTGAGTTCGGCCACATGCGTGTGCGTTGCCAGGCTGATCTCGTCAAGACCATCGTCGGCGTGCACAACCATGATGTGCTCGCCACCGAGTTGCTGCATCACCTCAGCCATCGGTCGACAGAGTTTCTTGGTGAATACGCCGATCACCAGACGCTTTGCACCGGCGGGATTGGTCATTGGGCCGAGGATATTGAACAGGGTGCGAATTCCCAGCGCACGGCGGGCACCGATCGCATGCTTCATCGCACCATGATACCCAGGTGCAAACATGAAGCCGACACCGACCTCATCGATACAACGCGCCACCTGCTCCGCCCCCAGATCCAGATTGATACCGGCTTGCTCAAGCAGATCAGCGCTTCCGCTCTTGGACGATACGCCACGATTGCCATGCTTGGCCACGTTGACGCCACAGGCGGCAGCAACAAAAGCACTGGCAGAGGATACATTGAACAGGTTGGCACCATCACCGCCTGTGCCGACAATATCCACCAGCGTCGCAGCGCGTGCCTTCACCGGCGTGGCGAGTTCGCGCATCACTTGCGCTGCGCCGGTTATCTCGTCGATGGATTCGCTTTTCATGCGCAACCCAACCAGAAAGCCGGCAATCTGCGACTCGCTGCACTGTCCTGTCATCACCTGACGCATCACTTCAACCATTTCATCGCGACTCAGGTCGATATGATCGACGACACGTGCCAACGCTTCTTTAATATCCATTGCTGCTCCTACCTTAGCTTGGGCTTTCGCTACGCTTGAGGAAATTCGCCAGCAGTTCATGCCCCTGCTGGGTCAGTATTGATTCAGGGTGAAACTGCACCCCTTCGACATCCAATTGGCGGTGCCGAATCCCCATGATCTCATCTCGCCGCCCATCCGCCGATCGGGTCCAGGCGGTTACTTCCAACTCTGGCGGCACGCTTTCCGGCTCGATCACCAGAGAGTGATAACGCGTGACTTCAAGCGGGTTGTTCAGGCCTTCAAACACGCCCGTATTGTCGTGATACACCGGCGACGTCTTGCCGTGCATCACCTGACGGGCGCGCACGACATTGGCGCCAAACACCTGCCCGATCGCCTGATGACCCAGACAGATACCCAAAATCGGCAACCGTCCGGCGAAATGCCGAATCGCCTTCATCGAAATCCCGGCTTCATTGGGCGTGCAGGGGCCGGGAGAGATGACCAGCTGAGACGGTTTTCTCGCCTCGATACCGGCCAGATCCAACTCGTCATTGCGGTATACCTCGACGTCAGCCCCCAGCTCACTGAAATACTGCACCACGTTGTAGGTAAACGAATCGTAATTATCGATGATCAGGAGCATCGGTCGCCAAACTGCATGACACGTAACTTCAGGAAACGGGAGTCAAAAGTGACACGCTCCCGGCAAGCGGCCCGACATCGGGCACAGCGTTCAATAATAACGTGAAGCCCGGCTTATAGCACGTTAACAGGCGCGCGCCCAACAGCTTCAGCCTCTGCGCAGCCATACTTTGGTATCGTGAAACACCGCGCCACCGGCAGGGGCCGCAGGTTCTGCACTGACCAGCGCATTCACACCCACGCCGTCGACAAAGGCGCTATTGGGCCACAACCCCTCCACGACCACTACGCCAGGCTGTAAACCTGTGAAGGGCGCTGCATGGATGCGTATCTGCCCGGCGCCATTACCGATGATCACCAGATCACCCTCGTCAACACCAAGGGTGTGAGCCGCGTCGGGGTGTATCAACAGCCGCGGCCGCCCCTCTTTCTTTTGGGACCCTGGCGTTTCGGAAAAGCTGCTGTTAAGAAACGTCCGCGCCGGCGCCGTTACCAACCGGTATGGACACGCATTGTCTGCCTCATCGATGATCTCGGCATGATCGGGCATCTCCGGCAGGCGCCCATCATGATCGCCGAGCGACCGCCAGTCGGCGTAGAAGTGAAAACGCTTGTCGGCATGACCGAATCCGTCCAGAAAATGCGCTGTCTCAAACGCCAATGAACAATCCAGACCACCCATCTGGTGAATCTCGTCAGCACTGGGGAGCCCCCCCGGGTGCAACGCCTTGTCCACCAGATCGAGCGCCCCGACTTCAAACAGTTCGTCCTGCACACCGAGCCGACGCGCCAGCTCGCCGACCACCCAGTGGTTGCTGCGCGCCTCGGCAAAGGGTTCGATAATCGCCTTGCTGACCTGCAGATGAGTATGACCGCTGGCGGTATATATATCGTCGTGCTCCAGGAAGGTGGTTGCCGGAAGCACAATATCGGCCATCGCCGCCGTCTCGGTCATCATCTGCTCATGGACAACGACAAACAGATCGTCACGCATGAACCCCTCTCGCACCCGGGCGGACTCCGGCGCGACCACAACCGGGTTTGTATTCTGGATGAACAGCGCTTTGACCGGTGGCCCGTCGCCCAGATCCTGAGGATTTCCCGTCAGCACTGGCCCGATCCTCGACATATCCAGCATTCTGACGCCCGGGTCTCGTAGCGCTAATCCATGCAGGGGCGTTCGGTCCAGGTCACGATACAGCTCACTGTTGGAGTACAGCGCACCGCCTCCTTGATACTTCCATGCGCCAACCAGAGTCGGCAAACAGGTCACGGCATGCATATTGGACGCTCCATTTCGCGACCGGCTGAAGCCATAACCCAGCCGTATATAACTTCTGGGCGTCTCCGCGTACAGGCGGGCGAACGCTATAATCTGCTCTTCGCTAAGCCCGGTGATGCCCGCCGCCCAGTGCGGCGTACGGGTACTCAGATGCGCCCTAATCCGATCGTCGAAATCGCTGTACGCCTCGAGGTAGTCACGATCCTCCAGGCCATCGGCCAAAATCTGATGCATAACGGCACACGCCAGCGCACCGTCGGTGCCAGGCTTGAGCATCAGGTGCAGGTCAGCCTGCTTAGCGGTCGGTGTTTCATAGGGATCGACCACCACCAGTTTCGCGCCTTTCCTGCGCGCCTTGGCGATATGGGTCATGACATTAATCTGGGTATGTACCGGATTTCCGCCCCAGACAACAATCAGCTCGCTATCGGCGATCTCCCGCGCATCAACGCCCCGTATGGCACCGACGCCCGCACGGTAACCGGCATTGGAGATCGCGACACAGATCGTCTCCTTCTGGCCGGAATACCCCAGCGCATGGCGAAGCCTGTGCGCAGCCCCCCGCTGGGCCCAGCCCATGGTCCCGGCATAAAAATAGGGCCATACCGCTTCGGCACCGTAGGTATCGGTTATGGACTGGAAGCGAGTCGCGACTTCATCGAGCGCCTCATCCCAACCAATCGGCTCGAACGCCGCCAACCCCTCACCTTTTGCACCCACCCTTTTTAAGGGTGTACGCAACCGCTGAGGATGATGAACACGCTCGGCATAGCGCGCGACTTTGGCGCAGATGACACCATCCGTGTATGTGTTGTCTTTGCTCCCATGCACCCGGCCAATCGTGCGGTGATCGATCTTCTCGACCTCAAGCGCACAGGTCGAAGGACAGTCATGAGGACAGACGGCATAGTGGCGGGTTATTTGCTTATCCTGCTTTTTCATCTTTCATCCTTGCCTCACGGGCGCCATGACTGTTAAGAAAGGCTGTCATACTGCCATCTAACGGCGGGACTCTGCCAGACACAGGTGAAGAATCAAACCAATGACCGCGCCCGAAAAGCCTTACTCCCCTGCCTGCGACAACAACAAGGAACCGATTCTTCAGGTGCTGCGCGATGCGTTTGCCGACCGGCACGCAATACTCGAAATTGGCAGTGGAACAGGCCAGCACGCCGTTCACTTTGCCACGGCACTTGATCACCTTGTATGGCAGACCAGTGATCTCGAGGATGCTCATCCCGGCATCATGCTCTGGATCGAAGAGGCCAGACTACCGAACCTGCTCCCGCCGCTTGCACTGGATGTGACCCAACACAACTGGCCATCAGACTTCGATGGCGTCTTCACCGCCAACACAACCCATATCATGCCGTGGAGTTCGGTGATCGAGATGATGACCCGTATCGGTGATGCATTGCCAACAGGCGGGGTATTCTGCCAATACGGGCCCTTTAACTATGGCGGGCGCTTCACCAGTGAAAGCAATGCACGTTTCGACCTGTGGCTGAAGCAGTTCGAGCCGTCGCGCGGCATTCGTGATTTCGAAGCGGTGGAAGCACTCGCTCACCGCGCAGGCCTTGAACTCGTCGCCGACCACGAGATGCCTGCCAACAATCGACTGCTGCAGTGGGTCAAGCGCGCTTGAGGCTCTACCACCAGGTTCCCCAGAACCGGCGTCTGGGTGTGTGCCGTACTTCCGGATGATCGAATCGGTGCAAGAGGGCATCCAGCGGCAACGCGCCGCCCTCGTCCAGCTCCTGCTTTAAGGCGTTCAATCGTTCGACCCGCTCATGGGTCTGCGGATGGGTCCGCAACAGTGACGGTTCGGGCACCCGTCGTCCCGGCATCAGTATGTGTTCCAGCCAGCCGCCCTGTGCCTGTTCGATCACATCCAGCGCATGCGCCAACCCCTCCGGATCCCCGGTCAACCTCGCTGCATTCAGATCGGCGGCGTATTCCCGCGTTCGGGAGAGCGCCAATTGCGCCAGGGCACTGACCACTGGCGCGATCACCAGCAGCAGTATCAGCCACCAGTTGATAGTCACAAGCCCCAACAACAGTAACGGCAGATTCAGTACCAACAACGCCTGACCGACGAAGGATAGCAGGCTGGTCAGACGACTGAACAGGTCAGCCAGCCCCATTACCCAGAGGTCATTGTGCCGGATATGGCTGACTTCATGGGCCAGTACACCCACCAGTTCACGCAGGCTCAGACGCCTGATCATGGCATCGCTCAGTGCGATAGCCGAGCGCCCTCGCGTTCCCACCGAAAACGCGTTCATCACCCGGCTGGGGATCAGGTAGAGCCTGGGCACCGTCTCAAGCCCAGCACGCTCGCACAACCACTCAAGCACCTGATCCAGCGCAGGAAGCTGTCCTCTATCCAGGGGTTTCGCACCGTAAAGCTTCATTACCCAGCGCGGTGACAGCGCCGGATTGAACGCCACAGCAGAAAAACCCATGAAAATCAGCAGCACGACGCCCGCACTGCCCCACAGCAACCAACCCAGCACACCGAGAAAACCACCCATGAACAGTATCAGCAGCACAGACTGCAATCCGTTTCGCAACGCATACTGGCGTAAGTTCAGATGTTCACCAGCCGGTGTCCGCATCACGTTTCCCCATGATCTTAAGCAACCACACTCTTATGGTAGTATCACCTGTTGAGTACCCGCCTTCCATGAAAGTTCTACGCCATGCAACCTTTGCCGATCGACGCCATCCTGCCCGAATTGCAGCGCACTCTCGCCAGCCACCACGAAGCGGTTCTTGAAGCCCCGCCGGGAGCCGGTAAAACAACGCGCGTGCCGCTTGCACTGCTTAACGAGAGCTGGCTTCAAGGGCAGAAAATTCTGATGCTGGAGCCTCGACGACTGGCCGCGCGTGCAGCCGCCGAGCAGCTCGCACGGCAGCTGGGCGAAAAAGCCGGCGAAACCGTCGGTTATCGCGTCCGACTGGACAACTGCATCAGCGAACGTACCCGCATAGAGGTCGTCACTGAAGGTATCCTGACCCGCATGCTGCAAACAGACCCCGCACTTGAAGGGGTGGGTTTGCTGATTTTCGACGAGTTTCACGAACGCAGTCTCGATGCTGACCTTGGCCTCGCACTGGCATTGCAGGGGCGCGAGCTGCTCAGAGATGATCCCCCTCTGAAACTGCTGATCATGTCAGCAACGCTTGATGGTGAGGCCATCGCCGGGCTGCTCGGCAACGCCCCCGTCGTGCGCTCTCAAGGCCGCAGTTACCCGGTGCACACACTCTATACCGGCGCGGCCGAATCCGGCGAGTGGATAGAGCCGCGTATCTGCAAGGTGATCGATCAGGCCCTGCTTGAACAGCACGGAAGCCTGCTGGTCTTTCTGCCGGGGCAAGGCGAGATACGCCGCGTACAGGCGTTGTTAGAGGAGCAACTGAGCAACCGCCCCGACCTGATCCTCGCCCCCCTGTACGGCGATTTGTCACTGGATCAACAGCAACAGGCAATTGCGCCGGCCCCGGCGGGTAAACGAAAGATCGTGCTGGCCACCGCCATTGCCGAAACCAGCCTTACAATCGAAGGTATCGACGTTGTCATCGATTCAGGGCTGTCACGACAGGCCGCGTTCGATCCGGCCACCGGCATGAACCGCCTACACACACGTAGGGTGTCCGCGGCATCCGCAGCGCAGCGTGCAGGCCGCGCAGGACGTCTGGGCCCCGGCACCTGCTACCGCCTTTGGTCCCAAGGCCAGCAGGAACAACTCTCCCCCTTTACGGCGCCGGAGATGCAAACCGCCGATCTGGCTCCGCTGTCTCTAGCACTACTGGCCTGGGGAGTGGACAACCCCGATGAACTGAGCTGGCTTGATCCGCCACCGAAAGCGGCCTGGCAACAGGCGATCACCCTGCTTGAGAGGCTCGACGCCTGCCACATTCAGAGTGACGGTCGCCTGCGCCTTAGCGACTATGGCAACGAGATGGCCAAGCTGCCCACCCACCCGCGCCTGGCCCACCTTCTGCTGACCGGCGTTAAGCATGGACTGCTGCCACTGGCCGCCGATATTGCTGCCCTACTGAGCGAGCGCGACCCGCTTCACGAAGGCGGCAGCGATCTTTACCTGCGCCTTGACTGGCTACACCAGCGCCCTGGCCAACAGAACTCGGGTAGTCAGCGCGCCCTGCATCAGCGTCTTAAACAGCTGAGCACGCAATACCGTCGGCTGGCACAGGATACAGAGGTTGCATCCTGCAACGTGGACAACCCAGGTGATCCCCGCTGGATCGGGTTTCTGCTGGCCGCCGCCTACCCCGATCGCATCGCCCAGACCCGCAAAAACGGTGGTTCGCACTACCGTCTGGCCACGGGACGCGGCGCCGAACTGGAAGTGACCGACCCTCTGTGCCGCGAACCCTGGCTTGTCGTTGCAGAATTGAGCGGCCGTCAGGGTGACGCACGCGACCGTATACGACGCGCCTGCGCACTGAACCCTGCACTGTTCCAGCGCGAGCTGGCCGAACTGGTGCTCGAGGACGAGCGCGTCGAGTGGGATGAATCGCAGCAACGCCTCATCGCCGAACAGCAGCGCCGTGTCGGTGAGCTGGTGCTTGAACGCACGCCTCTGCCCTCCCCTTCACCGGATACACGCAACGGTGCCCTATGCCGATTGATTCGCAAGAAGGGGCTGAGCCTGCTGCCCTGGAACGAGGAGATCAACCTGTGGCGGGAACGCGTGGCGTTCTGTCATCAACATGATGATCAGGGGGGCTGGCCTGACCTGTCAGATTCAGCACTGCTCGACAGCCTAGAGCAGTGGCTCTCGCCCTGGCTGGACGGCGTCAGCCATATCAACCACTTTTCACGGCTGGACCTGTTCGCGATTCTGAAAACCCAACTACCCTGGCCTTTGCCGCAACAGCTGGACGAGCGGGCACCTGAGCGCATTCAGGTCCCCTCGGGTGCGCGCCTACGTATCGACTATAGCGAAACACCGCCGGTGCTCGCCGTAAAGCTGCAGGAGATGTTCGGCTGCACCGCAACACCGGTTATCGGGTTCGGCGTGCGGTTAAAACTGCATCTACTCTCCCCCGCCCGCCGGCCACTTCAGGTCACGCAGGATCTGGAAGGGTTCTGGCGCAATGGCTACGCGGAGGTCAAAAAGGAGATGAAAGGTCGCTATCCGAAGCACCCCTGGCCGGACAATCCACTGGAAGCCGTCGCCACGGCACGCACCAAGAAGGCCGGAGGCTGAGTTCATCGTTTGAGCGCGCTACAATGGCAACACTACACGTACACACGACGATACTGGATGAACGATGATTGAACAGCCTACACCGCCCCAGGAAGGGGAGTGCTGCGAAAGCGAGTGCTCACCCTGTGTTTGGGACACCTACTACGAAGAGATGGCCCTATGGCGCCAGGCCGAAGCTGAGCGCAAGGCCCGCGAAGCTCGAGACAGCGAAGAGTAGTCCGCATGAAGCCCTGTCTTGAGCTGCGCAGCTATCGTGACGAAATCGACCGGCACAGTCACGGCTATCACCAGCTGATTCTGCCTCTAAGCGGCACACTGGCGCTCGAAATCGATGGCCATCAGGGAACGGTCGAAGCACACCGCTGCGCGGTTATCCACACTGGCGCGGAGCACTGTTTTCAAGCCAAGGGGGGCAACCGGTTTCTGGTCGCCGATCTGCCGCTTATGGCTGAGGATAAGATCGAACAACTACCCGCGTTCCTATCCTTGAATGGAGAGTCGCTTGAGTACGCCGAATTTCTCGCCCGCCTGCTGAGCAACGGCAAACTCACGGCACCACTGCAGCAATCAAGCAGTCATCTATTGATCGACCTGCTGCTGACCAGCAACACCCTTGCCTCCCCCGCCATAGACCAACGCATCCTGGCGGTTCGGAACTATATCGATCAACACTTCAGCGATCCGATCCCGTTATCCACCCTTGGATCACTGGTTCATCTGAGCCAGCGTCAACTCAACACTCTATTCCGACGCGAGTACGGTTGTTCGCCCTCTGATTACCTGCTGCGGGTACGCATGGAGCACGCACGTTCTTGGCTGATCAGTAGCGAGGACAGCATACAGCGCGTTGCCGAGCGTAGTGGCTACAGTAATCTGGCTGCATTCAGCGACCGCTTCAAACGCCACTTCGGCCTATCGCCCCGGCATTACCGCTCATCAATCATCCATTAACCGCCATTACGGCAAACAACTGTGCCCATCCGGCAAAGACTCGATCGTCTGAGCGCGATAAGATCAGCGCATTCCTTTGCTGAGCATTGAGCCAACATCATGAACACCCGCTCCGCCACGTTGATCGGCAGCATATCCATCCTGCTTTGGGGCACCCTTGCTCTCATGACACGCTGGACCGACGCCCGCATCCCCCCGTTTCAGCTACTGGCGATGACCTTCACGCTGGCCTGGTTACTGATGCAAACCCGCTGGTGGCTGCGCGGCGAAAGCGGCGTGCGTTTCCTGCGCCAGCCGTTGCCCGTCTGGCTGCTCGGCATCGGCGGACTTTTCGGCTACCACCTGTTCTACTTTATCGCGCTGGCCAAGGCACCTGCGGCCGAAGCGGGCCTGATCGCCTACCTCTGGCCACTGCTGATCGTACTCTTGTCGGCACTGCTTCCGGGTGAGCGCCTCAGAACCGCACACATTCTGGGCGCCGTACTGGCAGCGTCCGGCAGCGCTCTGTTGCTGATCAACAATGACACCGGCTTTAGCGATGAACACAGCCTTGGCTATCTGGCCGCCGGCGCCTGCGCCCTGATCTGGTCAAGCTATTCGGTACTGAGCCGTCGATTCTCGTCCGTCCCCACCGATACCGTGGGCTGGTACTGTGCAGGAACTGCGCTGCTGGGGCTGGTGTGCCACTGGCTGTTCGAGCAAACCGTATGGCCCGAACACAGCCTCCAGTGGGTCGGCATCATCGGGCTGGGGCTGGGGCCTGTCGGCATCGCCTTCCTGACCTGGGATATCGGCGTCAAGAAGGGCAACATTCAGCTGCTCGGCACTCTGGCCTATGCAGCGCCACTGATCTCAACACTGCTGCTGATTCTGGCCGGAGAAGCCCAGGCATCGTCGCGATTGCTGCTGGCTTGTGTGCTCATTGTCGGCGGGTCGATGGTGGCGGGCATTCGGTTAAGTCAGCGATGGAAACTTAAAATCCCGAAAAATAGCGGATCAGCCTAAATGGATGGGCCAGCGCGCCCTCCATTCGCATCTTTCTGGTTCATGATTACGCTCAGACGCTATACAGCTGACAAGGCTTGTCGCGATTGTTGCCTCTAAGGCCCCAAAATGGGACTACTCATCGTTACCAAAAATAGAAATAAAACTTAATTAATCGATAATTGTGTCAAATCTAAACGCATGACTAAGATGCTCCGACAACAAAAACACGTATCTTTTATGAGGAACATCTATGGCTGGGTCAGATACACTGACACTTGATGCTAACCGGGTGAGCACACTGTCAGACAAGAAAATCTACAAACTCGTAATCGCCTCCTCTATTGGCAACGCCTTGGAGTGGTTTGACCTTATCGTCTACGGGTTCTTCGCGGCGACAATAGCAAAACTCTTCTTTCCTTCAGACAACGAAACCGTTTCACTCCTGCTAGCCTTGGGTAGTTTTGCCCTTTCCTATCTTATCCGTCCATTAGGCGCAGTCATCATAGGTTCCTACGCAGACCGGGTTGGCCGAAAAGCCGCCATGCTGCTGACAATATGGCTCATGATGATCGGCACCTTTCTAATCTCGGTTATGCCGACCTATGAAACGATCGGAATTCTGGCACCCATCGGCATCTTCGCAGCGCGCTTGATCCAGGGTTTTTCCGCGGGTGGCGAGTTCGGAACCGCGACAGCTCTCTTGGTTGAAAAAGCTCCACACAAAAAAGGGCTGATCTCCAGCTTCATGTTCGCCAGCCAGGGGGTCAGCGGGTTACTTGCCTCGGGTTTCGGCCTGCTGTTGACCACCACCCTTACGACTGATCAGTTACACGATTGGGGATGGCGAATTCCTTTCCTGTTCGGTTTGCTGATCGGCCCGGTAGGACTCTACATACGCCGTCATATTGAAGAAGCGACCGAATTTAAACAATCAGAACCCCAATCCGCGCCTGTTAGCACACTGTTAAAACATCACAAGGGCAGCATTTTGATGGCCATCGGGGCGATGATGTTATCTACCTCCGTAAGCTATACCATCATTTACATGCCAACCTATGCGGTAAAGCAGCTAGGCCTAAGCGCATCCATCGGCTTCGGCGGCACACTGCTGAGCGGGATTATTCTGACGATTCTGACCCCGTTCGTCGGCCATTTGTCCGACCTTATCGGCCGCACCAAAGTGATGCTAACTGCATGCACCATTTTTGTAATCTCGATCGTTCCAGTTTTCTATTACCTGAGCCTGTACCCTGCGCTTGCCACACTGTTCATGATGCTGACTTGGTTGAGCCTGCTGAAGGCCTTCTACTACGGAGGATTGCCCGCACTGCTCTCCGAGCTGTTCCCAACCAGGGTACGGGCAACAGGAATGTCCCTGAGCTACAACATCGCGACAACGCTATTCGGCAGTGCTACACCGTTCTTCATCGCCTTGCTCATCAGCAGCAGCGGAAATAATCTGGCACCAAGTTTTTATCTCATCTTTACCAGTACCGTCAGCATGATTACGCTCCTGATCGTACGACATAAACGCTCAATCGGTTAAGCAAAGCAATAAAATAATAAAGGAGGGACAAACAAGCCCTCCTTTATTATTTTAGAAATCTTTAAAGCTTCTATTTACGCTGTTATCTACTCGTTAAAAGCTGCTATTTAATTAAAAATAAATTTGCTAAACGACGCATAAAACCACCTATTAAAGCAGCCAAAAATAGCTCATTCTCCACTAGGGAAGCTGTGAACAAGTCCTCCGCATGAGACAATCCCCGGCACAAACACATTGAGGATGTTCGGATGGATCAGCACCTGCTGGGACAGCACGGTTTAGCTCGCCAGATTTTTGAAGCTGTCAACCAGTGGCTGCCGGAAGCCGGCGTCCTGCTCAAAGAGGGCTCGCTGATTGATGCCACCATTATTGAGGCTCCGAGTTCGACCAAAAACAAAGCCGGTGAGCGTGATCCGGAGATGCATCAGACCAAGAAAGGGAATGAATGGCACTTTGGAATGAAGGCACATATCGGTGTTGATGCGCGAACCGGAGTCACTCACAGTTTCACGACGACAGCGGCTCATGAGCACGATCTTAATCAGGCCGGTTATGTACTGCATGGTGATGAGGCCTTCATCTTCGCGGACACGGGATACCCTGGCGCGGAAAAACGGGATGAGTTGAAGCATGTTCGAGCTGATTGGCACATCGCAGAAAGACCGGGGACGCTCCGAGCTCTGAAAAAGCATCCCCGCATCAACAAAGTCAG
This sequence comes from Marinobacterium lacunae, assembly GCF_000705555.1. Lineage (GTDB taxonomy): Bacteria > Pseudomonadota > Gammaproteobacteria > Pseudomonadales > Balneatricaceae > Marinobacterium_D > Marinobacterium_D lacunae. Next base: position 254,810 of record NZ_JMQN01000011.1, read on the forward strand.
AATCCGTACCGAATATCTGAAGGCCAGTGTGCGGGCAAAAGTGGAGCATCCCTTCGGATCATCAAGTGCCAGTTTGGCTTTGTAAAAGCACGTTATCGCGGCCTGACGAAAAACGACGGCAAGCTGGCTATGCTATTTGCGCTGGCCAACATTGTCCGTGTGGATCAGATGTTGAGAGCACAGGGTTACTCCGTCTGGACTGCCTTAAAGGGCAGTTCTGACCAATCTAATATAGGTAAATCCGCGCTACTGAAGGGGCTGCTCAGATAAGGATAGAGGATCAGCCCGGTATCGCGAACTTAATCACAGGATTACTAGCAAAACTCTGGCTAAAAAGAGTTATCACGAACATCTGGCGCCTCTGCCCTTAGCAGCTGTTCCTCCAGAAAGTGCACAAAATACTGAATAATCTGCGGCAGCCTCCGTCCAGCCATCACCTGTATCTGTAAGCTACGCTGCCTTAATTGCGCATCGCTCATCGGTATCAGCACCATACTGTCAATATCCGCCTGATCTCGAACGGATGCCGCTCCACACAGCGTGACCATGGCGTTATCTTTCCTCACCATGGCATAGATAGCGCCTAGCGAGTCACATGAAAAGTCGGGTACTACAGTGATGCCTGCTACATTACAGGCAATATCAAAAAGGTAACGCATGGTTGTCCCGTTTAGCGGCAGCGCCAAGGGATAACCTTTAAGATCCGTGACGCTGAGCTGACTGCGACTTGCAAGAGGATGAGCAGACGGCATAAGTGCACAAATGGCACCCGCGTGGTTGGCAACAACCTCCACACCAATCATTGGCGCCAAACTGAATGTGATTGCGATATCTGCAGCGCCCTCCTTGACCAGTTCGGAAGCACGCGCAGAATCCACAACCTGCAGATCGAATTTAACGCCCGGATGAAAACTTCTAAACTCCCCGATCACACTCGGTAAAAAATGCCATCCTAGGCCGTCTGGGCACGCGACCCGGATACGGTGCTGCTGGAGAGCGTCTATCCCCCGCATTTTTGAGAGGACCTCATTAACTTCCAACTGATTGCGCAGAGCATAGGCCAGCAGCACTTCACCAGCTTCGGTTAACGACATCCCCCGCGGGCGCCGCTCGAACAGCTTAAGTCCCAACTGGCTTTCCAAGTTACTGATCTGGCGACTTACCGCTGAAACCGCCACATGCAACTCTTCTGCCGCAGCCGAGAGAGTGCCTGTCGTGGCAACACTTTGAAAGAAACGCAGGTTTAGCTCTTTCATACTCCCTCGCTGATCTGTCACCGGTCTGGGCATGCGCCCATGAGCGTTCGCTCAGGTTTCTAATATTTAGAAACTATCATTGATATATTAATTATTGTTGCAAATCAATAGAAACCTTAATCTTAAGTCATATTCACTATGACGTTTAACTTATCTCTCCTGCTGGACTTTTTATGACGACAGAAGCAAAAACCAGCCGCGATTTGGCAATACAATTAGCGACAAGCTCTTTGTCTTCAGGCATTTTTTTTGATTCCCTTTCAAAACGCATACAGTACCGTACAGTTAGCCAAGATCCGAATTGCAGAGCAGATATAGATCGCTATTTAGATATTGAAATCACCCCATTACTTCATACATTGGGTTTTAGGACTCGCATACTAGAAAATCCTAAACCCGGTAAGCCGCCACTATTAATCGGGGAACGAATCGAAGATCCCGCATTACTCACTTTACTCACCTATGGTCACGGCGACGTGACTGAGGGCCAGGAAGAACTGTGGCCTGATAATCTATCCCCATGGGAACTGACGCCACGCAACGGACGTTGGTACGGGCGCGGCACTGCCGACAATAAAGGCCAGCACAGTATTAACCTGACCGCTCTCGCAGCCGTATTGAAAGCGAGGGACGGCAAACTCGGTTATAACATCAAGATTCTGTTTGAGATGAGCGAGGAAGTGGGCTCTCCCGGTCTTGAGGAAACCTGCCGCCTGTATGCCGACGAGCTCAAAGCAGACCTGTTTCTGGCATCGGATGGCCCTCGCATTCGTCACGACCTGCCAACCATTTTTCTGGGCTCCAGGGGGGTATGCCAGTTCCGGCTGATTCTGAATACAGGCAACGGGGTACGACACTCGGGTAACTGGGGTGGCATCATTACTAATCCTGCGATAGTGCTCAGCCATGCTCTGGCAACGCTTGTTTCCAGCAGTGGTGAGTTGCAGGCCGATTTTTTGAAAGCACCGGCGTTGCCCCAGCATGTTTCGATGCTGATACGCGACCTGCCGGTTGGAGGGGAAACGTTTGACCCCGAGCTGAATCCCAACTGGGGGCAGCCCGGCTTGACCATCGCCGAGCGCTTGTATGGCAACAATACCCTCGAGATCGTCGGTCTAAGCTCAGGACGCACCGACAAACCCGTCGGAGCCATCCCGGAAAAAGCTGAAGCAATCTGCCAGTTGCGTTTTGTTCGGGGTACCGATTGGAAATCGGTCGAGACCAAACTGCGCGAGCACTTGGACGACCGCGGGTTCGAGGCGATCGAGATCAAATCCGAAGGTGGTTACGATGCCACTCGACTCGATCCCACACACCCCTGGGTCGGATTCGTAGAACAGTCAGCACAACGCTCCCTCGAACAGCCGATCAGTGTCCTACCTAATCTTGGCGGCACCATTCCCAACCACTGTTTTGCCGATGTATTGGGCCTGCCCACGGTATGGCTGCCGCACTCTTACCCATCCTGCGACCAACATGCACCGGGGGAACACCTGCTCGAGGAGGTCGTTTCTCAAGGGCTGAAAATTGCCACCGGGATTTTTTGGGATCTCGGCGAGCCTAGTGCACATACGCAGCTAACCCACTCAACACAGTCAGCGAGCAGTAAACCATGACGAATTGCCCATACAGTTCAACGAATATCAAAGCGGCTCAGGTCGATCTCGACAACGAGAATGTGCATTGGGACCAGGAGATGAGCTATGGCCAGTACCTAACACTTGACCCATTGCTGGAGTGCCAAAATCCGGTCTCCGGTGAGCACGATGAGATGCTCTTCATCGTGATCCATCAGGCATCTGAGTTGTGGATGAAGCTTTGCCTGCATGAGGCCTATGGTGCTGCCAAGCATATTCAGCAGGACAATCTGCGCCCGGCGTTCAAAATGCTGAGCCGCGTCGCTCGCATTCAGGAACAGCTGATTCAAGCCTGGGAAGTGTTGGTCACCATGACGCCATCGGACTACGCTAGCTTCCGCGATAAATTGGGACAAAGCTCCGGCTTTCAGTCATACCAATATCGTGAGCTTGAGTTTCTGCTTGGCAATAAGAACGCCAAAATGATCGAGGCACACAGAGCACACCCGCATCACTACAACCATCTGCAAACGGTTTTGAATGCACCCAGCCTCTATGACCTCACCCTGCAGTTACTGAGTAAGCGTGGCTTCTCGATTCCCGATAGTCATCTGCAGCGCGACTGGGCTCAGCCATACAGCGCCAGCCCAGAGATCGAAAAAGCCTGGTCGGCGATCTACCGCAATACGGGTGATTACTGGGATCTGTATGAGCTCGCTGAAAAGCTGGTTGATATGGAGTTCAATTTCCAGCGCTGGCGATTCAGCCACATGAAAACCGTTGAGCGCATCATCGGCTACCGTCAGGGTACAGGCGGCACTGCGGGCGTCAACTACCTGGTCAAAGCCCTAGACCTTCAATTCTTCCCCGAGCTTTGGTCGGTGAGAACCTCCATCTGAGGGTCCATGCATGAGTAAAATCTGGGATATTTCTCAACTACTGCGCCCCGGCCTGCCGGTCTGGCCAGGCGATAGCACGTTCGAGACCAACGCCAAGTGGGTACTGGACAGCGACTGCCCGGTGAATGTCGGCCAGTTCCAGCTTTCGACCCATTCGGGCACCCACGCCGATGCACCCCTTCACTACGACCCAATGGGTCTAGCAATAGCGGACGTCGATCTCGATATCTATATCGGACCTTGTGTGCTCATTGATGCGATCTGTGCAAAAGGTCAGGTAGAGCCTGAGGACATTGCCGATCAGTTGCCCAACCGGGTGGAGCGAGTTCTGCTGCGAACCTATGCAGCCTTTCCTCACGATCATTGGGTCGAGAAATTCACGTCTGTAGCCCCGGCTACAATCGATCTGATCGCCTCCCGCGGTGCCAGACTGATCGGTATCGACAGTCCATCGCTAGATCCACAAACCTCAAAAACTTTGGATGCGCACCATGCGGCTCATCGTTGCAGCCTAGCCATCCTCGAAGGATTGGTGCTCGATGGAGTCCCCCCAGGCAACTACGAACTGATTGCACCGCCGCTGAAACTGAAACAGCTTGACGCTTCGCCCGTGCGCGCCCTGCTCAGGAGTATCTGAAAATGACATTGCTTAACAAAGACCATTTTATAGAACTGGATCGCCAAGATCCGCTTGCGCAGTTTCGAGAGGAATTCGAGCTGCCCGAAGAGCATATCTACCTCAATGGCAATTCGCTGGGTGTAATGCCCAAAGCCAGCAAGGAAAAAGCCAGGAAAGTGGTTGAGCAGGAGTGGGGGCAGGGGCTGATACGCAGCTGGAACACCGCCGACTGGATTCACCTGCCACGCCGTGTAGGCGACAAGATCGCCGGCATCGTCGGCGCTGCGCCAGGGGAGGTGATCGTCGCGGATTCCACCTCTGTCAATCTGTTCAAGCTTGCCGCGGCGGCCCTCAGACTGCGTCCAAATCGCCACAAGATTCTGTCCGAGCCTGGCAACTTTCCGACAGACCTCTATATTCTCCAGGGTCTAGAGCGATTCATGGACGGCAAGGTACATCTGCATACCCAGCCCCGTCAGGAAATTCTCGATGCAATCGATGACGACACTGCTCTTGTCGTACTGACCCATGTTCACTACAAGAGTGGTGCCATGTTCAACATGGCTGAGATTACCCGCAAAGCCCACGAAAAGGGCGCGCTGATACTTTGGGATCTGAGTCATAGCACGGGGGCGGTGCCGGTGGCACTGAACAACGTCGAGGCTGACTTTGCTATCGGCTGTGGCTACAAGTACCTCAATGGCGGCCCTGGTGCGCCCGGCTTCCTATTTGTTGCGCAGCGGCACCAGGCCGAGTTGGAGCAGCCGCTCTCCGGTTGGTTCGGCCACGCCAACGCCTTTGCCATGAGCGATACCTATGAACCGGCGCCCGGTATCGAGCGTACCCTGTGCGGAACTACACCTGTTGTCGGTGCTAGCCTGCTGGAGGTGGGTGTCGATATCATGGCCGCTGCGGATATGGGGCGTATTCGTGAGAAGTCTTTGAAGATGAGCGAACTGTTCATCGCCCTGGTTGAACAGCGCCTGGCTGACCACGGTTTTGGTCTGGCCACATCAAAACGTCCCGCAGAGCGCGGCAGCCAAGTATCGCTGACACATGAGCATGGCTTCGCCATCATGCAGGCACTGATCAAGCGCAATATCGTCGGCGACTTCAGGGCTCCCGACATCATGCGATTCGGATTTACCCCGCTGTACGTTCGCTACATCGATATCTGGAACTGTATTGATGCTCTGGCTCAGATCATGGAGATCGCAGAGTGGGACCGTCCTGAGTTCAAGAAGATCACAGCGGTGACCTGAGCGCGACTCGGCATTACCAAGGCAGCTCTGCTTTGGCGGCGGCTTTTACAGTCGCCGCACTGTTTCCCTGAGCGTCTATATTTAATTGGCAACATAAGCGCATGACGATGACACCATTTGTAACTTTCGCAGCCCTTGGGTTGTTATCCGGTCTTCTGTCCGGCTTGTTTGGCATTGGCGGCGGTCTGGTTATCGTCCCGGTACTCATATACACCTTTACCCTTCAGGGTCTGCCGCCCGATATTTTGACCCATCTGGCAGTCGGTACATCACTGGCGACCATCGTGTTCACGTCTATTAATTCGGTTCTGGCCCATCACCGTCATGGTGCTGTCAGGTGGAAACTGGTGACGTGGATGACGCTAGGTATCATCGCCGGCAGCGCCGCCGGGGCTGTAACAGCATCCATGATAACCGGACCGTTGCTGCAGAAAATAATCGGCATCTTCGCTATACTGATGGCCTGCCAAATGGCATTTGAACTCAAGCCCCGCAGCACAGACCAGACGCAGAGCCCAAACCGATATTCCCTCTCGTTAGCGGGTGGCGTGATCGGATGGGCATCGGCGATCTTCGGTATCGGCGGCGGCTCACTCACCGTCCCTTACCTTCATTGGAAAGGTATCAGCATGAAAGAAGCCGTGGCGACCTCGGCCGCGGCGGGCTTACCGATCTCAATATCAGCCTCGGCCTCATTCATCTGGGTCGGCCTGGGCGATGCGAGCCTTCCGCAATGGAGTATCGGTTTTGTCTATATTCCTGCGCTCATTGGGATAGTCTGCACCAGCATGCTATCGGCCCGAGCGGGCGCTAGGCTGGCTCATAAACTTGATCCAAGGCTGCTTAAACGACTATTCGCGTTACTGCTATTAACGGTAGGCCTGAATTTTCTTCTGTAGCAAGCCACAATATGGAAAGCCGAAATGACACGCATCGGCGATGGGCTGAGGCTTTCCGACACATCATTTCAATCTCGCGTTATACTTCTGACCATCAAAAGCCTTCACGCCGATTTGACCTGATGGATCTGTCACGCATCAACCTGAACCTGCTCTGCGTATTGCATCAACTGCTGGAGAAACGCAGTGTCAGCGCAGCCGCGCAGGCGCTCAGTTTGACGCAGCCTGCGCTCAGCCGCAGCCTTGCCCAACTGCGTGAACAGTTTGACGACCCATTGCTGGTCCGCGTCGGTAACCAGATGCATCTGACACCAAGAGCAGAGGAGTTGCAGCGCCAACTCCCGCCGGTTCTGCAGAACCTGGAGGCGTTCTTCACCCCCGGTCACTTTAATGCTGAGCAGTTCAACGGTCGATTCAACATCGCCATTACCGACTACATCGCCGAACATATACTGCCACCTATTGTCGGTAACCTGAGCGAAGAGGTGCCGGGCCTGCGCCTGCACTTCCGCCTTTGGGAGCCGGGCATGCTGGCCGACCTTCGCGAAGGCCGACTCGACATGGCTGCCTGCGTGCTTGATGAGGCTCCCGACGATATTCATGGTCGGGAAGCGGGTCAGGATCATTATGTGTGCCTGATGCGTCGCGACCACCCCCTCGCCTCAGCCACACTGGATACCCAGGCCTACATTGATTCAGGCCATATCAGCATCAGCGGCGGCGGTGACAAGAACAGGGCGGTGGATGATGCCCTGCACCTGCAAGGCCTGCACCGCTCCATACGCGTCAGCGTACCGTTCATTCAAGCGGCACTGGCCTTTACCGCGCGTAGCGACCTGCTGCTGACACTGCCTGCTCACATGGCCAACTCGCTGGCCTCCCGATTTGACCTCGAACCCCGCCCCCTGCCCTTTAAGGTCGAACCGCTTCGCTACTATCTGCTGTGGCACCGCCGCCAGCAGCACGACCCAGCCCACCGTTTTTTACGGCAGCGGCTTTTCGATGCGGTATACGACTCCCCCTTCTCCCACTGACTTACGTCATAACAAAAACTGATAACCCATATTAGTACAGACGATTAGCCAGCCGCTAAGGGCGTACATAGACTATCAGCCATCACATATTTTTATTTACCGATCAGACAAGTGAGGCTAACAGATGCTGGAGTGGTTGCTGTTTCTGGGCATTACGGTAGGGGGCGCCATGGTACCCGGTGCAAATCTGGCGATCGTCCTTCGAAACACCCTCAACGGTTCACGCCGGGATGGCATTCTGACCGTTTTAGGCCTTGCCTGCGCACTTTTCATACACGGCACGCTGTCATTGCTGGGCATCACCGCGTTGATACAACAGCACCCTTCGCTGTTTGAGATCATGCGCTGGTTCGGTGCCGCCTACCTGCTACTGATCGGGATGCATCAACTGTTCAAGCGGGGCGCGCCTTCACCTCAAAAAGCGACCTTTACCCCGGGACCTGCCCCGTTCCTCAGTGGCTTGTTGATCAGTCTGTTCAACCCGAAGGTACTGATCTACTTCATCGCGATCTTCACCCAGGTGATCAAACCCGAGCAGAGTCTGGCCGAACAACTGCTCTACGTGGCGACCCCGGCGTTAGCGGAGGTGACCTGGTTCACACTGGTACTGACACTGTTAAGCCGTCCCGGTGTGCAGCGTCGTCTGACCGGCATCCGTACTGCACTGGAGCGTTGCGTCGGCGGCGCCATGGTGGCACTGGGCGTCAAGCTGGGTCTCGGCTGAGCGCCCATCAGCCCGGGTGAGTCAGCCGAGGGTGTGCCTCAAAGGGTTCAAGCTGACGCGCGGCCTCGGACACCAATTCATCGGTCAATTGTCTCACCAGCGTCGAGCCGAGGTTCCACACATGCCAGTAAAGCGGTACCGCCAGATAGCGGCCGGGCGTCATCTCTTCAAGCACCCCGCTTGCCATCAGCGCCGCCCCTTGCTGCTCCGGCACCATACCGCAGGCGAGTCCGCGTACGATCAGGTCGCAAAACGCGGTTGATGAAGGTATGCGGTGACGCGGGTACTCATGAGGCCCAATGCCGAAAAACTGTTGCAGATAACGGTTCTGCAGCTGATCTTTGTGACTGAACTCCGCCACCGGCGCGCACCGGAAGGCCTCCGCCGTCACCCCATCGGGGAAATAGTGTTTCAGATAGTCACGACTGGCCAAACAGCGATAGGGGATCACCCCCAGCGGCACGCAGATACAGCCCGGCATCGCCTTTGGGCTTGACGTGACACAGCCGATCACCTCCCCATCTTTCAGCAGCTGCTGCGTTGCATCCTGATCGTCCACCTTGAGATCCATCAGCAGGCGTTCACGCTGCACAAGTGCAGACAAGGCATCGGGAAACCAGGTCTCCAGACTGTCAGCATTGATACCGATGGCCACTTTGGTGAAACCACGCTCATCCTGTTGCGACAACCCTGCCATCAACTCCTGTTCAAGCAAGCTGATCTGGCGAAAGTGCTTGAGCACCTGCTGACCGGCCTCGGTTGCATGTATCGGCACGGTGCGGACCACCAGTGTTTGCCCAAGGCGCTCTTCGAGCTGTTTGATACGTTGGGATACCGCCGACTGCGTCACATGCAGCCGCGATGCGGCACGGTCGAAACTCCCCTCTTCAACGACCGCACTTAGGGCCGCCAGTTGTCGCATATCGAGCATAATAAGTTTTACTAATTAGATATTAAAAACATTAGTTTTACTTACAATCTCATTCACCGCAATATCGCGTCTGTCTTCAACACGGCCTGTGTTCGGCACAGGCGTTTAACTTCGCTCGGGAGTGCGTGATGTTTCCGGTATTGACGCTCGAATGGCTTGCATGGGGCAAGGGGCTGGCAACTTCGGCGGGGCTGATTATGGCCATAGGCGCGCAAAACGCCTTTCTGCTGACCCAGAGTCTACGGCGGCAGTTCCATTGGCCGATCGCCCTGCTTTGCATCCTGTTCGACAGCATATTGATCACGCTGGGCGTGGCAGGACTGGGCGTATTGATCAGTCAGTCAGACCTGCTAATGACACTGTCGCGCTGGGGAGGCGGTCTGTTTCTGCTCTGGTTCGGTCTGGGCGCTGCCCGCCGCGCCTTTGGTCAAAACAGCCTGCAAAGCGGCGATACGCATGCCGCCACGCTGCGCAAAGCGCTGCTGACCACAGCGGCCGTCACACTGCTCAATCCTCATGCCTATATTGATACGGTGGTGCTAATTGGCAGTATTGGCGGGCAATACGAGCCGGATCTGCGCGTCTGGTTTGCGGTTGGTGCGATCAGCTTCTCGGCTATCTGGTTTACCGCCCTATGCGTCGGTGCCCGCTGGCTTGAACCGCTGTTTCGCAACCCGCTGTCCTGGCGCATTCTCGATGGCATGATCTGCGCCATGATGTGGACGATTGCAGTGACGTTGTTGATCTCCGGCTGAGGCACGCCTCAGCCTGATCCACCGGGCATTTTGGTTAGCACCAGTTCCGCCGTTTCATCATCTTCCTGATGCACAAGTTTGACAATCAGGTAACCGAGCTTCGGCGCCAGCCAAACCTGATCGAGTCGATCGCCGACATCCCCCCGCTCCAGACGTAACGCATTGAAAGTGCCGGCCGGCGTCGTCACCGACTCTTCTCCAACGCGCCGGTAACGGTACTCACTGACGCGGCTGCGCCGTGCGATGTCATACACGTACTCATCTCGGGGAGCCGAACAGGCGAGATCGATGCGAAGCTGAACCTGGTGATTCAAAAGATCGAACAGCGGGGCCGGGTGCGATACACGACCGTCGCCCTTGGGTGAAAACGCGCGATAACCGTAGCCTTCTGCAAACTCCAGCTTGAGGTTCTGCTTTTTGCTCATTCCCTTGCGCTGATAGTTGTACGACCGGCTTTGGATCAGTCCATCCCTGAGCTCAAACTGGCTGTTCTCTTCAATCGCCATGAACAGGAGGCTCGATAGGTTACGCGCTTGCCAGCCGCCCGTATCCAATCGCTCAATCCGTCGGGTACTCTCAAGCGATAAGCCCTTCCAGTCGACCCGATAGGACAGATCAACACCCGCACTATCCTGTAACAACGCCTCGGCACAGGCCTGTCGCGCACTCTCAGCCTGCGCAGATACTGAGGTCGCCAGCAGCGCTGCCGCCACCGCACTTAAAAACTTGCCAGCACACTTCACAACCTTTCCTCCATGACGTTTGCCATCTGTGTTTCCCGACTCTGGATGCTATTGTTCAATAAACACGGCGAACTGTCGAAGACAAACAGAAGTCGATAACAACAGATTTCAATTCGATCTCAGCCCCTGTACAGGAGTGAGTAGATGAGTGAACAATCTCTGGACCCACATGCCTTCCGCCGCGCACTGGGTAACTTCGCGACCGGCATTACTGTAGTTACGGCACAAAACACTCAAGGCGAACGCATAGGCCTCACCGTCAACAGCTTCAATTCGGTCTCGCTTGACCCTCCACTGATCCTCTGGAGCCTGGATAAACGATCCGCCGATAGCCTGGATGTCATTCGGGATGCCGGCCATTTCGCGATCAATGTTCTGGCTGCCGACCAGCTGGATCTTTCAAACCAGTTTGCCCGTCCACAGAAAGACAAGTTTGCCGGCGTCGAGTTCAGCACCGGCGCGGGAGGCTCGCCTCTGCTTGACCAGTGCGCTGCCAGCTTTCAATGCGCACTGCACCAGGAAGTAGATGCCGGCGATCACTGGATACTGCTTGGACGGGTGCTGGCGTTCGACGATTTTGGCCGCGCACCTTTGCTCTATCATCAGGGTGCGTACTCACTGGTCATCCCGCACCCGAGAGTTGCTCAGCGTCCCGAGAGCACACCGGAGGACGAAGCGCTTCAGGGTCGCCTCGCCAACAATCTGCTTTATCTGATGCTACAGGCTGTCAACGCCTACCAAAGCGCCTACCTGCCCAAGCAGCAGTCCCTCGGACTCAGTGTCAGTGAATCTCGGCTACTGATTCTGCTCAGCTCAAGGCCTGGTGCCGACACCAACGCCCTGGCACTGGACTCGGCATTACCGGGTTCTGAAATTCGCGAAGCGCTGGACAATCTGAAATCTGCAGGGCTGGTCTGCGATGTAGGGCCGGGGTTCAGCTTAACCGAGCAGGGCCGTAAACGTGCCCGAGAGTATTGGGCACTGTCGGAGCAGGAACAGAGTCAGGTGTTCGCCGATTTCAGCAGCGAACAGATCGCGCAGTTCAAGGAGATCCTGAACCGGGTGATCAAAAACGCCTGAACAAAAAAAACGGGAGCCATCGCTCCCGTTTTTTCTCAACCGAAGATGTTATCCGCGCAGGATAGACACGTCCTCAGCCTGCAGCCCCTTGTCGCTCTGATGCACGTTGAAGCGCACACGCTGACCCTCGGTCAGTGAGCGATGGCCGCGACCGCGAATATTGCGGAAGTGAACGAATACGTCATCGCCATTGGAGCGGGTGATAAAACCAAACCCCTTCGATACGTTAAACCATTTAACCGTACCCTCTTCACGGCCGTCGTTTTCGGACTCTTCGTCTTCAGATTCAGCATACGGACGGGAGGAGGAACGCGAAGGGCTGGAAGATGATTGCCCCAGAGCGGAGATAAGCGTAGCCGCCAGAACAATTACAAATGTCACACCCAATACGACTGCGTTCAGCGCGATGTCGACGCCAGCCACCTGTGACAATACCGAGGGGATCGCCACAGCTGCGATGGCGCTAAGCACAATACTTTTAAAAACCTGAATACCACTCATCTATTCGATTTCTCTTCTATTTTTGTAAAGTTAAAAAGGTGAAATGACTACACTTTCACAGTGTGCAGTTAACCGACGAGATATAACGTATTAGCCATATTTTTTCAACAACTTATACTATACGGACAGCCAAAAACGCCGGAACGGGTCTATACGGAGCATCCAACGCAAGCGACGGTGTTCAGTATCGTGTGAGCAGTCTATGCTTGCCGCTGCCGCCAACCGGCCAACTCGACGAACATGCACAGGAGGATCTGATGTCAATACAAGAGCAGATCGCGGAGCTGGAAACCCGCGTTGCATTCCAGGAGGACGCCATCGACAAGCTCAGCGACGTGGTTGCGCGCCAAGAGCGCGATATCGAGCGTCTGACCCGGATGGTCCAGATCCTGAACTCTGAAATAAAGGAGGCGGGAATCGATCCTGATGATAACGCACCTCCTCCGCACTACTGAGCACCATCATTTATGCCCGGCGCGTTACTGAGCAACATTAAATCCATGCTGCGCGCAAAGGCGCGCGGCGAGAGTTCTCGACGAAAACGCCTTATCCACAGCCTGATGGCCGACCCCGGCATTCAGGCACTGATCCATCAGCGCGCCACAGAGCGTGGCGAAACGTTGTTGCAGGTCGAGGCGCAAGCACTTACCTATCTCAACACACTCTGCGCCGATATGTCGCCGCGGGTAGTCGAGAACCTCTACCCACTATTCAGCCTTCTGCTCCGCCACCTTTACCCGCGTATCGAAACCCGCGGACTGAGTCAGCTGCATGCACTGAGTAAGACTCACCAGCTGATCTACCTGCCCAACCACCGCAGCCATATCGACTACCTGCTCATATCCTGGGCACTCTATCGTGACCGGCTATCGCTGCCTCAGGTCGCCGCTGGCGATAACCTGAATCTGCCGCTGGTCGGCCCTCTCCTGCGTCGGGCCGGTGCCGTGTTCATGCGTCGGAGCTTCCTGCATGATGTGCTTTATACACAACTGTTCCAGCGCTACCTGAGCCAACTACTGCAAGACAGTCAGGCGTTTGAGTTTTTTGTTGAAGGCGGACGCAGCCGCACAGGACGTCTGCTTCCGGCCCGACGCGGTCTTCTCGGCATGACGTTGCAGGCTTGGCAGGACACCGGTAGCAAGCCGCTGGCACTGGTGCCGATATCGATCAACTACGACCTCTGTCTGGAAAACAGTCAGTACATGCGTGAGCTGGCAGGCGCGCCTAAGAAACAGGAAAGCCTCGCCGGAGTCATTGCATCGGCATCCAACCTGTTCCGGCGTTGTGGCGGTGCCTATATGACGATAGGCGAGCCTTTAAGGCTATCACCCGGCGACGACATTTCGGCCGATGCTGCGGGTATGAGCACTTTGCGGCGCATCAATGCCGCCTCTGTCTCCACGCCGATGGCAAGGCTGGCCAGCCTGATGCCCAGTCGGCCCGATACGCCGATCAGCCGCAACGAGATGGCCTATCGCCTGACAAGCCTGTCCAGCCTGCTCGAACAACTCGGCGTTCCAATGCCCCAGACCGATCCCGAGCCCGACAGGATCATCACCGAAGCGAAACGACGCGGCCAGATAAGCTTGAGCGGCGATAAACTGCTTCTCACCGACCGACAGGTTGCGGGGCTCTGCTTCTACCGCAACGGCCTCACCCATGCTCTGATCTTGCCGGGACTGATGTTACTGCTCGCTGCCCGTTTGCCCGCTCCAAGCAAGTCGACGGTCACCCGTCTATTGCATGCGCTGCGGCCTTACATGGACGCCGAGTTTCATCTTCCCGAGTATTTGCTGGAAGATTCGGTGGCGGGCTTTTTAAGAAAGGCACTGCTTCAAGCGAATCTGCTGAAGGTGCAGGACCCTTATCTGCGCGTTGCCGAACATCCGCTGGCAAATACGCTTATACAACTGGCCGAGCAGGTACTGCTGCGCCAGTATCTGCTGATCAAGGTGCTTGAACAGCAGTCCGTGATTGACGAATCCCAACTGCTGGAGCTCACCAGCAGGCTCTCGGGCCATATTCATCAATGGTACGGCCACCCCTCACCCGATTACGGCGACAAGCGACAGCTGGCTCCCCTGCTTGAGCAGTTGGAAAGGCAGCAACTGCTCGAAAGAAAGGATGGGATTGTCCGGTGCCAACGAGATCTCACCCCGATCATCAGAATCGGTCAGCGCCTACTGCCGGCAGTACTGCTGAAGGAGGCTCAGCGCTGGCTGAGACAGCATTGAGGTATGACTATGCGTCTTCGAGTCGACGCAGGGCGTAGATATCATAGCGCCCGGACTTGCCCTCCAGACGAAACGAGGGCTCGGGCCCCTCGATTGCCGGTGCCTTGCGCGGTCGTTTGACGACAACCCGGCAGCGCGCCACGTCCAGTGCTGCGGCCAAAAGCTCCGCCTGATCGTCATCCGCACCGACCAGATCGCGAAACGCCAGCATCTCCTTTTTGACCAATGCTGATTTGTCACTGTGCGGAAACATCGGATCCAGATGAATCACCTGAGGACGCTCGGCTTCATCGAGCCCCCTCAACCAGACTTTGGCATCGCCCGAGAACAGCCGCATGCGTGCGACGATATCGCTCACTTCACTGTGCGCAGCACGAGCAAGGCCATCTTCCAATAGAGCGTGTACAACCGGCGAACGCTCGACCAGTGAGACTTCACAACCAAGTGTTGCCAACACAAACGCATCGCGACCAAGCCCGGCGGTCACATCGGCGATACTCGGACGCAAAGCCCCCTTGATCCCGCACGCTTTGGCAATCATCTGTCCCTTACCGCCGCCGAACTGACGCCGATGGGCTACCGCTCCGGAGACAAAATCGGCCAACACAGCTCCCGGTCGCTTACGGCCCGTCTGCTGCAACACCAATGCATCGGGCGTACACAGCAGGAACTGTTCAACCACGTCAGACTGCAGATCAGGCTCTTCGATAAATGTCAGATTAAGTGTACGCGCAAGCGTCTGTGCCCTATCAATCTGCTCCGGCACTGTCGCAGCGACGGCCAGTAGATGTTCAGCTGACAAACCAGACTCCCAGTAGCACCGCACCCAGCAACAGGCGATAGATCACAAACGGGATCATACCAACGCGGTCAAGCCATTTGAGAAACAGGTAGATACACGCCAGCGCACTCACCGCCGCCAACACCGCTCCGACGCTGACCATCTCCCATTGTGTCTCGCTACCGCTGCGCATCAACTCAAGGGTTTTCAGGCTCCCGGCAGCCACGATCACGGGAATCGACAACAGGAAAGAGAAACGTGCCGCACTCTGGCGATCGAAGCCCAGCATCAACGATGCCGTAATCGTAATACCTGAGCGCGATGTGCCGGGAATCAGCGCCAGTGCCTGCGCCACTCCGATCATCAGCGCATCGCGAACCCCAAGTGTTTCGTTACTGCGCACTCGGGTGCCTTTGATATCCGCCCAGCCAAGCAACACGCCAAAAATCAACGTCGTTGCCGCAATCACGAGTATTGAGCGCCCATAGTGCTCAACCAATGTGTTGCACAGGCCGCCAAATGCCAGTGCCGGCAGGGTCGCCAGAATGACCAGCCAGCCAAGCCGCCCCTCAGGACTGCTTTGCCCGCCGAGCGCTGCCAAGGATGCCCGGGTCATCCGCCAGACCTCGGCGCGGAAATAGTAGACAACGGCTACCAGCGTACCCACATGCACGCCCACGTCGAACGCCAAGCCCTGATCAGGCCATCCCAGCAGCTGTGACGGAAGAATAAGATGAGCAGAACTGGAGATCGGTAGAAATTCGGTCAGCCCCTGAATAAGAGCGAGCAGGACGATATGAATCCAGTCGCCAAGCGTCACTGCTGATCCCTCTTTTTCCACGTGCCTTCACGCAGATACACCGGCAATGCCTGCTCTGGTGCAAGCGCTCCGCCCTGTGCCAACTGATGCTCTGCCAGCGTCAACATATCGCGCGCATCCGGGCAGATATCCACATTCATCACCACTACCTGATCACGCAGCACCTGCGGCATCTGCTCGGCATAACGCCATCCGCTGCCCACGGCAAGCCAGTCGCCCGCCTCGGGAGCCTCGGCATCCGCCGGTGAACGCACGGATTCCTCCATCAACGCTCGCGGCAGTGCTTCAGTGATATCAAACGCGCCCCAGTAAACCTCATCCATACGAGCATCCAGCGCAGTCAGTACGCGGGAATGACCAGAGCCCAACGCCTTTGCGCTCACGGCCATCGCCTCAAGAGTCGAGATCGGAAGCAGGGGGATACCCGCGCCGAGTGCCAAGCCCTGTGCGGCGCCGGTCGCAATACGTATACCGGCAAACGATCCGGGACCACGTCCGAAGGCTATCGCATCCAGAGAGTTCAGTGCCACACCCGCCTGCCCGATAAGACGCTCGACCATGGGCAGCAGCAAATGGGTATGGCGACGAGGTTCAATCACGAATTCGTGAAAAATCTCGCCATCGATGTTCAAAGCGACCGAACATGCGTCGGTCGAAGTATCCAGTGCCAGGATTCGAGACATGGGGTATTCCGTCATACAAAACCGGGCGCCATTGTATAGGCGCGTCCTTATGGTTTCATTAACTCAAAGCAGTTCGTCACCCCAGCGGGGCAAAAGCGTCTGTTCGATACCGAGCTGCGAGAGGATACGGGCAACGATGAAATCGATCATATCCTCCACGCTCCCGGGGCGTTGATAAAAGCCGGGACTGGCTGGAATCACAACAGCGCCCATGCGCGTAAGCTTGAGCATGTTTTCCAGATGTATCTCTGAATAGGGAGCTTCGCGCGGCACCAACAACAGCTGGCGGCGCTCCTTGAGTGCCACGTCTGCAGCACGTTCTATGAGATTGTTGCTGGCACCACAGGCGATAGCGGACAACGTGCCGGTGCTGCATGGACATACCACCATCGAGCCAGGCGCGCCGGAGCCGGATGCCACCGGCGCAAACCACTGCTCACGGCCAAACACCTTTAGCTGGTCATCGCCGGCATTAAACAGACGCGAGAGATATTCGCCCTGAGCTTCGGACTGCCCGGGCAGTTTCAGATCTGTCTCGGTGGCGATCACGACCTGAGCGGCGCGGGATATCATCAACAGCACCTGGGTATCGGCTTGAAGCAGGCACTGCACCAGCCGCAGGCCGTACTGCACGCCCGAGGCACCGGTAATCGCCACGCTCACCCGTCGCGAAAACTGTCTACTCATGACACTACCCCCCGACGCTTCAACCGCTCAAGCAGCTTGTGGTGTATACCGCCAAAACCACCGTTACTCATGATCACGATATGACTGCCGCTGACCGCATCCTGTGCCAGGGTATCGATCAACGCATCAAGATCGGAATGCAGGCTGGCCGGATTACCGCTTTGTGAAACAACCTGATCCAGTGACCACTCCAGTCCCGGTGGCTGATACCAATACACCCTGTCGGCAGCCGCAGCCGACTGCGCAAGCGCATCTCGATGAGCGCCCAGACGCATGGTATTGGAGCGCGGCTCGATCACCGCAAGCAAAGGTGCATCGCCGATACGTGCACGAATCCCCGCTAGCGTTGTATCGATGGCGGTCGGATGATGGGCAAAGTCGTCGTACACGCTCACACCGTCAACTTCGCCGATCAACTCCATTCGCCGCTTGACGCCACCAAAGGCGCTGAGTGCCTCGGCGGCATGAACCGGCGTCACACCCACATGCCGCGCCGCCAACAACGCATGCAAGCCGTTACTGACATTGTGTTCACCGGTCAATGACCAGCTCACCCGCGCGACCTCCTGACCTTCGTGCAGTACCGCAAACCGACTGCCGTCCGCTTCGAGAAGACGGGCTTGCCACTGCCCCTGATCGCCGGTGGCGACCTGCTCACTCCAGCAGCCCATACGCAACACCGCCTGTAGCGATTCGGATCCGGCAGGAACGACCACCTGGCCAGAACCGGGCACAATCCGCATCAGATGGTGAAACTGACGCTGGATCGCGGCCAGATCCGGGAAAATGTCGGCGTGATCGTACTCGAGGTTGTTCAGAATCACCGTGCGCGGACTGTAGTGTACAAACTTGGAACGCTTGTCGAAAAATGCGGTGTCATACTCATCCGCCTCGATAACGAAGAACGGGGTACCACCCAGACGCGCCGAGCGGTCGAAATTTTTGGGCACCCCACCGATGAGGAACCCCGGCGCCATACCCGCATGCTCAAGCACCCACGCCAGCATGGTTGCCGTGGTGGTTTTGCCGTGGGTACCCGCCACCGCCATGACCCAGCGCTCTTTCAATACATGATCATGTAACCACTGCGGACCGGAGGTATAGGGCAGACCTCTCTCGAGCACCGCTTCAACACAGGGGTTACCCCGGCTCATGGCGTTACCGACGATGACACAGTCCGGCGCCGGCTCAAGCTGTGCCGGATCATACCCCTCTATCAGGGCGATGCCGGCCTGCTCCAGCTGGGTACTCATCGGCGGATAAACATTGGCGTCGGAGCCCGTCACTGTGTGCCCGAGTTCACGCGCCAGAATCGCCAGCGAGCCCATAAAGGTGCCGCAGATGCCGAGTATATGTATGTGCACTTCAATCCCTCTTGAATCAGCTGCCGCTATGATAGCGTTTTTTACCGCCCGACCGTTACATCGTCCGCCGTGTAAGCGTTCCAGCCCCACCCGTTATGGGCTGTACAACGCCTGCGCCTCACTGAAGAAGATCGCCGACACCCATGCATTGCCGTGGATATTGACGTATAATTTAGGCCCGAATTTCAAGCCGCTAATCCCAAAGGTCAAAACACCCGATGCAGCTTCTAAGCGCCTACCTAAAACACCACAATACCGACACCGAACTGGTCGAACTTATCGAGACCCTGATGGTTGCCTGCAAAGAGATCGCTCTGCAGCTGCGTGAAGGCGCGCTCGCCGGTATTCACGGCACCACCGACAACACCAATGTCCAGGGTGAGACGCAGAAGAAGCTGGATATCATCTCCAACGACATCCTCAAGGAAGTGCTGCTGGATAATCCGCTGGTACGTGGCGTGGCTTCTGAAGAGGAAGACGATCCGGTCTTTGGCAACCCCAATGGGCGTTTTCTGGTGACCTTCGATCCGCTCGACGGTTCATCCAACATCGACATCAATGTCTCTGTCGGCACCATTTTCTCGATTCTCGAAGTGCCCGAGGGCGACGCGGCTGACAGCGTCGAGCTGTTCCTGCAGCCGGGGCGCAGACAAGTGGCTGCCGGATACGTTCTGTATGGCCCGTCGGCGGTTCTGTCTCTGACCACCGGCGAAGGCGTCAACATGTTCACGCTGGCGCATACCGGCGACTTCCTGCTGACCCGCGAAGACGTGAAGATCCCGAACAGCACCAAAGAGTTCGCCATCAACATGTCGAACCACCGCTTCTGGGAACCGGCGATGCGCAACTATGTCGGCGACCTGCTCTCCGGTAGCGAAGGCCCCCGTGAGAAGAACTACAACATGCGCTGGATCGCCTCCATGGTGGCCGAAGTGCATCGCGTACTGACACGCGGCGGCATTTTCACCTATCCCTGGGACTCACGCGACCCTCAGAAACCGGGCAAGCTGCGCCTGATGTACGAAGGCAACCCGATGAGCATGCTGGTCGAACAGGCCGGTGGTCGCTCAACCACCTGCTACAGCGACATTCTGGATGTGGATCCTCAGCACATCCATCAGCGCGTTGCGGTCGCACTGGGCTCGTCTGAAGAGGTGGAGACGCTGATGCGCTACCACCGGGAGACCCCCTCCGTAATTCAGCAGTAAGTCTTATTCTTACCTGAGCGGCATACTGGGTATAATGCCGCTCAGTTCCGATCTTTAAACCGACTAACAGGAAGAGACGCATGAGCTTTGCGAAAGTGCCTGCCGGCAAAGAACTGCCGGATGACCTCTACGTGATCATCGAAATCCCTGCCGAGAGCTCCCCGGTCAAGTACGAGATCGACAAAGACGCCGACGCGATCTTCGTTGACCGCTTCATGGCAGCACCGATGTTCTACCCGGCCAACTACGGCTACGTGAACAACACGCTGGCTGACGATGGCGATCCGCTGGACGTACTGGTACTGACCCCGCACCCGGTGATGACCGGTTCCGTGATCCGCTGCCGTCCGGTCGGAATCCTGAACATGACCGACGAAGCCGGTGAAGACGCCAAGCTGGTTGCCGTTCCGCACCAGAAACTGAGCCAGGCCTACAACGACATCAACGATGTCGACGACCTGCCGCAGTTGCTGAAAGATCAGATCTCCCACTTCTTCGAGAACTACAAGAAGCTCGAAAAAGGCAAGTGGGTCAAGGTGGAAGGCTGGTCCAACGCCGAAGCCGCCCGCGAAGCGGTTCGCAAGTCTGTGGCTGCTTACGAAGCCCAGAAGTAAGGCTTATCCGCTCGCCCCTCCCGGGCGAGCGGGTTCCCTCTGCAGTCTCTCCTGTTCCACATCATCGTCCGGCGCTTTGCGCCATCGCCTCTTTGATACGCTGCACATACACCAGATTCTCTTTAGCCTTGGGATAAAACACCGGCGAGAGCGTCAACGCCTGTTCAAAGTAGTACTCGGCCATCTGGTAGCGCCCATCAAGCATGCAGATATAACCAATATCGTTATGCGCCTTGGCACTCTCCATCACCCGCTCCAGCGCATGCAGTGCTGACAGGTAACGCTGCTGCCGGGCGTAGACCAACCCCAAATTGCGCCAGGCCTGCTCGTAATCAGACCTTAGATCCAGTGCTCTCCTGAACTCCCGCTCTGCATCCTGCCAGCGTGATTCCAGATAGTAGGAGTACCCCAGATTGTTATGCACATCCGCGGCGTCAGGGCGGATCGCCAACGCTATGGCATACAGCCGCTGTGCCTCGGCGGTATCGCCTTCAAGATCAGCCATCACACCCAGACCGTTATAGGCATCAATGGGAGATGAGCTGTCATAACGTTCGGCAAGGTCCTCGGCAAAGCGAGCTCTGTCCTTATCCAGCGCCTTGTTCAGGTAGCTGGCCGCTTCGCGATACCGGTTGTGCTTGAGGTGGAGCACCCCCATTGCGGTCAATGCGCCGACATGTTCAGGCGCTATGCCCAATGCGCTACGCAGCGCCAGCGACGCCAGCTTTTCATTATCGCGCCGGTAGTGGATCTGGCCGATCCGGTAGTAGGCATCGGCACTGCGTGGGTCCAGCTCCAGCGCCTGTACATAGTGATACAGTGCCTCGTCGCCATCACCCCGGACCAGAGCCTGATCACCCATGCGCACACCCTCCTGCGCGGTTTTGGCCATCGGCAGGCCGGTAAACGCCAGCATGGGTTTGCCCTCGTAAAAGGCATCATTGGCCGAGGTCTTATTCTGCTCCTGCTGACTCGCACAGCCGCCAAGCGTGAGCATAGCCGCCAACAGCAACGTGCAGCCGACGTTTCGGGGATGCCTGAGGTAGAAACTGTTCGGGCCCATAACGGACTCCTTATTGTTTGGCTCCAGCGGCCATCAATGGCCGAAGACCTCGAGCACTTTGAGAATGGCCGGACCTACCGCTACCACGAAGAAACCGGGCCAGATACAAAATGTCAGCGGGAATATCATCTTGGTACCGATCTTCGCAGCCTGCTCCTCGGCCGCTTGCATCCGCTTGTCCCTGAACTCCTCCGAATACACCCGCAACGTATCGGCGATGCTACTGCCGAAACGCACGCTCTGATCGAGCAGTGCTACCAGACCGCGGATATCCTCCACGCCGGTGCGCTGCGCCATCCCGCGGAGCGCCTCGATACGGTTAACTCCTGCCCGAATCTCGACATTGACCAGATGAAGCTCTTCCGACAGCTCAGGATGGCTGACCTCCAGTTCCTGACCGACTCGCTGCAGCGCAGCTGTCAGCCCAAGCCCCGACTCCACACAGACCACCAGCAGATCCAGTGCATCCGGAAAACCGTTGCGGATCGCCCGTATGCGCCGATTGGCCATCCGGTCCAAAACAATATTGGGCAGGATGTAGCCGAAGTAAGCAGCACCTGCGCAGATGAACAGCACCTTGTCGGCGGTCAGTTCGGGCCTGAAGCTGGTCACCAACCAGGCGATGCCGAACAGCACCAGCGACGACAGCACTTTCAATGCATACAGCGTGCTCATCGCATTGGGTGCGCGAAACCCCGCATGTACCAGTTGCGCGTGCAGCTGGCTTTTATCCCAGTCCTTGCCCGGCAACAGATGGCGGGTCAGCGGATCCAGTGACGAAATCACCTTGTTGCGCCCCTCATGGCCGTGCGCCTTGTCATAACGCCCGGTCAATACCCGAATACGCTGCCGAAAAGGCGTGGCAAGGCCGGTAACCAGCACCGTCAGGCTAAGACCGAACGCAAGCGCTGCCGCGGCCACCAAAGCGACCACCACATAGCGGGCATACAACTCGTTGCCCAGCTGTTGATTGATCAGTTCAATTAACGTCTCCATAACCTATACCTCGATTCTCAACAGCCGCCTGATCCACAGGGCGCCCACCAGCATCAGTACGAAGCTGATGCCGATGAGCTGATGCCCATCGACGGATTTGACCAGAATGGAAAGGTAGCCCGGGGTGGTGAAATAGATCAGGGCAAAGAGCACGAAGGGCACCAGCATCAGAATCCACGCCGACAACCGCCCCTCAGCGGACAGGGTTTTGACGCGACGCTGAAAACGGAACCGGCCGCGGATGACGGTGCCTATGTTTTCCAGTATCTCTGCAAGATTACCGCCGGTCTCTTTCTGCACCAGCACCGCGGTTACAAACGCCATCAGCGTGACGCTGGGGACACGTTCAAGCAGCCCCAGCATCGCCCTGCGCAGGTCCGAGCCATAGTTGAGGTCGGAGTAGGTGATGCCAAACTCAACCGCCACTGGCCCTTCAAGACCTTCTGCCACCAGATTCAGTGATTCACTGAAGGGGTGCCCTGTCAGAAGCGCGCGTTTGATGATATCGATCGCCTCCGGCAATTGCGCCTCAAACTCTCCCAGACGTTTATTGCGCAACACCATTAGGCGCACGTAGGGCACAACCAACGCCACCAGCGCCGCCGCTATCGCGAGAAAGACGTTTTGAACCAGCATTAGTACCAGCACAAAGGCAACCAGGGCCAACAGCAGGGACAACAAAAACACGCGATAAGCGAGCACCTTGCTGCCCGATTGCTCGATCAGCCTCGCCAGCGTTGCCATGCCCGGCATCGACTCGAGCTGACGCTCAAAAGGATTGAGTTTTTTCAGGTAGCGCGCCCGCAACAGGGTGCTGATCGCCGGTTGATCTGACTCGGCGGCGATATCGCCAAGTCGCTGCTGCAACCGGCGCTTGACCCGACGCTGCTCACCGAACACCGGTATCGACAGGCTGGCCAGCAACAGAAACACCGACACAAACACCATCGCTAGAATGACCAGCAATTCGGTGGATTCAAGTTGAAAGTTCATCTCAGCCTCCTACCTTATTCCGGCTCGAAGATCGAGGTGGGTATCTCGATACCGCGCTGAGCCAGACGTTTATGAAATGCCGGCACAATACCGGTGGCCTTGAACCTGCCAAGCACATTGCCCTTTTCATCCACACCCTGACGCTCGAAGGTGAACAGTTCCGACATGGTGATGATGTCGCCCTCCATGCCGTTGATCTCTTGAATGCTGACCAGTTTGCGCCGGCCGTCCTCAAGTCGGGTCACCTGCAGTACCACGTCTATGGCCGAGGCGATCTGCGCGCGCAACGCTTTCGTCGGAAAGCTGATACCGGTCATCGCCACCATGTTCTCGATACGCCCCAGCGCATCGCGGGCGCTGTTGGCGTGGATGGTGGTCAGCGAGCCATCGTGACCTGTGTTCATCGCCTGAAGCATATCCAGCGTTTCGCCACCACGGACCTCACCGAGCACGATACGGTCAGGCCGCATCCTCAAGCTGTTGCGCACCAGATCGCGCTGGGTAACCTCACCGCGCCCCTCGATATTCGGCGGGCGGGTTTCCAGCCGCACCACATGGGGTTGCTGAAGCTGCAATTCGGCCGAATCCTCAATGGTGACAATCCGCTCGTCGTGAGGGATATAGGCCGAGAGGATATTGAGCAAGGTGGTCTTACCGGAACCGGTACCACCGGAGATCAGGATATTGAGCCGCGCTTTGACGATCCCTTCCAGAATCGGCGCGACACGTGCTTCCACCGATCCCAGCTCGACCAGGTTCTGCATCGACAGCAACTCGACCATGAACCGGCGAATCGATATCTGCGGCCCATCAAGCGCCAGCGGTGGAATGATGACGTTGACCCTCGAACCATCCTTGAGTCGGGCATCCACCATGGGCGATGATTCATCGATATGGCGGCCTACGCTGGAGACGATGCGGTCAATGGTGTTCATCAGGTGGCCGTTGCTGCTGAAGCTGACCGGACAGGGCTCCAGCTTGCCAAAGCGCTCTACGAAGATGGAGTCATAGCCGTTGACCAAAATATCGGAGATGGTTTTATCTTCGAGCAGCGGCTCAAGCGGCCCCAGCCCCATGATCTCGTCTTCGATCAGTTTCATGATTTTCTGACGGGACTGGGTGCTGAACGGCACCGACTGCTCCTCCATCAACTGTCGGCACAACTCGGTGATCTGCCGGCGTGCCTCGTGCTCCTCGAGGCTGTCGATCAGCGACAGGTCCATGCGCTTGAGCAGCTCCTGATGCAGCTGCAGCTTGCACTCGAGCTCCGCGGGCGACAGGGTTTCGATCATCAGCGCTGGGCGTTCATGCTCGACACCAGTCTCCGGCGTGGGGGCTGGCGTTTCAGCAACGCGCAACTTATTGATTCTGTTTCCTAAAATAGACATGGTTCAATCCCCTTTTACCAAACCGACCAATTTGCCCAGCAGTCCCGACCGAGGGGCCGGCCCCTCCCCCGACACCTGTTCACTCAGGCTGTGCAGCGCCTTGGTAATGGGCGCCCGCCTGGCCATCTGCTGCAGTGGGATACCGTCATTCAACGAATCGCAGACATGCTTGAAGTCGTTGGGGACGGTCAGTATCGGATGATGCTTCAGCGCCTTGGCCACCTCGTTGATGCTGATAGGGGCCGCTTTGTCGTATCGATTCAGCACCACCAGAATGCGGTGATCCGGTATATCCAGATCGCGCCGCATCACCTCGATCAACCGGGCCGCGTCGCGCAGATGGGTAATCCCCTGCTGCAGCACGAGCACCACCTGATCCGCGCGCTCAAGCACAGTTGTTGTGGTCAGATCGATCTGTCGCGGCAGATCCACCACCAGTTGCTGGTAGTCATTGCCGAGCAGTTTGAACAGCTGCAGCAGCTGGTCGGCCGACACCTCTTCATTGAGCAGCAATCGATCCGACTCCGAGCTCAACACCTTGAGTCCGCTCACATGGCTGGCGAGATAGCCGGCCAGTGCCACACTGTCCAGGTCTTCAACGTTTTCCAGCGCCTGTTTGATGCCGCGCTGCGGGTTGAGATCCAGGTAGTGCGACAGTGAGCCGAACTGCAGATCCAGGTCGACCAGCACCACCCGTTTCGGGCTGCTCAGCGCGAGTTGATGCGCAAGGTTAGTGGCGATCAAACTGGCTCCCGAACCGCCCTTGGCGTTCATAACCACGGTCAGATGCGCATGCAGTGCACCCTGACGCTCGAGAATCTCCCTGTAGAGCTGCTCGACAGCGCGCTGTAGATCGCCCGCCTCCACAGGTTCGGGGAAGAAGTCCCGGGCACCGGCATTCATCGACAGGCGCATCGCCTGCGAATCGCTGTTGGCACTGACGATCACCGTCGGCACGCGCGCACTGTGGGGGCGTGCACACAGCGACTCAAGCTCCGCCTGCCAGCTGTCACCGATGCGAAAGATCAACAGGTCGGGCAAGCGCTCAAGGCCGTAAAGCGGATCCGAGTGGCCGTTGCTGATCAGGCGGCAATTGATGTCGACGCTCGCCGGCATCATGGCCAACGACTGCTTGATCTCTGTCAGCGCGTCGGGAGAGCGGCTGGCAATGAGAACCGTAAAACCTGCCTGCACCTTGGCAATCGGCGGTTTCTTTACCTCGTAGAGCACGTTCTGTTTCATGACAGCTCTCCTAACTCACACATCCCTTTAACGCTAGGGACAGGCCGCAGCACCGGCTGCATCGGGATGAACACCGAGACTTTCGGCCGGTAAGGTGGTGGCAAAATCCAGTGCATCCAGGGTGATATCAAAGAACGGAATCAGCATCTGATGCTGATAACCGGTAATCGCCGAACGCACGTAGTAGGTGTTTTCGGTGGCATCTGCCTCGGTCGTGCCATCCTCTCTCAGGTAGGTGATGGCGATATTGGCATCGGTGAAATTGGGTAACAGCGTTCCGCCGAAGGCGCCGGTCGACTTGGCAAAGGCCTCGCCTGCGGCGTTCACCGGACAGACCACGGCCACACGCGCTGCTCGCCGTGTAGCCTCATCCAGCACATTCCAGGTAAACATCAGCCGACCAAACTCAATCAAGCCGAACAGCACGACAAAGAGCACAGAGCCCACAAGCGCGAACTCAACGGTGGTAATCCCCCTCTGCCGCTTTAAGTTCTCATACCTGTTCATGATTCAACTCCCTCCCAGCACACGCATGCTGATTGCACTGTCAAGCGGAAAGTCGATCGGGATGGGATCGCCAATACCGAAGGTCGGCAGGCTGTTGAACAACATCGGGGTGAAGTCGTATTGCACACGGATCTGCACTTCATTCAGTGCCGGCACTTCGCAAAAGCCGACATCGGCGACCGCCAGCCCCGGCAATACCGGGGTTGCACCGCCCAGCTCTGAGCCATACACAATCAGATTGCTGGCTCTGTTGATCAGGTTGTTTGGCAGTGTACCGCCCAGCGTCGGACACTCGCTCAGCGAATCCTGCTGGCCGTAATTGAGTTGCGTTGCCAGAAGTCGAACGCCGCTTCTCTGTGCTTTGGTCAGGGTGTTGTATTGATAGAGCATGCGCCCAACCTCCGCTGTCGCCAGCATCAACAGGAGCAAGACAGGCAGCACTAACGTCATCTCCACCGCCGCGATGCCACGCTGACGCTGCCGGTACGAATAGGATTGCCTGTTCATCATGAGTCTCCACTGTCCGAGTCACGGTAGAGCACGATCTTGATCGGCACCGGGTCACTGGTGGGTGTCGAGGTGAACGTGCCGATCGCATCGCACCCCTCCGACTCGGTGAAGAACTGTCCGAACACTTCGGCATCGGTCCCCACATCCACGTTCTGCATCAGGAAGAAACAGCCCACGCTATAGACATGGACATCCTCACTGGTACCGGATATGGACCCTGTACAATCGCCAATCGGCAGCACAAGTTCACGGCGACGGCAGCCACTGCCCTGACAGTCGGGGTAGTTGCTGGTGTATTCATCGAGATAGTCCTGGTAGTCAAAGAGCCCGTCGATACTGGTGGACCCATCCTGGCGTTTGATGACCGGCACGCCCTGATCATCCAGCCCATCAAGCACCAACGGGTTGGGCCCTACCGGCGTCGGCCCTGCCGGCGTGCTGCCACTGTAATAGGTGTAGGTCACCTCATCAGCCGGTGCGGTGGTCGGGTCCACCGGCCCCTGATAGATGCCCAGACGCGTATTGAGCCCTTGCCCTACTGGCCCTGACTTGTTACCGGGTTCTGTATCGGCTGCACTGTCATCACCAAAGTTGGCGCAGGAATCACCGACACCGGCAAGAGCATCGCGCAGGTCATCGCCGCCGGTTCCATCAAGGCGCAGCAATCGGAAGTTACCGGGGCCAACATCCGATCCGCTGCCACCGGCCAGTTTGATCACGCTGATATCCCCGAGGCTCTCGACATCGTTATTGTCGTTGTCCGGATAACCGAAATAGGTGTTGCTGTCGGAACAGTCATCGTCCGGGTTGTCCGGCGTGTAGGTGCCGTCGGTATCACAGCCACAAGCCAGTATCGGCAGAATGTCGCAGGTGTTGGCATTGAGGCCGATGGGGCCCGCTACGGCACTGGCGCTGACCGGTTTGTCCGCCATGCCGACCACCTGCAAAAACCACACATCGAGCTGGAGATCCTGGGCGATAACACGCACGTAAGGCAGCGCAGTAGCACTGTCGACGAACGGATTAAGCGTGGTGGAAAACTGAACCTGTAAGGGGGAGCCACTGCTGGCGTAGGCATCGTTCAGTTCGGCGCTGTCGTCAAGGCCGAGATTACTGAGGAATGCAGCCAACGCCGAGGCCTCTGCTGCGGTGTGCACAGTACCGACGGCGGTGTCCTTGGGAAAATCGGCAATCGTGCGTGCCGCGCTTAGCGCTGCGGCATCGACCGCGTTCTGCAGCCGAGTCTTGTTCAGTAACAGATGGCCCCCGTCCAGTGCCAGCCCCGCCATGGCGAGCAACGCCAGCATGGCGATAGCGACCAGCACCAGCACAACCCCCTGCTGCTGTTTTCGCATCCCCCCCTGAAGTTGGCGGTTCATCGTTGCCTCCCGTCAGGCCGGCGATCATGATCATTCGGCCCGATCTGTGTTATTCAACTCTGATGGTTTATTTACCGATATTGATTTCGATATCCCCGTCGATTCCGCTACCGCTTTGCGCCTCTCCCCGATAGTCCGACATAACGTGCTCGGCCTTCTCGCCATTGAGGCGCAACGGTCCGTGGTTGTCGGCGGCGTAAGCATCGTGGGTCTGCGTCATCCGCATCTCCTCCACCGCCAACCCCATCGGCTCGGGAGGCGCATTGCCGAACCCGCTGCATCCGGGGACCAGCAGCAGACCCGCCGCCACCGTCCAGTACTTCCATCGATTGCTGTTCATGATGTTGCTCTCCATCTTGTGTAGGGTGCTGAAAACAGCTCGCACTACTCGATGCTGTGTCCGAAAACAGACTCGGTACCATCGGCCACCGGGAAGACGCGCACACCGTCATCGCCTGAAGGTTCGCCTGCCAGGCCGTTGCCGCCAGCAAGTGCCTGTTCGTTCCCATCAGGAGCTGAGGCGTCCGGCGTTTCGCCGCTCATGGTGGTATCGGCACTGGCCAGCTGACCGCGGGTGCGTCCCATCAGGTAGAACTCCACATCACTGGGCTCCACGAATCCGTCGCCGGGTAACTTGATACCTTCGTTCTTGAACGGTTTTGCCAGTGTCGGCGTCACCAGAATCACCAGTTCCGACTCGCCCTTTTCAAACTCCTGGCTGCGGAACAGCTGACCGAGCACCGGCACATCACCCAATCCCGGGAATTTGCTGACCGCCTCGCGGGTGCTTTCATTGATCAGCCCCGCAATACCGATGGTCTGACCATCGCCTAGCTCAACGGTGGAGCGGGCGCTACGCTTGGTCAGCGCCGGCACGAAGAAGGTGTTGTTATTAACGCCGACCGTATTGTTGATCGAGTTCAACGATGTAAGCTCCGTGACGGCCACGTTAAGGCTGAGATTGATCGTCCCGGAGTCCAGCACAACCGGGATAAATTTCAGGCCCACACCAAACTCCTTGAATTCGATGGTGATGCCATCCTCATTGGGTACCGGGATCGGAAACTCACCGCCGGAGAGAAACTCAGCCTCCTGACCGGTCAACGTGGTCAGTGTCGGCTCGGCCAGCACCTTGGCGCTGCCGTTCTCCTTAGCTGCATCAAAGGCGAGCTGGAACAGCAATCCACCATCAAGGTACTGTGCAAAAAGCCCCTTGGCGGCGAACCCCAGCGGAGAGTTAGCGATCTCGGTGGTCAGCTGGTTATCGTCGATGGAGTAGGAGAGTGATCCCGGCTGACTGCTGCCACCGACCAGCCAGCGGTCATCACTCACGTCGAGGGCGTGAAACTTCACCCCCAGGCGGCGCATGACACTGCGCGACATCTCGGCCACCGTCACCTTGAGCATCACCTGCTGGGAGCCGCCAACCTTCAGCAGGTTGACCACTTCACCGCTCTGGCTCGCCCCCTCTTTGGTGGGCTTTTGCAGGAAGCTGTCAGCAAGACGCACCGCCATATCCATGGTGCCGATATTGGTCACTTCACCGCTGAGCAGGATCGAGCCCTGGGAGGAGTTCACCTTGATCCGCTCATTCGGCGCCATCTCGTAGAGCTTCGCCTTCAGACCGTTTATATCCGGCGTGACCTCGACGTCGATGGACGCGGTCAGGCGGTTGTTCTTGTCCCAGAGCAGCACGTTGGTCGTGCCGATGCCCTTGCCAAGTACATAGATCTGCTGGGATCTCATTACCAGTATGTCGGCCACCTCCTTGTTCCCGATCGATACTTTCTGAACCGGACCGTTGAGTTGGACAACCTTCGATTTGTAGAGCGGCACCGAGAAGTGCTGCACCATCGTATCAGCGTCGGCTTCGACGGCTGTTGCCGCATTCGCCTCCCGCCCGATCAACACCGCCAGCAGCAGAATCATCAGGGCAGCCGGCAGCAGAAACGCCTGCCAACTGTCGTTTGCTTCCACCCTAGCTCTAGTGGGTTCTGTGCGCTTAGCCATGATCCAATCTCCTCGCTCACGTCCGATCTTCGGTTGCCACATCCAACGGCGCGCCGGGACTACATCGGTACCTGTTTGCGCTCCCATTCAACGCCCTTGATCACGATCACAGACGGAGGGGCACTGTAGGTGCGTGTCTTTTGCTTTTTCGGGGGTTCAGCCTGAGCCACAGGCGCAGGCGCCGGGGCAGGCTCGATAGTCGGCGTGGCAACCTCTTCACTCATCGGGTTGCGCAAGGTCAGCTGTATGCGTCCTTCGTCGCGTGCCTTGGCCAGTTCTTCAGACTCCTTCGGTGTCAGCTCAAGCGTGACAGCCCGAACGACAATGGGGTCGTTCTTGTCGGTGCGTGCTTTCTGATCGACGGCCAGCACCTTGATATCCTTGAGCACCGTACGCGCCTTGACACCGCCGCCTTCGTTCTTGGTGGCGATCACATCGACGTGGTTACCCGGCAACAGAAACCCTGCGACACCGACCACATCATTGACGCGTACCGTGAAGGCTCGCTTCTCCGGATCGATCAGCGCCGCCAGCGTGGCGCCCTCTTGATGCTCGCTCAGTCGCTGCCGGCGGATAACATCACCCACGAGGATGTCCTGAGTGGGGATCATCCCCTCGATCTCGGCGGGATCGGCCACGCTATTGGCCGGTACAAGATCCTCCGGCAGCAACTGAATCTTCAGGTGACGGCGCTCTATCGGCTGGCCGTAGGGGATATCCATCGCCGCGTAGACGACAGGCTGGCCTTCGGCGGCCACGGCGGTGTTGCTGCCCGGCAGTTGCTGCTTCAACCAGGAGTTGGCGTAGAACGCCGCACCAACGGCGAACACGATCGACAGGGTCAGCAGCAGTAAGGTTCTACCCTTAAACATGATCATTCCTCCTCCCGGCTGCAGGGCTTGGCGACATTTCCACTTCGGCATCGAGTGATACGAAGTAGCTGTCCCAGGCCCAGGTCAGGGCTTGAGCGTCAAGTGATGCGGCATCGCCGCCGAGATAACGCACGCGGTCCTGAGCCATACCCAGCAGATCGCGGGGATGACAAGGACGAAGCGCAACATCGCGCCGTGCGTGCAATTCAGAGATGGCGAACTCGAGCAGACCGGGATCAAAGGCGATCCCTTTTTCTGCGCACACCTGTTGCCAGATCTGCGCGTACTCATCCCGCTCCAGATATCCGAAATAGATCTTGTAGCCGATACGTCGCAGGAACGCCTCGTCGGCAAGATCCAAGGGATTGATGTTGGAAGAGAACACCAGAATCTGATCGAAAGGTGTCTGGAAATGTCGCCCGGCACCGAGGGTCAGGTAATCGCGCTTCTCCTCCATCGGCACGATCCAGCGGTTGAATATCTCCATCGGAGTGGCCCGCTGACGTCCCATATCGTCGATGATGAAGATACCGTTGTTCGCTTTCAGTTGAAGCGGTGCCTGAAACTCTTTGGTTACCGGATTGAAGTGGATCTCCAACATATCCATGCCCAACTCGCCGCCGGTGACAACCCGGGGCCGTCGACAGTTGACGAAGCGGGCATCGTACCCCTGATCGAACAACAGACTGGGGGTGTGGATCGCTTCCTCGATCGGCTGATGCAGCAGCGGATCAAACAATGACACCACCTGTTCGTTGACGGAGATCGCATAGGGGATCAGGCAACTGTCATCGAACAGACCGGTCAGTTTCTGGGTGATGTAGGTCTTGCCGGTACCGGCAGGGCCATAAATAAAGATGGCTCGGCCCGAGTTCATCGCAGGGCCCAACTGCTCCTTGAGCGCATCGCGCAGAACAACCGATTCGAACACCCGGTTCAGGGATGTAGCCGTAACCTTACTGCCATGCACCGATTGCGCCCGAACCAACTCCCGGTAGCGCTCCACCGGCACCGGCGCAGGCCCCAAATATCCGCTACGGGCAAAGGCATCGATGGCAACGTCCCGACCTCTCTGTGTCAGGCCGTAACTGAGTTCACGATTATCAAATCCCTGGCCGTGCACATCAATCAGCACCTCCTTGCGCAGAAACTCGATCAGCCCCTCCAGCACCGGGCCCGCCAGTGCAGTTCTCTGCATCAGCTTTTTGGAGGTCAGCAACCCAGCATCATAAAGATGCTTGATCAGCAGTTCGGTCAGAAAATGCCGACTCAGGCCGGTATCATCCAGCGTCAAAGGCCTTGGCGCGAGGGTCCTGAGCCCTTCAAGCGCAGACCGCTGTACGCCCTCTGCCGACACGGCAGCCGACATGGATTGATCAGTCGTCATTGAAATATTCATTGCATCACTCCCAACGCCTGAAGCTGGTAGCCGACCTGAGTGAACAGGTGATAGAAATCCAGTCCGCCGGTCAGCCCCAGATACACAAGGGTTCCGGTGGCGATAGCAGACGAAAAGGGAAAACGGTGGCGGGCCACTGATCCGGGCTCCGCCGGTACCAGCGTGCGGGCAGTGATCATGACCAGATATCGGCGGTACAGACTGGTCAGCTCACCGCTGCGCAGGATTAGATACAGAGCAACACAACCACCCGCCACCAGAGCAAAGCAGGCTGAGGTAAAGACCGCCATCGGACCGAGATACGTCCCAACAGCGGCCATCAGTTTTACGTCTCCAGCCCCCATACCACCGGTCAGGTAGAACGGCAGGAACATGATCAGCCCCACGCCTGCACCTTTAAGGCCGGTCAGCAATCCCTCGCCATCAAGGAAGGTATATTGCAGGAGCAGTCCCACTATCAGGGCTCCATAGGTAAGCCAGTTGGGAATGCGATGGCGACGCCAGTCCGTCAGTGCCGCCAACGCCAGTATCAGCAACAAGAGGAGCGTAGAGCCGTCGTATGTATAAAATGACAACATGATCCTCTCCCCCTCTTACCCTGCTGAACTGAAATGCTCCGGTGAATCGTTCACCTGTCATCAGGCGTACGTGCGAAGCAGCTGACCAACCGGCCCCCATAGTCTGTTAACACGCACCCGCTTTAGCTGCGGTATCCGGAGTGCTGAGCACATCAGCCAGGTACTGAATGACCTCTCCGACTTCACATCCAAGGTTGGTAAACGCGGTAATCACAGCAGCCGCCACCAAGCTACCGGCGATTGCATATTCCACGGTCGTCAGTCCCTCCTCTTCCTTGAAGAAGTCCACCATTTTCTGAGTGATAACGTTCATTGTTCCGCCCTCTTTGATTAAGCCATTCAAGGCCGAATACTCCGGCTCAACCGCTTTACAGCAGGTCGTCACACGGCACGTGAATGACTATAGGTAGGGGGTGTAAATCGAGCTGGGATTATCTTGCGTAAAAAGTAGGACTATTTTGACCAGCGCTGTAACAGATACGAAACACCGCCATTCGTGGATGAACACAATCGGTTAAAAAACGGTATTTGTATGAAAAGAATGACGGAAAGACAGTAATAGGCGTTAAGAAACCTTAACTACACTGAAACACAGGAACCAAGGATGTAACGACCGGGCGGACCCACCCAAAGCGGTATGCAACAATAATAGTGGGAGTTTGTACGTCATGGCTCAACGCTGTCAGATTCCCGTGCTGTGGATCGATCTTCGCAGCTCGGAACGCTCCACCACGTTGCTGGAACTGTTCAAAGCGACTTTTCAAATCGAAAATCTGGACCCGCACAACCCGGTTTTCGATCACAGGACCCTTTCCCCCTGTGCGATCTGTTTTGACTTTGATTACCCCGACATGCACGGCTTGATGCTGATGCGCGAGCTGCATGAGCGCTACCCCCGCCTGCCGATCATCATGATGACTGAGCAGCACTC
Organism: Marinobacterium lacunae; assembly: GCF_000705555.1. Classification (GTDB taxonomy): domain Bacteria; phylum Pseudomonadota; class Gammaproteobacteria; order Pseudomonadales; family Balneatricaceae; genus Marinobacterium_D; species Marinobacterium_D lacunae. The sequence continues at coordinate 289,349 of NZ_JMQN01000011.1, forward strand.
CGAATCGTTGATGGTATGGGCACTGAGGGTCAGGGTGTGGGATATTTTTCTGAAACCCATGACACGATCAGCCGCTGAATACCAGATTGGCGCACTATCGAACTGCATTGAGGAGGCCGCTCACGACCCCACGGCACTGAGTGCTGTAAGCCCGATGCTGCGCCTCCCTGAGGAGTCCCGGTTCAATGCCAGCAATGCCGCTGAAACCCGGGCGGTGCACCCGGCACTCTCCTACATGCAGCTGCATCTGGGGGAACACATCACCGAGGAGCGCCTGGCTCAATTCTGCAACATGCGTCCGCTGCAATTCAGCCGCATGTTTAAAAAGGCTTATGACGTGACATTTCAGGAGATGCTGCAGCAACTGCGCGTCAAGGAAGCAACCCGTCTATTGGAAAACCCAGACTTGCAGATACTGGATGTGGCGCTCACCGTGGGCTATCGCGACCACTCCTACTTCTGCCGCGTGTTCAAGAAATACCTGGGTGTCACGCCCAAGACCTTTCAGGAACAGTTGGTTTCACAAAGCGAAGAGGCGCAACGGGATCTCAGTCAGGGCAAGCTCTACGCGGTGGCTAACTTGAGCCAACCGGGCGAAGCCGCTTCGGGGGGATGGGCACGCCACCGCTCCCAGTGAAGCGGCGGCGCAAGCCTTATTTAGCGGGTATGCTCGAGCAGATCCTCGACCACTTCATCCTCTTCATGGAGATCATTCGCAACCGGATCCGCGCCCGGCAGAATCAGGTTCAGCACAATCGCCACAATACCGCAGAGGCTTACACCCTGCAGATTCAGATCGCCAGCACCGATAGCCATGCCACCGATACCAAATACCAGTGTCGTTGCCACGATCACGAGATTGCGCTGCTTGGCCAGATCCACATGCGCCTTGATCAGAGTATTCAAACCAACCGACGCGATAGAACCGAACAATAGAATCAGAATACCGCCCATCACCGGTGCCGGAATGGTCTGCAGCAGCAGGCCAAACTTGGAAACAAACGCGAGTAGAATCGCAAACCCGGCCGCCCACAGCATCACCACCGGATTAAATGCCTTGGTCAGCATCACCGCACCGGTCACCTCCGAGTAGGTGGTATTGGGCGGACCACCGAACAGCGCCGCAACACTGGTGGCCAAACCGTCACCAAACAGGGTGCGCTGCAAACCGGGCTTACGAATGTAGTCACGCCCCGTGACGTTACCGATAGCGATGATATCGCCCACATGCTCAATAGCTGGCGCTATGGCCACCGGTATCATAAAGAGTATCGCCTGCCAATTGAGCTCTGGCGTCACAAATGCGGGTACAGCCACCATGGGAGCGGCCTGAACTGCGCTGAGATCAACCATACCAATCACAAAAGCCGCCGCGTACCCGACGAATACGCCCGACAGTATCGGCAGCAAGCGGAATATACCCCGCGCAAACACGGACACCAGCAACGTGGTGGTCAGTGAAATCATCGATACCAGAATTGCGTCGCTGTACGGGAAGAGATCGATCGAGCCGTCGCCACTCTTGCCCATCGCCATGTTCACTGCGATAGGCGCAAGCCCCAGACCGATAATCATGATGACAGGGCCGGTCACAACCGGCGGCATAATTCTGTGGATAATACCGGCACCACGCAGCTTGACCACCAGCGCCAGCAGCATATACACGATCCCGGCCGCCATCAGCGCGCCCATGGTTGCCGGCACGCCCCAGGTCTGAGTGGCATAGCTGATGGGCGCTATGAACACAAAAGAGGAAGCCAGAAAAATCGGCACTTTAAGGCCGGTGACCAGATGAAACAGCAACGTTCCGACCCCGGCCGTAAACAGGGCCACACTGGGGTCCAGCCCGGTCAGCAGCGGCATCAGCACAAGGGCGCCAAAGGCGACAAACAGCATCTGAGCCCCGGCAAGAACCGTGCGCCAGCTCTTGCCGCTGGCGTTCGCCATCATATTCATATCGTTCATCGACACGCCCTTATTTGGTTCCGAAAATCTTGTCGCCAGCATCGCCCAACCCCGGGATGATGTAGCCGTTTTCGTTCAGGTGGGAATCGATCGAAGCCGTGAAAATATCCACATCGGGGTGGGCCGCCTGAACTTTCGCGATACCCTCAGGCGCGGCAACTAGCACCAGCGCACGGATGCTGGCACAACCAGCCTTTTTCAGCATATCGATCGTGGCGATCATCGACCCCCCGGTCGCCAGCATCGGATCGACGATCAATGACATGCGAGCATCGATGTCACTGGCGAGCTTCTCGAAATAGGCCACGGGCTCAAGTGTTTCCTCGTCACGGTAAAGCCCGACCACGGAGATCTTGGCACTGGGCACCAGCTCGAGTACACCATCCAGCATGCCCAACCCCGCACGCAGAATCGGTACAACTGTGATCTTTTTACCCTTTATACGCTCTGCCTGAACAGGGCCGCACCAGCCCTCTATCTCATACTCTTCCAGTTCGAGATCCTTGGTCGCCTCATAGGTCAGCAAACACCCCACCTCGGCCGCCAACTGCCTGAAGCTGCGCGTACTTTTGTTAACAGAGCGCATCAACCCCAGTTTATGCCGCACCAACGGATGGCGGATCTCGTGAACACTCATGACTGACTTCCTCTCTACCCGGTCGACACCTGAAGCTGACCGACCTATCAAAATTAGACGAAAGACTAACCAAACACGCCCATCCTGTCATTAACAGGAGTTGCCCTTGTCCTTAAACCGCTTTATCGTTTTGCGCTTTTATCGCCTGGGCAGACGTCAGGCCGGTTAAAACCAAGGGGCACCTAGATGAGCCACGTCGATCTGGAACACATCAAACAAGCCTATATCGAATCCGATCTGCTATTCAGTCAGGCCGAAGTCGAGGCTGCTATCAACCGTATGGCCCACAGCATTACCGAGCAGATGCAGGATGCAAACCCGGTCGTTTTTTCCGTCATGAACGGAGGCCTGGTAATAGCCGGCCAACTCCTGACCCGTCTCAACTTCCCCCTTGAAGCCAGTTACCTGCACGCCACGCGCTACCGCAACACCACCTCCGGTCATGAACTGGAGTGGAAGGTTCCGCCCATGGTCGACTTCAAAGGCCGCCCGGTTCTGATCATCGACGACATTCTTGATGAGGGACACACGCTGGCCGCTATTATTGACTACTGCCGCGATGCAGGTGCGGCCGACGTACAGTGCGCCGTTCTGGTCAACAAACTGCATGACCGAAAGGCGCGCCCGAATCTCAAGGCCGAGTTCGTGGGGCTCGAGGTCGAAGATCGCTATATTTTCGGCTACGGCATGGACTATCAGGGTTACTGGCGTAACGCGCCCGGCATTTTTGCCATAAAAGGGAAATAGCGCCTAGCGCGAACAGCAAAAATTTTCAGTTTCCGATCCCTGTACGCAGGTTAGAATCGAAACAGGTCAATAACTAACAGGTCACTCATGACGGAACTCGTCATCTTGGCGGTATCGGCAGCGACACTGGCAATCTGGCTTTTCAGCCTACGGCGTAAAGCGCCCGCCTCGCGCCGCCTGTCCCGCTAAATCGCCAGATCATAGAGCCCCGGAGCCGCACCCGAATCACTCGGGGTGCAACTCCTCATAAAGGTTGACGAACTCGGCTGTCAGTCGGTGTTTGGGCGCGAGCTGTATCAGCGGCTTGGCCGCTGTATGAGATTCCTTCATTTTTACCGACGCCGGTATACGCGTTTTCAGTACCGGCAGCGACTCCGCCAGCAACTCCTCGACTATCTTCTGCGGCAAAGACGCGCGCGGCTGATACTGATTGACTACAATCCCCTCTACCGCCAACGTTTCGTTGTGATCGGCCTGGGTTTCCTGCACGTTATTGAGCAAGCTATACAACGCCTGCCGCGCAAAGTCGTCACAGTCAAACGGGATTAGGCAGCGCTCGGCTGCGCAGAGCGCTGACAGCGTGAAAAAGTTGAACGCTGGCGGCGTGTCGATATAGATCGCATCAAAGTTCTCGAGCAACGTTTCAAGCGCTTCTCGCAGCTTGTAGATCTTGTGCTTGGACTCCAGCTTGGACTGGAGATCCCCAAGATCGGGGTGCGACGGAATCAGCCACAGGTTGTCGAAAGGCGTTTGATGCACATAACTCTGCGGATCAGCAGGCTTGAGCTGAAAGCTCAATGTCGACTCGAAGAAATCGCGTATGTCGGTATCGGGTGAGTTGGCCTCGTCACCCAACAGATAGTGGGTCGAGTTGCACTGTGGATCCAGATCTACAACCAACGTGCGCTTGCCTCTTGCAGCACTGATTGCCGCCAGATTCACCGTAATACTCGACTTGCCCACACCGCCTTTCTGATTGAACACGACTCGACGCATCGTTGTATTCCTCTAGCTCGCGCGCGAAGGCGCCAGTGCACACACGATCAGCCCTGAGACAACAGCTCTCGCAGGTCGATGATCGCGGCATTGGCGCGTGAAATATAAGAGGCCATCACCAGCGAGTGATTGGCCAGGAAACCGAACTCCGTTCCGTTGAGAATCATCGGGCTCCAGATGGTTGCCTGGGTAGCCTCTAGTTCGCGGATGATCTGGTCGACGCTAACCCGGGCGTTTTTCTTCTCCAGAGTCGGCCCGAAATCTTTCTCGACAGCCTCAAGCAGGTGGATCAGCGCCCAGGCCGTACCGCGTGCCTCGTAAAAGACATCGTCGATCTCGGTCCAGGGAGTCTGGATTTCGGATTCATGTGCAGTTTTGGTGGACTGGGAAGCGCCGGGGCTCCCCGCCAGATCCGTATTCAGGCGGCGCTGACCGACACTGGCGCTCAAACGCTGGGACAAGCTGCCCAGACGCGTCGATACATCCCCCAACCAGTCTCGCAGATTATCAGCTCGGGCATAGAACTGGGCTGAATCCTCGCCAGTTTCGGCCAAACCGGCCTGATACGCACGCAGTGCCTTGATCGCTTTGCGGTACTCCCCTTCCGTATCCGGCAGAATCCAGCTGTTGGCATCGAAATGCAGCTGCGGCTCTGCCACGACAAGATCAGGGTCTTCCGTGGATTGCGACTGGGAGCGGCTGAACGTCTTGCGCAGTGCCCGCGACATATCGCGGGCCTGAACCAGTGCACCGAACTCCCAGTTGGGCATATTATCCAACCAGATGCCCGGCGGCAGACGATCATTGCTGATATAACCACCGGGCTTGTCGAGCAACGTCTCGGTAACCTTGATCAGCGCCTCGCTGGTGTAGTAGCCGACCACGGGCTCCTGCCCAAGCGCCTCTGCCTGCTGGCTAGCCTGGGCGGCAACATCGAACCGCGCGGGTTCAAAACTCCAGTAAATACCGAATCCTGTTGCGATCAGCAGGTAAACCACCACCAGCGCCAGAACGCCTTTCACCATCCGGCCACCGGCGAGTCGATTCCAAAGCGGATCCCAAATTTTGAACCAAATACGTTGCAGACTATCGAACACGTGCATCCCTCATGCTTATATCGCCACTGCCGCCCCTTGTGGACATGCTGTATGCAGGATTTCGCACTCGCGCAATCAACTGCTAACCGGCGATCCCGCGATAAATCCAACAGCTTTGAGCGGGTATTATGATGCGTTGCACTATGGCGAATTTCCCAGCACCGGTCAACGAATAGCCAAGTCTGGTCATCGCCTTGAAATGTGGCGTGGAGATCGGCGCCATCCCGAAAACTGATGTGCAAAAACCAGCCAATCGAAATCAAAACTGGCTGTAAACGTCGGCAAACTACGCCCTAATGCATGAATATTTATGATTCACATGGACAGATATTCCGCTTTAATGCACACTTATGCGCACTTTTATTCTTAACTGCCTGATCGGGGTTGGACTCTTCGTTTCGCGTTTGCCACAGCGGTAAACGTACCCAACCCGCAGGTGAAGTTGTCATCCTCAAACTTAACAGCCAAGTCCGAGACTCTATTCCGATGGATATCCGCAAAGTTAAAAAACTGATCGAACTACTCGAAGAATCCAACATCAACGAGATCGAGATCAAAGAGGGAGAAGAGTCGGTTCGCATCAGCCGGACCTCGAGCCTGGTACCCCAGGCTGCATACGCGCCGATGCCGTATGCCGCCGCTCCTGCTCCGGTACAGCCCGCGGCACCGGCCGCCGCTCCGGCAGCAGAAGCCGCCCCTGCTGCACCGGCTGACCACTCTGTTCGCTCGCCGATGGTTGGTACCTTCTATCGATCTCCGTCACCGACTGCCCCGGCCTTCATCGAAGTTGGCCAGACCGTTAAGGCAGGTGACGTAATCTGCATCGTCGAAGCGATGAAGATGATGAACCAGATCGAAGCGGACAAATCCGGCGTAATCGAGGCGATCCTGGCAGAAGACGGACAGCCGGTCGAGTTTGACCAGCCGCTGGTCGTTATCGCCTGAACCGACGTCTCGAACTCGACCTGAGGATTTCTGAACGATGCTCGATAAAGTGCTCATAGCCAACCGCGGCGAGATCGCATTGCGTATCCTGCGCGCCTGTAAAGAGCTGGGGATCAAGACTGTCGCCGTGCACTCCGTTGCCGATCGCGACCTGATGCACGTTCGTCTGGCGGACGAGGCGGTGTGTATCGGCCCCGCGCCCTCTACCCAGAGCTACCTGAACATTCCGTCCATTATCAGCGCAGCTGAAGTAACCGATTCCGTGGGTATCCACCCCGGATATGGCTTCCTGGCGGAAAACGCCGGTTTTGCCGAGCAGGTTGAACAATCCGGTTTCACCTTTATCGGCCCCCGCGCCGACACCATCCGTCTGATGGGCGACAAAGTGTCCGCGATCGAGGCGATGAAAAAGGCTGGCGTCCCGACAGTTCCAGGCTCTGACGGCCCACTGCCTGACGATAACGAAGCGATTCACAAGACCGCCAAGCGCATCGGCTACCCGGTGATCATCAAAGCCGCCGCCGGTGGTGGTGGTCGTGGCATGCGCGTGGTGCACACCGAGGCTCACCTGACCAATGCCGTTCAGGTTACCCGTACCGAAGCCAAAGCGGCCTTTGGCGACGAGACTGTGTACATGGAGAAGTTCCTCGAGCGTCCGCGTCACGTGGAGGTTCAGGTGCTCGCCGACGGTCAGGGCAATGCTATCCACCTTTACGACCGCGACTGCTCACTGCAGCGCCGTCATCAGAAGGTGGTCGAGGAAGCACCCGCACCCGGTATCGATCCGGAGGCACGTGCCGCGGTTCTCAAGTCCTGTGTCGATGCTTGTGTCGAGATCGGCTATCGCGGTGCCGGTACATTCGAATTCCTGTATGAGGATGGCGGCTTCTACTTCATCGAGATGAACACCCGTGTTCAGGTAGAGCATCCGGTTACCGAGCAGGTCACTGGCGTCGATATCGTCAAGGAGCAGCTGCGTATAGCCTCCGGCCTGCCGCTGTCGATCAAGCAGGAGGATGTGAAGCTCAACGGCCACGCCTTTGAGTGCCGCATCAATGCCGAGGATCCGCGCAACTTCATGCCTAGCCCCGGCAAGGTGACCTACTTCCACGCGCCCGGCGGCAACGGTGTGCGCGTCGATTCTCACCTGTACGGTGGATACACTGTCCCGCCTCACTACGACTCCCTGATCGCCAAGCTGATCACCTGGGGCGAAGATCGCGAGACAGCACTGATCCGCATGCAAAACGCCCTCGACGAGATGGTGGTGGACGGGATAAAGACCAACATCCCGCTGCACAACGATATCGTTCGCGACGCCAACTTTGCCCGCGGCGGTGTCAATATCCACTATCTGGAGAAAAAACTGGGCCTCTGATTGGTTCCGTTTCGCATCCTTAAAAAGCCCGCTGCTGCGGGCTTTTTTGACTCTATCTGGCCGATCAATGGTTTTCCTGAGGCCAGAGTTTGATACATACTCAGTTTATCGCAATGACGGAGCCCCCAATGCCCTGGCTACAGATTAAGGTCGAGACCGCCCCCGAGCAGGCCGAGCAATATGAAGATCTTCTGCTTGCTGCCGGATGTGCTGCGGTTACCTATCAGGACGCAGCAGACCAGCCCATTTTCGAACCGGATCTGGGCACCACCCCGCTGTGGAGCCAGACCGTCGTAACCGGACTGTTTGCCGCCGAGCATGACCTTCAGGAAACCTTGGACCTCCTGCGGGAGGCGCAACAACAGATGCCTGAAATCGAGGGCCGCGCAGCACCGGAGTTCAAGGCTGAAATTCTGGAGGACAAGGACTGGGAACGGGAATGGATGGCGAGCTACCATCCGATGCGTTTTGGAAACCGCCTCTGGGTTTGCCCCAGCTGGCGAGAAGCTCCGGACCCTGATGCCGTGAACATGATGCTCGATCCGGGGCTGGCCTTCGGTACCGGGACTCACCCAACCACCTCCCTGTGTCTTGAATGGCTGGATGGCCAGGCGCTGGACGGACAACTGGTTGTGGATTACGGCTGCGGCAGCGGCATCCTGGGTATTGCCGCTCTACTCCTTGGTGCCGATCGCGTGGTGGCGGTCGATATCGACCCGCAAGCACTCACCGCTACCCGCGACAACCTTGAGCGCAATAAGCTCGAGTCTTCGCGGCTGAATGTCAGCTTGCCTGGAGCAACACCGGCAGTGAAAGCCGATACGCTGGTTGCCAACATCCTGGCCGGCCCGCTGGTCGAGCTGGCCCCCACTCTTGAGGCACTGGTACGCCCAGGTGGAAAGCTGTTGCTCTCGGGCTTGCTGGCCGATCAGGGCGAATCGGTGTCAAACGCCTACTCTCAGTGGTTTGAGATGGAGCCAGCCGTTGAGAAAGAGGGTTGGATCAGACTGACCGGGACAAAACGCCAGGACGCATGAACGAGCCTCTGATTACCGAATGCCCCGGGTGCCACGCGCGCTTTCGTGTCACCCCCGGGCAGCTGAATCTGGCCCAGGGGCAGGTACGCTGCGGCGCCTGCCTACTGGTGTTTGACGCCCGTAGCGAAGCCGACAGTCTTGAGCGCAAGCGCCGGGAGCACTCCCCTGCCCGCCCACCGGTGCGCCAGGCACAAGCAACCACTTCGGCACCAACGAAAAGCCCCGCTCCGCCCTCGGAGCCCAACGTTGTCGCCCAGCAGGGTTCACAACAGGGAGTCTCCGGGCCGGCCCCTGTGAAGGATACAGAACCCGAAATACAAGCCTCTGCAGCCCCCGAGACCGAAGAGGTTACCCAGTCTGCCCGCGAGCGTCAGCACTCAACACCGGATCCGCGAGCGATAGAGCCGAGTGTTGTTGAAAGCGAAGTGCCCAATATTGAAGAGGACCTGATCCCCAAGCTCTATGCCGAACCGATTCTGCTGGAGGTCAGCCGGGAACAGAACGACCCTTATGCTGCAACAGGGTGGGCCTTGGCCTCTATTCTGGCCCTATTGGTGTTGGCCGGACAGTATCTGTGGTTCGAGCGCGCCACGCTTGCACACACCCCGGACCTGCACCCGATCTACGCCCTTGCCTGCGACACAATCCCCTGTGCGCTGGGGCCTCAGGCCTATGGTTCGATTGTCAATCAACGCATGGTCGTGCGACCGCATCCGGCTTTTGCCGACGCGCTGAGTATCGATATCGAACTGCGTAACGATGCAGCCTTTGCACAGCCCTACCCTGCCCTTGATCTAACCTTTACGGATCTCAAGGGTCGTCTGGTCGCCCATCGGGTCTTCCAGCCTCGTGAATACCTCGCCTCTGGCAGTGCTGGAGAACTGATGCAGCCGATGACACCGGTGCACGTACAGCTGGAGATAACCGATCCAGGAGTGCGCGCCATCAGCTACGAACTCAACCTGCGCCCGGCTGGTTAAGCAACGTTCGCAAGAAGCTCAAAATGCGCAATTGGTCAACCCCGAAATCGATCAAAAAATCGACAAAAACAGGTTGGAGCCCCCTGTCCGAAAGAGTATCATTGGCCGCCTTCCAATAACGAACCCGACCTAAGCCACTCGGCTTGGGCCAGTATTCTTTTCCCTTTTGGCAGGTGTGTGATGTTCCAAATCGGCCCTTACTCCATTGACAGTCAGGTCGTTCTGGCACCGATGGCTGGGGTCACGGATCGTCCCTTCCGCCAACTCTGCAGACGCATGGGCGCAGGCCTGGTCGTCTCGGAGATGGTCACGTCCGACACCCGCCTCTGGAACTCCCGCAAATCCGCCCTGCGACTGGATCATACCGGCGAAGCCGAACCCCGTTCGGTACAGATAGCCGGTGGCGATCCCGAGATGATGGCCGATGCGGCCCGCATGAACGCTCAACGTGGCGCTCAAATCATCGATATCAATATGGGTTGCCCGGCCAAAAAAGTCTGTAACAAGGCTGCAGGCTCTGCGTTGCTGCGCGACGAAGTCCTGGTGGGTGAAATTCTGGATGCGGTTGTTAATGCGGTCGACATACCGGTCACGCTGAAGATCCGCACCGGTTGGTCACCGGAGCAGCGCAATGGTGAGCAGATCGCCCAGATGGCCGAGAAAGCGGGCATTGCGGCTTTAGCCGTGCATGGGCGTACACGGGCCGATCGCTATCAGGGCGAAGCGGAGTACGACACCATCGCCCGCATTTGTGCGCAAGTCTCCATTCCGGTATTCGCCAACGGCGATATCGACTGTGCACACAAGGCGCGAGAAGTTCTCGACTATACCGGCGCCAGCGCCGTAATGATCGGCCGCGCAGCACAGGGGCGCCCCTGGTTACTGCGCGAGATCGACCATTATCTGCGTACGGGGAAGGAGCTGGCCGCACCACAGGCTGAAGAGATTCTGTCGATATTGACCGGCCATCTGGAGGCGCTCTATGCCTTCTATGGCGATTTCATGGGCGTGCGCATTGCGCGCAAGCATGTCGGTTGGTATCTGCAGCAACACCCGGAGGCTGCCGGGTTCAGGAAGCATTTCAATCAACTAGAAACAGCAAGTGATCAGGTCACAGCCGTCACCGCCTTATTGGCGGGGTCGGCCGCCGCCTGAATCCAGGATTGGGTACATGAGTACAGTGGATAGCAAAGATTTGGAACAGTATGCACACACCACCCAGCCGCAGTCCGGCATGCCGGCGCAGACACTGCGTGACACCGTGCACCAGTCGCTGACCAGCTACTTCAAGCAGCTTGACGGTCAGCCGGTTACCGACGTGTACCAGATGGTCCTGTCTGAGATCGAAGCGCCGCTGTTTGAGAGCGTTATGGCGTATACGAAGGATAACCAGACCCGTGCGTCTGAAGTCCTCGGCCTTAACCGCGGCACCCTGCGCAAAAAACTGAAGCAGTACGGCCTGCTCTAATCGAGAGCAATCGAGCGAACCGAGAGAAGCGAACCCGAGATTATGTCTGAGCAGAACACAACCCCTATTCGCCGCGCGCTGATCAGCGTGTCGGACAAAACCGGTATCGTCGACTTCGCCCGCGCCCTGAGCGAGCGCGGCATCGAGATCCTCTCTACCGGCGGTACTTTCAAGCTGCTGCGCGAGAGTGACATTGCGGCGACCGAGGTTTCCGACTACACCGGTTTCCCGGAGATGATGGCTGGCCGTGTCAAAACCCTGCATCCGAAAGTTCACGGCGGCATTCTAGGCCGTCGCGGCACTGACGATGCAGTGATGAGTGAGCACGGTATCGATCCGATCGATATGGTCGTGGTCAACCTCTACCCCTTCGCTCAGACCATCGCCCGTCCGGATTGCGATCTGCCGATGGCGATCGAGAACATCGATATCGGCGGACCGACCATGGTGCGCTCCGCTGCGAAGAACCATAAGGATGTTGCCATCGTCGTCAACGCCTCTGACTACGACGCTATTCTGAAGGAGCTCGAAGCCGACGGCGGCCTGAGCCAGAGCACCCGTTTCGATCTGGCGGTTAAAGCCTTCGAACACACCGCGGCTTACGACGGCATGATCGCCAACTACCTGGGCGCCATCGTCGAGGGCGATGCCGAGGAGCCGGCCGATTTCCCGCGCACCTTCAACACCCAGTTTATCAAGGCGCAGGATATGCGTTATGGCGAGAACCCGCACCAGCGTGCGGCATTCTACGTCGAAGCCAATCCGGCCGAGCCGAGTGTGTCCACCGCCCGCCAGCTGCAGGGCAAGGCACTCTCTTACAACAACGTGGCCGACACTGACGCCGCGCTGGAGTGCGTCAAGCCGTTTAAAGAGCCGGCCTGCGTTATCGTCAAGCACGCCAACCCCTGTGGTGTTGCGATAGGCAACGACATTCTTGAAGCCTACAACCGTGCGTTCCAGACCGACCCGACTTCGGCTTTCGGCGGCATCATCGCCTTTAACCGGGAGCTGGACGGCGAAACGGCGAAAGTGATTGTCGAGCGTCAGTTCGTCGAGGTGATCATCGCGCCAAGCGTGACCAAGGAAGCCTCCGATATCGTCGCCACCAAGCCCAATGTGCGTCTGCTTGAGTGCGGTGAGTGGGACGCCCAGCGCGCCCACGCGTTCGACTACAAGCGCGTCAACGGTGGCCTGTTGGTGCAGGATCGCGATCTGGGCATGATCGATGCGTCTCAGCTCAAGATCGTCACCAAAAAACAGCCCTCCGAGCAGGAGATCCGCGATCTGCTGTTCTGCTGGGAAGTGGCCAAGTTCGTCAAATCCAACGCCATTGTCTACGCCAAGAACGGCCAGACTATCGGTATCGGTGCCGGCCAGATGAGCCGTGTATACTCCGCCAAAATTGCGGGCATCAAGGCGGGTGATGAAGGTCTGGAAGTCAAAGGCTCCGTCATGGCATCCGACGCCTTCTTCCCCTTCCGCGACGGCATTGATTCTGCCGCAGAAGCCGGTATCACCGCGGTGATCCAGCCCGGTGGCTCAATGCGTGACCAGGAAGTAATCGACGCTGCCGACGAGCACGGCATGGCGATGGTCTTCACCGGCATGCGCCACTTCCGTCACTGATACAGGGATAGCTGCTGATGAAAATTCTCGTAATCGGCTCCGGCGGGCGCGAACACGCGCTGGCTTGGGCTGCTGCCCGTGACGAAGCGGTGGACACCGTTTTCGTCGCACCGGGTAACGCCGCAACCGCTCAGGAAGCCAAGCTGCAGAACGTCGCCATCGACGTCATGGCGCTGGATGAGCTCGCTGCGTTCGCCACAGACAACGCCATCGACCTGACCATCGTCGGTCCGGAGGCGCCGCTGGTCGCCGGTATTGTGGATAAGTTCAACGCGCAGGGCCTGCGCGTGTTCGGACCCACGGCCGGCGCTGCTCAGCTGGAAGGCTCCAAGGCCTTTACCAAGGACTTCCTGGCACGTCACAACATCCCCACCGCCGAATACCAGAACTTCACCGACGTGGATGCGGCGCTGGCCTACGTGCGCGAGAAAGGCGCACCGATCGTGGTCAAGGCCGACGGTCTAGCCGCTGGCAAGGGTGTAATCGTGGCGATGACGCTGGAAGAGGCGGAAGAGGCGATCCGTGACATGCTGGCAGGCAACGCGTTTGGCGATGCCGGTCATCGTGTTGTGGTCGAGGAGTTCCTCGACGGCGAGGAAGCGTCCTTCATCGTCATGGTAGACGGCGAGCACGTGTTGCCGATGGCCACCAGTCAGGATCACAAGCGTGTCGGCAACGGCGACTCCGGCCCCAATACCGGTGGCATGGGTGCATACTCTCCCGCACCGGTTGTCACACCCGAGATTCACGACCGCGTCATGGCTGAAGTCATCATGCCCACGGTGCGTGGCATGGCGGCCGAAGGCAATGAGTACACCGGTTTCCTCTACGCCGGCCTGATGATCATGGCCGACGGCACACCGAAAGTGATTGAATACAACTGCCGTTTCGGTGATCCGGAAACCCAGCCGATCATGCTGCGTCTGCAATCGAGTCTCGTCGAGATGTGCAATGCAGCCATCGACAAGGCGCTGGACAAGGTCGATGCGAAATGGGATCCGCGTCCCTCTGTAGGTGTGGTCATGGCAGCAGGTGGCTACCCCGGCGACTATGCCAAAGGTGACGAAATCAGCCTGCCGGACAGTACCCCGGCGGACACCAAGATCTTTCACGCCGGCACACAGCTGGTTGATGGCAAGGTTGTCACCGCAGGCGGTCGCGTGCTGTGTGCAACAGCACTCGGCGATAGCGTTACCGAGGCTCAGAAACGTGCGTATGAACTGGTCGAGACGATCAGCTGGAAAGACGCGTACTACCGTACCGATATTGCCTATCGGGCGATTGCACGCGAAAAAGCCGACCAGTAAAACGCTGTCTCTGAGTTAGGCTATCAAGCAGCCGCCTTCGGGCGGCTGTTCTCGTTTTTATCAGGAATTGCACCATGTCCGTAGAACTCTGGCTGGCCCTGCTCAGCGCCGCAATCCTCATCAGCCTGTCCCCCGGAGCTGGCGCCGCGACCGCCATGAGTTATGGCCTCAACCACGGTGTGCGGGGAGCCGCCCCAGCCGTAGCAGGCCTGATCGCCGGATACGGAACACAGCTGTTGATTGTCGCCGTGGGGCTCGGAAGCCTAGTCGCTGCCTCACCTGCCCTGTTCGTCGGCATTAAATGGGTCGGAGCCGGCTACCTGATCTGGTTGGGCATCTCGCTGTGGCGCTCCAAGGGCGCCCTTGCCGCTGGCACCGGCACACGGAAGCGTCTGCGCCAGCGCTTTATCAGTGCCTATCTGGTCAATATCACCAATCCCAAAGGGATGGTGTTTCTGGTTGCACTTGTCCCCCAGTTTATGGACCCGGCGCTGCCTCAGGGGCCACAACTGCTCGTCATCGCCGCCACGTTGCTGTTTGTGGACTGGAGCGTGATGACCGGTTACAGCGGGCTGGCCTCACGCCTGCGTGCACTGATGCAAAGCCCGAAAGCAGTACGCTTACAGAACAGGCTCTCAGGCAGTGCATTGATCGTGGCAGGTCTGGTACTCTCCACAGCTACACACTGAATCGTATCCACATACATAAAGGAAGGGAGATTCCTGTCATGCGTAGCGGTAAACCCTCAGCCACTCTTGAGCGTCTTGCTGTTGCCCTGATACTCCCGCTGATACTCACTGGCTGTGGCGCCTTTCAGGACACGCCGCAGGATAGTGCCGGCAACTACTGCCTGAGCGCTGGCAAAGACCAGTCTTACGATTGCAGCAAACCCGTTGCGGAGCTCTATACCGGGCCATTGCGCATCCGCGATCTACCGATAGACGACGAGACACTGTACTCAAGAGTCGAAGAGATCAAGCTCTGGTTGGCCCAGCAACGCGCCATACTCTCGGGGGAAGCGGTAGAGCCGGCCAATGACACCGACTCGCTGATCCCCCCAGCACCTGACAGCATTGAACACCCTAGTGCGCACAGCACGCCGGAAGAGACCCTGACAGCGGCGCTGGCACTGACAGACCGGGGGGACTTTTCCACCGCCTTGTCGCTCATCTCCGAATACAAGACACTCAAGCCCGAGGATCTGACAGCCTCGTTGATTGAGTCGCGCATCCTGCTGCAGAGCGGCGATTTGAATGCCGCCGAAACACTACTGCGAGAACAGATCAAACTGAATCCACGGGTGCCGGAGCTATACAACAATCTGGCCGCCGTACAGGCCGCGGATGGCAACGTCGGCGATGCCATCACGACGCTGCAACAAGCCTTCGCCACCGACCCCAGCTTTGCCCGGATCCAGCAGAACCTGAAAACCCTCTACACCAGTTCAGCCAATCAGGCGATGATGCCCGATCTGGAACCTCAGGCACCCAAACTGAACATGATTGACGTCATCCCCAATCGCCAATGAGGATCCTCTAGACTCACCCCAAACGGCTGTCGGGCAACATATTTTTTCCTTTTGGCTGCACTGCAAAACATCGGTTATAGAAAACCGCTCAGGCCATACCGGGCACCGCACTCCGCCCTGCTCACGCACCTGCACAACCCGATTTCGACGCGCTGAAATAGTGCGTTTCAGCCCTGAACTTTATCCCACTCTGTGCTATCCAGAAGATAAACGAGGCGTCGGATTACCCTCCTGCCTCAAACACTTGGCTCGACCGTTTTCCCTGATCTAGACCGCTACGGAGGATCCCGTCATGTTCAGACAGATGGAAGACGCAGGCCTGACCGACATCCATATCGGCCTTGACGCTGCGACCGGGATGCGCGCTATCGTCGCCATCCACTCCACTGCACGCGGCCCCGCAATAGGTGGCTGCCGTTTCATACACTACGCCAACGAAGACGAAGCACTGACGGATGTCATCCGTCTTGCCCGAGGCATGAGCTACAAAGCCGCACTCGCCGACCTGCCCCACGGCGGCGGCAAAGCCGTACTGATGCGCCCGGATCGCCCCTTCGACCGTACGGCGCTGATGCAGGCCTTCGGGCGATTCGTGGACACCCTGGGTGGGCGCTACATTACGGCGGTGGATAGCGGCAGCGAGGTGAGCGACATGGACGTGATCGCCCGAGAGACCCGCTGGGTGAGTTGCACCAGTGCCGGTGGCGATCCATCCCCCTACACGGCGATCGGTGTATTCAGCGGCATTCAGGCGTTTGTCCGAGTAGGGCTCGGCCGCCCCTCTCTGGACGGAATGCGCGTGGCACTGCAAGGCTTGGGACATGTGGGCATGGCACTCGCACAGAAATTCCACGATGCCGGAGCACACCTTGTTGTCAGCGATCTGGATCAGAGCCGACTGGATGCTGCGGCACAACAGTTCAATGCCAGAATCGTAGCCCCGCAGGAGATCTACTCAGTACCCTGTGACCTGTTCTGCCCATGCGGTTTAGGCGCGATTCTCAACGAAAAAACCATTCCTCAGCTGCGCTGCAAAATTGTCGCAGGATGTGCCAACAACCAGCTCGCCAGTGACGATGACGGGGAGCGTTTACGCGAGCGCGGTATCTTTTACGCACCCGATTACATCATTAACTCCGGCGGCCTGATTCAGGTTGCGATGAAACACGCAGGCGCGTCCGAACACGCGATTCTGGACAAGATCCAAGGCGTCGGCAGTACGCTCGAGCGCCTGCTTGAGGACGCGATCAGGCTCGACCTGCCGATCGAAAAACTGGCGGACCGACTGGCCGAGCAGCGCCTGCACGCCCGTCAGACATCTCGACACCACGCCGCCTGAACGAATGGAACGAGGGGATACCCCATGCGCGACATCGTATTCAAAACCGAGATCGCCCTGACACGCTACCTAAGTGCCGATGGCAAACCATTGGATACACTGCCACCTTGGTGCTCAGCCGCAGAACCGCTGACAACCTACTATCGCTGGATGGTACTGGCGCGGCAGTTCGATCAGAAAGCGATCGCCTTGCAACGCACCGGCCAGCTCGGCACCTACGCCTCGTCACTGGGCGCCGAAGCGATTGACGTAGTCACTGGCCACTTGATGACACCGGCCGATGTTCTGGTCCCCTACTACCGTAACCACGCGTTGCAGATGATACGTGGCACCCCCATGCACGATATTCTGCTGTATTGGGGCGGGGATGAACGCGGCAACAGCGGTGCCGCAATGGGGCGCGACCTGCCCAACGCGGTCCCTATCGCGACCCAAACACTGCATGCAGCCGGCGCTGCAGCGGCACTGAAATATAGACATCAGCCCCATGCTGTCGTCTGCCTGTGCGGGGACGGCGCCACCTCGAAAGGCGATTTCGCCGAAGCACTGAACCTCGCCGGCGTCTGGCACCTGCCTCTGGTGATGATCGTCAACAACAACCAGTGGGCAATCTCGGTTCCGCGCCATATGCAGTGCGCCGCCCCGACGCTGGCCCAAAAAGCACTGGCAGCGGGTATCCCCGCTGAACAGGTCGATGGTAATGACGCGATCGCTCTGCATGAGGTGATCGAACACGCGCTGGTACGCGCCCGATCCGGTAAAGGCCCCAGCCTTATCGAAGCCCTGAGCTATCGCCTCTCGGACCACACCACTGCCGACGATGCTAGCCGCTACCGTGCCCCCGAAAAACTCAAGGAGGCCTGGCAGAACGATCCAATACGCCGCTTACGTCACTACCTGCTCGATCAGGGGCTCTGGGATGACGCGCAGGAGCGCGCCTGCCTGGACGAGGCTCAAAATCGGGTTCAGTCAGCGGTCGAACAGTATCTGGCAACCCCACCCGAGCCTGTGGAGTGCATGTTCGAATACCTGTACGCCGAGCGGCCCGAGCAGCTGAGCGGACAGATAGACAGTGCCCGCATTCGCGGAGGAGGATCAGCATGAGCGAACCCATCTGCCTTTTGGAAGCGGTCAATCTCGCACTGGCAAGATCACTGCAAGATGATCCAGAAGTCATCCTGTTTGGCGAAGATATCGGCCATAATGGAGGCGTTTTTCGCGCCACCGACGGCTTGGCACACCGTTTCGGCGCCCACCGGGTGGTGGATACCCCGCTGGCTGAAACCATGATCGCCGGTACCGCCGTCGGCATGGCAACACAGGGTCTGCGCCCGGTGGTCGAGATCCAGTTCATGGGGTTTATCTTCCCCGCCTTCGAACAGCTGATCTGCCACGCTGCACGCATGCGTCATCGCACCCGAGGGCGCCTGAGCTGCCCGATGGTATTGCGCGCGCCCTTCGGCGGCGGTATTCACGCACCGGAGCACCACTCGGAAAGCACCGAAGCGTTACTAGCCCATATCCCAGGGTTGAGGGTTGTTATCCCCTCCTCGCCGGCAAGAGCTTACGGGCTTCTGCTCGGCGCCATCCATAGTGACGATCCGGTCATCTTTCTCGAACCAAAGCGGATCTACCGCGCCAGTCGCACGCTGGTTGAAGATAACGGTGCAGCCTTGCCAATCGATCGCTGCTTCACGCTACGCGAAGGCTCTGACCTCACGCTGATCGGTTTCGGCGCGATGATCCCCGAGTGTCTGGACGCGGCCGAACAACTGGCAGAACGGGGCATCGATTGTGAAGTGATCGATGTCGCCAGCCTCAATCCTATCGACTATGACACCCTGCTCGCCTCGGTCGCCAAAACCGGGCGCGCGGTCATCGTGCATGAAGCGCCGGGCAAAGGCGGCGTAGGGGCCGATATATCGGCCGTACTGGGTGAGCAACTCTGGGGACAGCTTCGCGCCCCCATCATTCGGGTGACCGGGCTCGATACCGTGATGCCCTATTACCGTAACGAGATGCACTATCTACCCGGTGTCAGCGACATACTGGATGCTGTGAACAAATCACTGGAGGCTGGCCGCGATGAGATACTTCAAGCTACCGGATCTGGGTGAGGGATTGCCCGAGGCAGAGATACTCGAGTGGAACGTAAAGGAGGGGGATGAGGTCAAGGTCGACCAGATTCTGCTGTCGGTGGAAACCGCCAAGGCGATTATCGAGGTACCCTCGCCCCAAAACGGAACAATTGCGCACCTTTTTGGCTCACCCGGAGACACCATTCACACCGGGGAACCCCTACTGGAGTTTGCCGGTGAAATCGACCGGGATAGCGGCACCGTAGTCGGCGAACTCAAACAGCAAAGTACCGCGGAGCGCGCCGCCAGCGAGCAGTTTTTTATTGGTGCATCGCCCAGCAGCCGTCGCTACCGGGAGCAGCAGATAAGCCCGGCGGCGCGGGCGCTGGCCGAGCGTTTGGAGATCGACGTCAACACCGTGCCTCAGCGCAACGGCCGGGTGACGGCGCAGGAGGTCGAGCAAGCGGCCGAGCGGGCTGAACGACTCGGGCCCTTCGAACCCTTAAGGGGCGTACGTAAACAGATGGCTCGCACCCTTGCCAGTGCCTGGGAGCAAGTGGTTGCCGTCACCTTGCATGACGATGCGGATATCGAGCACTGGCCAGCCGGTACGGATATCACGCTGCGCCTGATCGAGGCACTGGCGTATGCCAGTCAGCACGAGCCCTCCCTCAACGCCTGGTTCGACGGTGACCGACTGGCCAGACGCCTGCACCCTCAGCTCGATCTTGGCGTCGCGGTGGACACCGAACAGGGCCTGTTCGTGCCGGTGTTACGTAATGTTGGAGAGCGCACATCCGAAGACCTGCGGGCGGGCCTTGATCGCCTGCGTGAGGATGTCCGCCGTCGCTCAATCCCGCCTGCGGAAATGCTCGGCGCCACGTTAACGCTGAGCAACTTCGGCATGTTTGGCGGCCGTTATGCGACACCGACTGTCGTGCCTCCTCAAGTGGCTATATTGGGCGCGGGCCGAATACTGACCGAGGCGGTTGTTTTTGAAGGCGTTATACAGGCCAGACGGCGCCTGCCCCTGTCACTGACCTTCGATCACCGAGCTGCAACGGGCGCCGAAGCGGCACATTTCATGCAGCTCGTAGTACAGAGACTGCAGAAATAAACAAAAACCGAGCCCGGTAACCTTAGCGAAAGGAGATTGTCAAAGAAGTTGTGAAACGGCCTTCGCAGCCACGAGCTTTGAACTACACTGAAACAGGAAAGCGGCGTAGTACGCAGCGACAACAACTTTTAAATCAGGTTGTTAAGCGAATTATCAGCGTCCGAGTACAGGAAGGTGAGCAATGAGTATTTTTGATCATTACAAAGCGCGTTATGAGTCAATCCAGCAGGAGGAGATGACCCTGCAGGAATACCTCAACCTGTGCAAGGAGGATCCGATTGCCTATGCCAATTCGGCCGAGCGCATGCTTAAGGCGATCGGTGAGCCTGAGCTTGTCGACACCTCGATGGAGCCGCGCCTGAGCCGCATCTTCTCCAACAAGGTGATCAAGCGTTACCCCGCCTTCCACGAATTCTACGGAATGGAGGAAGCGATCGAAGCGATCGTCTCCTACTTCCGCCATGCCGCACAGGGGCTGGAAGAAAAGAAACAGATTCTCTACCTGCTCGGCCCTGTTGGTGGCGGTAAGTCCTCGTTGGCAGAGCGTCTGAAGGCACTGATGCAGCATATCCCCTTCTACGCGATTAAAGGGTCTCCGGTATTCGAGTCACCTCTGGGACTGTTCAATCCGAAGGAGGATGCCGAAATTCTGGAACAGGAATATGGCATTCCCCCTCGTTACCTGCGCGGCATCATGTCGCCCTGGGCGGTCAAACGCCTGCATGAATACGGCGGCGACATTACACAGTTCAAGGTGGTCAAACTCTACCCGTCGATCCTCAACCAGATCGCAATTTCCAAGACAGAACCGGGCGATGAAAACAACCAGGATATCTCCAGCCTGGTCGGTAAGGTGGATATCCGAAAACTCGAGGAGTATCCACAGCACGATCCGGACGCCTACAGCTTCTCCGGTGCACTCTGTCGGGCCAACCAGGGTCTGATGGAGTTCGTGGAGATGTTCAAAGCCCCGATCAAGGTGTTGCACCCGCTGCTGACCGCCACGCAGGAGGGCAACTACAACAGTACGGAAGGCATGGGTGCCATTCCGTATGACGGCATCATTCTGGCGCACTCGAACGAGTCCGAGTGGCAGACATTCAAGAACAACAAGACCAATGAAGCATTCATCGACCGTGTCTATATCGTGAAGGTGCCCTACTGCACCCGCGTCACGGAAGAGATCCATATCTACGAGAAACTGCTTGAGAACAGCTCGCTGCACGAAGCACCCTGCGCACCCGATACTCTGAGCATGCTGGCACAGTTCACGGTGCTGTCGCGCCTGAAAGTGCCGGAAAACTCCAACGTCTACTCGAAGATGCGCATCTACGATGGCGAGAACCTCAAGGATACCGATCCGAAAGCCAAGTCGATGCAGGAGTACAAGGATGCCGCAGGCGTAGACGAGGGGATGGAGGGCCTGTCGACACGCTTCGCGTTCAAGATCCTGTCCAAGGTGTTCAACTTCGACGCAGCAGAAGTAGCGGCGAACCCGGTTCACCTGCTCTACGTTCTTGAACGCGAGATAGGCCAGCAGCAGTTCCCGACCGAGATTCAGGACCGCTACCTGGGTTATCTGAAAGAGTACATCGCGCCGAAATATATCGACTTCCTCGGCAAAGAGATCCAAACCGCCTATCTGGAATCCTATTCCGAATACGGCCAGAACATCTTTGATCGCTATGTTACCTATGCCGACTTCTGGATTCAGGATCAGGAGTACCGCGACCCCGAAACCGGTGACATCCTTGATCGGCAGGCGATCAACGAAGAGCTCGAAAAGATCGAAAAGCCGGCCGGTATCAGCAACCCGAAAGACTTCCGACACGAGATCGTCAACTTCGTACTGCGTGCCCGCGCCAGCAATATGGGTAAAAACCCGGCTTGGAACAGCTACGAGAAGATGCGTACCGTGATCGAGAAGAAGATGTTCGCCAACACCGAGGATCTCCTGCCGGTGATCTCATTCAATCCGAAGGCCTCCTCCGACGAACAGAAGAAACATGGCGAATTCGTCAAACGGATGATCCAACGCGGCTATACCGAGAAACAGGTCCGCCTGCTCTCAGAATGGTACATCCGCGTACGCAAGTCCCAGTAAACACAGGTTTTGGCAGTGCCGGACTCCGGTCCGGCTTTCGACGCCGACCACGGGAGTCTTCGGTATGAGCTATATCATCGATCGGCGCCTCAATGCCAAGAAGAAAAGCACTGTCAACCGGCAGCGCTTTCTGCGGCGTTACAAACAGCACATCAAACGTGCTGTCGAGGAAGCGATTCATGACCGCTCGATCTCCGATATCGAGCGCGGTGGAGAGGTGACGATTCCGCGTCGTGACATCTCGGAACCTGTTTTCCACCACGGCAAGGGAGGCAAGAACACTCGGATCTACCCCGGTAACAAGGAGTTCGTGACCGGTGACGAGTTTCAGCGCCCCGAAGGCGGCGGTGGCGGCGGTGCAGGTCAAGGGAAGGCCAGCAATCAGGGCGAGGGCGAAGATAACTTTACCTTCTCGATCAGTCAGGAAGAGTTTCTCGACTTCATGTTCGAAGATCTAGAACTGCCCTATCTGGTGCGCAAGCAGCTCAAGGACGCAACCTCTTTTGAAACCCGCCGTGCCGGTTTCAGCACCAGCGGTTCACCGGAAAAGCTGCATATTGTGCGCTCTCTGAGAGCCGCGCACGCCCGGCGAATAGCACTGGGCCGGGAGGATCGTAAGGAGATCCGC
Source organism: Marinobacterium lacunae (assembly GCF_000705555.1). Lineage (GTDB taxonomy): Bacteria > Pseudomonadota > Gammaproteobacteria > Pseudomonadales > Balneatricaceae > Marinobacterium_D > Marinobacterium_D lacunae. The sequence goes on from NZ_JMQN01000011.1 coordinate 312,326, forward strand.
GAACTGCGCAAACAGCTTTGGGCCTTAGAGGCCCTACCCACCGGAGAGGTTTCCCAGGAAGAGATGCAGGCGCTCAGGGATAAGATCGCCGAACTGGACAAGAAAGCGCGACGCCTTCCGTTTATCGATGATTTCGATCTGCGTTATAACAACCTGATCCGTGTGCCGGTACCCTCAAGCAAGGCCGTCATGTTCTGCGTCATGGACGTATCAGGCTCGATGACACAAACCATCAAGGATATCGCCAAACGCTTTTTCATCCTGCTGTACCTGTTCCTTGAGCGGAACTACAAACAGATCGAACTGGTATTCGTGCGTCACCATACCCACGCCAAGGAGGTCGACGAGCAGGAGTTCTTCTACTCCCGCGAAACCGGGGGCACCATCGTGTCCAGCGCACTGCAGCTGACAGCCGACATCATCGATGCGCGATACTCCCCCGCCGACTGGAACATCTACGTGGCGCAGGCCTCGGATGGCGACAACTGGGATGGCGACTCGGCCACCTGCTCGGACCTGCTGATGAAGCGCATACTGAAGAAAGTACAGTATTTCGCCTATGTGGAGATCACCACAGGTCCGCATCAGAACCTCTGGTACGAGTACGAGCATGTGCATCAGGCGTTCCCGGACGAGTTCTCCATGCAGCACATCACCGATGCCAGCGAAATCTACCCGGTCTTTCGCAAGTTGTTTGAAAAGCGTACGGAGGGTGCTGCATGAGTGCCACCAAAAAGCGCAAACCCATCTCCACCGGGTCGGAGTGGACCTTCGACCTGATAGAAGATTACGACCGCGAAATCGGCCGTGTGGCAAAGAATTTCGGTCTGGACACCTATCCGAACCAGATCGAGGTGATCACCTCGGAGCAGATGATGGACGCCTATGCCTCCATCGGCATGCCGCTTAACTACAGCCACTGGTCATTCGGCAAGCAGTTTGTCGACACCGAGCAGAATTACAAACGCGGCCGGATGGGGCTCGCCTACGAGATTGTCATCAACTCGAACCCCTGTATCGCCTACCTGATGGAGGAGAACACCATCACCATGCAGGCGCTGGTAATCGCCCACGCCTGTTACGGCCACAACTCCTTTTTCAAGGGTAACTATCTTTTCCAGACCTGGACCGACGCCTCGGCAATCATCGATTACCTGTTATTCGCCAAGAACTACATCAGCCAGTGTGAAGAGCGCTATGGCGTCGATGAGGTGGAACAGCTCCTGGACTCCTGTCACGCGTTGATGAACTACGGCGTTAACCGCTACAAACGCCCCCGTCCGCTAACCGCAGCCGAAGAGCGCGAACGCCAGATGGCCAGGGAGGAGTATATTCAGCGCCACCTGAACGACCTGTGGAATACGATCCCGCGCAAGGAGGTCTCCGAAGAGGCGATGGTGGTGCGCTATCCCAAAGAGCCCGAAGAGAACCTGCTCTACTTCATCGAGAAGAATGCTCCCCTACTCGAGCCCTGGCAGCGCGAGGTGATCCGCATCGTTCGCAAGATCGCGCAGTATTTTTATCCCCAGAAGCAGACTCAGGTCATGAACGAGGGCTGGGCCACCTTCTGGCACTATACCCTGCTGCATCAGCTCTATGACGAGGGGTTGGTCACTGACGGCTTCATGATGGAGTTTTTGCACTCCCACTCCAGCGTTATCTACCAACCCCCTTTCGACAGCCCCTACTTCAGCGGTATCAACCCCTATACCCTGGGCTTCCACATGATGAGCGATATTCGTCGTATCTGCGAAAAGCCAACAGATGAGGACCGGGAGTGGTTCCCCGATATCGCCGGCAGCAACTGGATAGAGACCCTCGACAAGGCGATGCGCAACTACAAGGATGAGAGCTTCATCATGCAGTTCCTGTCGCCGCGTCTGATGCGCGAACTGCGCCTGTTCGCCATACTCGACGATGCTGAACGTCCGACACTGAGAGTCGATGCGATACATGACGAGATGGGCTATCGCCGCCTGCGGGAGGAGCTGTCGGCGCAATACAATCTCGGCAACCGAGAGCCCAACATCCAGGTCTATAACGTCAATGTGCGCGGTGATCGCAGTCTGACCCTGCGTCACTACATGCACAATGGCCAACCGCTTGGCGATACCACCGACGAGGTGCTCAAGCATGTCCACAGGCTCTGGGGGTTTGATGTGCTGCTGGAGTCAGTGACGCCCAAGAACGAGGTTATCCACGCCTACCACTGCCCTCCCCGAGAGAGCACGATCGAGCTTGCTTGAGCCGGCACAACTGCGCTGGCTATACTGACCTCTCAACCTGCAACCCGAGAGAAGCCGATGGATTGTCTGTTCTGCAAAATTGTCGATGGTGAGATACCGGCGGATATCCTGTATCAGGATGACCGTGTGACGGTGTTTCGCGATATCAACCCCCAGGCGCCCTTTCACGCGCTGGTGATTCCCAAGCGTCATATTCCGACCATCAACGATATAGCCGATGAAGACTGCGAACTGGTCGGCTATATGCTCAAGGTCGCGGGCGATATCGCCAAGGAGCAGGGCTTCTCGGAAACCGGCTACCGTACGGTGTTCAACTGCAATACCCACGGCGGCCAAACCGTCTACCATATTCATCTGCACCTGCTCGGCGGCAAGCCGATGGGTTGGCCACCCTATCAGGACACGCTCAAGACCCCTGTCTGAGCCTGCCTCTCCTCCCCCGCTACCGGCGGGGGAGTCTGTTTAAAACACCCTTTGCTGCAATGCATCATTATTCAGTAATATCGACAGCATATGGTCCATTAATCACTGAATAGAGGGAGCAAAGGATGGCGATCATCGAAACCGGTACTCCACCGGCTCATGACCAGCTTGAGTTCTTTATCGAGCAAGCGCGTCGCGCCCGTCCCATTCGCACGGCCGTCGTCCACCCGGTGGACCACAACAGCCTCAAAGGCGCCATTGAAGCGGCCGAACAGGGTCTGATCGAGCCGTTGTTGGTGGGCCCAGCACACAAGATTCAGGCGGCGGCAGAAGAGGAAGGCATCGACCTCTCGCCTTATAAAATCATTGCCACCGAGCACAGCCACATGGCGGCCGAGCGCGCCTGTGAGCTGGTACGCATGTCCGAAGCCGAAGCACTGATGAAAGGCAGCCTTGGCACGTCGGAGCTGCTCGGCGCAGTCGTACACAAGACCCGGGGGATCCGCACGGAGCGCCGCCTGAGCCATGTGTTCGTGTTTGATGTACCGAACTATCACAAACCACTGGTCATTACGGATGCCGCGATCAATGTCGAGCCCGATCTGATGATCAAGCGCGATATAGTCCAGAATGCCATCGAGTTCTGCCTTTCTCTCGGCATCACCGAGCCCAAGGTCGCCGTGCTGGCTGCCGTGGAGAAAGTGAAGCCGAACATGCAAAGCACGCTCGATGCCGCGGCCCTGTGCAAAATGGCGGACCGCCGCCAGATTACCGGCGGGATCATCGACGGTCCGCTGGCGTTCGATAACGCCATCTCACGTCAGGCAGCAATCGACAAGCATATCGACTCGCCGGTTTCCGGCGAGGCCGATATTCTGCTAGCACCCGATCTCGAATCCGCCAACATGATTGCCAAACAGCTGATCTACCTGGCGAACGCGAAGTCCGCCGGCATCGCCGTCGGTGCCCGGGTTCCGATCATCCTGACCAGCCGGGCAGAGGGGCCTCTGGGACGACTGGCCTCCTGTGCACTGGCCTCACATATGGTACTGCACGCCTCAAAGGAGATCTGAGCAATGGATACCATTCTGACGGTAAATGGCGGTTCATCCAGCCTGAAATGCGGTCTCTATACGCTCAGAGACGAGGGCTTGCATTGCCTGTACCACTTAAAGCTCGGCAATCTGCTTGGCGAAACGGCTCGCTTTGACATCATGGATGAGCGGGATGCACCACTTGAACACCTGGATCTGGACTTCAGCGCAATCGACCCTGAGCTACGCCATCAGGCCGCCCTCAAGCATGTATTAAGCTGGCTTCAGGAGCACCTGAGCGAGGTCAATCTGGTGGCGACAGGGCATCGCATCGTACACGGCGGCGACCGTTTTTCCGCTCCGATTCTGATCGGTGAGACCGAGCTTGAGCAACTGAAACGGTATATCCCGCTGGCGCCACTGCATCAACCGTATAACCTCAAGCTGCTGGAAGCGTGCGGCGATCTTGCACCCGACATACCTCGGGTGGGCTGCTTCGATACCATGTTTCACAGTCGCCAGCCCCGACTCGAGCGCCTGTACGCGATACCGCGAGAACTTTCCGACGCGGGCGTACACAAGTACGGCTTTCACGGTCTTTCCTATGACTATATCCAGCATCAGCTGGCTGCCATAGGCTGTGGTCAGCTAAAAACCGTGGTTTGCCATCTCGGAGCAGGCGCTAGCATGTGCGCAATAAAAGATGGCCACTCGATCGCAAGCTCCATGGGCTTTACCGCGGTTGACGGCCTGCCTATGGGTAGCCGGTGCGGCAATCTTGATCCGGGTGTACTGCTGTATTTGATGCATGAGCACCAGATGGGACTGGAACAGATTGAAGACCTGATCTACAAGCAGAGCGGCTGGTTGGGCGTGTCCGGTATCAGTTCCGACATGATCACCCTGCATCAATCCGAATCGCCTGCAGCGCAGGAGGCGATCGACCTGTTCTGCTATCGTGCCGCGCTGGAGCTTGGGCGACTGAGCGCCGCACTTGAGGGGCTCGAACAGCTGGTGTTCACCGGTGGCGTGGGCGAAAACGATGCCGACGTGCGTGCCCGCATACTGTCACGCAGCCGCTGGCTGGGTATCGAGTTCGACGCCAACGCCAACGAACGCCATGACCGGCGCATCGATACCGACGGTTCGGCGGTGAGTGTGCGTGTCATTCCGACAAATGAAGAAGCGATGATCGCTCAGCGTGTCGCCGAGCTGCTGGCGGGCTAGTCATCCCCGCCCGGCATGACCACCTGACCATGTACGTTGAAACTCCATTCGTCGCCCCCTTCGGTGGGCGACGTTGCAAAGGCGCCGCAGTGACGGCAGCGGTAGAGCTGGCGACCGCTTAGATCAAGCATGGGGCGCAATCCGCTGTGTGCGGGCAAAGGTTTCCGCCTGTCGCTAAGAGCGCGGCATTGATCACAAAGAAAACGAGCGGGCATGTTCTGACATCCTGTCGATTGATATACGTTCCTGACTACGTTGCTACCCGTCGACGGCGCACAATTTCGAACAGGCACACCCCCGTCGCAACCGATACATTGAGACTGCTGACCTCGCCGGCCATTGGAATACGGATCAGCTGATCGCAATGCTCCCGGGTCAAACGCCGCATCCCCTTTCCCTCGGCTCCCATCACCAACGCGACGGGACCACTAAGATCCGCGTCGTACAGTTCAACATCGGTCTCGCCCGCGGTCCCGGTGATCCAAATTCCGTACTGCTGCAACAGCTGTAGTGTTCGGGCCAGATTGGTAACCTGAATATAGGGCACCGCTTCTGCCGCGCCACAAGCAACCTTGATCGCCGTCGCATTCAGCGGTGCGGATTTGTCGCGGGGCGCGATGACGGCCTGAACGCCCGCCGCATCGGCACTACGAAGACACGCACCCAGATTATGCGGATCGGTCACGCCATCGAGTACCAGCAGCAGAGCCGGTTGATCCTGCCCTTCCAACCCCTCCAACAGCCGCTCAAGATCCTGCTCGTTACCAGCCTGGAGCGCAGCAGTCTCCGCGACTACACCCTGATGCACCCCCTGAGAGAGTTCATCGAGCTTGGCACGTGGCACCAGCTTGATCGGAATACCCGCGCTCTCGGCGTCTGTCACCAGCGCCTGCAAGCGCTTATCGAGTCGTCCCTGAAGCAGGAGCAGACGACGCACGCGCCCCGGATCACGCTTGAGCAACGTGCTGACGGCGTGGATGCCGAAGGTGATATCCGCTTTCATGACAACTCCGTGACGAATCGGTGACTGGGTTAGAAGGCGCACATTATCCCCAAATCGGCACAGGAATCCCAGACGAGGGCCGTTTTTATCCGCTTCGGCCGTTATGATCTGATAAAACCTACGATGTTGTTCCTGTATCAGGAAAACAACATAATCGATAAGGCCACTACCCCGCTCCCACGCTTTTGCCGATAAGGAACAGGCCCATGCGCAGAGTATTGTTTATCGCCGTCATAGCATTGATCGCGACGCTCTACCTGCAAAAATCGGAACAGACCCAACCCGATGGCGTGCTGGTCCCGTCATCACCGATTCAGGCGCAGATCTCCCCTTCGTCATTCCAGTTTGAAGGCTATCGGATCGAGCGTCTGGCGGGGTTCCAGCTGGAAGCCCGCGTACTCGGACAAGAGCGCTACAGTCTGGACCGGGAATCCGATCTGGCCCGGTATGATCTGGCACTTGGCTGGGGCCCCATGTCGGATAACCGGGTGCTTGAACAGATCGAAATCTCCCAGTCTGGCCGCTGGTACCACTGGAAGACGCAACAATTGCCGATTCCCCGACGCGATATCGAGCGCTCCAGTGCCAATATGCACATGATTGCGGCAAATGACTGGATCGAAGAGCAGATCGCCGATGCAGTTCCCGGGTCATTGATACGGCTCGAAGGATTTCTGGTCCGCGCTGTTGGCAACGATGGCTGGCGCTGGCAGAGCTCACTTACACGTGACGACACAGGTCAAGGAGCCTGTGAACTGATCTTTGTCGAGTCGTTTGAGATTCTGGATAGGACGTAAACGAAAACGGGCTGCATCAGCAGCCCGTTTCAGTTGATGGCATCCAGCTTACGCCAGGCCTTCAAATACCTTGTCACGGATATCGTCGACGCTGCCGACACCGGCTACATAGACATATTTCGGTGCCGTTTCAGGCGCCTCTTCTGTCCAGCCACGGTAGTAGCTGATCAGCGGTTCTGTCTGCTCGTGGTAGACCTTCAGGCGGGCACGGACAGTATCTTCCCGATCGTCTTCACGCTGTACCAGCTCGTCACCGGTCACATCATCCTTGCCTTCAACTTTCGGCGGGTTGTACACGATGTGATAGGTACGACCCGAGCCCGGGTGTACACGACGGCCACTCATACGCTTGATGATCTCTTCGTCCGCGACGTCGATCTCAACAACGGCGTCGATATTGACGCCCGCTTCTTTCAGGGCATCTGCCTGCGGGATTGTGCGGGGAAAGCCATCAAACAGGAATCCGTTTGCACAATCGGTTTCGGTAATACGCTCTTTCACCAATCCGATGATGATTTCATCGGAAACCAGACCACCTTCATCCATCACCTTTTTGGCCTGCACGCCCAAAGGGGTACCGGCTTTGACAGCCGCGCGCAGCATATCACCGGTCGAAATCTGCGGAATGCCGAATTTCTCGGTGATGTACTGAGCCTGGGTCCCCTTACCGGCACCTGGGGCGCCAAGAAGAATAATACGCATAAGAAGATAGTCTCCTGATAATTACATTAAGCCAGCAAACCGGAGTACCCGACGTTAGACCGTCGGATACTGAAATTTGTTATGGGCTCCGCCTTATGAGGCACAAACCTTAGCCCGTCTTCACACCGGGCCTCAATTCGACATTAGCACTAACAGACACCATGCCTTTGGCGGGCCGAAACGACCAGAGTACGCCATCACGCCCTAAGAGTTCAACCGATACAGACCTCAGCAGTTTTAGCCGGTGTTGCGCATCCCGGCGGAGATACCGGCCATGGTGACCATTAAGGCCTGCTCCAGACGCTGATCCGGCTGGTTGCGGTCTCTGTATAACAACTCCGCCTGCAGAAAATGCAGCGGATCGATATAGGGGTTGCGTACATCGATCGACTGACGGATGACTGGGTTATGGTCCAGAAGATGGGTCACACTCTTGATACGTTTGACATGCTCGACGGCGGTCAACAGCCGAGACCTGAGCGCCGAGCCCAGCGTTGTCAGCTCTGGCGATACAAGGCGTTGCTCATAGTATGCCGCGATATTGATATCGCTCTTGGCCAGCACCATCTCCAGCATGTCGATGTAGCTGCGGAAGAAGGGCCAGTGGCTATACATATGCTGAAGACGTGGCAACTCTCCCTCCTTGATGGCCTGCCCGAGAGCCGCATCGGAGCCCAACCAGGCCGGCAGCATCAGACGTATCTGCGTCCAGGCAAAAATCCAGGGAATGGCGCGTAATGACTCAACGCCCCCGTCGGCGCGACGCTTCGCCGGACGTGAGCCCAAGGGGAGTTTCGCCAGCTCCTGTTCCGGCGTGGCCGAACGGAAATAGGGCACGAATTGCGGGTCGTCACGGACAATCGCACGATAGGAGGCTAGCCCCGATGCGGCCAGTGCGTCCATATTTTCACGCCAGGCGTCGTCCGGGGCGGGCGCCGGCGCTAGCGTGGCCTGCAGGACAGCACCGGTATAGAGTTCCAAGTTTCGAATAGCCAGTTCGGGCACACCGAACTTGAACCGGATCATTTCGCCCTGCTCAGTGACGCGCAGGCTACCGGCCACAGAACCCGGCGGTTGCGCCAGTATCGCCGTGTGGCTCGGACCGCCACCGCGCCCCACTGTACCGCCACGGCCATGGAAGAGTGTCAGCTTGATATTGTGTTGAGCACAGAGACGCGTCAGTGCCTCCTGAGCTCGGTATTGCCCCCAGGCCGCGGCCAGCTGACCGGCATCCTTGGACGAATCCGAGTAGCCGATCATCACCTCCTGGTGCCCTTGTGCGTAACTGCGATACCAGTCGATTTCGAACAGCGCCTCGATGCAGGCTCTGGCGTTATCGAGATCATCCAGCGTTTCAAACAAAGGCACCACTCGCAGATTATGCCGAATCCCCTGTTCTCGCAGCAGCAGGATGACCGACAGCACATCAGAGGGTTGGCTGGCCATGGAGATGACATAGGAGCCCAACGCTTTGGGGTCAGCCTCGGCAACAACCCGACAGGTGTCGAGCACCTCCTGCACCTCAGCGGTCGGCTGCCAATGCCGGGGTAACAACGGGCGGCGCGAAGCCAGTTCTCTAAGCAAAAATGCCTGTTTGTCAGCTTCGCTCCACTGGCTGTATCGTCCCAACCCGTAGAAGCCCGTCAACTCATCAAGCACCGCCGCATGACGATCGGCGTTCTGACGGATATCCAGCCGCACCATGGTCAGTCCGAAGCATGCCACACGGCGAATCAAGTCCTCGAGCTTTCCAGCGGCGATACTGGCCATGCCGCTCTCGATGAGCGAGCGGTGGCACAGTTGGAGCGGCGCCAACAGCTGTTCCGGGGTATTGATCGGCAGCTCTGCTTCAGGTTGGAAACCGTCCAGTTGCGACTCTATGCCCTCGCGGCTGATCAGCAGGTCATGCTTTAGCGAGCCCAGCAAGGTGCGGTAGGGTTCATCAACCTCACCCACCAGCGCCTTCATCTCCGCAGTTGCCCGAAACATCGACAGCTCACCGCGGAGCTCATCCACCGAACGTATATAGAGATCCAGAGCTTCCCAGCGCGCCAGCAACAGAACTTCCTTTGTTACCTCGGCCGTTACGTTGGGATTGCCATCTCTGTCGCCCCCCATCCACGACGAAAAGCGTACCGGACAACAATCCAGCGGCAGCCCCTGGCCCAGTGACGCCCTCAACTCGTTATCGAGCCGCCTTAGGAAACGCGGGACAGCCGACCAGAGCGAGTTCTCCAAAACCGCAAATCCCCACTTGGCCTCGTCGACCGGTGTCGGGCGCTGTTTTCGTATCTCATCGGTATGCCAGATCTGGCTGACAAGCTCATCGACCCGGGTCTGGCAGGGGACTTTCCGGTCCAGTTTCTTGAGGCAATCGGTGATGCCATCGTACTTCTGAATCAGTGTACGACGGTTTACTTCCGTGGGGTGGGCAGTCAGTACGAGATCGATATCCAGCGTTTTGAGGGTCTCGACCAATTGGTCAGCGCTGAAGCCCTGCTCTCGCAGATGGGTCAACAGGTCCTGAAATTCGTCGGGCGCGTCTTGAGCCGATGCGTTGTCGAGTCGACGGCGAACACGGTGATGCTCTTCGGCAATATTGGCAAGATTGAGAAACTGGGTGAAGGCACGGGCTATCGGCAGCACTTCATCTTCGTGCAACTGGCCAATCGCTTCGAGCAGCTGAAGATGCTCCGGCTCTTCCTCATTTCGTCCGGCCTTGGCCAACTGGCGTATGTACTCTACGCGTTCGAGAAACTCCGGCCCAAGATCGCTGGAGATGGTTCGGCCCAGGCTTTCTCCAAGCATGCGCACGTCATCGCGCAGGTCTTCGTGCAGATCACTCATGGATGGCTCCGTTCATCAAGACGCTTTATGCCATCCTACCGCAAAGCAACGCGCTGCCAACCCCTGCTAAAGTACCGTCATTGAGCGTTCAGGATTTCAGACAACCGGTCCAGAGCACGTCGCGCCTCCCATTCGGTTGAAAACCGTATGGCACGCGTGCGCTGCTGACTGAGGCTAAGCTCGATCCGGTAATTGACCTCTGTCTCCCTTAGCTCTTTCGAGATAATGTTTGCACCGCGATAGTCATCGAAACCAAAGCGTTCATAGCCATCAGGCCCAACCAGCGCCATCTGTCTCGCTTGGGTATCGATAACCAGTTCGGGTGTGCCGCCCAGACTTTGGGAAAGGGTAAAGCCATCGTTTTGAAGTGTGACCTTTTGCTGCTCACTCCTCTGCCAGCTGACATATCCCAACCCCAGAATGACCAGCAGGGCGATGACGAAAACCGGACGACGCAACATAGGCTAAAGCCCTTTGGCCTTGGCTTCGTCCCACCAGTTATCGAGCTCTTCCAGACTGAAACGGCTCCAATCACCACCGCGCTGCTCAACCTGCCGCTCAATATAGCGAAAGCGTCGCTCGAACTTGGCATTGGTTGCCCGAATCGCCTGCTCAGGATCAACGCCCAAGTGACGCGCCAGATTGACCTGTACAAAGAGTAGATCACCCATTTCAGACGCGATCTCCTGCTGTCGACCGGCCAGAATTGCCTCGCGCAATTCGGCGATCTCTTCCTCGATCTTGTCCAATATGGGTAGGGCTTCTCCCCAGTCAAAGCCGACTTTCGAAGCCCGTTTTTGCAATTTGGCCGCCCGGCTCAGACCTGGCAAGGCGATCGGAATTTCATCCAAAACACCGGAGCGCGCCTTGGCGTCACGCTCCTGTTGTTTGATCGACTCCCAACGCTCACCGATCTCGGCAGTTCCGATCTCGTCCTGCCGACGCTCACCGCGCAAGGTTCCATCAGGAAATACATGGGGGTGGCGGCGCAGGAGTTTGGTCACCAATTGATCAACGATGGCGTGAAAATCGAAACGCTGCTCCTCTTCTGCAAGGCGAGCATAGAAGATCACCTGAAACAGCAGATCGCCGAGTTCATCCTGGAGATGGGGCCAATCCTCACGCTCGATGGTATCCGCGACCTCATACGCTTCCTCCAGCGTATGGGGCACGATCGAAGCAAAGTTCTGCTCCTGATCCCAGGGACAGCCCGATTCGGGGTCCCGAAGTCTCTGCATCAGGTAGATCAGATCATCGAGGGAATAGGTCACGAACGGCTCCCTCGACGCTCCCGGTGCACATCCATAACGTTCTGTATCTGATTGATCTTATCCATCACGCGACCGAGCATGTCGAGACGTTTGATCTCGATGGTTAGCGACAGGCGGGCCAGATTGCTCTTGCGATCAGTAGCGGTATTAGCGGCAAGAACGTTGATACGCTCGTTGGCCAGCACCATCATTACATCACGCAACAGGCCTGAGCGGTCGAACGCCTCAATCGAGATATCCACCGGATAGGTCGTGCTCTCCTCATCGCCCCAGTCGACACCGATCACCCGGTCCGGCTCGTGGTCACGCAGCGCCAGCAGGTTGCTACAATCCTCACGATGGATGGAGATGCCGCGGCCCTGAGTGATGTACCCCATAATTGGATCGCCGGGAACCGGTTTGCAGCAGGACGCTACGGTTGTCAGCAGGTTTCCGACCCCCAGAATACGCACACCGCTGCCGCCTTTTCGTGGCTCGTCCTGGGTACCGCTGGGCAAGGCAAGATCGAGCTGCTCTTCCGGTTTTTCGGGCTCAACCTGGCGCTGCGCTTCGTTAATAATCTGCGACAGCCTCAGATCACCCGCACCGACAGCAGCATACATATCTTCGCTGTGCTTGTAGTTCAGATGATGCGCGACCATCGGCATATCGATCTGGTGGAGATCGATTGCCAGGCGACGAAACTCACGCTGCACCATGTCGCGACCCGCATCGGCGTTCTGGTCCTTAGCCTGAAGCTTGAACCAGTGGGCGACCTTGGCGCGCGCGCGGGATGTGGTGACATAACCCAGGTTGGAGTTAAGCCAGTCACGCCGTGGGCGTTCCTCTCCGGTCAAAACCTCAACCTGATCGCCGGTTTTCAGCTGGCGGTTGAGCGGAACGATACGTCCATTGATTCGAGCCCCCCGGCAACGGTGCCCAATCTCGGTATGAACGCGATAGGCGAAGTCGATCGGCGTGGCACCGCTGGGCAGGTCAACCACATGTCCGTCCGGCGTGAAGACGTAAACCCGATCCTGAACCGCATCGCCTCGCAACATATCACCGAAGGCTTCGCTGTCGCCCAGCTCATCGTGCCATTCAAGCACCTGACGCAACCAGGAGATCTTCTCCTCGTACCCATCGCGTCGCGCCTTGGTATCCGTTCCCTTGTACAGGTGGTGTGCGCACACCCCCAGCTCGGCTTCCTCATGCATGTTGAAAGTTCGTATCTGAACCTCAAGCACCTTGCCTTCAGGTCCGAAGACGGCGGTATGTAGAGAACGATAACCGTTGGGTTTGGGTGATGCGATATAATCGTCAAACTCATGCGCTATGTTGCGCCACAGGCCATGAACGATGCCCAGAACGGTGTAACAGTCGCGAATTTCGGGCACAAGAATACGCACGGCACGGACATCGTACACCTGGCTGAAATCGATATTCTTGCGCTGCATTTTGCGCCAGATGCTGTAGATGTGCTTGGCACGCCCCATCACATCACCATCGATTCCAGCGTCCTTGAGGCGTGAGCGCAACAGTTCCACCGCTTCATTGATGTACAGCTGCCGGTCCAACCGACGCTCATCGAGCAATCGCGCTATATGCTTGTAGTCGTTGGGTTTGAGATAGCGGAAGGAGAGGTCTTCCAGCTCCCACTTGATGTGGCCGATACCCAGGCGATGGGCCAGCGGCGCGTAGATATCGAATACTTCTCGCGCCACGAGATAACGTTTCTTGCGTGAACCGTCCTTGACGCTTCGAATCGCACAGGTCCGCTCAGCGATCTTGATCAATGCAACACGCACGTCATCGATCATGGCGACCAGCATCTTGCGCAGGTTATCGACCTGCGCCACTCCGGTACCTAATACGTTTTCTTCGCTACGTGGATTTTTGAGCGAACCGATAGCGGCCATCTGCAACACACCGTCTATCAGATGCGCGATGGTTTCACCAAATTCACTACGGACACGCTCAAGCGCAAGCTTCTGCTCGCGCACGGCACGATAAAGGATAGCCGCGACCAGTGTTTCCTGATCCTGCTGCAACTCGGCAAGGATCTGCGCCATCTCAAGGCCGGTCAGAAAGCTGCCCAGCGTGCTGCTGCCCCAAAAATCCTCTTCGGGCGACACGTCGGCCTGAGCCTGACGCGCGACCTCACAGGCCTTGCGCACCTGAGCCAGGTCGGACAGTTTGACCTGCTCTTCCAGACGCTCCAGCCAGAGGTCCAGATCAACACTGCCATCTTCCCGAATCGGGTGGTCTTCTCGAACTTTTACCATGGAGTTATACCACTCCTGTCTCGCGCTTCTGCCGTCGCCATATGCACTTCAACAGCTCAGTCATTAAAAAGCTCTCGCCGATAAGCGATGTTGATACGAGAGCCCAACAGAGCCTGCCCCACCTTTCGCCTCCCTGGCTGCCGGCGGCTTATTCTAATCTCTATGACCCTGCCAAGCGAGTAAGTTCAGCCTATCTAACCAGCATAGAGCGATTAGCCTCTACCCGCCATCGACTGACTCAGCCGCTGAACACGCCCGTCGACAGATAACGATCGCCCCGATCACATATAATGCACACGATCGTCGCGCCCTTGACCTCCTCGGCCAGACGCAGAGCACCGGCTACCGCACCGCCTGAGCTGACGCCGCAAAATATCCCTTCGCGCCGGGCCAGATCGCGCATGCAGTTCTCTGCCTCCTGCTGAGTGATATCAATCACCCGATCTACCCTTGAGGCTTCAAATATTTTGGGAAGATAGGCTTCCGGCCAACGACGAATCCCCGGTATTTGGGACCCTTCCTTGGGCTGTAAGCCGACAATCTGGATATCTGGATTCATCTCTTTGAGGTAGCGAGAGGTGCCCATGATGGTGCCGGTAGTCCCCATAGAGCTGACGAAATGGGTCAGCGTCCCCTGAGTCTGTTGCCAAAGTTCAGGCCCTGTGCTGCGGTAATGAGCCTCGGGATTATCCGGGTTTGAAAACTGATCCAGCACCCGGCCTTTGCCGGCGGCTTGCATTTCCAACGCGAGGTCGCGAGCCCGCTCCATCCCCTCTGCCTGTGTTACCTCGATCAACTCGGCGCCATACGCGGTCATCGCTGATTTACGCTCGTCGCTCATGTTGTCCGGCATGATCAACGTCATGTGATAACCCTTGATCGCAGCAGCCATAGCCAGCGCAATCCCGGTATTGCCGGACGTGGCTTCGATCAGCGTATCCCCGGGCTTAATCTCTCCACGCATCTCCGCCAGCTCGATCATGCTCAGCGCAGGGCGGTCCTTGACCGAGCCCGCCGGGTTGTTGCCTTCCAGCTTGCACAGGATGATATTGTCGTTGGCAGCCTTGATCCGCTGTAAACGGACCAGCGGCGTATGACCGACACAGTCGGCGATAGTCGGATATTGCACAGACATGGTTATGACTCAAGAAGAGGTTGCACTAACTAAAAGGAATAAAAAAAATTATCTTTATTCCTGCGCATTTGGACGAGAATCATATCAGCCGACCGGAAGGGTCACAACTGGCCCAGCTTAATGCTCAAGAACCCCGCTATTGTCGCAACAACGACAAAAATCCCGGTGATGGCTCGCTCCCGTTACGTGCAAGCAAACACCCTGCCAGTCAGGGGAGTATTTCAGCGATCACGGTTGCGATCACGTAATGCTGTTCATCACTGTACGAGAGGTGCCAGGCGCCAATGCGACGCGATGCGGCAATTTCGCCGGCAGTGCCCGTAACGGCAATCAACGGTCGTCCGCTGTCAGCATGAGACACACTTAACTGCTGCCAGCCAACCCCCCGCCCAATGCCGGTACCCAAAGCCTTCACCGCCGCCTCTTTGGCAGCGAAGCGCTTGGCCAGAAATCGCGCAGGATTATTAGAACTTTGGTAGGCGACTAACTCATCTGCCGTCAAAATACGCTCAGCCAATCGAGGCGTACGCTGGAGCGCCGCCTCAATACGAGCAATTTCGACAATATCGGTGCCCAGTCCTGCGATCATCTGCGCACAGCATCTCGCTGAGACTGAACACGCTGCTGAGCACGATCCATCAGCTCACGCATCTCCGCCACAGCTTGTTTGAGCCCCACGAAAAGCGCGTGCGCGATCAGGCCATGGCCGATATTGAGCTCGTGCAGCTCCGGAATCTCGGCCACCGCTTCAACGTTGTGATAGTGCAACCCGTGACCGGCATTCACCACCAGCCCCAGCTCTCGGGCGCGCCGCGCCGCGCGCTTTAGCCGCTCAAGCTCGGCTTGCTGGCACTCGCTGGTTTCAGCATCAGCGTAGGCTCCGGTATGCAATTCGATAACCGGGGCCTGACAACGGGCCGCCGCTTCAATCTGGCTGGGCTCAGGGTCAATAAACAGTGAAACCTCACATCCGATGGCACAGAGGCGCTTGCAGGCTGCGGAAACCTCATCGAAATGGCCACAGACGTCCAACCCGCCTTCCGTGGTCAACTCTTCGCGCTTCTCCGGCACGAGGCACACATGAGCCGGACGAATCTCTTCAGCGAACGCGATCATCTCTTCGGTAACCGCCATTTCAAGATTCATGCGCGTGTTCAGGACTTGCGCCAGCACACGCACATCACGCTCCTGGATATGTCGTCGGTCTTCACGCAGATGGACGGTAATGCCATCCGCACCGGCTTCCTCGGCCAACAAAGCACCGTAGACCGGGTCAGGATAACGGGTACCACGAGCCTGACGCAGGGTCGCGATATGATCGATATTGACGCCCAGAAGAAGACGATTTGGATCTACCACGTGTCACTCCTTTATTCTGGAAAATAGCAAACGACTGTTTAAAGGACGGTCACCAAGCAGATCGCCCAGTGCCTGGCGCATCAAACGCTTGGCACAACGACGGACCTCTTCATCCCGATAGTTATCTTCGGCAATGGCGGCCAACAACCGCCCAGAATAACCGCCTTGCCCGGCCACCGCGGGCACCAGACCAAGCTGGGATTCGAAGCGGTACTCAAGGCGCGTGTCCAACCCGTGCAATCCAAGACCAAAGCCCAACTCTTCAAGCAACTGTCGCTCAAATGTGCGTAGAGCCCCTTCGATATCCTCACCGGATTGGAGCTCATTCAATACATAGCGATAGTATAGGAAGATTCGCGGGCAAGACTCACCGGACTGCAGCAAGCGCTGCAAGAGTTCGTTGACATACAGCCCACACAGAAGGGCAGTACCGGAGAGCGGTGGTTGCACTTCGACGTGCTCCACCCCGCCCAGGTTCTTCAACTCGTGACGACCATGCCACCCCAGCTGCAGTACTTGAAAAGGCTGGAGCGCTGCACGTAAACGTGACTTGGGGCGTCTGGCGCCGCGGGCAACAGCACTGATTTTCCCCTCTTCCAGTGTAAGGAGATCAACCAGTAGACTGCTCTCACGATAAGGCCGGGTATGCAGAACATACCCGGCCGATGATTCGACCCGCTGACTCATGCCAGGGCGTTACTCGTGCTTATAGCCCAGGCTATGCAACGCACGCTCATTGTCCGCCCAACCTCGCTTGACCTTTACCCAAAGGTTGAGCATTACCTTGCAGTCGAACATCCGCTCCATATCCTGACGAGCATCACGGCCGATCCCCTTGAGGACCTCACCCTTATTGCCAATGACGATACGCTTCTGCCCTTCACGCTCCACCAGTATCAATGCACTGATCGTCAGCAAGGCACCATCATGCTGAAACTCCTCGATCTCGACTGTTGTGCCGTAAGGCACCTCATCGCCAAGATTACGCATCAGCTTTTCACGCACAAGCTCAGCTGCAACGAAGCGAGAGCTTCGATCAGTAATTTGATCCTCTGGGTAGAGGTGCACCCCTTGCGGAATGAATCCCTCTACAACCTCTTCAAGATGCTCAACGTTGTGCCCCTTTTCCGCAGATATAGGCACAATTTCAGCGAAATCCAGCTTCGAGGAGAGCAGTTCCAACTGCGGCAGCAGTGCACTCTTGTCCTTCAGCAAATCAACCTTGTTCACCGCAAGAATGACGGGACAGCGAGCAAACTTGAGTTTTTCCAGAACCGCCTCGTCCTCTTCGGTCCAGGCCGTACGGTCAACCAGAAACACGATGACATCAACATGCCGCAGCGCTTCGGACGCGGCCCGGTTCATGTAGCGGTTAAGCGCACGCCCCTTGTCATCGATATGCAGTCCCGGCGTATCCACATAGATGACCTGCAGATCATCTTCTGTCTTGATCCCGAGTATCTGATGGCGTGTCGTTTGTGGTTTTTTAGATGTGATGCTGAGCTTCTGTCCAAGAATGCGATTCATCAGAGTCGACTTGCCGACGTTGGGACGGCCAACAATGGTCACATAGCCACAGCGCGTGTCCTGTACGTCATCATATTGCTCACTCATGACTTGCCCCCTTTTACGTCGAGAGCCATCAATGCAGCACGTGCGGCTTCCTGTTCGGCCTGGCGTCGACTGCTGCCGACCCCCTCTGTCGGTTTGTTCAAAAGCGCGACCTCACACCGGATATGAAATGTCTGAGCGTGCGCCTCACCCTCGACCGATAACAACTCGTAGTTGGGTAACGCCTCACGTCTGGATTGCAGAAACTCCTGAAGTCGGGTTTTTGAATCCTTGAGCGTTTCATTCAGATCCAGGCTCTGCAATCGAGACTCGAACCAGTTAAGTATAAACGTCCTGACGCAACTCAGATCCGTATCGAGATAAATGGCACCGATAATGGCTTCCACCGCATCGGCTAAAATGGAGTCCCTCCGGAAGCCGCCGCTTTTAAGCTCGCCGGATCCCAGACGCAGATAATCACCGATATCAAGCTCTCGCGCGATTTCTGACAGCGTTTCCCCTTTTACCAAGCGGGCACGCAGTCGGCTCATCTGACCTTCGCGGGCAGCCGGAAACTTTGCATATAACGCTTCGGCTATTACAAAGTTAAGGATGGAGTCACCGAGAAACTCGAGACGTTCATTGTTCCGCTTACCGCAACTGCGGTGAGTCAATGCAAGCTCGAACAGACCAGGATCAGAAAAGTTATGTCCCAGTCGGCGAGCCAGTTCAGCTGTAGGTTTTATCAAGGCTTTGTAACTTCAAAATGCTCTTTAAAGACAACCACCGCGTCGACGTTATAAAACATCGGCACTCGTCGTTCGTAATTCAGATCGAAATGATACACGCCTTCTTCGAGCTCGATCTTCAGCGATTCACGGTCAGGCAACCGAACTTGGTTTATACCGAAACGGCGCTCTAGATCACGTTTTATTTCTGGTATCGGCTTTTTAAGTTCATCTTGATCAAGCGTCACATTCTCTACGATCGATTTGATCGTCCAATGATCCATATACGGGGTGTATAACTTGAACCCGACCGTAAAAAACACGCCAGCGACCATGATGACGATCAGCGTCGCCAATATGGACGCCCCTTTTTCTCCGGATCTGTATACGCTCATCCCGTTCTCCTTTACTTGATTGAACGAACCGCACTGAAATCAGGAAGGCTTAGAAGCTCCGACCAATGCATCCAGACGGCCACTGCCTTGCCAACCAATAGTTCTTCGGGAACAAAGCCCCAATAGCGACTATCGTTGCTATTATCACGATTGTCACCCATTACGAAATAGTGCCCCGCCGGGACCGTCCACTGCGCGTTCAAAGTGGGCCGCCCTATATCCCGATAGATCTCGTGCTCGACACCGCCCAACGTCTCGTTCACCAGCAAACGCTCCGGATTGAGAGGCGGTAACTGAGCTTCCAATACCTGCGCTTGTGGTTCGCCGTTTATATACACCACTTTATCTTTGTAGGTCACGACATCGCCCGGTAAGCCTACGACACGCTTGATATAGTTGATGCTGGGCTGTTCCGGATATTTGAACACCACCACATCACCACGCGCGGGCTCCTCGATAGAGAGGATTTTGGTATTCAGAACCGGAAGACGAAGGCCATAATGATATTTATTGACCAGAATGTAGTCGCCGATTTTAAGCGTCGGAAGCATAGACCCGGAAGGAATCTGAAACGGCTCATACAAAAAGGAGCGCAGTATCAGAACCAGTGCCAGCACCGGAAACATCGACCGTGACAAATCTGCCCATCCGCTGGGCTGGTAGAGCTCTTTTCGTGTCTGCTCGGGCAATTCACCACCTGCCCTGATTTCAGCCTCTTCAACCCGCTGCTGTCGCCGCGGCTGAAAAGCCACAAGGTCCAACAACCAGAGCAACCCGGTGACCAATGTCGCCAACACCAAAATCAGGGCAAAATCGAAGTTCATCCTTAGCCTCAGTTATCCACTTTCAACACAGCCAGGAAGGCATCTTGAGGAATCTCAACCCGGCCTACCTGCTTCATCCGCTTCTTACCTTCTTTCTGCTTTGCCAGCAGCTTTTTCTTACGACTGACGTCACCGCCATAGCACTTTGCCAGTACGTTCTTGCGCAGTGCTTTTACCGTGGTTCGAGCAATGATCTTTCCTCCTAACGCAGCTTGAATTGCCACATCAAACATTTGTCGAGGAATCAGTTCTTTCATCTTTTCGCACAGCAGGCGGCCACGATAGAGTGCGTTATCCCGATGCAATATGACCGCCAGCGCATCCACTTTTTCGCCATTGATCAGAATATCCATGCGCACGAGCTTAGCCGGCTCGAATCGCTTGAAACTGTATTCCAAAGAGGCATAGCCACGGCTGACAGACTTGAGGCGGTCAAAAAAGTCGAGAACGACTTCGGCCATCGGAAGTTCATAGCTAAGCTGTACCTGGCTGCCGACGAACTGCATGTTTTTCTGTACACCGCGTTTTTCAACACACAGGCCTATCACCGAGCCCAAATGCTCCTGAGGCACAAGGATATTTGCCTCGACAACAGGCTCCCGCATCTCCTTGATCGCCCCTGGATCAGGCAGCTTCGAGGGGCTATCGATATAGACGACTTCCCCGTTGCCCATTTCGATTTCATACACAACCGTGGGGGCGGTGGTAATCAGATCGAGATCATACTCACGCTCAAGTCGCTCCTGGATGATTTCCATATGCAACATACCAAGGAAGCCGCAACGGAAGCCAAAACCAAGCGCATCGGAGGTTTCGGGTTCGAAGAACAACGACGCATCGTTCAACGTCAGTTTGTCGAGCGCCTCACGGAAATCCTCGTAGTCATCGGCACTGGTTGGGAAAAGGCCGGCATAAACCTGAGGCTGGATACGTTGGAAACCCGGCAAACTATCCACGTCGGGGGTCTTGGCGTGGGTCAATGTATCGCCTACTGGCGCGCCGTGGATATCCTTGACGCCCGCTACTACAAAACCCACTTCGCCGGCCCGCAATACACCCGTTTCTTTCTGCTTTGGCGTAAAGATGCCGACCAGATCCGCCTGATGAACCTGTCCGGTGGACTTGACCAGTATCTTGTCTTTCTTTTTGAGCGTGCCCTGCTTGACCCTGACCAGTGAGACAACGCCCAGATAGTTATCGAACCATGAATCTATAATAAGTGCCTGCAGGGGTGCTTCCACATCCCCTTCCGGTGCAGGAATCACTTTGATTAGCGCTTCCAGCACATCCTTGATCCCCATCCCGGTTTTCGCCGAGCACGCAATAGCGTCGGTGGCATCGATGCCGATAACCTCTTCGATTTCGTGCCGCACACGCTCTGGCTCAGCTTGGGGCAGGTCCATCTTGTTCAGTATTGGCAGAACCTCAAGCCCCTGCTCAATGGCGGTGTAGCAGTTCGCCACAGACTGTGCCTCAACCCCCTGCGCTGCATCAACGATAAGAAGTGCACCTTCACATGCAGACAGGGATCGCGAAACTTCATAGGAGAAGTCGACGTGTCCCGGGGTATCGATAAAGTTGAGCTGATAGGTTTTCCCACTATCGGCGGTGTAATTGAGCGTAACGCTTTGAGCCTTGATAGTAATACCGCGCTCTCGCTCGATATCCATCGAGTCCAGAACCTGTTCGGCCATCTCTCGTTCGGATAGCCCGCCGCAGGTTTGAATAAGGCGGTCGGCCAACGTCGATTTTCCGTGATCGATATGGGCAATGATTGAGAAATTACGTATATGGTCCAGCTTGCTCACAATAGGGCTACTCGGTTCGAACTGACGTCGGAGAACAGGATTACAAGAAGCGCAGCAGTTTATCGCATTTCCCTTTCTACAGCACGTAATGCCGATATCGACAGGATGAAAAAAGGGGCCTCAGGCCCCTTGATAAACTACTGTTGAACCAGTTTCAGCGGTATGAACAACGGGCTACCGCGGCGCACGATTCTCATCGGTACAGAACGATCTTCCGGCAGGGCATCCACCACATCAGCAAACTGCTGGACGCTCTCGATTTGCGAGCCATTTAGCATAGTGATCACATCGCCAGCCACAACCCCCGCCCGGGCGCCCGCGCCATCAGCGACTTCTGACACTACGACACCCGAGCGAACATTCCACTTCTCCCGGTACGAATCACTCAAGGGTTCCACTTTCAAACCGAGACGATTCAGGGTTGCAGGCTTAACCTGAGGTTCGCCTCCTACTGCTTGCCCATCCTCAGGAAGGAGACCCACTTCGACATTAATTGTCGTACGCTCTCCGTCCCTGATGACGTCCATTTTCGCCTCCGTCCCCGGTTTTACGCGACCGACCAGATGAGGAAGATCCGACGACAGCGCAATACTCCGACCATTGAACGATGTGATCACATCGCCTTCGAGCAATCCTGCTGCCTGTGCCGGACTATCGGGCAATACCTTGGCGACCAAAGCACCTGCCGGTTTGTCCAGACCGAACGACTCAGCGAGGTCGCGGTTAACCTCCTGGATAATCACACCGAGCCAGCCGCGACTAACATGTCCCTGACTCTTGAGTTGATCGGCCACATCCATTGCCACATCGATCGGAATCGCAAACGACAACCCCATGAAGCCGCCGGATCGGGTGTATATCTGCGAATTGATTCCGACAACTTCACCATCAAGGTTAAATAGCGGCCCCCCCGAATTACCGGGATTAATCGCTACATCCGTCTGAATGAAGGGTACATAGGTCTCATTTGCCAATGCGCGTTCCTTGGCACTGACAATACCGGCGGTCACAGTATGATCGAAACCAAAGGGAGAGCCGATAGCCAAAACCCACTCACCTACCCTGAGGTCCCTTGCTTTACCAATTTTGACTACAGGTAGATCTTCCGCTTCGATTTTGAGCAGCGCCACATCGGAGCGCTCGTCGGTGCCGACGATCTCCGCCTCAAGCTCCCGACGATCATTCAATCGTACAAGTACGCGCTCAGCACCTTGAACGACATGGTTATTGGTCAGTACATAACCATCTTCAGAGATAATAAACCCCGAACCTAAAGACTGAGGCGTACGCTTGGGACGAGGCTCCATATCGGGGAGGTTGCGGAAAAAGTGCCGGAATATCTCAGGTATATCCTCACTATCTGGAGCACCAAACTGCCCCAACGCCGAACTCCGTTCAGATTCGGTCGCTTGAACAGTACTGATATTTACAACCGCAGGGGAGGAATCTTCAACAAGCTCGGTAAAATCTGGCAATGAGGCCGCTCGACTTGCTTGTGCCACAAGGGTCGTCAGCCAAACCAACGAAACGAGTACAACAGCTTTAGTCTTCAGCATCGAAATCACTTTACTTGAATATAAATATTGTGGGGGGAACCGTTAGGCGAGGCGCAAGAGGACCGGTTGGTAACAGTCACCGTCGCTGGCTCGGGACGTATACCAGCGCACTGCCGGAAAGCTCACGGCCAAGCCCGCAACGGCGGCAACGATCTGCTGCCCCTCGGATGCACCAAACACTCGCGCGAACAGCGCAAAGCAAACAAGCGCCAACAAAGGCACCATGTAGATCAGAACGGAAGCCTTAATAAGACTCCCTTCTTCGAGACCTACGACAACGGCCTGCCCGATACTGGGACGAAGTCCTGCCGGATTAACAACAGACAACTCGACCGAGCTACCCGACATCCAGTCGGACAACGCACCCTGTCCACAGCTTTTTTTGGCATTGCAGGCCGAGCATGCACTCTGACGGGATGCTTCTATCCAGATTTTGTCATCTTCGACACGAGAGACGTGCACAACCTCTTCGATCATCGCCCTACCTTATCTGCGTAACGTTAGTCGCAATACGATCTGCAATCATCAGCGGGATGTCCCCCACTACGGTTACAAAATTATCGCCTTGTCTACGGCCTACTGCCACCAGTCCGTCCGACTGAACTACACCTTCAGAAGAGCGTTGATATCGACGCGGCTCAACGGTGACGGAAATCGTCCCTTCACCGTTTGAATACACCATCAATTCACCGTGCGGCAACATGTCATGACGTACCGCGTGATATCCATCTGGAATCCAGGCGGTCTCCCATTGTGGTTGCCCAACCTTCGACAACTGTTGATGTTGATCAATATAGCTCTTCAGCCCTTGTGACAGGCGGATCACATCCGACTGCTGTGACGAGGACTGAGTAACCCGGGTAATGTCACCAAACTGAGCGCGCACCAAGTCATTTGAAATGGGTGTCGGCGGCGGCACATAAGCAGTGCTTGGCGCTGACAGCGCCGGCGTCGAACTGTCACTACCGAAGTTGTTCGCACCGAGTATGATCACGGCAGTTACCGATGCTGCCACCGCCATACTCGCTACCGACCGCCAGATACCAGAAAAGCTCTGTCCATCGTGTGAAGACACCTTCTCGTGATGAGCAGGCTCGACATCGATAGACGCCGCTATACGCGCGCTCAGATCGTCGCGAGCATGACCTAAGGCTTCACCCTGCAGCACGGATCGTACAACCTGATATCGGCGCCAAGTTTGTCCAAGCTCGTCGTCACCTGCAACCTGCTGCAGCAGTCGCCGAGTCTCAAAGTCACTAGTCTGACCATCCATCAGGGCCGATAGCCCTTCCTTACACTCACTCATGGCTCTTTCCTCAACATGCGGGCGCATTTCGGTTGAATCACACACTTCTCTTTCGTTATTAACGCCTAGTGGATCAAGGCTCAAGCAAAGGCTTAATCTCTCTATCGATCGCCTCTCGCGCTCGGAAAATTCGGGACCGGACCGTACCAATCGGACAATCCATAATGCTGGCTATGTCCTCATAGCTCATACCCTCGAACTCCCGCAATGTTAGCGCCACCCTCAAATCTTCCGGCAACTGGTCCAGCGTTTGTTTGACAACCCTCTCCAGCTCATCTCGATAAAGGCTGTTTTCGGGCGTCTCGATATCTTTTAGTTCGCTGTCACCCTCGATGTAATGAGCATCCGCGACATCAACATCGGTGTCCGGCGGTCTGCGGCTTCTCGCTACCAGATAGTTTTTTGCCGTGTTGATCGCGATGCGGTATAGCCACGTGTAAAAGGCGCTTTCACCACGAAAATTAGGCAGCGCCCTATAAGCCTTAATGAAAGCTTCCTGAGCGACGTCCAGCGCTTCACCATGGTCATACACGTAACGCCCGACCAGTCCGATTATTTTGTGCTGGTACTGTTTTACCAGCAGATCAAAGGCGCGCTTATCACCTGCCTGCACTCGTTTTACAAGTTTCTGGTCAGCCGCGGCCTGACTCTCGTTCGACACAAAGATTCCTTTACATCACGCTCACGATACACTGCCCCTGACTAATGGGCGCTTATCCAAAGAGTATGTCGTTCACAACTAACGCATTGCAATAAGAATCCTGTACTGACCCTATCCTGAACGTAAGAACCGCCACCCACTTTTTAGTTCCCACCTGTAGAGTTTTTTTTGCGAACACGCTGCCTTGCCAGAGCCACAGCGTGCATAATAAAACTTTCGTATTGGATAGAAGGACAACGCGGGTAGATGAGTGTGCATGAATATGACGTGCTGATTATCGGTAGCGGCGCAGCGGGCCTCACTCTGGCACTCAACCTCCCCAGTACAGCCCGCATCTGTGTACTCAGCAAAAGCAAGCTGGAAAACGGATCGACCTGGTTTGCTCAGGGTGGCATAGCAGCCGTACTGGATGAGGAAGACAGCGTCGACGCACATATACAAGATACCCTCATAGCCGGCGCAGAGCTAAGCCGCCCCGAATCCGTCAATCACACTGTATCGGCCAGCCGCGACGGCATTGAATGGCTCATTCAACAAGGTGTGCCATTTACTCAGGATGCTGCAAGCTATCACCTCACCAAGGAGGGTGGACACTCACACCGCCGTATCATTCATGCCAACGATGCGACAGGACGCGCCGTCGAAGAAACACTTCTCTCCAGAACAAGCCGGGCAGAAAATGTAAGCCTATTCGAGCACCACATCGCGATCGACCTTATTACGCGGCGCAAGCTCCACCTACCGAGAAACGCTTGCGTGGGGGCATACGTACTAAACGCCCTGACAGGACACGTTGAAGTTTTCAAAGCACAGCACGTTGTTCTTGCAACCGGCGGCGCCTCGAAGGCTTATCTTTATACAAGCAACCCTGACGGCTCCACTGGCGACGGAATTGCCATGGCCTGGCGCGCCGGCTGCCGAGTCGCCAACATGGAGTTCAACCAGTTCCATCCGACATGCCTTTTCCACCCCAAGGCAAAGTCATTCCTGATCTCGGAAGCCGTTCGAGGAGAAGGCGGCATACTACGACTCCCCGATGGCACACGCTTTATGCCCACGTTCGACCCAAGAGCCGAGCTTGCACCTCGCGACATTGTCGCCCGCACCATCGACCACGAAATGAAACGCTTGGGCTGTGAATATGTCTATCTTGATATATCCCACCGACCGGCAGATTTTATACGCAGCCACTTCCCGACTATCTACGAACGCTGCCTTAGTTACGGAATAGATATAACACGAGAAGCGATACCAGTAGTTCCGGCCGCCCACTACACCTGTGGCGGCGTAATAACAGACCAGCAAGGGCGGTCAGACCTCAAGGGGCTCTATGCAATCGGAGAGACAGCCTTTACCGGGCTGCATGGTGCAAATCGACTTGCCTCAAACTCACTACTTGAATGCGTTGTATACGGACGTTCGACCGCTAACGCGATAGCGATGGAACTTGCCGCCGAACAACAGGAACTCCCCGAAGTACCCTGCTGGGATGAGTCCCAAGTAACAGACTCGGATGAAGACGTTATCATCGCCCACAACTGGGAAGAGCTTCGACGTTTCATGTGGGACTACGTCGGAATCGTGCGCACCAACAAGCGCCTACAGCGAGCACGACATAGAATAGAATTGCTTCAGCAGGAGATCACAGAATACTACAGCAACTACAAAGTCAGCCGTGACCTGATCGAACTGAGGAACCTGGCTACTGTCTCTGAACTGATTATACGTAGCGCAATGCTACGAAAGGAAAGTAGAGGGCTACACTACACGCTCGATTACCCAGAACTTGCACCGGAGAGACAGGATACGATCCTTGCGCCGATCAACTATCCTTGGCCCGAGGCGTCACGCTGAACAGGCGGCGCCCACTTCAGCACTATGCACAGGCGCCGCCAAGCAGCTGCGTCCAACTGATCCGCTGTAACTATTAACCAAATAGGTAAATAGCGGTTATCCGGTACGAATTTTAATACGATCATTCCCGGAATGAGCGCACGCTGGTGCAGTTCAGCCACCGTCAGTGACTCCCCATTTTCGAGATAGAAGGATAAGCGTTTTCGATCTGGAAACCAGCTAAGTCCAGCCACGCGCTCACCAGGTGAGCAATGAAAAAAATGCCTGATAGCAATCGCCATTGACAGCATCACTGTCAATACGCAAACAATCAGGACAAAGAGCTCCAATCCAACAATAAAGAGCGCGAAGAGAGCTATAACATGAGCACTGCCGACCATAGCCGGCAGTAGATATGATCTCTTAAATGTCAGCTCAAGCGGGCTGAACGCGCTGGAGTATGATCTTAACGATACGTGCAAGGTCAGGATCCTCTGGAGTTTCCCTCTGCATAAACCAGACAAACAAGTCCTGATCTTCACAGGCCAGCAGTTTTACAAATCTATCTTGATCATCGGCATCCAAACTACGAAATGCCTCTTCCACGAACGGCACAAACAAAACGTCTAGCTCAAGCATTCCGCGACGACTTTGCCAGGCCAAACGCCTAATGTCTTCTTCTGTATACATCTCACCTCCTGCTGCTCAGGTATGCCAACCCGAGGTATTTAACCGACTTTACTCGACCAGTACCAGCGCTTTTCACCTGTCCCAGACGCAAAAAACCCCAGCACCTTTCGGTACTGGGGTTCTTCACTCCCTTTCGGGATCATTAGGTGCCTGGC
>NZ_JMQN01000012.1 GCF_000705555.1 Marinobacterium lacunae
GCGACACCGTCGGCGGCTCCGGCAGCAACGATGCCAGCGAGATCGATATCTGGGCGGAGTGGGTGGCACACGATCACCTGATCATCAGCCCGCTGGTCGGCTTCTACACCCCGGATGACGCCACCAGCACCCAGGGCAACGATGACACCAACACCTACTTCCAGGTACTGGCGATCGTTCCGTTCTAAACCACGACCTGCCATCGCATGGCAGATTTCGTACTAAAGGCTCCAAGGTCGGGGCGGTGCATACCGCCCTCGGCCCAGTACCATGCCTTGAATAGACAACATTAAAACAAACTCTATGGAGGCAACCATGTCCACCGAACTCTCCCTGCTGATCAACGGCGACAAGGTTGCCGGGCACGGCGCTGCGTTTGACGTGATCAACCCGGCCACCGAAGCCGCCATTGCCTCAGGCCGGATGGCCTCGGTCGAACAACTGGATCAGGCCGTAGCCGCCGCGCGCCAGGCGTTCCAGAGCTGGCGTAAAACCTCCGATGCCGAGCGCACCGCGCTGCTGCACAAGGTCGCAGACCGTATCGAGGCCAATGCCGACGAACTGGCCCGCATCATCGTGCAGGAGCAGGGCAAACCGCTGTTCCTGGCGCAGATGGAGGTGGGCGGCGCTATCGCCTGGACCCGCTACAACGCCGACCTGGAGATCCCGGTCAAGCTGATCGAGGACAGCGAGCACAAGCGCATCGAAGGCCATCGCAAGCCGCTCGGTGTGGTCGCCTCCATCACACCCTGGAACTGGCCGCTGATGATCGCCATATGGCACATCATCCCCGCCCTGCGCACCGGCAACACGGTAGTGTGCAAGCCCTCCGGGCTGACCCCGCTGAATACTCTGCGTCTGGTTGAGATCATCAACGAGGTGCTACCTGCCGGCGTGGTCAACCTGGTCACCGGCGAGCGCGAGATCGGCGAGGCGATCAGCGCTCACTCCGGCATCGACAAGGTGATCTTCACCGGCTCAACCCCGACCGGACAGAACATCATGGCCAACGCATCGGGCAATCTGAAGCGCCTGACCCTGGAGCTGGGCGGCAACGATGCTGCCATCGTGCTGCCCGGCACCGATGTGGATGCCGTAGCGGAGGGGATCTTCCAGACCGCCTTCCTGAACATGGGCCAGACCTGTGCCGCGCTGAAGCGCCTCTATGTGCATGACAGCCTGTACGATGCCCTGTGCGCCAAGCTGGCCGAGATCGCCAACGCTCAGGTGGTCGGTGACGGGCTGGCCGAGGGCACCAGCTTCGGCCCGGTACAGAACGCCAACCAGTTCCAGCGCGTCAAAGAGCTGGTCGAGGATGCCAAAGCCCGGGGCGGGCGTATCCTCAGCGGCGGTGCACCGGTCGACGGCAAGGGCTACTTCTACCCGCCGACCATCGTCGCCGATGTCAGTAACGGCGTGCGCCTGGTCGACGAGGAGCAGTTCGGTCCGGCCCTGCCGGTGATCCGCTATAGCGATATCGACGAGGCGATCCGCCTAGCCAACGACTGCCCCTTCGGGCTAGGCGGTTCAGTGTGGGGACCGGACCTCGCACAAGCAAACAGCATCGCTCGGCAGTTGGAGTGCGGCACCGTGTGGATCAACGGCCATGCCGAGGTCCTTCCCCACGCCCCGTTCGGCGGCTGCAAGCTATCCGGTGTCGGCGTCGAGTTCGGCGTCGAAGGGTTGCTGGAGTACACCCAGCTGCAGATCGTCAACTGCAACCGGTAACGCACAACAGAGCACCACAGTAAAACCGCAACACCCCTTCAACATTCAGTTACCACCATGGCTCTCTGTCACACAGAGGACTCTCTTAGCCCCCTACCCTGGGGGCTTCTTTTTGCTCGGTAGTCAATCGATCAGCCGCCCTGCAGTACCCTGCATCTGCAGGATATTCGCACCCGCTACGCCATACTATGATCAACTGAAGATCGAGAAGAAGCCGTGGAACACTATAAAAAGAGGACACTCCACATGCAGTACTCGGCTCCCGAACAACAGAGTGAAAGCCAGGTGCTGAGCCAGTTCAGCCAGGCGCTGCTAGAGATCTACCGCTTGGCCAGAGAGGAGCCGATTGAACGCTTTCTACAGACGATGCTGGAGTGCGTGCAATCGATCATTCCATTTCGCTTCGCCTGGTGGGGTCGAGGCACCCCCTCCCTCGATACGCCCGAGCATATGCGTAGCTATTACCTATTTAATCTACCGTCAGAATATTTTGATGACTGGAAAAGCATACGTACGGAGGACAATACAACTGAAATGGTATATAGCGATCCCGGCAGAGCGATAGTACTCGATATAAATAATAAACTCTTATCTCCCGGTTTAATTTGGCTTTTTAAACGATATTCATTTTGCCAACTAATGTGTGTTGTAAACCTTGATGATATAACAGGGCTAGGTAATCATCTCAGTCTTTACCGCACCTGCAGCGATACTCCCTTTTCACCCACGGAACAGCACCTGCTTGAGTGCATAATGCCTCATCTACTCTCAGCCGCGTCGATCAACCAGATCCGCAGCCTGCATGCACTACTCGACACTCGCGATGAAGGTCATCCGGCACTTGCCGTATGCAACCGAGAGGGTGTGCTGGTCAGTTCGGAGCCGGGGCTGACCGACCTCCTGCTGACGGAGTGGCCCGAGTGGCGGGGACCCAAACTGCCCTTTCAACCCGGGAAAGAGGGTTATCACGGCAAGCAACTGGTGGTCGATATCCATGACAAAGAGGACCTGCTCCTATTGGTCGCGCGCCAGCTCTACCCGATAGAACAGCTGTCGACCCGGGAACAGGATGTCGCCACCCGCTTCGGCCAGGGCCTGACCTATAAAGAGATCGCACGGGATATCGGCGTATCGCCCAATACCGTGCGCCATTATCTGAGATCCATTTACCGAAAACTTGGCATAAATAATAAGGCGGATATCAGTCGCTTATTGCACGACATACCTACAAATAAACCAACCTAAAATAAGAGAAAAGCCCCTCGTTAAAGTACTAACCGGTACTTTATAGACAACAAATATAAAACTTATCGGATATGAATTTATATCCGAGGGTATTTTGCACTCCAAATAAACTACCCATCAGAGGGATATTCAATGAAAAAACGCACCACACGTTTACAACGCACACTGATCGCCGGTCATCTATGCGCCTGTCTGTCGGCTGCCGGATCGGCCCAGGCCGCCGACACCAATGCGCGCGATTTCTACAGCGCGCCGGCAGGCACCCAGCTCGGTGTGCTCTACCTGCCGACCGTCTGGGCCAATGAGTTCGACTCCAATGCCGGCACATTCAAGGATGCTGAACTGGACGTCAATGCCATCGCCTACCGCCATGTCTGGTTCAGCGATATCTGCGGCACTCTCTGCACTCCCCAGTTCGTCGTGCCGGCCTCTCGTGTCGAGGCGACGCTGCCCGGCGCCAGTCAAAGCATCAGTTCCACCGGTATTGGCGATCCACAGGTCGGCGGCACTCTTTTCCTGATCAACAACCCGGAACAACGGGAGTACAGCGGCCTGTTGACGCTGCTGACCCTGCCGGTGGGCAGCTACGATAGCGACAAGGCGGATGTCTCCGCCGGTGCCAATCGCTGGGGCGCCACCTTCCTGCTCAACTACACTCGCGGCGTCAGCGCCAACTGGACCCTCGAGGGCTCGCTGGAAGCGCAGTTTTACGGCGACAACGACGATTACTACGGCATGACCCTGTCTCAAGACCCGCTGTACCGGCTGCAGGCTTTTGCCTCATACGACTTTACCCCCAGCACCTACGGCGCATTGCGTCTGTACCACGCCGTCGGCGGTGAGCTGGAGCTCGACGGTCAGAAAATCGCCAATACCCGCCAGCAATACACCGACCTGGGCTTTGAACTCGGTCACTGGCTGGATCCGCAGAACCAGCTGATGTTCACCTACGCCAAGAATGTGGAGACCGAAAACGGTTTCGACGTCAGCCAGGCGATGCTGCGCTTCGTCCACGTCTATTGATGGAATGGGAGGTTAAGATGAGTTCACAGAGCAACAGGGCAAAGCCCAGCGAAATCAGCAACGCCCCAATGACCACCGTCGCCCTGGTGGCGATCGCCGCCATCGTACCGGCACTGCTGCTGGTAGCACCGGTGGTGGCCGGGCAACTGGCCGCCGAACTGCAGATGGGACCGGCCGCCATCGGCCAGCTGTTCACTGCTGAACTGGGCGCCATGAGCCTGGCCACCCTGCCCGGCTTCTACTGGTTGTCACGCACCAACTGGCGCGTGGCCGGCAGCGTCAGCGCAGTGCTATTTATTATCGCCAACATCCTCTCAGCGCTAGTCGACAACCCCGTTCAGCTCACGCTGCTACGCATACTGAGCGGCCTGGGCGGCGGCTCGTTGATGATCATCTGCATGGCCACCGCCTCCATGCTGCCGAAACCGGATCGGGCCTACGGGCTCTGGGTTATGGGTCAGCTGGCCCTGGGTGCCATCGGCCTGTCCCTGCTGCCGAGCCTGTTCCAGCACTTCGGCTTGTCCGTGTTCTTTATCGCCCTGGCGGCCCTTATGCTGCTCAGCACCCCGCTGATAGGCTACCTGCCGACTGGCAAACAGGTCCCCGTACATCAGCCCTCGGCCAACACCGGGATGGCTCTGACGCGGCCCGCGCTACTGGGCCTGCTGGCGGTACTGCTGTTCTACGTCAGCCTGAACGGCGTCTGGACCTTTATCGGCGCCATCGCCGGCGCCGCGTCCATCGACAGCCAGACCAGCGGCAACGTGCTGGCGATCGCCTCACTGTCCGGTATCGCCGGCGCTGTCACCGCAACCCTGCTCGGCGGACGCAGCCGCTATACCCGGCCACTGCTGCTCGGCTACCTGATCATGATCGTCGGCATCCTGCTGCTGACCGGTGCTCCGGACAGCATCCGCTTCACAGTGGCGGCACTGGGCTTCAAGTACGCCTGGACCTTTGCCCTGCCATTCATCCTCGCCAGTTTGGCGTCGATCGATCGCAACGGCCATGTCATGAACCTGACCAACCTGGTGATCGGCGGCGGTCTGGCGCTCGGCCCGTTGATCGCCGGCCAGATGATCGAAGCGCTCGGCGGCTATATGGAAGTGCTGCTCGGCTCGGCACTGCTCGCCACCAGCTCCCTGCTGCTGATGCTGGTGATCCAGCCCAAGCGCCTGCCTAACACCGGAGTCGCCCAAAATGCGTAATACTGCCCTGTTTTTCGACGAATACTGCTTCTGGCACACCACCGGCAGCCATGTGGACATTCTGCCCACCGGGGGCTGGGTACAGCCCCCTTCCGCCGCCGGACATGCCGAGTCACCCGAAACCAAGCGCCGGCTGAAAAATCTGCTCGACGTCTCGGGGCTTAGCCGCCAACTGACCCTGAGGGGCGCCGAGCCCGCCAGTTGGGAAGACCTGAGCCGGGTACATCCGGTGGAGTATCTGCAGCGCTTCAAGCAGCTCAGCGACAACGGCGGCGGTCCATTCGGCGACAATGCCCCGGTCGGCCCGCAGAGTTTCGAGATCGCCTGCCAGTCAGCGGGACTTGTTTGTGCTGCGGTCGAGGCGGTCATGCAGGGAGAGGTGACGAACGCCTACGCCCTGTCCCGTCCGCCGGGTCACCACTGCCTGCCCGATCAGGCGATGGGGTTCTGCTTCCTGGCCAATATTCCGATCGCCATTGAGCGGGCCAAGACCCGCTACAATTTGCAGCGGGTCGCGGTAATCGACTGGGATGTACACCACGGCAACGGTACCCAGGCGATCTACTACAACCGCCCGGATGTGCTGACCATCTCGCTGCACCAGGAGGGCTGTTTCCCGCCGGGTTACTCCGGAGCGGACGATCGCGGTGCCGGTGATGGCGAGGGTTATAACCTGAATATTCCGTTGCTGCCCGGCGGTGGTCACGATGCCTATCTCTACGCCTTCGAGCAGCTGGTGATTCCAGCGCTGGAGCGGTACCAGCCGGAGTTGATCATCGTCGCCTGCGGCTATGACGCCAATGCCATCGATCCGCTGGCGCGAATGCTGGCCCACAGCGGCACCTTCCGCGCGATGACCGAGCGGGTCCAGCAAGCCGCGCAAAAGCTGTGCGCCGGTCGCCTGGTTCTAGCCCATGAGGGCGGCTACTCCGAGGGTTACGTGCCGTTCTGCGGCCTGGCCAGCATCGAGGCGCTGTCCGGTATACGCACCGAGGTCGCAGATCCGCTGCAGGCGTTTATCGCCCAGCAACAACCCCCGCAGGTGGTCCGCGAACTTCAGCGCCGTTTGCTGGATGAACTCGCCAACCGCCTCTCGTTCTCGGCTTAAGATCCTACAACCACGGCAGCGCACCTTACGGGGGCCGCGCTGCCCACCATCCTGTTGCTTGAGTTTCACCTCAACTCTCTGGTTCCTCAGAGATACTTCTTGCCCCCGACCTGGGGGCTCTTTTTCCCTAATCTTCTGCGGCTAATCAACCCTATGGTTGATATTCATGCAAACACGTATGCACTGTAATGAGGTTGTGTTCAGACAGTAAGGTCTTCGCGAGGAGAGGAGCGATGCTACCCAAGATCAAAACGATCCTTTACGCCTCGGATATCAGCCCTGGTAGCCGTCCCGCTTTCCGCATGGCGGTAGAGCAGGCGCTCAAGCATGACGCCCAAATCGTTTTCATCCACGCACTGGAACCGTTCAACGGCGCCGCCGCCGAGATGATCGATGACTACCTGCCCCGCAAAGTCAGCGCCGCGCATACCAACGCCTGGCTGAACAGTTACAAGGAACGCATAACCGAAAGAATCCAGAGCTTTCTGGATGAAGAGTTGCCGGAAGGTACCCAATTGCCCTACCCGACTCTAATAAAAGTACTCGTCGGACCGCCGGCAAAGGTGATCGTGCGTAGCGCGGACAAGCTGGCAGCCGACCTGATCGTGATGGGTGAACGAAGCGCCTCTACAGCGTCCAGGATATTCCTGGGTTCCACCGCTCAGAAAGTGCTTCATCACACCCAGATACCGGTACTGATCGTGCCCCTCAATAGCTCGAAAAACTCTAAAAAAGACTAACATAAACACGTGAGGTGACCATGAAAAAACAGTTCAAGACACTACTTGCCGCCGCTGCCGTGGTAGCCGCGCCACTTTTGATCTCGCCGGCCGCGAGCGCAGCCGACTATCCATCCCGCCCGGTCAAGTTTGTCGTACCCTGGCCACCGGGCGACCTGGAGGATCTGCTGACCCGCCTGATCGCCGAAGAGATGACCAACGAAACCGGCAAGCCAGCCACCGTGGTCAACAAACCAGGCGGCGGCGGTATTATCGGTGCCGCCGACGTTGCCAACACGCCGCCCAACGGCCTGACCATCGGCTCCTTTGTGGTCGACATCGTCAGCACTTATGTGGCAGCCGGTAACGCCCCCTACGATAAGGACACCTTCGAACCGGTCGGCATCTTCCTCGATTACCCGTTCGTAATCGCCACCAAAAGCGACGCACCGTACAACAACCTGAAAGAGCTGGCCGAATACTCCAAGACCCACGATGTATCCCTGGGTCACTTCGGCTACCAGGCCCTACCGACTGCACTCACCTTCAAGGCCGCCATGCAGGAAGGGATCAAGTTCAAATCCGACGCTCCGTTCGACAGCATCGACTGTTCGACACTGGCGACCGGCGATGCGGATATCATCAACACCACGACCCAAACCATTCTCGCCTGCCTGAAATCCGGTGAAGTGAAGGTGATCGCGTCGATCACCAACGAGCGCATCGGCCTTGCACCGGACGTACCGACCCTGGCCGAGCAGACTGGTATCAAACAGACCCTCTGGAACGGCCTGTTCGTCAAGAAAGGCACCCCCGCCGAGATCAAGGCGCGCATAGCCGAAGTGGCGAAAGCGGCACTTGAGGGCCCCCGTGCTGCGGAGATTGCCAAAACCACCGGTGCCGGTATTTACTGGACCGACGGCGCAGCCGCAGAACAGCGTGTCGCGGATGATTTCGAAGCTTCCAAAGAGCTTCTGAAATTCATGAAATGATCCACCTGTTGTAACCAGCGAGCAGAGGAATCCAACCTGAGTTCCTCTGCTCCGTAGCGATCTCGAGCCCATGAACAACGACACTTTAAAACAGCTAGAGGCACCTGACAGCGACGGAGCCCTGGAGGATCGCTCCTATGGGATCTACTGGTTTCTGCTGCTGGTATCCCTCGTACTCTTGTGCCTGATTCCCGATCAGGCTGCCTGGGTCGACACCAAGCGCGGCTGGTATACCCAACCGATGATCGGCTCGACACTTGGTCTGGTCGTCATGGCGATGTTCTCACTGATCCGCGTCGTCCAGTCATTAAAGGATTTCCGCAACTCGCCCATCGGGCGGGGCGACAACACCGTGGAGATGGTGTTCGACGGCCTCGACAGTTTCCGTACCGCACTGGTCTCCTCGCTGCTGTTTTTTCTCTACGTCCAGTCGCTGGAACTGCTCGGCTTCATGCTGTCGACAGCGATCTTCACCACGGTACTGCTCTGGCTTTCGCGCCTGCTCAACCGCACTTGGCTGATCGCCAACCTGCTGACCGTAGCCGCGTTGATCCTGATCTTCCGGGTCGGCCTGCATATCTGGCTGCCGGATGCCTGGCTCTACTCCCTGCTGCCGGACAATCTGTCTGATTTGGCCAATCAGTACCTATAGGAGAGGCCCCACGATGGATACACTACTCTTAGGTCTTAATGAAATCGGTCATCTCAATGTGTTGATGGCCATCGTGATCGGCGCTCTGATCGGCGTGACCATCGGCTCCATTCCCGGGCTTGAACCCGCCGGCGTCATGGCGATCCTGTTACCGCTGAGTTTCTCCATGGATCCGCTGGCTGGCGTATCCCTGCTGCTCGGCGTCTACGGCGGCGCCTGGTACGGCGGGGCGATACCGGCCATTCTGATGAACACGCCGGGCACGCCGGTAGCGGTCCTGACCACCTACGATGGCTATCCGATGGCCAAACGCGGTGAGGGCAAGCGTGCGCTGTCGATCGCCTACACCTCATCGTTTGTCGGCGGCATCATCAGTGTCTGCTCATTGGTTCTGCTCGCACCGACACTGTCCCAGGTTGCACGGATGTTCGGCTCCGCCGAATTCGCCATGCTCGCGGCACTGGGGATGATCTTCGTCGTACTCGCCCACCGCAACCATGTAGTAGAAGCAGCGATGATGCTCGGCTTCGGAATTTTCCTCGGCACCGTCGGCCTGGACCGCTCCTATAGCGTGCAGGTATTCACCTTCGATCACAGCTGGCTGCTCGGCGGTATCCCGCTGGTGCCTGCGGTGATCGGCCTGTTTGCCATGTCCCAGGCCTTCGTGCTGCTATCACAGCGCGGCAACGACGCGCAGAAAACCACGCTGGAAGGCAGCGGCATGTTCGGCGGATTCATCGAACTGGTTCGTCACAAGATGACCGTGATCCGCTCCGCTGTGCTGGGCGTGGTGATGGGGCTGTTACCGGGCGTCGGCGAGTTCGGCTCGCAGTTCTTCTCCTACACCCTGGCACAGAAGTTCTCCAAGACACCTGAGCAGTTCGGCAACGGCGCTCCAGAGGGGATCATCGCCTCGGAAACCTCCAACAACGCCGTCACCGCGTCGGTGATGGTGCCGCTCCTGGCGTTCGGTATACCCACCGACGCGCTGATGGCGATGCTGCTGGCAGTGTTCATGGTGCATAACTATATTCCGGGACCGACACTGTTCGTGGAACGACCCGAGTTCATCTCAGGCCTCTACCTCTCGCTGTTCCTGATGAATATCGTGGTGTTCCTCTACCTGACCTTCGCCACCCGCTGGATCGTGAATCTGACCCGGATCCGCGGTCGCTTCATCGGCGCCTTTATCCTGGTGCTGGGCTTTATCGGCAGCTACAGCCAGAACTACCGCTTCTCCGATGCGATGATTGCGCTGGGCTTCGCGATATTCGGTTACATGCTGCGACGAGCCAACATTCCGGCAGTGCCGATTATCCTAGGCCTGGTGCTGGGACCGGTATTCCTGACCCGTTTCCGTCAGGCGATGGGCGTGGCGGAGGGCGACCTGAGCATATTCGTGACCCGTCCGATCAGTCTGACCCTGTTCCTGATGATCGTGGCCTCGATGGGCTTCTATATCTGGGGATTGCTGCGCAAGAAAGTCTAATACCGGCTTAATACAGGCCTGGGCAGGGACGCCCGGATCGGCCAAAGGCTAGTACGGAAGATAGAATTCATTTGACATAGAGTCTCCCCCGCGCTAAATAAGTTAATATATTAACTTTTTTACAAGCGGGTGACAGTTCTATGAACTCCAATTCACTGGCGCACTCGGTAGGGCTATATCAATTTCAGGAAGAATGTCTCGGTCTGATTACCGGCGTGCTCGATGTACCCAAGGCGATCTCCTACCTTATCGACGATAAGGGCAAACCGGTGTGCTACAAAGTGCACCAGCTGCAGCCCTCAATGCACAGGGAATACGTCACCACCTACCACAAATACGACCCTCTGCACCCAACCCTGTTCTCAGACAACAATGCCGATGTGGTCAAGATGAGCGACCTGGTATCCGGGCATGAGCGCAGCGAGCACCCCTATTTCCAGGAGTTCATCAACCCCTGGGGCGTACGCGATATCGTCGAGCTGTTCCTGCGCCTGGACAACCAGCTGGTCGCCGGTTTCGCCCTGTTCAATCTGGCCAATCAGCCGGAGATAGACGCCGACTATGTGCGCCGGGTCAACAAGCTCTATCAGTTCATGCAGTTCTCGCTGGAGCAGAGCATCGAGTCGCCGAGAAATACCCAGTTCGACGCTTTCTGCAGCCAGCATGGCCTGACCAACAAGGAGCGTCTGGTGGTCGAGCTGGTGACCCAAGGACTGCCCAACAAATCGATCGCCAACAGCCTGGATTGCAGCCTGGCCACGGTCAAGACCCACCTGCAGCATATCTTCCAGAAGCTATCGATAAACAGTAAGAACGAACTGATCTCCACGCTGTACCAGAAGCACTAGTCTCCTACTCCACCCGCTATCCGCACCAGGGCGCTATCAACCTTCTGGTTGATAGTCGCCCAATCTCGCATCGATATACTCGATTTTATTAGCCGCGTTCCACTTCGGTGGTTCTTCGTCACCGCGCCGAGTCCTGCTGCCCGGTACGGTCACTGCGCGACCTACAGCAATCGGAGTAGATCATGCAATCGACACCCAAAAACAAGAAAACCGGAACACAAAGCTTCTGGAATCCGATGGCCCATCCTGGCGACCCGGCATCGCGCAACTTTATTCAGATCGTCAAGGGCGATGGCAACTACGTCCAGACCGCGGCCGGCGACTGGCTGGTCGACGGTGTGGGCGGACTGTGGAACGTCAATGTCGGCCATAACCGCCAGGAGGTTAAAGACGCCATCAACGCCCAGCTGGATGAGCTGGAGTATTTCCAGATCTTCGACGGTTGCTCCCACCCCCGCGTCCACGAACTGGCCGACAAGCTGATCGAGATGACCCAACCGGAGGGGATGACCAAGGCGATGTTCAGCTCCGGCGGCTCCGATGCCGTCGAAACCGCGCTGAAGATTGCCCGCCAGTACTGGAAGGCGGTCGGGCAGTCCCAGCGCTACAAGTTCATCTCACTGAAACAGGGCTACCACGGCGTTCACTTCGGCGGCGCTTCAGTCAACGGCAACACCGTGTTCCGTACCTCCTACGAACCGATGCTGCCGGGCTGCATCCATATCGACACCCCCTGGCTCTATCGCAACCCGTGGAACTGCGAGGATCCGGAACAGCTCGGCCAGCTCTGCGCCGCTCAGCTGGAAGCGGAGATCATCTTCCAGGGCCCCGAAACCGTGGCCGCGTTCATCGCCGAGCCGGTACAGGGTGCCGGTGGCGTTATCGTCCCCCCGGCCAACTACTGGCCGCTGGTGCGCCAGGT
Organism: Marinobacterium lacunae; assembly: GCF_000705555.1. GTDB lineage: Bacteria > Pseudomonadota > Gammaproteobacteria > Pseudomonadales > Balneatricaceae > Marinobacterium_D > Marinobacterium_D lacunae. Next base: position 11,935 of record NZ_JMQN01000012.1, read on the forward strand.
GTGCGACAAGTACGGCGTACTGCTGATCGCCGACGAGGTGGTCACCGGCTTCGGTCGTTCCGGCAATATGTTCGGCGTGCGCGGTTGGGGCGTAAAAGCGGATATCCAGTGTTTCGCCAAGGGGATCAACTCCGGTTATATCCCGCTCGGTGCCACCCTGGTCAACGAGCGCATCTCCAGCGCCATCGAGGGCTGCCAATCCTTCACCGGCGCGGTAATGCACGGCTACACCTACTCCGGCCACCCCGTGGCCTGCGCCGCCGCGCTGGCGTCGCTGAAGATCGTCGAGCAGGAGAACCTGCCGCAGAACGCCGCCGTTCAGGGTGAGCTGCTCAAGACCAAACTGGAGCAAGCGCTGCTCGACTTCCCCGCCGTCGGTGAGATCCGCGGCAAGGGACTGATGATCGCAATCGATCTGGTCACCAACAAGGAGACCCGTGAGCCGATCGATCCGACCAACGGCTACGCCAACCGCGTCGCCGCCGTGGCCATGCGCGAAGGCGCCATTGTGCGTCCGGTCGGCACCAAGATCATCCTCTCGCCAACCCTGACTCTGACCGAAACCGAGGTCGACAAGCTGACCTCGGCGCTGAAGATCGCATTCCAGGAAGTGAAGGCCTGATCCAACGCTCGATACTAAGCCTCGATTCGGCAATCCACTTTTATAGGTGAAGCTATGTCTGACAATACCAAGATCGATTTTATCTACCTGTCCGAGCCGGACATGATCAAAGCGGGCGTGACCGATATGCCCGCCTGCGTCGATACCATGGAGGAGATGTTCGCGCTGCTGCACAAGGGCGACTACCGCATGGCTGGTCCCAACAGCGATTCCCACGGTGCCATGATCACCTTCCCGGAAAGCTCGCCCTTCCCGACCATGCCCAAGCCGACCGCGGACCGTCGCCTGATGGCGATGCCGGCATACCTCGGCGGTGACTTCCAGACCTGCGGCGTGAAGTGGTACGGCTCCAACATCGCCAACCGCGAAAAGGGGCTGCCACGCTCGATCCTGATGATGATCCTCAGCGACATCGATACCGGCGCGCCGCTGGCCTACATGTCGGCCAACCTGCTCTCCGCCTACCGCACCGGCGCGATTCCCGGTGTCGGCGCCCGTCATCTGGCGCGCAAGGATTCGAAAGTGATCGGCCTGCTTGGCCCGGGTGTAATGGGCAAGACCACCGTCGCCTCGTTCATCGCCGCCTGTCCGCAGATCGACACCATCAAGGTAAAAGGTCGCGGCCAGAAGAGCCTCGACAACTTCATTGCCTGGATCAAGGAGACTTATCCGCAGATCACCACCCTGCAGGTGGTCGAGAGCATCGAAGAGCTGGTACGCGACTCCGACCTGATCTCCTACTGCAACTCTGGCGAAGTGGGCGACCCGAACACCTACCCGATGGTCAAGCGCGAATGGCTGAAGCCCGGCGCCTACCTGGCGATGCCGGCCAGCTGCAGCCTGGATGACGGCATGAGCGGCCCGGACGTGCGCAAGGTGATGGACAGCATCGGTCTGTACGAAGCCTGGTACGAAGAGGTGCCCAAGCCCAGCCACCACGTAATTCCGCTGGTGGGCATGCGCTTCATGGACATGATCGCCGAGGACCAGATGGATAAGTCGGAGCTGGAAGACCTGGGTGCGATCATCTGTGGCGACACCCCGGCGCGCCGGAACGACGAGGAGATCATCATCATGTCGGTGGGCGGCATGCCGGTGGAGGACGTGGCCTGGGCCACCAAGATCTACCGTAACGCCATCGAAAAAGGTATCGGCGTCAAGCTGAACCTTTGGGATACCCCGGCACTGCGCTGATCTCCCTTCAACGGCCCATTCAGGCACGGCGCTGTTCGCCGTGCCGTTTTCGTTACCCGTTTTCGTTACTTATTGTCGAGAAGATCCAATGACCAAAATCGTAAAAGTCAAAACCGGCTCCAAGTTTGAAGAGATCGCCAGCTACTCACGCCTGGTGATGGTGGATAACCTGATCCACGTCTCCAACACCGCCGGTCGCAACCCGGATACCCAAGAGATTCCGGAAGATGTAATCGAACAGACCGAGCAGGTGTTCAACAATATCGAGCGAGCGCTGGCGGCGGTCGATGCCTCCCTGGCCGACGTCATCATGTCCCGCGTGTTTATCCAGAACCCGGACGACACCCCGGCGGTGATGGAGTTCATCGGTACCAAGTTCCGCGGCATCAACCCGGCCACCACCGTGACCTGCCCGCCGCTGGGCTCCACCGTGTACAAGGTTGAGCTGGAGGTCACGGCTTACCGTGGCGCGTCACAAGCCGAGGTGGAAGAGATCCGCATCGCGCAATAAATCACCGTGGGGTCGGCAGATTCGTCGCTGGCTCTGCCGCTGCTGCAGGACAACCACTATGACCAAAACACTGGAACCCGTCGTTACAGCTGACGATCTTCCCACCGCCGCCGACGTCGTCATCATCGGTGGCGGTATTGTCGGCGTAACCGCCGCCCTGGCCCTGGCAGAGCGCAATATCTCGGTGCTGTTGCTCGAAAAAGGCCATATCGCCGGAGAACAATCCTCCCGCAACCTGGGCTGGATCCGTAAAACCAGCCGCCATGCCCATGACGTGCCGCTGGCCCAGGCCGCCGACCGCCTGTGGGCGGCGATGCCCGAGCGCATCGGCCGCTCGGTCGGTTACCGTCAGGCGGGTATCATGTTCGTCGCCCGCACCGAAGCGCAGATGGCGTTCTACGAAGACTGGTACAAGTCTGTCGAGACATTGAATCTGGATTCCAAACTGCTGACACCCGGCGATATTGACCGGCTGGTACCTGGCGGCAAGGGCAACTGGGTCGGCGGCATCCATACCCCCTCCGACGGCTATGCCGAACCTTCGGTCACCACTAGCGCCATTGCCAACGCGGCGATGAAGCGCGGCGCGACACTGGTGCAAAACTGCGCGGTGCGCACACTGTCCATGTCGGCAGGCAGGGTATCAGGCGTGGTCACGGAAAAGGGTGAGGTACGCTGTTCGCAGGTGTTGCTGGCCGGTGGTGCCTGGTCACGTCGTTTCCTCGGCAACCTGGGCGTGTCGCTGCCGACCCTGCCGCTGATCTGCTCGGTGCTGAGAACTCAGCCGATGGAGGGTCCGACCGACACCGCACTGGGTGCACCGGACTTTTCCTTCCGCAAGCATCAGGACGGCGGCTTTATCATCACCCAGCGCGGTAAGCTCGACGCCCCGGTCACGCTGGATCACCTGCTGATCGGCCACCGCTATCTGGACCAGCTGCGCACGCAGCGCAGCTTCCTGAAGATCGGTTTCGGGCGAGCCTTTTTCAAGGATCTGGCGCTGCCACGTCGCTGGAAGGCCGACAGCGAATCACCGTTCGAGAAAGTGCGTACCAACGATCCGGCCCCCAACGCCGGTCTAAATCAGGATGCGCTGAATAACCTTAAGGCGGCTTGGCCTGCATTTGAGGCAGCCAAGGTTGAGGAAGCCTGGGCCGGCCTGCTCGATGTAACGCCGGATTCCAACCCGGTGATCGACCACATTGAATCGATTCCTGGTCTGACCATCGCCACCGGCTTCTCCGGCCACGGTTTCGGTACCGGTCCGGCCGCCGGCCAGTTGGCCGCTGACCTGGTAGCCGGCGTTGAACCGATCATTGATCCCGCGCCCTACAGGTTCAGCAGATTCTGATCCAGGGGATATGATCCTGAAGATGAAGGCACCCGCGATGCTATGATCCGGGGGCCTTCATTGCCCACACCGTCCTGCGCCCAACAACGCAGGATCGTCCCCCTGCGCTTTATCGCGCGTTATAGAACGCATCCAGCAGCACCGGACTCTCAGGCAGCGTCGAACCGCCATCGACCACCAGTGTCTGTCCGGTCACATAGGATGCTTGCTCCGACGCCAGATAGAGCATGGCATAGGCGATATCGGTCGCTTGCCCCAACTTGCCCGCCGGTATCTGGCCGGCCATCATCGCTTGGCCTTCATCATCGGTCAGCGCGGTCATCGCCGGGGTCAGGATATAACCAGGTTCTACGCCGTTGACGGTGATGTTGTCACGGGCGAACTCAATCGCGGCGGTGCGGATAAAACCGTTCAACCCACTTTTCGAGGCAGCGTAGTGCGCCGTCTCCGGCATCGCCACCCGGGGGCCGGTGACCGAGGATGTGAAGATGATGCGGCCACAGGGCGACTGGCGCAGATAGGGCAGCGCGTCCTTGGCGAGCCAGAACGCCGCTTTCAGGTTGACGTTAAGCGTAGTGTCGAGCTCCTCGTCGGCAAGATCCTCGATGGCGCGCATCGGATAAACCGCCGCATTGTGGATCAGGATATCCAGGCGGCCAAACCGCTCGATGCAGTGCTCGATAAGGCGCGTAACACTAGCACGCTGACCTATATCGCATTGATGCAGACAGGCACTGCCACCGGACTCCGATATACGCTTTACGGTATCTTCACCGGAAGATGCCGTGCGTGTGGCGACGATGACATGAGCCCCGTTGTCAGCAAAAACCTGGGCAATGCCGGCTCCGATCCCCTGGCCGGAACCGGTCACGATGGCCACGCGGCCAGTCAAATTCACATTCATACATTACTCCGTTCGATTCACAAAAAAGCCGCCAATGGCGGCTCATTCAGCGAGAGGCGGTTAGCCAAGCGACAGGAAATGCTCGGCCTGCTTGCAGGCCCGGCGGATCAGATCCGGTGCCAGCTCACGGGCGGTTTCGGTCTCCTGTCGGCTGCGGATCCAGCCCAGGTAGGTACAGGCTCTGGCGGCCAGGAACAGCTCCAGATCCTCCAGCTCCTGATCCGACAACGCCCGCTCACGGCGGTAACCGTCGATCAGCGCCTGTTTCGCCACCGGATAGCCGGGCTCCTCCTGGATGAAGTAGAGTGCCGTGGCCAGCTCGAACAGGTGCCAGCCGAAGCCGGCGTCGTCGAAATCGATCAGCCGCACAGTGTCGCCCTCGACCATCAGGTTCTCCGGCACGAAGTCAGCATGGATCAACCCATAACGCTGGGGTGAACGATCGTAGCCCTCCAGTTTCTCGGCGATACGCTCGCGAACGCTTTCCATCAGCCGTTTCTGCTCCTCGGTCAACAGTTCGAGCTCCCAGAAACGCCCCCAGAAGGGTTCTTCACCCACCAAGCCCTCGCGATCCCAGGCATGACGCTCGAACCCTTCCGGCGGCATCCAATCGCTTGAGCCGTTGTGCAGCCGGGCAGCCATCGCCCCGAGGGTGGAATAGAGATGCTCGATCCGCTCGGCGTTGTCGCCCAGCCCCTGCTCCACCGAGCCAAACGGCTTGCCATCGATCCACGCGAACAGATCGATATCCCTCTCTTCGGGCACGGCCAGATGCGACTCACTGACCAGAAGACGCCCGTCGACCGTCGGGATAACTTCCGGCACCGCGATCCCCTTTTCCGCCAGCGCCGACATCCACTGCAGTTCGGAGCGCAATGCCGCGCCACTGTGGTAACCCGGTCGATGGATACGCAGTGCGTAGCGCCGCCCATCGGCGGTATCGACCCGGTATACGGCGTTTTCGCGGTACTTCACCAACTGCAGCTCACTGCCCTGCAACGACCAGTGGCGCAGCGCCTGGGCCGCCATCTGCAACAGGCACTGACTCTGCTGTTCGGGGTTCAATTGATAGAACGCGCTCATACCCCGCTCTCCACCTCAGTCAGCACCTCGTCCAACGTCTCCAGCAAGATATCCCCATGCTCTGGCAGGAATGGCATCGGAGGACGGAGCTTAAGAATGGAGTTATGCACACCGATGGTGCTGATCAGCACACCCTTGTCGCGCATACGATTGATAACCTGGCGAGCCTCCAGCTTCGCCGGCTCCTTGCCGGTCCGGCTCTGTACCAGCTCAACGCCGAAGAACATCCCCAGGTCACGCACCTCACCGATCAGCTCGTGCTTGTGTTGCAGCTTGCGCAGGCCGTCAGTCACGTAAGCTCCAGTGGTCACCGCGTTCTGCATCAGGTTGTCCTCTTGCAGCGCGTCGAGCACCGCCATGCCAACGGCGCAGGAAACGGGGTTACCGCCGAAGGTATTGAAGTACATCGCCTCCTTGCTGAACGCTTCGATCATATCCGGGCGTGCAACTACACCAGCCAGCGGATGACCATTGCCCATCGGCTTGCCCATCGTCACGATATCGGGCGTCACGTCATACCACTGGTGGGCCCAGAAGTGCTTACCGGAGCGACCGAATCCCACTTGCACCTCGTCAGCGATGTACACACCACCGGCCTTGCGCACCTTCGCTACCGCCTGTTCCAGAAAGCCGGCCGGTACATTGAGCAAGCCCTCATTGGCGAAGTCCGGGCAGACCAGGATCCCAGCGACCTTCATACCTTGGGCGTGGAATTCATCGATCGCCTGCTGTACGCGGTCGGCATAGGCCTGCGCCAACGCCTCGCCGGTCAGGCCGTCGATGCCGCGGTAGGAATCAGGGATCGGGAACGCCTTGACCCGCTTGGTGGTTCTCGACTCCGGCATAAAGCCGGTACCGATCTCGGCCACGGCTTCGGTGTTGCCGTGATAGGCGAAGTCGGTGACGATGATCCCCTGCCCGCCGGTGCAGTAGCGCGCCATGCGCAACGCCAGCTCGTTGGACTCGCTGCCGGTACAGGTCAGCATCGCCATCTGCAGGCTGTCGTCGAACGTGGCGGTGAGCCGCTCCAGGTAATCGACGATATTGTTGTGCAGGTAGCGGGTGTGGATATTCAGTGTCGATGCCTGGCGGCTCAGCGCCTCGACCACGCGGGGGTTGCAGTGACCGACGTGGGGCACATTGTTGTAGACATCCAGGTAACGCTTGCCCTCGTTGTCCCAGAGCCAGACGCCCTCGCCGCGCACCAGTTGCAGCGGTTTCTCGTAAAACAGCGGGGTGTGATGCCCCATGACACGGTATCTTCTGGACAGAAGATCCTGAGCCTGATTATCGGCCATAGCGATACTCGCCTCCTCAGCTAAAAGTAATCGACTGATTCAGCGTTCAGTATTGGGATTCAGGGCAAGATGCGGGATCCACCGGAAGGTGGACTTGGGGAAATAGCCTTAGCCGTTCAGGTCCAGCAGCACCTTGGCGACCAGCTCGCTGCGTTTTTTCACCTCCGTTTTTCGAAAGATCCGTATCAGATGGGTTTTCACCGTCGCCTCTCCCAAGGCGAGATCCGTCGCAATCGCCTTGTTGCTGCTGCCGCGCAGCACCGCGTGTGGCCAAACGCTGGCGCCGGCGCTCAGGCTGACCTGGCCGATCAAGGTGGCTTGCTCGTGTACGTAGGCGTCAGCGTCTACCTCGGGGCGCAGTCCGTCGTATTCATATGTAGCCATGCTTAAACTTTTTCTCGTCGATTAAGTGTCCGTAACAGAGCCTGACTGCAACGCGGACAGGCCCTGTTACGATTACTGGCGGTGGATCTTAACTGTCTGGATCGAGGTACATTCTTCAAGGCCGTAACGGCCAAATTCAACGCCAAAACCAGACTCTTTCACACCACCGAAGGGGGCATCCGGTTGCACACCACCGTGCCCATTGATCCAGACAGTACCACACTCCAGCTGCCGTCCAACCTGCTCGGCTTCTGCTGTATTTTCACCCCAAACGGAGCCTCCCAGCCCATTAGGGCTATCATTTGCGAGCTCGATCGCTTCGTCGATCAACGTGTAGCGGATAATCGGCAGCACCGGACCGAACTGTTCCTGGTCGACCAGTTCACAGCCGTTGCGCAGTCCGGCCACCAGCGTCGGGGAGTAAAAATATCCCGCACCTTCAACGCGTTTTCCGCCGCACAGAATCTGGCCACCTTCACGTACCGCGGCGGCAACCAGGTTTTCAACGATGCTGCGTTGGGCTTCATTCTGAATTGGGCCGAGTTCCACATCCGCATCCAGTCCATTGCCAACCTTTATCCCTTCCGCAATGGCCACCAACCGCTGACAAAGGGCTTCATATTGGCTCTCATGTACGTAAAGCCGTTTCAGGCAGGCGCAGGTCTGGCCGTTGTTGTGGAAAGCTGCCGCGAAAATATCGCCGGCAACGCGATCCAGGTCGGTTCCCGGCAACACGATGGCAGCGTCGTTCCCCCCCAGTTCCAGCACCAGGCGCTTCAGACTGTTGGACGCCGACGCCATGATGCGTTTGCCGGTGGCGGTGGAGCCGGTGAATACAACTTTGCTGACCGCAGGTGCCGAGATCAGGCGCTGGCCGATATTGCCCTCGCCCATCACGATGTTGAGCACACCCGGTGGCAGGATTCCGTTGGCCAGCTCAATGAAGCGGGCTGTGGCCAGCGGTGTCAGCTCGGATGGCTTGATCACGACTGTATTACCTGCCCGAATGGCGGCAATCAGATGCCAGATGGCGATTAGTAGCGGCCAGTTCCAGGGTGTGACCGAGGCCACAACGCCCAGCGGCTTGCGCGTTACGGTTACCAGTGCTGTTGCGTCATCCTGGATGATCTCGTCGGGCAAGTCGATATCGGCGGTGACATGAGACCAGGCCGAGGCTCCCATCACTTCCATGGTGGCACCGACACCGCCAAGTCCGCCTATGGGCTTGCCAGTTTCGCGTACGACAAGCTCGATCAGCTCGTCTTTGTGTTGTTCGATCAGCGCTCCCAGCTGGTGGATCAGCGCCTTGCGTTCCGCATCCGGTCGCTTTGACCAGACATCGAAGGCCATTTTGGCGGCATGGACAGCGGTATCGACATGGTGATCGCTGGCGCGGGCACAGGTAGCAAAGGTGTCACCGGTTGCCGGGTTGACGACCGCTAGTCTGTCGTTACTGTCAATGGCGTGGCCATTGATGATCATGGGATAGTGTTTCATGTTGTTCTTCCTCGATCGGTTTTGATCACAGGGTGCCCTGCGGGTGGATGAACTCCCAAGGAGAGCTTTCCTGACCGCGTTCCGACTGAATTTCGATCAGGCAAGGCTGATCCAGTTCGATGCATTTGGCCAGTATCGGTTTGAGCTCTGCCGGGGTGCCGACACGGTAGCCGCGCGCACCGAAACTTTCGGCCATCTTGACGAAGTCCGGGGTCCTCAGCTCAGAACCACAGAAACGGCCTCCGTAGCCCATTTCCTGATCGCGCCGGACGTTGCCGTAGGAGTGGTTGTTAACCACGATGGTGACCACGCCAATGTTGAATTCGACTGCAGTCATCAACTCTTGGACACCGAACATGAAGCCGCCATCACCGCAGACCGATACCACAGCCTTGTCCGGATTGGCGACTTTGACCCCAAGTGCGGTCGGGAAACCGTACCCCAGCGTGCCCTGATAACCGCTATCGACAAAGGTGCGTGGCTGGTACACCGGCAAGCCACCTATCCAGGTGGTGAAACCCATCTGAGACAGCTCGGGCACATAGAAGCCGTCACGTGGCAGTACCTGGCGAATCACATCCAGGTAGGCCATCTGCGGTTGTACCTTTTGCAGTGCTTGCCAGGCGACTGCCTTGGCACCGGCGATGTCATCCAGGCGGTCCGGGTCGGGTGATACCTTAGTCTGCAGCTGGTCAACGAGCTGCCGGCAAACGTGGGCCGCATCACCGATGATGCCCAGATCTGGGATGAAGGTTTCCATCTGGCCCGGGTCGATATCGATACGGATCAGTTTGGGGCCACTTGAAGGCTTGGACTCATACTGCATGTAGTTGCCCCAACGCATGTAGGGCATCTCCAGTCGCGAGCCAATGCCGATCAGCAGGTCGCAGTCGTCCCACAACTGGCGCGCCGCCACGGCGGACAGGCCCAGCGGATGGTCTTCCGATACCACGCCGCGGCCACTGCGGAAGGCGGTCACCGGTGCGTTGAGCAGCTCGGCCAGTGCCCTAACCTCTTCGGCGGCATGCAGGGCCCCGGCTCCACACATGATCATCGGCTTGCGAGCCTGGACAATCATGCGTGTGGCGGCTGCGAGGCTATCCGGATCCACGTCCACAGTATCAGTTGCCGGCACAACCGTTGCTGGCAACTCGACCTCGGCCTGTGCTGCCATGATGTCCCAGCACATCTCCAACGTGACCGGTCCCGGCCGGCCTCGTGCCACCGTGGCGTAGGCCTGATTAACGACAGCTTCGGTCTGCTGGGGGTCGGCAATGCTGAACGCATCTTTGATGATCGATTTCAGCGTGCCGGTCTGGTCCGACAGCTCGTGCAGATGGCCGCGTCCCTTGCCGACAAAACTGCTGGGAATCTGGCCGGTGAGGCCAACCACCGGGCTGCAGTTGCCCATGGCAGTACAGAGCGCTGCGGTGGTGTTGAGAATGCCGGGGCCAGGGACCACGGCGAAAGTGCCGGTCTTGCCGGATGATTTGGCATAGCCCATCGCCATGTAGGCGGCTGCCTGTTCGTGGCGTGGCACGATCAGGTTGAGTTTGTGCTTGTAGATACCGTCGAACAGGGGATAGATCTGTGCACCGGGGATACCGAAAATGGTATCCACGCCGTTTGCCACGACAGATTCGATAATGGCTTCGCCGCCGGTCATTTTGGTCATGATGTTTTCACTTTTATGTGTAACGTTCCCGCAGTCCAAGGGACACCCTGGCATCCGCGTCACAAGTAGCGGCACCATCAGGGTGTTGCTCTGCTCAATAGATGGCTGTTGTAGCGAGTGTCAGCGCACGACTATTGGTAAGGGTGGCGGTATGGCAATGCCGCGGATGCTTCTCGACCAGTGTTGACCGATCGAGAGGCTCCAGAGGTGAGAACTCAGGTTACTGACCATATCCAGCACCATAGGGCAGGAAGGTCGCAATATCGGGGATCAGGATCAGCAGTGCTAGGCCCGCCAGCATTAGCAGAACATAGGGCACCGAACCGGAAATGACCTCTGACAAGGGGGCGTCGGTGATGCCCTTGATCACAAACAGATTCATACCCACTGGTGGCGTGATCATGGCCAGTTCAAGATTCACCATCAGCAGTACCCCGTACCAGATCAGATCAATATCCAGTGCCACCATGGCGGGCAGGAGAATCGGTGTGGTGATCAGGATGATCGCGATCGATTCCAGGAACATGCCCATAACAAAGATGATGGCCATGACCATGAGGATAAATCCCCATTTGGAGAAGCCGACACTGATAACCCATTCGGCGATTTCGGCTGGTAAACGAATGATGGTGATCGCATGCCCGAAGATGTGGGCACCCAAGATAATGGCGAAGACCATCAGCGAGACCTGCATGGTTTCCATCAGCGCCTGTTTCAGTTCCTTGAGTTTGAAACGGCGGTAGATAACAGTGGCAACGATCAGCGCATAGAGAGAGCCAGCCGCAGCGGCTTCGCCAGGGGTGAATACGCCCAAATAGATACCGCCCATGACGAATGGCGGCATCATCAACGCCCAGAACGCCTTTTTGGCACTTTTCAACACGGCAGCGTGACCGGGATACTCGGGTGAGGACATCTTGCCCCGGTAGGCGTTAAAAACGCAGTAAACGGAGAACAGTAAAGCGACCAACAACCCAGGGACCAGGCCCGCCAGGAAGAGCGCACCGATAGACGCATCTGTGACTATAGAATAGAGAATCATTGGACCCGAAGGTGGAATCAGTATCCCCAGAGTACCGCCGGCAGCGACCACTCCCAGTGCAGACTTACGCTGATAGCCATACTTTACCATCTGCGGAATAGCACTAGAGCCAATGGACAGTGCGGTTGCCACAGAGGAGCCAGAAATGGACGCAAAGATGGTGCAGGACAGTACTGTAGCCACGCCCAGACCGCCCTTGATATGACCGATCAAGTTGTGGGCAAACTGGTAGAGGTCGTCGATCACATGCCCGCGAATCATCACCTGTGCCATGAAGACAAACAGGGGAATGGTCGCCAAGATGCTCTTGTCCATGGTGGCGTAGAGGGTATCGCCGATGGCAGTGACATTTTCGCCAAAGAAGGCCAGCACCGCGATGCCGGTTGCGGCCAGGGCCGCAAAAATAGGTACCCCGGCCAGCAGCAGTGCCAAAAGGCCCAGAAAAATCAGAATCGTGGTCATGAACGACTCTCCGGGGTGATATTGAGCAGGCGCTCAATAAATTTGGTCGCTGCCGCCAGGGCCAGGAGTGCTGAGCCAAGGGCCATGGGGATCTGTGTCACCCAGATGGGTGCGTCAAGCTCGCCCACGGAGTACAGACCAAAGTTACGGTTGAAGGTCAGTGTTTCCCAGGAGGCGTACAAAAAGACGATAGCCACGGCAAACACGACAGCGTATCCCAGCAAATTGAAGGCTTTCTGCACCGCACCCGAGAAAAGCGGCGTCAGTAAGTCAATCGCTATATGCCGGTCATCGAGCAGCACCGAACTCAGTCCGAGAAAGGCGGTCGCCACCATCAAGTAACCGAGCATTTCATCTGACCATGGCAGCGGTGCATTGAAGAAGTAGCGCGCCAGAACGGCGTAGCAGATCAGTGCAAGTACCATGAGAATGAGAAGGGCACTGAGTACCCCTCCCAGTCTGGGTAATACACGCAGCAGGATGAAAATCATGTTCATGTCCGTGATTACCCGGCTCGATTACTGCAGCTTTTCGATCAGCTTGATCAACTCATCGGTATCATCACCGGCCCACTTGGCGAAAGATTCCTTGAACGCCGGCAACATGACGTCGGACAGGGCCTGCTGTTCCTCGGCAGTAGCAACGTGCAGGTTGACGCCCTTGTCACGCAGCTGCTGAGGTGCGTCGGCAACCGCCTCTTCAGACAGTTCGAGAGCCCATTCCGCCCCCATCAGACCGGCAGCCTGCAGTACCTGTTTGTTTTCATCTGATAGATTGCTGTACCAACGTGGATTCGCAAAGCCGTGTGCGTAGACCGATATGATCGGGAAAACCGTCATATGATCCTGCACCTCGTAGTACTTGCGGCTGACCGCCGCTGCTATATCGGTAAGGCCTGCATCGAGGGCGCCTGTTGACAGCGCTTGATAGACTTCGCCGCCTGACATGGATACCGGAGAAGCTCCCATCTTTTCCAGGCCAGCATTGAATGGCGGTACTAACCCACGAATCTTGATTCCATTGAAATCTTCCGGCGCTTTGAGATATTTTCCGTTGGAAGTAAAGACGGATGTATTAGTCTGGAACATCCAGGTCAGATGTTTCAGTCCCTTGCCTTCCAGCTTTTGCTCCAAGAAATGTGCCGCATCGGAGGTTGGCCACTTTTTCCATACTTCTACGTCACTGAAAGCAAAGGGTGCCGTGGTGACCAGCATGGCCGGAAGGGTACGCCCCCAACTGAAATTGATGGCAAAACCGCACTCTATGTCCCCCTTGGCAACAGCTGGAATGATCTCCTTGGCGGAAACCAGGCTGTTAGCCGGATATATTTGAACCTGGAGTTCACCTTTGGACTGGGTTTCGATCTCGGCTGCCCACTTATCGATGGCTTGAGCGACTGTGTGCGTCGGTGGGAACTGGTGCGCACAACGCATGGTTTCGGTTGCTAGAGCCGCTCCAGAGGACAGTATGGAAGCACTCAAAAGGGATGCGGTTATTGTTTTTTTCATGGTCACGCTCCGTTATTTTATTATGCGTATTGAGTTTTGTTGGAACCGGTCGAGCCGGGAATCATGAGCAATAGACAAAATTCTTGGGGAGGCTTGACTTAGCTATATCACCGTACAGCGGCTCGTCCGGCATGCTTTCCTTAATCAGCTTGCGCGCCTGGACCAGTTGCTCGATATCGATGCCGGTCGCGAAGCCCATCTTCTCCGCCAGATAGACCATGTCTTCGATCACAACATTGCCGGTTGCACCCGGGGCGAAGGGGCAACCGCCAAGGCCGCCAAGGGAAGCATCAAAAATGGTGGCTCCCGCTTTCAGTGCGGCAGCAGCGTTGGCCAGCCCGGTCCCTCGGGTATTGTGCAGATGAACGACATAAGGACGGCCAGACAGCAGTCGGGTCATGCGTTCACACACAGCCGATACCTCGGTGGGGCCTCCATAGCCGACCGTATCCGCGACGCCGACCGTATCCACGCCGGCATCCAGACAGGCCTGGGCGATGCGGATCACTTCATCCGGGTCAACGTGTCCGGCGATCGAACAACCAAAAGCCATGGATATCCCCGCATTGATGATCGCATTCGGGTTGAGCTGATCGCGAAGTACAACGGCGTGTCGTATCGCCTTGATGCTGTCTTTGCGGCTGCGGCGGGCATTGGCCTGGTTGTGCTCTTCGGTGGCAGACATGACCACGGTCAGTTCATCTACATTGGCCTTGAGCGCTTCCTCTATGCCGCGCTCGTTGAGCACCAGTGCAACGGCTACGGCGCCAGGCAGACTGTGGGTAAAGTCGATGATCTCGCGTACGTCAGCGAACTGCGGGAAACGACTGACGGGCAGAAAGGAGCCGATCTCGAAATGGCGCACGCCAGCGTCGTACTCGGCCCTGATCCAGCGCTTTTTCTGCTCGGTATCTGGGTAGACTTCGGCCATCTGGATGCCGTCACGCAGACCCACTTCGCGGATGATGACACGATCATTGGGGTAGAGCGTTTCCACAAGGCTCATGCTTACTGCTCCTTCTCCACAGTTGCACTGAAGAACTCTGCGTTATGCTGGCCGATATCGGGCAGATCAAGATTGTCGGGCAGGAACGGATTACCATCGATCTCTATCGGCAGGCCCGGAGCCCTGAAAGTACGGCTTTGTTCATGAGAGACAAACAGCCCGTTGGGGCGGTTCACATGGACGTCTTCATACATTTCGGCCGGACGCGAGATGGGCGAGAACGGAAGCCCCTGCTCTTCCAGCGCGACAGCCAGGTCGTCAAACGACCGGGTGGCAACGGCCTTGGTGATCAGTGGGATGGTCCAGCTGCGAGCCTTGATCTGGTCGGGACGGTTTTGCAGACGTTCGTCGTCCAGCATCTCATTCAGGCCCAGTACCCTGCACAGAGCGCTCCATTGACCTTCGGTCACAGCCCCGATAAAGATCTGCTTGCCGGAAGCTGTCTTGAAAATGTCATACACCGGCCAGGAGAAATTGCGCTCCGGCATCGGCGGCTCTTCGGTACCTTCGAGGTCAAACTGGACCATGTGCTGTGCCACCAGGAACAGGCAGTTCTCAAAAAGACCGATACGCAGCGCGTGACCTTTGCCGTCACGCTGGCGAGCCAAGAGGGTTGATACCACCGCAAAAGCGCCGAAAAGACCGCCCATGATGTCGTTGGCGGAGGAGCCGATACGCAGCGGCCGGCCAGTCGGTCCGGTCATATACGCCATACCGGTCATCATCTGCACAACCTCATCCATGGCGGTACGGTTTTCATAGGGACCGTGCAGGAAGCCCTTGCAGGAGGCAATTACCAGGGAAGGATATTTTTCCTGCAACTGAGCAGGAGAGAGGCCCATTTTTTTCAGAGACTGGTCACGGAAGTTCTCGATGAATACATCGGCGCTTTCAAGCAGTTGATGCAGTTGGGCACGGTCAGGCTCGCTTTTGAGATCCAGAGTGACGGACTTCTTGCCACGATTGAAAGTCGGAAAAAAACCTCGACCCATGCCGGTCAGGTTACGGGTCTTGTCACCTTCGGGCGGTTCGATCTTGATAACCTCTGCCCCCATAAAAGCCAGAAACATGGCGCAGGAAGGCCCCATGATCATATGGCTCATTTCGACGACGCGGACCCCAGAAAGTGGCTTATTGTTATGCATACCTGTCTCCAATTCGCTGATGGACAAGTTATAGCGCCACACATAGAATCTTAAAAATATATTATTCTTATCGATGGCATCTAATAAACAGAACTATGGATCTGAGACAGCTGAAATACTTCATGGCGATCTACGAACTCAGAAACCTTTCCCATGCGGCAGACCACTGTAACGTGGCCCAATCAGCAGTAAGCCACCACTTGTCACGGCTGGAAGATGAGCTGGGCACAGCCCTATTCAAACGCCGTGCCCGAGGTATGGATCCGACTGCAGCCGGTGAGCGACTATACGAACACGCCGTCGCAATTTTCAGCCGCTTGAGCGCGGCAGAAGATGACGTCAAAAATGGCGGAAAGGTCGTGTCTGGTGAAATTACGGTTGGCATGCCGTACAGTGTGATTAAGGTGATCGGTGTGGAACTGATGAAAACCGTGCGTGAACGCTATCCAGCAGTCACCCTGGTGCTTAAGGAGGCGCTATCGGGGATCGGTTTTGATCATTTGGTGACAGAGCAGTGTGAATTTTCGTTGCTATACAACCCACCACAGGATGACCGTATCCGGCAAAAGCCATTACTAGATGAGCAGCTCTACTTTATTGGCCACCCAAGCCTGCTGTCTAATGCTCCTGATCCGCTGGAGTTTAAGGAGTTAACACGGTATCCCCTTATGCTTCTATCCAGCGGCTCTTTTTCACGTGCGCTTATGGACAAACCCCAGCTACTGCACACATTGGAGCGAGCCAGCACGGTTCGCCTGGCATCTGTTGCGGCCACAATTGGCTGCTTGGAGGCAGCCATTGGCTGTACCATTGCACCCCAATCTCTAGTGCCAGATCAGCTTGAACAAGGAACTCTCATTTCAAGACGTATCATCAACCCGGCACCTTGGCGTACGCTTTATCTTGCTCAGCGAACCAACAGCAAGCCGACTTTTCTATCCGAAAAAATAGCAGAGCTTGTAGAAGAGTTGGCAATGTGTTCCGTCACAGATGGCAGATGGCCAGCAACAATGCATACCAATCGATGAATAGTCGTCCTTGGGAAATTTATATTAGGAGTGTCGGGCAAATACCAAGGACAGCATTTCGAGAAGACGAATAGCCAGACTGGGACACGCACGCTTTATGTCTGTAAAAGGCCAAATGTGGTCGGTGGGATAGCACTTTCCGCCACGTCAGCTAAGGGTCGTTACCACCCTCTGAGCGCCCTGCTGAGGTCTTTGGGTGACTTGGACCTGAGGCAACCTTCATCCTCGATAACTGTGCGATTTCAAGAAAGGTGAGAAAACGTCCTAACCATTCCATCTAATGTGAGAACTTGGGGGGCGATAGGAAACCTCATCGAGGTCATGGTGCTAATTCAGGGGGAAAGGTCATGCCCTGGCCGGAACCGGTCACGATGGCCACGCGGCCAGTCAAATCCACTTTCATACACTTACTCCGTTCGATTCACAAAAAAGCCGCCATTGGCGGCTTATTCAAGGTGTAGTGGTTCAATGATCCCCTGGCCGCCGGTGCAGTAGCGCGCCATGCGCAACGCCAGCTCGTTGGACTCGCTGCCGGTACAGGTCAGCATCGCCATCTGCAGGCTGTCGTCGAACGTGGCGGTGAGCCGCTCCAGGTAATCGACGATATTGTTGTGCAGGTAGCGGGTGTGGATATTCAGAGTCGATGCCTGGTGGCTCAGCGCCTCGACCACGCGGGGGTTGCAGTGGCCCACGTGGGGCACGTTGTTGTAGACATCCAGGTAACGCTTGCCCTCGTTGTCCCAGAGCCAGACGCCCTCGCCACGCACCAGTTGCAGCGGCTTCTCATAAAATAGTGGGCTGTGATGCCCCATGACACGGTATCTTCGCTGGAGAAGATCCTGGGCCAGTTGATCCGACATACGATTCTCGCCTCCTCAGGGTCGATTACTCGACTGATTCAGCGTTCAGTATTGGGATTCAGGGCACAATGCGGGATCCACCGGAAGGTGGACTTGGGGAAATAGCCTCAGCTGTTCAGGTCCAACAGCACCTTGGCAACCAGCTCGCTGCGTTTTTTCACATCCGTTTTTCTGAAGATCCGTATCAGATGGGTCTTCACCGTGGCTTCACCCAGGGTGAGTTGGGCTGCGATCTCCTTGTTGCCGCTACCGCGCAGCACCAGCTCCAGCACATCGAGCTCGCGTTCGGTCAGGCCGTACTTGTCGGCGATCCCTTCACGCTCGCGCTCCCGGCGCGGTAGATAAACGGCGTTTAACGCGTATTCGAGAAAGGGCTGCACCTTTCTCAGAAGCGCCAACTCATCAGCGCGGAAATTACCCAGAGACTCCTCGCGCATCATGCTCAGCCCAGCGATGATCCGACCTTCGCGGCGGAAGAACATATCGGCCACGTAGCGGTGATTAAACGGCACCATGAAGTTCTGGTAGTAGAGCGTCTGTTTAAGATGATGAGGCGCGATGCGCGAGTCCAGCGTGACCAGTACCTCGTCACTGTTCGCGAAGCGCTCCGGGTTTAGCGGATCCAGTGAGCCATACTCGGACGAATAGGCCTTTTCCGCATCCGGATTAAGGTTGTAAAGCACGGCACCTCGATGCTGCATATCGGGATCGACCAGGAAAAAGGCTGAACTGCTCAGGGAGACCAGGCTACGGACAAGTTCCAGGCTCTTCTCTTGGAACTCCCGGGGGTCTGTATGTGCTAGTGACATCATGGCATCTCAACTCTTCCGTTACGCAAGGGCTAATTAACATCATAACCTTTCCCCCACCCCGCGTCTGACGGAAATTTTAGACCTCCTCTCTCGACTCCTACGACAACATGCAGAAGGATCGATAATTATTTTTCAACATGCAATTATATGAAAATAAATTATTGCCATTATCGAAAAACTTAGTATGCTGCTGAAGTGTTCGAAGCTAGTCAGCACCGATGTCGGGCCAATAGGTTTTCGCACAAGCGCACACACGGACGAACGTGCAGCTAGTCTGGAGCAATCATTAACAGCACGAAATATAGGGTTTTAATAATGACAAAAACAAACATCGACACTATTTCCGGCCGCTGGCCTAACCTTGCTGACGATCGTTTTGGCTCCAAGATCGTTCACTGCACGGATGATTTCTTCGCAGAAGCAAGCCGCATGTTGTCTTACACCGATCCAGTCTGGAAAGAGGGTGTATTTGACGACAATGGTAAATGGATGGACGGGTGGGAATCGCGCCGGAAGCGTTATGAAGGTTATGACCATGCCATCGTAAAACTCGGTTTGCCCGGCACGTTCGAAGCTGTCGATATTGATACCACCCACTTCACCGGTAACTTTCCGCCATCGGCATCGCTGCAGGCGTGCTACTGCGAGGAAGATGAGCCCGGCGCCGATGCCGAATGGATAGAGGTACTGCCCTCGGTCAGCTTATCCGGCAATTCCCATCATCTTCATCTCATTGCTGACAACCGTCCCTGGACCCACGTTAAGCTCAATATTTACCCCGACGGCGGTATCGCCCGGTTGCGGATTTGGGGGCGTCCTTACACCCAGTTGAATGCCAGTTCGAACGGAGAGCCCATTGATCTGGCGTCAATCCTTAACGGCGGCCGAACCCTCTCGTGTAGTGACGAGCATTTCGGCCGCATGGCGAACATCCTCAATCCGGGCCGAGGCATCAATATGGGCGATGGTTGGGAAACAGCTCGACGTCGTACTCCTGGCAACGACTGGGTTATCGTCGCGCTGGGTTATCCCGGCAACATTCGCCAGGTTGAGATCGATACGGCCCATTTCAAAGGTAACTATCCGGACAGTTGCTCGATTCAAGCGGCGTATGTCAAAGGGGGCACCGACGACCAGATCGAAACTCAAAGCCTGTTCTGGCGCGAACTCTTACCGGCACAGAAGCTTTCGGCGGATGCGCAGCATCAGTTTCAGACAGAAATACATGACGTGGGCCCGATCACCCATGTACGGCTCAATATTTTCCCCGATGGCGGTATCAGCCGTTTGCGGCTGATCGGCACCCCGCTACAGGAGCCCAGTTCCGAGGGTGACTCATGAGTCGCCCCTTAGCACTATTACCGCTGACTCGGGAGCGGTTCGCACCCTTTGGTGATGTAATCGAAATGGACGGCAGTCGGCGCTTTGACATAAACCAAGGTGCCACTGAACGTTACCACGACACCGCGAGAATCTTCAGCGAACCTATCGATGGTTACCCCTCGATCAGTCTTGCTCGTTCTCAGCCGCTTCCTTCACCGCTGACAATCACCATGCTCGAGCGTCATCCGCTTGCCAGTCAGGCGTTCATACCCTGGGATCGCAGGCCTTTTGTCGTTGTCGTCGCACCGGTTAGTGAAAAGGTTGCCAGCACTGATATCCGCGCCTTCGTCAGCAACGGTCAGCAAGGTATCAGCTATCACCCTGGCGTATGGCATCATTCGCTACTTGCCCTGTCTCCCGATCAGGACTTTATCGTCGTCGATCTGGTAACGCAGAAGCAGAACTGTGAAGAGTACTACCTTGGCGACCAGCATCAGCTCACAATCGACTTTTCTTCTCTGCTTACCGAGTAGCTGAAACTCCATTCAGGATAATGGAAAACCCCGATCATACTGATCGGGGTTTTGTTTTTCAGCGACTGTATAAAACCGGGGCTTCGGACTTTACCTGCACTTTTAGGCCCGATTGGGGCCTGCTTTTACCTCATGACGCTTGTCGGATCACCCACTTGAAGAGCACTTTCAAACCAGCCAAGCCTAACCCCATTGCTTCAGTTTTTGGGTTAAGAACAGCCCACTCAATGAAATAGTAACAACCCAACCAAAACACCCGATACATTTATTATTTTTTTTGTATACACTTAAAACAAAAAAATTATCAAACAATCCACAAAATCTGTACAAACACACGTCAACGAATAAAAAACATTAACATAATTAAACTTAAATCATAGATATCAATAACTTATGATTTTAACGCATCGAGATAATTGTATACATTAATCTATAGAAAAACAGAACAATCAAGATTGTTAATACACAAGATCGCGAATTGAAAAAATTAATTTTCATATTGACCAATACTGAAAATTAGTTATCATCTCGAATGTTGTCACAGACTGAACCAGTCCCCAAAACAACGCTTTAAATACCCTCAAACCCAATAACTCTAATAACATGTAGGAGGAGGTGTGCGATGAACGCCGCCGTAAGAGCTGAACCCCGATCACTGAGCGCATATGCCGGGGTGCTCAGCGAAAATTTGGCACGACTCGTTGATAAGCTTTGTCTCGTGTTATTGGTCGCACTCATACTGGATGTATGGCTCGGCATGTTGGCACGTACCTCGTTTTTCCCTTTCCCGCTGACCTTTACCGAAGAACTCGCCCGCTATCTCATGATCTGGCTCGCATTGTTAGCGGTGTCCAGTGCCGTTTCACGCAGGCAGCACATCGGTATGCTCTTCGTGTTCGAACTTTTACCTTCACAGCTCCACAAGCCGCTTCTCGTTGGACTCGACTTATTAGCCTTGGCTTTTTTCGGATTCCTTTTCTACTACGGACTGTCTTTTGCCGGTGACGGTGCTAACCGGGTCACCATGATTTATGGCCTCAGCAAGTTCATTCCCTTTGCCTCGGTGCCAGTCGCGACAGGCCTGGCATGCGTTCAAATTCTACTTAGCGCCGTGCGGGATATGAGCAACGAACATGCAGAGCCCGGCAGTGCCGACGTTCAGGGGGAGGAGTAATCATGATTTGGGTCGCATCAACATTTTTCTTACTGCTGATTCTAGGATTGCCGGTCGGCTATACCCTGGGCATCGCCGGTGTCGTTGGCATCCTGCAGATGGGGGGGCCGGAATTTCTACCCATGGCGCCCTCCCGTTTCTTCGCAGGACTTGATCTGTTTCCATTTCTGGCCATGCCATTCTTCATCCTGGCGGGCGAACTGATGAACCGTTCTGGCATGACCGAGCGCATTGTCGGCCTCGCTGATGCGTTGGTCGGCTGGCTTCGGGGCGGCATGGCACATTCAAATATGGCGGCATCCGTGTTTTTTGCCGGTATCACCGGGTCAGCAACTGCTGATGCAGCGGCGTTCGGCAACACCCTGGTGCCCGCCATGGTCCGACAGGGCTACACCCGCTCTTTTGCCTGCGCCGTAACTGCTGCAGGTTCGATCATCGGCCCAACCATTCCGCCGTCAACCCTAATGGTTATCTACGGCTCAATCATGGGCGTCTCAATCGCGGGGCTTTTCGCCGCTGGCGTATTGCCCGGGCTTTTGATCGCCGTTCTCTGCATGGCTGTTATCGCCATCCTTGCCCGACCACTGAACTTACCGAAAACGGGTGATCGCCCCAGCCCGCGTATCATCTGGGTTGCGTTCAAAAACAGCCTGTCATCGCTGGTGCTGCCTGTGATTGTTCTCGGCGGCATTCTCACTGGCCTGGCGACACCGACCGAAGCTGCCGCGCTAGCGATACTCTATGCGCTGATCTTCGGCCGGTTCGTTAACAAGAAGCTGCCCAATCGGGAAATCGTCGACGTACTGATTCGTACGAGCCAAATAACAGGTGTGGTATTCCTGATCATCGCATCAGCATCCATCCTGGGCTGGTGGATGACCTTCGAACAAATTCCCCAGACGATCGCCGCCGCTTTTCTGGCCGTATCCGACAACCCCGCCGTCATCATCGGTTTGATTCTGGCACTGTTGCTGATCATTGGTCTGTTCATGGATATCAACGCCAGCTTGATCATCCTGGCGCCGGTTCTGGGACCTCTCACCCATCAGATCGGTATGGATCCTGTACACGCCGGCATCATGATCGTATTAGCGCTAAACCTGTCGCTGATGACACCACCGGTTGGCGCTTGCCTGTTCGTACTCTCTTCGGTTACCGGAGAAAAGATCGAATCGATCGCGAAATCCCTCTGGCCTTTCCTGATTGCGGAACTCTTAGTGCTGTTCCTGATCGCCTATTGGCCTGATCTAACGCTGCTGTTACCGAGGCTTTCCGGCTTCGTTCAATAAGCAGTTTGCTCTGATGCTCCTTTGCAAAATAACAACACAAGGTGGAATAACACTATGATCACAATAAAAAAACCTCTTGTATCCCTGGCAACCATCGGCCTGAGCGCGATGATCTGGGCAGCCCCCGCCTCAGCTGAAAAGGTGATGAAGATCGCCCATATGAACCCGGGAGGTCCGTTTGAAAGTCATGCCGGGGCAATGGTGACGGTATTTAAATCCCTGGTTGAGGCAGGAACCAACGGCTCCATCAAAGTGCAGCACTTCCCGGATGGGCAGTTGGGTAAAGACAACGAGGTAATCGATCAGGTACGGATGGGCGTTGTGCAGTCCTCCATCTCCTCAGCAGGAGGTGTAGCGCAACACTATCCGCCAGTGGGTGTTTTCGATCTACCGTTCGCCTTCCCGAACATTGCGACGGCCCATGACGTTATTAACCTGGACAGTGATTTCGGCAAAATGTTTGCCGAGGACATGCATGCCAAGACGGGCTTGAAAGTGATTGGCCTGCTCGACAGCGGTGGCTTCTTTGCGCTGACCAACTCTAAGAAAGAGGTGACAACGCTGGATGACATGAATGGTCTGAAGATCCGTACCATGACGCTGCCGACCCACGAGACCATCATCAACTCCGTGGGAGGCAAAGCCACGCCTCTACCTTGGGCCGAGGTGTATACGGCGCTGCAAACCGGCGTCGCCGATGGGCAGATGAACCCGGTCCCGACAATAAGCTTCGCAAAATTCGAAGAGGTTCAGCCGTACATGACATTGACCAACCACATCATTACCCCCTACGTGTGGATGATCAATGAGAAATTTTATGATGGCCTGACACCTGAAGAGCAGCGCGTGGTAGATTATGCGGCCAAGGCTGCAGTCGACGCGGGCCGCGGCGTTTCCCGCCTGATCGAAGCATCTGATACCCGCGGCTTGCCTTATCTGGCCAGCAAGATGAAGATCTCGACCCTGTCCGAAGAAGAGCGACAGAAGTTTGCAGCTGCAACCCAGCCAGCAGTGAAAAAGCTGATTGAAGAGCAGTATGGAGACGAAGGCATGAAGCTGATGCAGGCGCTCGAATCATCTATCGAGAAAGCGTCCAACTAATCGGGGCTTTCAGAAAGAACGCCGTGGGCCTCAGGGCCCCGGTGTTCCGTACGTTTCAGGGCTATCTGTGTTTCGAGGTTTCGATGCATGTTTCGAACGTTTTTCACTTTCGGCTGGGCGGGCGTATCAAATCGAAGATATAGATGAACGCAATACGGGCAAACGCCCACGGAGCGGAGGTTGCCATGACACTGCTGATCGAAGACCGTCTTAAGGAAATCTACGAAGAGTTGCCGCGCAGTGAGCGGTTGCTGGCCGATATTATTATCGATTTCCCCGGAGATCTGGCGACTCACTCTATTTCCGAATTGGTTACACGCGCCAATACCTCCAATGCCGCTGCTACCCGTCTGATAAAGCGCCTGGGCTACAAGGACTTCCGCGAACTACGTAAGCTTGCTCGCGAAGCCAAAGCTGAAGGATCGCCGCGCTACTTAAACACCCTCGATCACCACAGCGGTGATTTCCAGAGCGACATCAAACAACACGTCGACTGCGAAGTACAAAACCTGTTACGCAGTTTCGAATCCCTCCAAGAGACGACCGTTCGGGCCATCATCGACGCCATCGGCAAGGCTGACAGCATATGGATCATCGGCTACGGCAACAGCTATATGCCTGCGATGTACCTGCGTCAGCAGTTGATTCAGCTGCGGCCAAACGTCGAGATACTGCCGCGTCCCGGGCAGGCGATCGAGAAAGATCTGTCAGGACTGTCCGCGCAAGACCTGGTGGTCGTGATCGGCTATCGGCGGCGCAAAGAGATCATCTATCGCTTGATGAAGTACGCACAGGATATCGGCGCGCCTGTACTCTACCTGACGGATCACTCCGAGGAGAATACCGCCGGGTTGGCGAACTGGACATTGCGTTGCATGGTGAAAAGCACATCGCTGTTCGACTCCTATATTGCCGGATTCAGCGTGCTGAATTACCTCTGCGCCTCTGCCTCCGACTATCTGGGCCACGCCGCTTCCGAGAAGTTGGCCCGAGCCGAGCGGCTACACAATATCTTCAGCAAGATCGAGGAGATCTGAGCCGTTTGAGGGTAAACCAATCGGGTTGCCCGACAATGAGGTAACAGACGCGCCAACTCTATTCAAAGCAGGTCACTCGCTCCTAATCTCACATCGGGTGGAATGGTTAGGACGTTCTCTCACCTTTCGTAAAATGGCAAAGTCATCGCGGGTAGAGGATACCACCCAAAGCCCCCAGCAGGACGCTCAGAGGGTGGTAACGGCCGTTAGCTGACGTGGTGGAGAGCTACCGCATAGACCGTTGTTGGCCCTTTGCAGATGTTGGGCTCGTAGGTTCTGGGCGTGATCAGCTGCCTGTGCTTCCCCTTGCTAGCGGATACTGGCCAAAAAGTCTTTGTAGCTATTCGATCCTAAATGATGACGCCTTTTCGCGACCTTGAGACGGCGTTTCGTGCTCAATGAGATTTGACACCCTTAGCGTACATTCAGGCCAGTTTGCAGCCTGAACAGAGTACTGTATATTCATACAGTTAATAATTATGAGCAACGCTATCATGTCTGCTTCGAAACCTATGCGGGGCCGCGGCGCCCTGAGCAATCCGGCCAACCGATTCGCTCCAACCCACCGGGAACTCGACGCCGAAGCGGCGCTCTACGACGGCGAGAGCAGCGACAGAATCGCCACGGTACAGATCAACGAGCGGCCCAAATCCATTATCAGCCGTAACCGTTCCCCCGATGTACCGTTCGCGCAATCAATCAACCCGTACCGCGGCTGCGAACACGGTTGTATCTACTGCTTTGCACGGCCGAGCCATGCCTACTGGGACCTCTCCCCTGGGCTCGATTTCGAAACTCATATCATCTGTAAAACCCATGCGGCCGAGCAGCTGGAGCAGGAACTGCGGGCGAAAAACTACCGGTGCCAGCCGATTACGCTAGGCGCCAACACCGATCCATACCAGCCGCTGGAGCAGCAACGTCGCACCACCCGTGAGCTGCTGGAGGTGATGCTCCGCTTCCGCCAGCCAGTGACGATCATCACCAAAGGCGCACTGATCACTCGGGATCTCGACCTTCTCGCCGAGCTAGCCCGACAACAGCTCTGCTCGGTGATGATCAGCATGACCACACTGGATCCCCAGCTAAAACGCACACTTGAACCACGTGCTGCAGGCCCCAGCACCCGCTTAACGGCGATCAGAGAGCTGACCGATGCCGGTGTGCCGGTCGGTGTGCTACTTGCGCCACTTATTCCAATGATCAATGACGCAGAGCTCGAAGCCATTGTCGAGGCCAGTGCAAGCGCCGGAGCACGCTCTGCAGGCTACATCTTCATCCGCCTGCCGCATGAGGTGAAGGTGCTATTTCGCGAATGGCTGGACCAACACTACCCGGACCGGGCCGAACATGTGATGAGCCTGATTCGTCAGAGCCGCGGTGGGCGTGAGTATGACAGCCGGTTCGGCAACAGGATGCGCGGTGAGGGCCCGTTCGCCGATCTGATTGAGCAACGTTTTCGGCTGGCACTCAACCGTTACGGGCTGAGTCGAAGGGAGGGGCTTCAACTGCGGACAGACCTATTCTCGGTACCGCCTCAAGCAGGCGATCAGTTGGCACTTTTCCGCTAAGTCTGTCTGCGTATCCCCGGCTATGTTACACACACAAAAAAAGGCCCCTGCTCGGGGGCCTAATGTTTTACTCCGGTCTACGGGAGCCAGGGGTGAAAAATGATGCAGTACCAGGCGCTAGGCGCGCTTGATGCTGAGCAGCTGAGACTGGGTGTACTCGAGTAACCCCTCCTCGCCAAACTCGACGCCAAAGCCTGACATCTTGCAACCGCCGAACGGACAGTGCGGCAGGACTTCAGCGTGATTGTTAATCCAGGTGGTACCGCACTCCAGTCGCGCTGCAACACGGCGTGCCTGATCGATATCGGTGCCCCATACTGAGCCACCCAGCCCGTTGGGGTTGTTGTTGGCACGGGCAATCACATCTTCGATATCGCTGTAGCGGATCACCGGCAGTACTGGGCCGAACTGCTCTTCATCGACCAGACGCGTGCCGTCGGTAATGTCGGCGACGATGGTCGGGGGGTAGAAATAGCCACTGCCGGGAAGTGCCGCACCACCGCAGAGTATGTTTGCGCCCTGTGCACGGGCATCCTCGACCAGTTCGCTGACCAGATCGAACTGCGCCTTGTTCTGCACCGGTCCGAAGGTCACACCCTCTTTGACACCCGGCCCTACATTCTGCTGTTTGGCGATCTCGACCAGACGGTTGCACAGCGCCTCGTACTGGGATTCATGTACATACAAGCGCTTCAGCGCCGCGCAGGTTTGCCCCATGTTGAGGAAGGCGGTCTGGAAGATACCCATCGCCACCGCGTCGAGATCCGCATCGGGCAGGACAATACCGGCGTCGTTGCCACCGAGTTCCAGCGTCAGGCGCTTCAGGTTATCGGCGGCATTGCGCATGATGTCCTGACCGGTCGGGGTGGATCCTGTGAATACGATCTTGCGGATATGCGGGTGACCGGTCATGGCACGACCAATACCGCCCTCGCCGGTGACGATGTTGATCACACCGGCCGGTACCTGCTCGTTGATCAGTTCAACCAGACGCAGGGTGTTGAACGGTGTCAGTGAAGAGGGTTTAACGACAACCGTGTTACCGGTACGTAGCGCAGGCATTATGTGCCACACCGCGATCATCAGCGGCCAGTTCCAGGGGGTGATGGAACCGACCACACCCAGCGGTTTGTGATGCAGTTCGGCCAGGCGCTGCTCGCTGTCCTCGATCACCTTGACCGGGATCTCCAGCTCGGCGGTGTAGCGGGTCCAGGCGATAGCACCACCCACCTCCATCTGCGCCAGCGCCAGCGGCTTACCCTGCTCCCGAGTGACAATCTGCGCCAGCTCGTCGGCGTTGGCTTCGATCGCATCGGCGATACGATGCAGGATCGCCTTGCGCTCTTCGTCAGAGCTGTACTGCCAGCTTTTGAACGCTTCGGCCGCGGCTGCGACCGCCTGATCGACCTGTTCCGGTGAGGCGGCGGGGCAATCGGC
Organism: Marinobacterium lacunae; assembly: GCF_000705555.1. Lineage (GTDB taxonomy): Bacteria > Pseudomonadota > Gammaproteobacteria > Pseudomonadales > Balneatricaceae > Marinobacterium_D > Marinobacterium_D lacunae. The sequence continues at coordinate 39,782 of NZ_JMQN01000012.1, forward strand.
AAAACGCTCACCCGTCGCCGGGTCGATGACTGGGAAGGCATCACGGGCTCCAGCCACTGGCTGGCCGCCGATAAACAGGGAATATTTTGTCTTCATTGCACTGATCCTTTGGGGCCTGTGAGCACAGTAGCCGACCCCGAAGTCGGCTCTGCGCTGATCTGTCTCTTATACGTTTAGAACGGAACGATCGCTAATACCTGGAAGTAGGTGTTGGTGTCATCGTTGCCCTGGGTGCTGGTGGCGTCATCCGGGGTGTAGAAGCCAACCAGCGGGCTGATGATCAGGTGATCGTGTGCCACCCACTCGGCCCAGATGTCGATCTCGCTGGCATCGTTGCTACCGGAGCCGCCGACGGTGTCGC
>NZ_JMQN01000013.1 GCF_000705555.1 Marinobacterium lacunae
GGCGTTGTAAAAAATTTTCAAATTCTTCCACAACACCCTTTGATCTGACACTTGTAGGGTTCAGAGATAAAAGAGATGGTGCTTTTTCTTACCCAGCTTGACCAGGAAGAAACGCTCAAAGCGAGCGCTCTCTTTCGAGAACAGAGTCGCGGCATCCATATTACGATCCAACGAACAAACCTCATCGTTAATGACGACGGCACTACGCTGCAGCGCGTCCTTAACCTGCTTACCGGAGGTTGCCACGCCAGCTTCGGTCAACAACGTCGTCAACGGCAGGTCGGCCAGTTCTGCCGGAACCTGCGAAGCGGGCAAACCATCCAACTGCAGCTGAGCGTAATCATCAGCATCCAAGGTGGAGTGATCACCAGAGAACAGCGCTTCTGTTATTCTGCGCGCGCCAGCCAGAGCATCATCCCCATGTACCAGACGGGTAACCTCCTCAGCCAGAATACGCTGCGCTTCCGGACGCCCTTCACGCGCTTGGTCCTCCGCTTCAATCGCTTCGATGCGCGCCACATCCAGGAAGGTAAAGAACTTCAGGAAGCGGTACACATCGGCATCTGGCGTTTGAAGCCAGAATTGATAGAACGCGTAGGGGGACGTCTTTTTGGGATCGAGCCATACCGCGCCGCCTTCGGTTTTGCCGAACTTGGTTCCATCTGACTTGGTAATCAGCGGCAGGGTCAAACCATGCACAGACCTACCGTTCATGCGCCGCACCAACTCTATACCACCAGTAATGTTACCCCACTGATCTGAGCCGCCGATCTGCAGAGTGCAGTCATACAGCTCATTAAGTTTCTGATAGTCGTAGGACTGGAGTATCTGGTAGGTGAACTCGGTAAACGAGATGCCCTCACCCTCACGCTCAATACGCTGTTTGACCGACTCTTTGGAGATCATCTTGTTAACACTGAAGTGCTTACCGATATCTCGAAGGAAGCTCAGCACATCGACATTTGAGGTCCAGTCATAATTGTTGGCCAGAATGGCGCCACCGTTATCGTTGAACTCGATAAACTGACTGATCTGACGCTTAAGGCAATTACTCCAGTCTTGTACAACCTCGGCAGAGTTCAACTGTCGCTCCTGCGCCTTAAAGCTCGGATCACCAATCAATCCAGTCGCACCACCAACCAACGCGATGGGACGATGGCCATATTCCTGGAAACGCTTCAGCATCAGCAACGGTACCAGATGGCCAAGATGAAGGCTGTCTGCTGTCGGATCAAAACCGCAATAGAGAGTGACGCGCCCTGATCCCAGATGCTCGACCAGCTCCTCTTCGCTGGTTGTTTGCGCGATCAATCCGCGTGCTTTTAAATCTTCTATCAGACTTAGCTTACTCATAGCGGCCTTCTATTTTTAAGGTCAGTTGTACCAGAACAAGGCGCGCATTTTAGCGCTCGCGCTTGACCCAGACAAACAAAGGAGCACAAAAGCTCAAGAAATCAACCAAACGGCGGACAAAAGGTAAAGGAACTTATATATAATCGACGGTCATATACAGCTGTCGTTTAACCACTTTATTTTGCCTATTTTCACCGGGGTGATGCCGTGCTGCGAAAAGTCTCTACCCTTATAGGCAGCCTGCCGAAAATTCATCTGGCGGCTGCTTCTATATGTACCCTCATTGTTGGCACCACTCTGTTGCTTTTACCCTCCGAAGAGGTCGAGGCTACTCGCAGCACACTCAAGCTCGTACCAGCCCAGGTACAGCCTGCGCAATCAGCTTCATTCGGAACCGAGTTCACCCCGACAGACGAGCACGAAGAATCATTCGACACGGAATCATCCGGTACAACAGAACCGGAGATGGCTTTGGCCAGCACACAGATCGAAGCAGCCGTCCCCCCTCCTGTTATGGAAAACTGGATCGACTACGATGTCCGTAGCGGTGACAGCCTTACATCACTGTTCAAACGCGCAGGACTCTCTGCACGTGACGTTTATCAGGTCAGTCAGGCCACCGAGGAAAACAAGGTTCTGTCCCGCCTTTACCCGGGACAGACCATCTCTTTCCTGATTCAAGAAGGTGAACTTCAGAAGCTCAAATTTGTTCAGGACCGCCTCAACAGCGTTGAAATATCACGCACCGATGACGGATATACCACGCAAGTGCTGAGCCGGACACCGGACGTCACCCCTCATATTGTTAGCGGCACAATCAGCAACTCGCTGTTTGTGGATGCAAGCCGCGCGGGCCTGTCCGACAACATGATCATGCAGTTGGCCCAGATTCTCGGCTGGGACATCGACTTCGCACTGGATATCCGTAAAAACGATCATTTCCGCGTACTTTACGAAGAGAAGTTTCTCGACGGCGAAAAAATCGGGGAAGGTGACATCCTTGCTGTCGAATTCGTCAACCAAGGCGAAAGCTACGCTGCCGTGCGTTATACCGACAGCAATGGCGATACCAACTATTTCACGCCTGACGGCCAGAGCATGCGCAAAGCATTTCTACGCTCCCCGGTCGACTTCCGCCGCATCAGCTCAGGCTTCAATCCAGCCCGCCTACACCCGGTCCTTGGCACCAAGCGCCCTCACCGCGGGGTTGATTACGCGGCGGCCACCGGCACCCCGATCAAAGCATCCGGCGATGGCAAAATCATCTGGAGAGGCACAAAGGGCGGCTATGGTCGCTGCATCATCGTTCAACACGGCGGTAATATCACCACCCTGTACGCACATATGAGCGGCTACAAATCAGGCCTGTCCACAGGTTCCAGAGTCAAGCAAGGTGAGGTAATCGGCTACGTCGGGATGTCCGGATTGGCATCCGGCCCGCACTTGCATTACGAGTTCCGTGTTAACGGCGTGCACAAGAACCCCATGACGGTATCACTGCCCCACGCCGAGCCTGTTGCCAAAGCGGAGCACACCGCTTTTCAGCGCGAGTCATCTCGGCTTATGGCCATGCTGGACAAAGGCGCAACGGAGCTGGCTCTTGCCAACCCCCAGCAGCCACCGAGCAACTGAGGATGTCGCTCTATATCGGCCTCATGTCCGGCACCAGCGTTGACGCCATCGACGCGGTGCTGGCCAGATTTGCCCCCCGGTTCGAGTTACTATCCCAACACTCCGTCCCGATAGAACCCACGCTCAAGCAGCGCATACTCGAGCTTGCCGATGCTACAGACTACAGCATCGACCGGTACGGCGCTCTAGACACCGAACTGGGCGATCTATTTGCAACTGCAGTGAATGAACTCGTCACACTAAGCGGAATAAACCCCACCCAGATCTCCGCCATCGGTAGTCATGGCCAGACCATCCGACATCGACCAGACCTTGGTTTTACGCTGCAAATAGGTGACCCCAGCCGTATAGCCGAGCGCACCAGGATGACCACAATAGCGGACTTCCGACGCCGTGATGTGGCCGCCGGTGGACAGGGTGCTCCGTTAGTACCCGCCTTTCATCAATGGCTCTTTCACTGTTCAAGCGAAGATCGCGTCATTGTAAATATTGGCGGCATGGCAAATCTGACATCTCTGCCTTCGGACACGCAACAACCCGTAATCGGATTCGATACCGGCCCGGGTAACGTGCTGCTAGACGAATGGAACCTTTGTCACCAAGGCACCGCCTATGATGCAGAAGGCGCCTGGGGTGCCAGCGGTGTTGTTGATGCAGCGCTGCTAGAGGCCGCGCTTGCGACACCCTTCTTCAGCGCTCCTCCGCCAAAAAGCACGGGGCGAGAGCTATTCAACCGGCGCTGGCTCGACACGCTGATCGATCAGCTCCCCCAAGCACCAAGCGCGGCTGATGTTCAGGCCACTCTTGCGGAACTGACCGCCCGCTCCATCGCCGAGGCGATTGACCTGCTGCCGCTATCCCGGCCCACTACCTTCGTCTGTGGAGGCGGGGCCCATAACGCTCACCTGATCGCGCGCTTGAGACACCATTTACCCAGCTCTCGCATCACCTCCACAGCGGAACTTGGCTTACATCCCGATTGGGTGGAAGCGGCTGCGTTCGCGTGGCTGGCCTGGCGAGCGGAAACTCGCCAGCCAGGTAATCTGGCCGCCGTTACCGGCGCAGAGGGCGCACGAATTCTGGGCGCCATCTATCCTGCCTGAAGGCCGTTAGACTCAACGAAAGTGATGAAAGCGTGTTTTTACAGACTGGTCGTGCACCGTCAAACAATCGGTGCACGACCGTGTGAGAATCAGATCGAGAAGGAGGAGCCGCAACCGCAGGTTGTGGTTGCGTTGGGATTGTTGACCACGAACTGCGAGCCCTGCAGGCCCTCTTTGTAATCCACGATCGAGCCTGCCAGATACTGGAAGCTCATGGGATCTACCAACAGCGTCACACCGTCACGGACCACTTCGGTATCATCATCAGCTTTTGCCTCATCAAAGGTAAAGCCGTACGAAAAACCCGCACACCCACCGCCGGTGATATACACCCGCAGCTTGAGGTTATCGTTCTGCTCCTCTTCGATCAGAGATCTGACTTTGGCCGCCGCCGAGTCGGTAAAGACCAGCGCATCCTGTACGTTTTCGCTCATATTGCTGCAAACCCTCCGATAGAGGGTGAATTCTCTCTTATACCAACTGTTTTAGTCAAGTATTACGGCATCAGGCCAACGATTTTCAGCCCCTCATCTTCGGCAAAGCCGAACATGATATTCATCACCTGAACAGCCTGACCGGACGCTCCCTTGACCAGGTTATCGATCACTGACAGCACCACAACCGTGTCATCCTGCTGAGGACGATGGACACTGATACGACACACGTTAGACCCTTTCACACTGCGCGTTTCGGGATGGCTGCCCGCTGGCATGACATCGACGAACGGCTCGTTAGCAAAACGCTCCTCGAACATCTGCTGCAGCCCAGGGTCCACAGGGTCTTTCAGCACGGAATAGAGCGTCGCGTGAATACCGCGAATCATCGGTGTCAGGTGCGGCACGAAGGTAAGACCCACCTCACGACCGGCCGCCCGGGTCAGCCCCTGACGAATCTCAGGCAGGTGACGGTGCCCCGGCACGCCATAAGCCTTCATGCTCTCGCTGGATTCACACAGCAGAGACCCCACATTGGCACCACGACCCGCGCCGCTCACGCCGGACTTGCAGTCCGCAATCAGACGGCGGTGATCCACCAAACCTTTCTCAAGCAATGGCAGGTAACCCAGCTGAGTAGCCGTCGGGTAGCAACCTGCACACGCCACGAGCTGCGCGTCGGCGATCTCGCTGCGATTGACCTCGGGCAAGCCGTATACCGCTTTCTCGACCAAATCCGGACAGGTGTGTTCCAGCTTGTACCACTTTTCCCACAGCGGCACGTCCTTGATCCGGAAGTCAGCCCCCAGATCGATAATGCGCACGCCGCGCGCGACAAGCTCCGGTGCCATCGACATCGCGACACCGTGGGGGGTAGCAAAGAAGACCACGTCACATTTTGCCAGACGGTCGATATCCGGCACGGTGAACGCAAGATCATAGTGACCACGCAGGTTGGGGAACATATCCGCTACGCGGATACCCTCTTCGGAGCGCGAGGTGATAACCTCGACTTTCACCTGTGGATGGTTGGCCAGAATACGCAGCAGCTCTACGCCGGTATAGCCTGTTCCCCCAACGATACCTACACTGATCACGCTAACCTCTCATAACTTTTTCAGAACTGTTACTCTTACACCACCGATTCGGAAACGACGCCAGCCCGAGACACCCGGGTTTCAGTACTCCGAAGAAGCTTTATCATACTCACACAACTGTTTAATGACTATCGAATGCGAATAGAGACCACGCCGCATGCCATCGCTTGAACAGTTCCGGCAACGGCTTTCCCACTTCGACGCACTGCCCCAACTGGTCCTCCTCGGAGTCCTTGCCGGATTCAGCACCGGCCTTGTCATTCTGTTATTCAGGCTGGCGATCGAGTTACCACAGTTTTGGCTACTGCCCAGTGGCATCAGCGAAGATTTCGAATCGCTCGCGCCTTGGCAGCGATTCTGCTTTCCTGTAATCGGCAGTATCATCTTGGTCGCCCTGTTGATACTCGTTCCCCGTGTTTCACGCAGCGTCGGCATTCCACACCTTCTGGAGCGGCTGAACTACCATCAGGGACAGCTATCGATTTCCAATCTGCTGACCCAGTTTGCAGGCGCTACAATCGCCATCGGCAGCGGCCACAGCGTCGGCCGCGAAGGCCCCGCGGTCTATTTAGGCGGAAGTTGCGGCAGCCTGATCGGTCAGTGGCTGAACCTGCCCAATAACACTCTGCGCATCCTGATCGGCTGCGGCAGCGCAGCCGCCATCGCCGCCGTATTCAACACCCCGCTGGCCGGCGTCATCTTCGCCATGGAGGTGATATTGCTTGAGTATAGTATTCTCGGTTTCATACCCGTCATTGTCGCCGCAGTCGTTGCCGATGTTTTGGTACAGCTGGTCATCGGGCACGCCGCCAAACTGCACCTGCCTGAGCTATCCAGCGACATTCTTCCCGAACTTCCACTACTGCTGATACTCGGCCTTGGTATCGGGCTCGTTGCCGCGGCCTTTATCTACACACTGCAACAAACGCTCAAGCTACGCGGCACTCCCTTACCCGTGCGATTCATTATGGCAGGCCTGCTGACCGGCATGGTGGCCATGGCGGTTCCGGAAGTGATGGGCACCGGTTATGACAGCATCCAACGACTGTTCGACGCGCCGGCAGCACTGGAGCTTTTGCTGCTATTGTTGGTGTGCAAGACGGTACTAACGCCCTTCGTGATAGGCTTGGGCCTTCCTGGGGGAATCATCGGACCTTCGCTGGTGATCGGCGCCCTATCCGGCGCGCTGCTGGCGGGATTTGCGCAGAAACTTGGATTTAATATGCCGGTGGACCTGTTCACGACCATCGGCATGGGCGCCATGATGGGCGCAATACTGAATGCGCCGCTTGCGGCACTGATTGCGCTGCTTGAGCTGACCGACAATTCCGCCATCATTCTGCCCGGTATGATCGCCATCGTCGTCAGCAACCTGACGCTCAGATCCCTCTTCAAACGCCCCTCCGCGTTCCAGGCAACACTCGAGGCTCGAGGACTGGACATACGTCAGGCGCCGCTGGCCCAGGCGCTCTCGCGGGCGGCCGTCGGCAGCCTGCTGGAACGCGATATCATCAGCACCCCGGCTGTCATAACATCAGAACACGCCGACCGGCTGCTGCAAACGGCACCCCGCTGGTTCCTCGTCGAACAGGATGAGGCCCGCGCGCTGCTGCCGATGGGCGATCTGACACGTTGGCTGGAAAAACATCCAACCGAAGACGGCAAGCCCGAAATCGAGATCGAGTTACTGCACATTCCCGCCAGCCGTCAGGAAGCGATTCCCATCTACTCCCGCGCCACCCTTCATGAAGCTTGGGAGACGATGACCGCCCACGGCGTTACCGTACTCTTGGTGATTAGCAACCAGGGCGTCCCCCTGGGCGTGATTCGTCGCAGTAAAATCGAAGAGTACTACAACCACAAACAGGCCCTATGAACACTCCGAAACTTTCCGGGCTTTATGCCATTACCGATGCCGGCTTGATGCCGACCGATCAGCAGATGCTTGACGCGGTGTCCGCCGCATTGCGCGGCGGCGCCAGCCTCGTGCAATACAGGGACAAATCCGGGGACAGTGCAAAACGATTGCGTCAGGCCAACGCGCTGGTAGAGCTATGCCATCAGTATCAGGTACCGCTGCTGATCAATGATGACGTCGAGCTGGCCCTGTCATGCAAAGCCGACGGCGTCCACCTTGGACAGAAGGATGGCTCTCTGGATGCCGCACGCGCAAAGCTGGGCAAAGATGCCATTATCGGTATCACCTGCCACGACCGTCTGGATCTGGCGCTCACGGCCGAGGCCGGCACAGCCGACTACGTGGCTTTTGGTGCGTTCTTCCCCTCCAGCACCAAGCCCGATGCGCACCCTGCACCTCTTAGTCTGCTAAGCGAAGCACGAAAGCAGCTTAAATGCCCGATAGTAGCGATCGGGGGGCTCAGTATGGATAATGCCAGCCAGGTTATCGAGGCCGGTGCGGATCTGATTGCGGTGATCCATGCCCTTTTCGCGCAGGACGATGTAGAAGCCCAGGCGCGGGCATTCAACCGGCTTTTTCACGCTTAATTCGAATACTTTTTCACCTATTACATAGGATGGTGCTTCATGTCTGCTTCCGAAACTCTGTTCCAGGCTGCACAGACTCACATTCCCGGAGGCGTCAACTCTCCGGTTCGCGCATTCAAGGGGGTTGGCGGCACGCCTGTTTTCTTCAAACGCGGAGAAGGCGCCTACCTGTTCGACGAAGACGACAAGCGCTACATCGACTACGTAGGCTCCTGGGGGCCGATGATTCTGGGTCACTGCTATCAGCCGGTTATCAACGCAGTGCGCGAATCACTGGACAACGGTCTGGGCTTTGGCGCCCCTACCGCCATCGAGACAGAGATGGCTGACAAGGTCTGTGAACTGATGCCCTCCATCGAGATGGTGCGCATGGTCAGCTCCGGTACCGAGGCCACCATGAGCGCTATCCGTCTTGCCCGCGGCTATACCGGGCGTGACAAGATCGTCAAATTCGAAGGCTGCTATCACGGCCACTCCGACTCCCTGCTGGTAAAGGCAGGCTCTGGCGCACTGACCCTTGGCGAACCTAACTCCCCGGGCGTCCCCGCAGCGCTGGCAGAGCATACCCTGACGCTGAACTACAACGACTTAGACAGCGTCCGTCAGGCTTTTTCCGAAGTGGGTGAGCAGATCGCCTGCATTATCGTCGAGCCGGTCGCCGGAAACATGAACTGTGTACCGCCACAACCGGGATTCCTCGAGGGACTGCGCGAAATCTGCGATGAATACGGCACCGTGCTGATCTTCGATGAAGTCATGACCGGATTCCGAGTCGCCCTCGGTGGTGCACAGGCGCTGTATAACATCAAGCCCGACCTGACCACACTGGGCAAGGTTATTGGTGGCGGCCTGCCCGTAGGCGCCTTTGGCGGAAAGCGCGAAATCATGTCCCACATTGCGCCGCTGGGTCCGGTTTACCAGGCCGGTACGCTGTCCGGAAACCCACTCGCGATGGCAGCAGGTCTGGCCATGCTCAACGCGCTTTGCGAGGGTGATATTCACGAGTCTCTGGCAGCCAAAGCCGAATACCTGACTCAAGGTCTGGAAGTGATCGCTGCACGACACAACATCCCGTTCACCACAACCTGTGTCGGCGGTATGTTCGGCCTGTTCTTCACCGATGCCAAAGAGATTCGCGGCTTCAGCGATGCCACAGCGTGCGACACCGAACGTTTCGGTCGCTTCTTCCACGCCATGCTCGATCAGGGTATCTACCTGGCACCCTCGGCATTCGAGGCGGGATTCATCTCCGATGCTCATACCGAGGCGGATCTCGACGCAACGCTGGAAGCCGCCGACAAAGCGTTTGCATCGCTCTGATGGTGAATGTCGTAACGCTGGCAGCGGATCTGCTGCTGGTAGTGGCCGCCTCAGGCAGTGCGCTCTGGTCCTGGACAGCGAGATCAAGCGTTGACCAGCAGCGCGCCCTGCTGAGTGCCTGGGCGTTGAGCGCACTGTTCGTTGCGCTCTCCGTGCCTGCCACCTACCTGCCGACCGATAACGGCAATGATCTGAGTGTGATTCGCCAGATGGCGCTCAATCTGGCGATCTATATCTCGCCGGCGTTGATAGCCGTTGCAGTGTACGCTCAGGCGCGTGGCCTGTATTGGTCTCCTGCAGGCTGGGGGCGGCTTCTACTGGGATTGTTTGCCGGCTTCGAACTCAGCCGCCAAATGGGCTACGCCGAGCCATATCTGCAAACCCTGGGCACTGCAGTGGTTGCCACTGTGTTCGCAGGCGGCTTTCGCTTTGGCGAGCCGAACGCGCGTAAAACGATGTCACTTGCGGCCGTCGTGCTGGGCGTGGCTTTTGCCGTAGCCAGCCCGGCGGCACCAGACTGGGGGTTGGCAATCAACGGGCAAAGCCCTGCCGGCTTCAGTGCGCTCTGCGCCCTATCTCTACTGCTCGGCACCAACGCCCTGCGCAGGGAGCTGGCCGCTGCCGCGCACTCACAGCATTAAGCGAGATTAGTACCGGCTCGCTTCCTGCTGTGCGGCGCGGGCACCTGCGCCATTACCTGCATCACTGCGGATCAGTGCGATCAGGCTCCACAGGCGACGCAGTTCGGTTGGCTGCCCATTGGCCACATTCACACCTTTCAGCGCTACCTGCTCGGCCTGCATGAACTGGCCGAGTCGGCGCTGTACATCCGCCAACTGGTAATACACCTGAGGATCGCGCGGCGCGATACGCAGAGCCCTTTCAAGACTGTTCTGCGCGGCACGCAGATCACCGCCCTGAGTATTTCGGTTAGCTGTATCCAGTAGCGCAACGACTGCTGCGTTACGCGGCTCGCTAGCCGGCATCTCCGTCGGCGCCACATTGATCGAACCGCTCTCAGGTAACGTCTCACGCTGCGGTCTGAAGACAGGCACATCCTCAATCGGCTGAACGCTCACGCCCGGGCTCGGCTCGACACTTTCCACGCTGCCCGGAGGTGGCGGCGTCGTAACCTGCCGATTACTGCGATCTTCAACCGGTGTGACATAGGGGTTCGGGCCCACACAACCGGCCAACATCATGGCGCCCAGCACTGCCGCAAGCTTTTTCATATCCCTGCCTTTGCTCTTCATTCAATCAATTACTGGAACCAGCTGCGGAACCAGTCCAATGGATTGCCACTGCGCCGCAACTGCCCGCAATCCACACTGTCCTTGGGCTCGGTACCGCGAATGAACGGCAGCTGACGCGACCCTTCGCAGCGCTGATCCGACAACAGTCCGGTCGCATCATCCACCCAGACATATTCCACTTTCTCGGGGCGCGTAGCGTAGAACGGCTCTGGATGTTCACGGCGCATGTAATCCGTCCAAATTCTAAGCGCACCGCCCGAACCCGTGAAGGGCAGCTTGGCATTATCATCCCGCCCTACCCAGACCACCGCAAGGCGATTGCCGGTAAAACCGGCAAACCAGCTGTCGCGCTGATCGTTCGATGTACCAGTTTTGCCCGCGATATTCAGGTTGGGCGGTAACTGGGAATAGACATAGCGGGCCGTCCCCTCTCGCGCCACCTCCTGCATGGCATACTGAATCAGGTGCACAAGTGCCGGATCGACCTCCTGTCTCAGAGCAAAGGGGTAGCGGGACAGCTCCTGCCCCTGAGCATCGGTTACCGACCGGATTGCGCGCAGCGGCATGCGGAAGCCGTTGGCCGCCAGCGTCTGGTAGACACCCGCCACTTCCAGTGGCGATAGTGCCTGCGCCCCCAACAACAGGGATGGATAGGGCTTCAGTTCCCGCTCGACACCGAGGCGCTCAAGCATGTCAATCACCTTGTCGACCCCGATATCGAGCCCCAGCCTCGCGGTAGATTGATTGTAGGAGTGCGAAAGCGAATAGTGCAGTGGCACCCGGCCATGGCTCTTGTTGTCGAAGTTATCCGGTGACCAGACATCGCCATTGGGCAGCTTGAGCTTGAAAGCCTCATCCTCCAGAGGGGTGGCCAGAGTATATCCGCGCTCCAGAGCGGTCAGATAGATGGCCGGCTTGACCAGAGAGCCGATCGGACGCAAGGCATCCAGTGCCCGATTGAAGCCTTCATAACGGGAGTCACGCCCGCCGATAACGGCGAGAATCTCGCCGGTCTGCGGGTCTGTTACCACCATGCTGGCTTCCAGCCCCTTGGCCGACTGGCCATAGCGTTTTTCCAACTGCTCAAGCGTGGTGCTCTGAGCCCGTTCAGCACGCGACTGAACCTGCGGATCGAGTGCCGTGAACACGCGAAGCCCCTCGCTGCTCAGGTCCTCTTCCCTATACTCCTCACGCAACTGACGGCGAACCAGATCAAGGTAGGCGGGATAGGCGCCCTTCTGCAGACTACGTTGCTCAACCACTCCGAGCGGCTCAGCCACCGCCTCTTCATATTCGGCATCGCTGATCTTGTCCTGCTCATGCAACAGACGCAAAACCAGATTGCGTCGGTTCAGCGCGCGCTCCGGATGGCGGCGGGGATCATAGTAGGAGGGGCCCTTAACCAATCCTGCCAGCAGCGCCACCTGAGACAGACTCAACTCGCCCACAGGACGCCCGAAGTAGTACTGACTGCCCATACCGAAGCCATGAATCGCCCGCGCCCCGGACTGGCCGAGGTACACCTCGTTCAGGTAGGCCTCGAGAATCTCATCCTTGCTGTAGTGCAGATCAAGCAAAACAGCCATCGGCATTTCGAGCAGTTTGCGCGCCAGCGTGCGCTCGTCGGTCAGGTAGAAGTTTTTGATCAACTGCTGGGTCAGTGTGCTGCCACCCTGCACAAACCGCCCTGCGCGAATATTCACCATCATGGCGCGTGCGATCCCTTTCAGGGAGATACCGTGATGGCTGTAATAGTCGCGATCTTCCACTGCGACCAGCGCCGTCGGCAGCATCGCAGGCGCATCCTCCAGTCTTATCAGATCGCGATCTTCGTTATCCTGTGGATAAATACCACCGATGAGCACCGGCTCCATACGTACCAGCGACAGCGAGCGTCCTCGGTCATCGAGAATACGCTGCAGCCCCTGCCCGCCGAACTCCAGTGTCATGTTACGCGACGGCTCGGCACCGTCAGGGAACGGAAAACCACGGGTTACCAGCTGCACCCGCCCACCATTCCAGTGCGCGCTACCGGGACGGCTGACAGAGGATACCGACCGATAGCCGAGTCCCTTGAGCTCCAGACGAAAGTCCTCAGCACTGAGCTGCTGCCCCGGATAGAGTTCCAGCGGACGGGCATAAACCTTGGCCGGTAGCGCCCAGCGCTTACCCTCAAACTTTTCACGAACCTGCGCATCGAGGTAGATCAACCCCACTGCCGCGATCACCGCAAGCACCAGCGACAACTTCAAAAGCGGACCCAACAGTGCTCTGAACCAGGATCGGGATGTTTTCCGACTGCGGCTGTTTTTGCGGTTATTTCTCTTTTTACTCATCGGTTCAGTATAATCCGGAGCTTTATTGAAAGATTGCGCGCCATGGTACCAGAACTGATCGAACGCTTGCGCCTACCCGAGCAGTATCCTCACCCGGTTGGCGAGATCGAGGTAATCGAAACCCACATCTCCTGGCTTCTGCTCACAGGCGACTACGCGTACAAGATCAAGAAACCCGTCGATTTCGGCTTTCTCGATTTCACTACGCTTGAAAAGCGCCGTTACTGCTGCGAGGAGGAGCTGCGCCTGAATCAGCGTCTGGCGCCGGACATCTACGAAGCCGTCGTGCCCATCAGCGGCAGCGAGAGCGCTCCTCAGCTTGGCGATGACTCGGCCCCGATCGAATATGCCGTGCGCATGCGCCAGTTCGAATCCGGCCAGCGTCTTGACCAACTGCTCGAGCGCCACCAGTTCCAGGCGGAATGGATTGACGTGCTCGCCGGACAGATCGCCCAGTTTCACAAGCGTATTCCCTTTGTCTCGCCCGACAGTCCCTGGGGTGAACCCGACACCATTGCGGGCGTCGTGTTCGATAACTACCAGCACATCAACCGGGAACTGCTCGACCCTGCCGACGTGGAGCTCCTCGATAAACTCGAGGCGTACACTCAACAGCGTTTCGAAGCGTTACGGGAGATTATGGTCGCCCGCAAGCGCACCGGTCGCGTCCGCGAGTGCCATGGCGACCTGCACTTGGGCAACGTAACGCTGTACCACGATCATCTGAGACTGTTTGACTGTATTGAGTTCAATCTCCAGTTCCGATGGATAGACACCATCTGTGACCTGGCGTTCCTGCTCATGGACCTGGAAGCCAACGGACAGTTCCGTTGGGCCAACCGCCTGTTGAACCTGTATCTTGAGATCAGCGGCGATTATGAGGGTTTGGTACTGCTCGATTTTTACAAAGCGTACCGTTCCATGGTGCGGGCAAAAGTGGCGATGCTTGGCGAACATCCGGATATTGACGCGTTCCGCCACTATCTGCATTTGACCAAACGCTACTGCACACCCAAGCCCCCGTTTCTTTTGCTGATGCACGGTGTCAGCGGCAGCGGCAAGAGCTACCTGAGCAAGCGTTTGTTCGAAGCGATGGGTGCCATTCGTATCCGATCCGATGTAGAGCGCAAGCGCATATTCCGCAGCGCATCGCGCAGCGAGAAGCTTGAACTGTACGGTTCGGACATGAACCTGCGCACCTTCAACCGTCTGCTGGATACCACGCGGCAAATGCTCAGGGCAGGCACCAGCGTGGTAGTCGACGCCACCTTCATCCGCCTGCGCGGGCGCACACTGTTTCGCCAGTTGGCAGAACGCGAGAAGGTACCGTTGCGCATCATCAGCTGCCACTGCGATCAAAACCTCATCGAGGCCCGCCTTAAGCGGCGCGCCGAAGAAGGAAGCGATCCCTCGGATGCTGACATTGAAGTGATGCGTCACCAGCTCGAGATTCTGCACCCGATCACGGCAGAAGAGCAGCTGCTGACGCTGGAAGTGGATACCCGCGACGATGAAGCGATAGAGCAACTGCTCTCTCAGCTGCGGGCACAGAAGTTGATGGCGTATTAGGCGCGGGGAGCGGCATTACTGGTAAACACGCCCAGCCCGTCCCCGGTCTGGTAACGCTCGATCGGAACCTCAAACAGGGCCGAGAGCTTGTTCGGCTGCATCACCTCAGCCGTGCGCCCCTGTTCGACCAGCGCGCCTTTTCCGAGCAACAGCACAGCATCGGCATAGCGTGATGCCAGATTCAGGTCGTGCAATACCATCAGCACGGCATGACCCTCACGCTGTGCCAGCGTTCGGATCAGCGCCAACGCCTGGTGCTGATGCCGCAGATCCAGCGCGGACAGCGGCTCATCCAGCAGGATGACCGAAGGCGAACAACCTCGTTGAACCAGCACACGGGCCAGCTGCGCCCGCTGCGCCTCTCCACCGGACAGGCTCAAATAGTTGCGGCTCAACAGGTGTTCTAGATCAAGCCCTTGAGCCAGTTCCTCAATACGTCGATCCAGGTCAGGCAGGGGCAGGTCAAGCGGGTAGCTGCCCATCGCAATAACATCCCGCACGCTGAACGCGAAATCCAGAGGCTGACGTTGCAGCATGACCGTCATATGCCGGGCTCGCTCACGCAGCGTGTAACGCGACAGTAGCAGGCCTTTCAGCCTCAGCTCGCCGGCACTGGGCTCAAGCAAACCACTGAGCAACGCCACCAGTGTCGACTTCCCGGCACCGTTGGGGCCCAGCACACCGCTGAGCTCTCCACCCTTCAGCCGCAGATCGAACGCCTCCAGCCGGCGGGACGCTCCCCGGTCGTGCGCGACACCTATCGCCTCAAGCATCGACACCCCCGCTGCGTAACCGATACACCAGTATCGACAGGAAGACCGGACCACCAATCAACGCGGTCAAAATACCTACCGGCAACTCCGCCGGGCTCACCAGCATGCGCGAGAGCAGATCCGCCAACACCATGAACAGCGCGCCCAACAGGGCGGAATGAGTCAGCAGATACCGGTTATCCGGACCACAGAGCAAACGTATGAGATGCGGCACGATAAGGCCCACGAAACTGATCAAGCCACCGAACGCGACCACCGCCCCAACCCCCAGCGCGCATAGCAGCACCAGCCGACGCTGCAGGCTTTGAACATCGACACCGAGCAGCTGAGCCTGAGAGACACCCAGCAACAGTAGGTTCAACTCATGCCCTTCCCGCGCCAGCAACATCAACACCGGAAAGGCCACAACAATTAATACCAGCACCGGCATCCAGCCATCAGCACTGAGGTTGCCCAACAGCCAGAAGCTGGCCTCTCGCAGCGTATCCGCATCGGACAGATACTTAAGCGCACCGATACCGGAGATGGCGATTGCATTAATCGCCATGCCGGTCAGCAGCAGTGTAGTCACCGAAATACCGGACAGAGTGCGAGAGAGCCTCACCACCAACAGCGTCGAGGCCAGGCCACCCAGAAAAGCGGCCAACGGCAAAATCACCGGATCAAGCCTGTGCTCAAGCAGCCAGCCACCGGCTAACACCATCAGGCCCACCACCGAAAGCGACGCGCCAGCCGACACACCTATGAGCGATGGGTCCGCCAAGGGGTTTCGAAACAGTGCCTGAGCGGCGGCGCCAGTTGTCGCCAGCAACGCACCGGCGAGCAGACTCAGCAGCAGACGAGGCAAACGAAGCTGATAGAGTACCCGCCCCTGATCACCCTGGGGGTTAAGCCACGCCTGCGCCCCCAGATCCAGAGCACCGTAGTTAAGACTGATCGCCGACACCAATACCAGCGCGGCAATCAATATCAGGCGAACCGTAACCGGGGACAGGTGTGTCGCAGGCAAATAAACTCTCCAGCCGGAAAATCAAAGCGCTATTATAGGCAGCCAACCCTCTAAACCAACAGCGGCCTGATCCGATGCAACTGCTTTGCCTGCTCCATGAAATACCCGACGGCGAGGGCCGGGGATTCGATATCGACGAACACGCACTGGTCGCGATTCGACGCGGCGACCGGGTATATGTCTACCGCAATAACTGCCCGCACCGCGGCATCCGGCTGGAGTGGCAGCCCGATCAGTTTCTCGATTACGAAAAACAGTATATCCAGTGTTCCACCCACGGTGCCCTGTTCACGATCGACAGTGGCGAGTGCGTAGCCGGCCCCTGTCCCGGGGAGATGCTGACCGGCATTCGCTGCCAGGTGGACGGGGACAGTGTTCTGATCGAGCTTTAACGCTGCCCGCGGCGTGCCAAGCGCTCCAGCGCCAGCTCGATGCGATCCAGCCCGGTGGTATAGGAAAACCTCACATAGCGCTGTGCATCGAAGCGTGAGAAATCAGCACCGGGCGTCGCCGCCACCTTGTCCTCCTCGAGTAGCGACCAGCACCAATCGAAGCTGTTATCCGTTAGATGGCTGGCGTCGGCATACACGTAGAATGCGCCTTCCGGGGCGCGGTGAATACCAAAACCCAGTTCACGCAATCCCGACACCAGCAGATCCCTGCGTTTACCGAACTCCGCCCGACGCTCTTCGAACAGTGCGATCGACTCCGGCTCGAACGCGGCCAGTGCCGCATGCTGGGACAGTGTCGGGGGGGATATAAACAGATTCTGTGCAATCTTCTCCATCTCGGCGACGGCATCGGCGGGCCCCACCAGCCATCCCAGCCGCCAACCGGTCATGCCGAAATACTTGGAGAAGCTGTTCATCACCAGAGCACCCTCGTCGATCGCCAGCACCGTCTGGGCATCGAAACCGTAGGTCAAGCCGTGGTAGAGCTCATCAACGATCAACTCGCCCCCCAGTTCGCGCACCGTTGCAGCGATCGCCGCCATCTCATCGGGCGGCACCACAGCCCCGGTAGGGTTGGCCGGAGAGGCCAGCAACACACCGGCCGTTTCCGGCTGCCAGTGCTCGCGTACCAGCTCGGCGGTCAGCTGAAAGTTGGTGGACTCATCCACCCTCACCCGCTGTGCACGCGCCTCAAGCAATCGTAGAAACTGCGGATTACAGGGGTAGCCCGGATCCGCCATCATGAAACTGCGCCCCTGCTCGGCCAGCAGCGCAAACGCCAGCAGCAAACCGCCAGAGGCCCCCGGCGTGACCAAAACCCGTTCCGGACCGATCTCGACGCCATAGCGCTCTTTGTAAAAACAGGCAATCCGCTCACGCAGGGCCGCAATACCGCCGGCTGGCGTGTACTGCACAATACCCTCATCGAGGGCTCGGCGAGCAGCTGCCTGCACCGCCGGCGCCGTTTTGAAGTCAGGTTCCCCCGCTTCCATGTGCACAACGTCGAAGCCCAAATCATCCAGCTCACGCGCTCGCTTGAGCAGGTCCATCACTTTGAACGAGTCTATTGCCCGTGCCCGGGCGCTCCAGTTTTCTACTCTCACGGTAAGGCTACCCTTCTAACTTTCAACGCCGAAGTATACTGTGCCAACGTCCACTCGTCGTTGCACCAAATGGCTACACTTAGTTGCCAACGGTTAGGAAAGTGAGCAAAACGCCTGATCGGGTCTAGCCTAAAGGGAAGGCTTCTGGTAATTTCACCGGCTTTTGAGATACCGCGAATTTTTGCGGTGCCTATTTCAGGATCAAGGCCCGGCACCGGGAGAGACCCGCAACGCCGGCCCTAGACGTGAGGCTGCGCCAATGCCAAATACAACCGATACACAGTTCACGCACTTCGAACCCTACCCCCTTAATACGGGCGAGGAGTACATGAACGATGCGCAGAAAGATCACTTCCGCGCCATACTGCTGGACTGGAAACGTCAGCTGATGGAAGAAGTCGACAGCACCATTACGCATCTCAAAGAGGAAGCGTCCAACTTCGCCGATCCCAGCGACCGCGCCAGCCAGGAAGAGGAATTCAGCCTCGAACTGCGCACACGCGACCGTGAGCGCAAGCTGATCCGCAAGATCGAAGAGGCCATGGAGCGCATCGACGAGGACGATTACGGCTACTGCGATGCCTGCGGCGTCGAAATCGGCATCCGCCGTCTGGAAGCCCGTCCGACCGCGACGCTTTGCATCGATTGCAAGACGCTGGCCGAGATCAAAGAGAAGCAGCTCGGCGGCTAAGCTCTGACACGACCGGGCTGCAGCGATACTGCAGCCCTCGTGAAGGCTCTCAGGACCCGACTCTTTTGCGTTGCATCGGCCGTTTCGCGCCCTCTCCTACAGGCCCTCTTCACTCAGGCTCTCTGCTTGCCGCGTTAGCCAGTTATCTGGACATTCGTGCCCAGAATGGCCTTTGGCTTCTGCGTATCGAAGATCTGGACCCGCCAAGGGAAGTGGAAGGCGCCACCGATCAGATTCTGTTCGCACTGGAGCGCTTCAACCTCTTCTGGGATGGCGCCGTTACCTACCAAAGCCAGCGTCATGAACTCTATCGCGACGCGATCAGACAGCTTGAGGACAACGGGCTTGCCTATCGGTGCCAATGTAGCCGCAAGCAGCTTAACGAGCGTAACGCGCTAATTCATTACGACAGGCACTGCCTGCAGCATCCGCCACCCGACTCAGCCCATTGCGCCATCCGCACCCTGGCTGACTCACCCGAACTTGCGTTTACTGATCGCATACAGGGTAATCGCGTCTATTGTGGCAGCGATGCACCCGGCGACTTCGTCATCTTCCGCCGCGACGGTTTCTTTGCCTATCAGCTGGCAGTCGTAGTCGATGACGCCCAACAGGGTATCACCCAGGTAACCCGCGGCGCCGACCTGATCGATGAAACACCCAGGCAGATTATCCTCCAGCAGCATCTGGGCTACGCCCGCCCTGCCTATGCACATATTCCGGTACTGACCAACGAACAGGGCCAGAAGCTGAGCAAACAGACCTTTGCACGCCCCTTGGACCTCAAACCGGAGCAGGTCTCGGGACAGTTGTTCAATGCGCTCAGACAGCTCGGTCAGTGCCCGCCCACCGTACTCGAACGGGAAGCACCGGAGGCGATACTGGAGTGGGGCGTCGCCCATTGGCAGTTATCACGGGTACCGACCGGACTGACCCTCGGCCGAGGTGCGGAGCACGATCATGTATAGTCATCGCCTGTTACTGATTATTGCGCTGCTCACCGCCCTGCTAGGCCCTTATGTACTGGAGTTGTGGCTATTCGACTCCGGCCCCTGGTACCGTCCCTTTCTGATCTGGCTGGCCCTGTGTATGCTGGTCGCATTGATTGAGCAGTGGCATCGACATGACCTTTGAACTCTCCCATCTGCTACTGATCTGCCTCACCTACCTGCTCTGCCTGTTTGGCGCGGCCTACATGACCGAACGCGGCATGCTGCCCGCCAAGCTGATCCGTCATCCGCTGCTGCATGCCCTGTCGTTGGGTGTATACGCCAGTGCCTGGACCTTTTACGGCGCCTTCGGTATGGCGTCGCAGTCGGGCATGCTCTACCTTGGATCCTATATCGGCGCTGCTGCCGCGTTCATGCTGGCCCCGATCATCCTGATCCCGATCCTGCGCATCACCCGCACCTACCAGCTTTCATCGCTGGCTGACTTGTTCGCCTTCCGTTTCCGCAGCGGTCAGGTCGGCACCGTGACAACCCTGGCCCTGCTCTGTGCCTGCCTGCCGCTGATCTCGATCCAGATACAAGCTGTCTCCGACTCGATCTACATGCTTAACCAGCAACTGGGCCGTCCTCAGATCGCAGCTGGGTTCTGCACCATCATCGCCCTGTTCGCGATTCTGTTCGGGGCACGTCGCGCTTCGCTTCGCAACAGCCATAACGGCCTGGTGGTGGCCGTGGCGATCGAGTCTGTGATCAAGCTTTTAGCACTGCTGACCGTCGGACTGTTCGCCTACTTCGGCTTTTTCGGCGGGCACGACGGTCTGATGGAGTGGCTGGCAGCCAATCCCGATGCACTGGCGCAGATGCAAAGACCCAGCACCCCGGGCGGATGGCAGGTGCTGATCCTTGCGTTTTTTACCAGCGCCATCGTCATGCCCCATATGTTTCATCTGGCATTCACCGAAAACGTCTCCTACGAGAGCCTGTACAAGGCCACATGGGTCGTCCCGCTTTTTCTGCTGCTGATGGCGGTTTGTGTACCCCCGATCCTCTGGGCAGCCCATGCCAGCGGCGGGCCGATCGCCCGCCCTGAATTCGTAGTACTCAATCTTGGCCACACCCTGAATCAACCCTGGCTGACGCTTGTTGCGATGATCGGCGGACTTTCAGCAGCCAGCGGTCTGATCATCGTGGCCGCCGTCGCACTGGCGTCGATGCTGCAAAACCATATGGTACTGCCGCTGGTCCGACGCCCCGAGCAGACACGCTTGTACACCTGGCTGCTCTGGCTGCGACGTCTGTTGATCATTCTGCTGATCTTCATCTGCTACCTGTTTACCATCACCTTCGGCGAGAGTTTCTCCCTACAGCAACTCGGTGCGCTGGGCTTTGCCGCCTTTCTTCAATTCCTGCCCGGCCTGCTGGCGACGCTGTTCTGGCCTGGCGCCAGCCGCCGGGGCTTCCTGCTCGGTCTGGCCGGCGGTTTCGGCATATGGCTGTTTGCTATCACCCTTCCCTTGCATCGGGAGATCCTGCAACTCGATATCCCGATCATCAGCAGCGATCAAAACTGGAATCTGTTCGTACTGCTATCGGTACTGGTCAACCTGTTTCTCATGGTGGCCGGTTCATGGCTGTTCCCAGGGACAACCAGCGAACAGCAAAGCGCCGAAGCCTGTGTCATGAACAGCCTGCAACGCCCGCTGGGACAAGCGCTCCCCTCGGGACAGGCCAGCGACCTGGTTGCCCAACTCGAGCCGCGCATCGGCAGCGAGAGCGCACTGCGCGAGGTCAACCGCGCACGCGTCGAGCTCAACCTGCCACAAGGCGATCTACGCCCTATCGACATGCTGCGCATTCGTAGTCAGCTGGAGCACAACCTGTCCGGATTGCTCGGTCCGGTTGAAGCCGCCTCCATCCTGCAGACACAGTCTCCGACACCGGGAGGCGGCTTCCGCGCACGCGAGATCCACCTGCTGGAGCAGCAACTGGAGCATTACGATGCCCGGCTCTCCGGATTGGCCGCCGAGCTGGATCAGTTGCGCCGCTATCACCGTATAACCCTTCAACGCCTGCCCATAGGGGCGTGCACGCTGAGCGACGAGCACAGAATACAGTTCTGGAACAGCGAGCTGGCCCGTTACACCGGCATTGATGATGAAAGCTGCATCGGCCTGCGGCTGCTGAACCTGCCTGCCCCGTGGAACCAGCTGCTGGATGACTTCGCCAGTGGCGATGCTCAACACGAACCCGCCGTGCAGATGGATATCAATGGCGTCCCCCGTTGGTTCAGTTTGCACAAAGCCTCACTCGGTGGTGCCTCCTCTCAGGGCATGGTTTTACTAGTCGAAGATGAAACCGAATACCAGATGATCTCGCGCAATCTGGCCCATCAGGAACGCCTGGCATCAATCGGCCGTTTCGCCGCCGGTGTGGCCCATGAGATCGGCAACCCCGTTACCGGCATCGCCTGTCTGGCCCAAAATCTGAAACTTGAGACAGACTCGCCAGAGATCCTCGAAACAGGCGAACAGATTGTCGAGCAGACCGAGCGCATCAGCCGTATCGTGCAGTCCCTCGTACGCTTCGCCCACACCGGGCGCCAGCACAATGCGCTGGTGTGTGAGCAGGTATCGCTTCAGGAGTGCATCGCCGATGCCATCAGACTGGTACAGCTCGACAGTCGTGTCCGACAACAACGGTTCATCAATAGTGTCTCCTCTGACCTCAAGATCTACGCCGACGCGCAGCAGATGCTGCAGGTGTTTATCAATCTGCTGAACAACGCCAGCGATGCGTCGCCGGATGATGGCGAAATCAGGGTAGAAGCGGATACCGAAGGCAAGCGGATAGAACTGAAAATCACGGATGAAGGAACAGGCATAGCACCCGAACACATAGGGCATCTATTCGAGCCGTTTTTCACCACCAAAGAACCCGGTCGTGGCACCGGTCTGGGACTACCTTTAGTCTACAATATTATTACTGAACACTATGGTAGTATCGAACTCTTCAGCCCCGCCAATAAGAAACAGAATAATGGCACTCAGGTGGTGATTACCTTACCCCGGTACTCGGGCTCTTCCCCCGATTGAGTACCGCCCAAGAGAGACAAGGGTCCAAGCCATATGAGCCGAATTCTGATTGTTGAGGATGAGTCAATCATCCGTTCAGCACTCAAGCGCTTACTTGAAAAGCATGAGTATGAAGTCTGCGATGCAGGCTCGATAGCGGAAGCCACCGAACGCTTCCAACTGCCCGATTTCGATCTGATCATCAGCGATCTGCGCCTGCCGGGCGCCGCGGGCACCGACTTGATCGAGCTGGCCCGCCCCGTGCCGGTTCTGATCATGACCAGCTATGCCAGCCTACGCTCTGCGGTCGACGCGATGAAGCTTGGTGCTGTGGACTATATCGCCAAGCCCTTCGATCACGACGATATGCTGGCAACCGTTTCCACCGTGCTCAATCGCAGCCGCAACGCGCCTGCGCAGGATCAGCCAAAACCCCAGGGCGGTACTGAGCGCACCGAGATCATCGGTACCTGCCAACCGATGCAGGAGCTGTTCAAACGGATCAGTAAAGTGGCGCGCACCGACGCCACGGTATTGATTCTGGGCGAATCGGGCACCGGCAAGGAGCTGGCCGCTCGCGCGATCCATGAACAGAGCGATCGTGCCGGGCGCACCATGATCAGCGTCAACTGTGCAGCCATCCCCGACACCCTGATCGAGTCCGAACTCTTCGGCCATGAGAAAGGGGCGTTCACCGGCGCCAACAGCAGCCGAAGCGGCCTGATCGAGTCGGCCGATGGCGGCACCCTGTTTCTCGACGAGATCGGTGAACTGCCGCTTGAGGCGCAGGCCCGTCTACTGCGTTTCCTGCAAGAGGGCGAAATTCGCCGAGTCGGCGCGGTACAGCCACGCCGGGTCGATGTGCGTCTCATCGCAGCCACACACCGCGATCTGAAAAATCTGGCCAAGAGTGGCGACTTCCGCGAAGACCTCTACTACCGTCTCTACGTAATGGAGCTGAAAATGCCTCCGCTGCGTGAGCGTGGCGAGGACATCATCGAGCTGGCACAACGTTTTCTCGACCACAGCAGCCGCAAGCTTGATGCCGGACGGTTAAGCTTCAGCCCCCAGGCCCGCGAAGTGATGTTGAGTTACGCCTGGCCCGGAAACGTGCGTGAGCTGGAGAATGCCATCGAGCGTGCCGTTATCTTGGCAGACAGTGAGCAGATCACGCCTGAGCTTCTCGGCCTCGACACCGACCACATCTCGCTCAGCTCTCTGGAGTCCAGCTACGAGCAGAACCTGAGCATTGCGGAGCAGGACGACAGGTCGGCCGATAGTCTCAGCCCCCGAACCGACCTTTCGCTGGATGATTATTTCCAACGTTTCGTGCTTGAGAATCAGGAGCAGATGAGCGAGACAGAGCTCGCCCGCACACTGGGCGTTAGCCGCAAGTGCCTGTGGGAACGCCGCCAACGGTTGGGCATCCCTCGCCGACCACGGAAGTAACACTTTGGTACCCTGGGTAACAGATCAAAAGTGTTACCCATCTACCCATGCTGCAACGCAAAAATCGTGTGTCGAGGTAACACAAGGCGGTAACAGCTCAGTACACACATTGCTGAAAAATACTTATATGATTGTTTTATATGAATTTTTTAAAACTGGCACGCTAACTGCTTTCTATAAGCGCAGAACAACAACAACGACGGCCTGAGAAGCTGCAGCGGTAATAAAAATAACAATAGCTGCAACGGAAAGGTGTCCCGCCTCGAATAAAAATAAAAATGAGGCTTGGCTGGTCACAGAGTCGATAGCCTTGTCGCCAAATCGGAAATAAAAATAATAATCCGATCGTGCAACAGGAACTGCTTTCGCTTTGTGATCAGCACCCCCCAATATCCCGCGTAAATATATCCCGAATCTCCTCTTCGTTTATATCCACACCCGACTACCACATCATCGGCAAGCACAGCTGCGGACTACAGATAACCCCTCGCAGATGCTATGATGCGCCACCTTATATTGTCCTTTTATCGAGACAGCGACCCTGCACTGATGCTCACATCGTTCACTATACTTTTTCTCGTAGTAGCCGTCCCTCTCCTGGGCTTCCTGTATGTCCAGCGCACAATTGCACGCACGCCTGCCGGACAGGGCAGCGAGGAGACAAGCAGGCTTTCCGTTCCATCAGTGCCGTCAGCGCCGACCGATCTGCCGCTGGGCAGCAAAAGGGTCATCGCCGAAAGCGAGCATCGTATCCCCCGTCAAAAGCTGGACGACAATGCCATGAAAGTGGTGTACCGACTTCAGGATGAGGGCTATGACGCGTTTCTGGTCGGCGGCTGTATTCGCGACCTACTACTGGGCATGCAACCCAAGGATTTCGATGTCGCCACATCGGCTCACCCGGAAGAAGCCGAAGAGCTGTTCCGCCGCTCCCGCCTGATCGGACGTCGCTTCAAACTGCTGCATGTGCGCTTTGGCCGCGAACTGATTGAGGTGGCCACCTTTCGCGCCAGCCATGACAGCGACGACAACGACGGAGAGCATGGTCGACAGGCCGAGTCTGGCATGATCCTGCGCGATAACGTCTATGGCACCATAGAAGAGGATGCCCTGCGCAGGGACTTCACCATCAACGCACTCTACTATTGCGTGCGCGATCACAGCATCCATGACTTCGCCAACGGTTATGCCGACATCCAGCGCCGTCAGATCCGCATGATCGGCGACCCCGAAGCACGTTACCGCGAAGATCCAGTACGCATGCTCCGCGCTGCCCGCTTTGCGGCGAAGCTCGGCTTCGAAATAGAACCAGGGACCGCAGCGCCCATCCACACACTCGGGCCGATGCTAACTCGCATCGCGCCGGCCCGCTTGTTCGATGAAGCGCTCAAGCTCCTTCAAAGCGGCCACGGTGAAGCCTCGCTGCGCCAGCTCAAGCGATTCGACCTGTTCCGCACCCTGTTCCCGCAAACGGATGCCATGCTCGACTCTGAAGAGTATCCGGTCGAAACACTGGTCTATAACGCACTTGCCAATACGGATCGACGCCTGGGTCAGGGCAAGAGTGTTACCCCGGCTTTCCTGTTTGCCGCACTACTGTGGTACCCCATGCAACGCCGCCTTCAGGTGTTGCTGGATGAACGCGATCAACCCGCTCTTCAATGCCTGCATCAGGCCGCGAACGAAGTGCTTGCAGAGCAGGTTCGCTCCACGGCTATCCCGCGCCGCTTCTCGGGACCTGTGCGCGATATTTGGGAACTGCAACAACGACTGCCGCGCCGGAGTCGTGCAGACCAACTGCTGACTCACCCACGCTTTCGGGCCGCCTATGACCTGCTTCTGTTAAGGGAGAATAGCGGTGAAGATCTGGACGGTCTGGGCCAGTGGTGGACAGACTTCCAGAATGCCGACGAATCACATCGAAGCGACATGCAGAAAGGGTCCCGCAGCACCAGTTCAGACGCCGCACCCAAAAAGCGTCGCCGTCGCCGCAAGCCAAGCAAACCGAGCAATGACTGATACCATACGCTGCTTTATCGGCCTCGGCAGTAATCTGGACGACCCTCGGTCTCAGGTTCAGAGTGCCTTCGACGAGCTCGATGCCCTTGAAGGCTGTACGCCCGGTCGCCGCTCATCGCTCTATCGCTCGGACCCGGTCGGCCCACAGGACCAGCCGGACTTCATCAACGCCGTCGTCGAGCTTTTTACCGAACTGCCGGCTGAGACACTGCTGGATCGCCTGCAGTCCATAGAACAGGCACACCGACGTATCCGAGAGAGACACTGGGGCCCGCGAACGCTTGATCTTGATCTTCTGCTCTATGGCAACCAGGTAATCGAGACCTCGCGGCTGACCGTACCCCACGCCTTCATGCACGAACGCGGTTTCGTACTATGGCCACTGGCTGAAATTGCATCCGATCTAATCCTTCCCGATGGCACTGCGCTGGACAAGCTATTAGCCCTTAGCCCCATGGGCACGCTTGAACGGTTACCGCTATAATCCGCCCTGTCTGACGCCAACCGAGTAGCAAACATGAGTAACGTCACACTGCATACGCTGACCGAACGTAAGGCCGCTGGCGAAAAATTCGCCGTGCTGACCGCCTACGATGCCACTTTCTCACATCTGGTCAGCAAAGCCGGGGTCGAAATGATTCTGGTAGGGGACTCCCTTGGCATGGTCCTGCAGGGACACGACAGTACCCTGCCTGTAAGCCTGGATGACATGGCGTACCACACCGGGGCCGTCGCACGAGGTAATCAGGGCGCCATGATCATGTCCGACCTACCGTTCATGAGCTATGCAACCGTCGGGCAGGCCATGGAGTCATCGGCAAAGCTGATGCAGGCCGGTGCCCACATCATCAAGATCGAAGGCGGCCGCTGGCTGTGTGAGAGCGTTGCCCTGCTCAGTGAACGCGGCGTTCCGGTTTGCGTCCATCTGGGCCTTACGCCTCAGGCTGTCAACAAGCTCGGTGGCTACAAGGTACAGGGCCGCACGCGCGAGTCAGCGCTTGAGATGATCGAAGATGCCCGCAAGCTGGAAGAGGCCGGCGCGAGCATGCTGCTGCTTGAATGCGTACCAACGGTGCTCGCTCAGGAGATCACCATGAACGCTGGGATCCCGGTAATCGGGATCGGCGCAGGCCCTCACACGGATGCCCAGGTGCTGGTATTGCAGGATATGCTGGGTATTACGCCAGGACGGCGACCGAAGTTCGTCAAGGACTTCATGGCACAGAGTGACAGTATCGACGCTGCGGTACGTCTCTATGCCGAAGAGGTCAGAAATGGCAGTTTCCCAAGTAAAGAACATGGATTCGAATAATCTGATGCAGACAGTCTCCACTATCGCCGAACTTCGTGCCCGCCTGAATGCGGAGCGCGCCAGCGGCAAACGTATCGCCCTGGTCCCGACCATGGGCAACCTGCACAGAGGTCATCTGCGTCTGGTTGAGTCAGCCGTTGCCAATGCCGACTTTGTAGTGGCGTCGATCTTCGTCAACCCCCTGCAATTCGGCCCGAATGAAGATCTGGAGCGCTACCCACGCACGCTGGCCGAAGACCAGGCACAGCTGGAAGCATTCGGCTGCAACCTGCTGTTTGCCCCCACCGAAGCCGAGGTGTACCCCAAGGGCCGTGGCGGACAAACCTTTGTCGAAGTCCCAGGGATATCCGACCTGTACTGCGGAGCCAGCCGCCCTGGCCACTTTCGCGGTGTTACCACCATCGTTAACAAGCTTTTCAATCTGATTCAGCCCGATGTCGCCGTCTTTGGCTGCAAGGACTACCAGCAACTGCACGTCATCCGCCGAATGGTCGAAGACCTGTCAATGCCGGTAGAGCTGATCGGCGTGGGCACTGAACGTGCCGAGAATGGCCTCGCGCTGAGTTCTCGCAACGGCTACCTCACCGAAGAGGAGCTGTCCGTAGCGCCTGCGCTCTATGCCACGCTTTGTGACCTGCGCAGCGCACTGATTGCGGGTGAGCGCGACCATGACACACTGATCGAGCACGCCCAGAATCACCTTGAGCGCGCCGGCTTCCTGCGTGATTACATCCATATACTGCGCCGTTCGGACATGCTCACGGCCGACACCCGCGACACGCAGTTGGTGATTATCGCGGCGGCCTATCTGGGCGCGGCCCGTCTGATCGACAACATCGAAGTCGATCTGTGACACTTTCAGGCACGCGGGATCGCGTGCCTGAATTAATCTCAAAAAATACCCCTATAGTCTCATCTCTAGCGGCTTGACAGTCTGTCAAGCCTTACAGCAGACTCAAAAGGTCTGACACCCGCCTAATTTATCCGGGCAGGCTGTTTGTGGCTCGCTATCCACCACTCATGCAATCACCCGGTCATCTGATCGCCATAGCATGGACCGCTGGATTCACAAGAAGATTCTAAAGAGTTAAGAGAGGCACACCTATGCGCGACGTCGTTATTGTGGCTGCCGGCCGCACGGCCGTGGGCACCTTCAACGGTTCACTGGCTTCAATCAAGGCATCCGATCTGGGCGCCACAGTCATCAAGGCACTGCTGGAAAAAACAGGAATTGCGCCCAATACCGTGGATGAAGTCATCCTCGGCCAGGTACTCACCGCCGGCTGCGGTCAGAATCCCGCTCGTCAGGCCTGCCTCAATGGCGGTCTTTCACAGGAAACCCCGGCCATGACCATCAACAAGGTCTGCGGGTCCGGTCTCAAGGCACTTCAGCTGGCCACACAGGCAATCCGCTGCGGCGACGCCGACATCATCATCGCCGGCGGTCAGGAAAGCATGTCACAGTCTCCGCACGTGCTGCCCAATTCACGTAACGGCGCACGCATGGGTGACTGGAAAATGGTCGATACCATGGTCAACGATGGCCTTTGGGACGCCTTTAACAACTACCACATGGGTATCACCACCGAGAATATCGTCGAGAAATACGGCTTTACCCGTGAAGAGCAGGATGCATTTGCCACCGCCTCTCAGAACAAGGCCGAAGCCGCTGTAACCTCAGGACGCTTCAAGGATGAGATCATTCCGGTCAGCATCCCGCAGCGCAAAGGCGATCCGGTTGTGTTCGACACCGATGAGCAGCCACGTTTCGGCTGTACCGCCGAGGCGCTGGCGAAACTGCGCCCTGCATTCAAAAAGGATGGCACGGTTACCGCCGGTAACAGCTCGACCATCAACGACGGCGCAGCTGCCGTGATTCTCTGCTCGGCCGAGAAGGCCGCTGAGCTGGGTCTGCCGGTACTGGCGCGCATCAAAGCCTACGCCTCCGCCGGTGTTGATCCCGCCATCATGGGTACAGGTCCGATCTGTGCCACCACCAAGGCGCTGGAAAAGGCTGGTTGGTCGATCAACGATCTGGAGCTGGTCGAAGCCAACGAAGCGTTTGCCGCACAGGCCA
Organism: Marinobacterium lacunae; assembly: GCF_000705555.1. Classification (GTDB taxonomy): domain Bacteria; phylum Pseudomonadota; class Gammaproteobacteria; order Pseudomonadales; family Balneatricaceae; genus Marinobacterium_D; species Marinobacterium_D lacunae. The sequence goes on from NZ_JMQN01000013.1 coordinate 29,509, forward strand.
TGTCGGTCAACAAGGATCTGGGCTGGAATACAGACATCGTCAACGTCAACGGCGGTGCCATTGCCCTGGGTCATCCGATCGGCGCCTCAGGCTGCCGAATCCTGGTATCGCTGGTACATGAAATGATCAAGCGAGACGCCAAGAAGGGCCTGGCCACACTGTGTATCGGTGGCGGTATGGGGACTGCGCTGGCGATTGAGCGCGACTGATAACAGACGCTTTGGTTTAAACATCCATCGGGCAGCAATCGCTGCCCGATTTTTTTGCCCGTCGATCAGGCTGTTGCGATCGCACCCTTGCCGATGCCTTCAAAGGCACGTACCTCGATCGCGTCCTGCGGATAATCAAACTTGATTCTCTCGGCCAGATGCTGGGCAATTCGCTCGACTGTCGACTCCGTTTCAATGTCATAGCAGACACGTGCCGGCAGGCTCAGTTCAAAGTGGCCCTGAGGCGCATCATAGACATAATGGTGTACGTCACCAACCACCTGCAGATGATCACGACTACCGATGTAGATATCCCGCAACGCCTCAGCCCACTGCGCCTCCAGCGCGAAATCGCGTTTACCGTTGCGCAGCAACTGGATCCTTGAGCGGTGGCCATGCGCGATACGCTGACAGTTCCCCGCATGCTGCTGCAGACCATGGCTGTAGTGGTAGTAAGCGCCGTCGATATGCTCAGGCACGAACTCCAGCTGCACACCGCTCACCTGCTCGGGGAATATGGCCAGCAATTGAGCCCGGCACCACTGGGCCAGTGAGTACTCCTCAACGCGCTCCACCTCAATCAGCGCTATAGCCTGATCCGGCGCACTGCAGCGGATTTCACCTCCTTGAGGATAGGTCCAACTCAAGCGAGTAATGCCGTTCTCACGGCTAGCGTTAAGCCCCTTGAGCCCGGTCGCGACCACCAGACAGTGGTCCACCTGAGCATCAAGCCATTGTTTGACCCGCTTTTTGACAGTACCGAAATCGCAGATCATCCCCTGCTGATCCAACGAACCATCCAGAATCAGGTTTACCGCCCAGGACTCGCCCAGCAATCCGCGCTCCGGATCGATATAGGAGAAGTCGACATGGGTCAGGTTTTCAACAAACAGCTTCACGGTGGCCTCGTCAGGGGGTAATAAAGGGGCGATATTTTACCCTATCAATATGGTCAAGATCTAAGAATTAAGCACGCTGTCCGCTATACTAGCGGCTTTTGACGGTACGAACTTCTTTATGCGACTGGATAAATATCTCGCCAAGGCCACAGGTTTCTCCCGCAAGGAGGTCAAACGCCTGCTGCATGCCGACGAGGTCCGCGTAAACGGCGAGCCTGAGCGCAACCCGGCCCGCCACATTCAGGACAGCGACAGCGTCAGACTCGACGGCCTGGAGATGGACAAGCCTGAGCCGCGCTACCTGATGCTGTACAAACCCGAGGGCGTGGTCTGCGCTAACGACGATCCGACCTATCCGACGGTGCTGTCCCTGGTGGAGCTGCCGCGGGCGGAGGAGATGCATATCGCCGGCCGGCTGGATATCGACACCACCGGTCTGGTATTGATCACCGACGACGGCAAATGGGCGCATAAGGTCACCTCACCGCGGCACAAGACCGGCAAGGTCTATCTGGTCACCACAGCAGACCCGATTCCGGCAGATGCGGTGGACAAGTTTGCCAGCGGGATCAAGCTCAACAGTGAGCCCTTTCCGACCAAGCCCGCGGAACTTACGCTGCTGAGCGATACCGAGGCCCGCGTCGTCCTGCACGAAGGCCGTTACCATCAGGTCAAGCGGATGTTCGCCGCACTGGGTAACCGCGTGATCAGCCTGCATCGAGAGAGTATCGGCACCATCGTGCTCGATGATAACCTGTTTCCAGGCGAGTATCGTGCGCTCACCGACGACGAGATCAACAGTATCTGACCATGGCCGATCAAGCACTGTCTCTATTGTCACAGGATCTGCGTCGCCCGGGCGAGCGCACGCTCTGGATAGCGGATGAGAACATTCCGTCTGACCTCTGCGCCCCGGTGTCGGACGTGGAGGTTGTCGGTAACCGTTACGATCTGATTCAGGCGCTCAGGGCTCAGGGCTGGCCTGCCGAATTCAGCGATTTCGACCTTCGGGCGAGAAACGACGCGTCACTGGATCGCATCGTCTACCGGATCTCCAAGGAGAAACCGGTCGTTCACCATCTGATCAACGAAGCCGCCCGCCTACTCAAGCCCGGCGGCGAGCTCATTTTGATCGGGGACAAGAGCGAGGGGATCAAGACCTATAGCCGCAAGGCGCAGCAGTGCTTGGGTGGTCACCGTGACGAACGCAAGGAGGGATCGATTTGGCGCATCAGTCTGTCCCGGGGGCAGAACAACCCTGAGTGGCTGGATGATCAGGATTATCGACAGTTGCGCCCCATGACACTGGATGATGGTGCGCCTTACCTGACCAAACCGGGCCTGTATGGCTGGAACAAGGTCGATCGCGGCAGCGCCTTCCTGATCGAACAGCTGCCCGCCATGACCGGCCATTCGCTGCCACTGCAAAGCCGCGTACTCGATCTTGGCTGTGGATTCGGTTATTTGGCACTAAACGCCTGCGCAACCGATGCACAACTGACCTGCACCGATAACAACGCAGCCGCCCTGCAGGCATGCCGGGCCAATCTCGAGCAGCGCGGTTTCAACGCCAGCGTTATCGCCAGCAATGCAGGCACTGGACTGCAGCCAGGGTTCGACATCATTTTGTGCAACCCTCCCTTCCATGCCGGTTTCGGTATCGAGGGAGATCTGACCGACCGTTTTCTCGCGCAGGCTCAGCGCCTGCTTGCCCCGGGTGGCATCGCCTGTTTCGTGGTGAACCTGCATATTCCGCTTGAGCGCAAGGCCTCTGGACGGTTTGCGCAGATTCGCTGCCATGCAGATAATGGTCACTTTAAACTCATACAGTTAAGCCAAGCGTTGTAATCATCGTTAACCGGGAGAGTTATGGCCTTCGATTACCTGCGTCAGTCGCTGTTCTTTTTTCGTCAGCATCTTCTGTCGCTGGCAGCGATACAGCTGCCCTTCCTGATCCTTCTGGCTATCGCCAACTACCTGTTGCTCGGCGATCTGAACGATACCAGTGATCCGAATCTGCAAATGAACACCGGACTGGCATCGCTGATCCGCCTGGCGCTGCTGCCACTCTATCTCGGCGGCACCATCATCTATCTGCAATCGGTCATCGACAATAAGCCTATCCACCCACTGACGGCGGTACTGAGCAGCCTCAGCTGCTGGGGACGCCTGCTGCTGACCTATATCCTCAACGCATTGGCAGTCTCACTAGGGCTGATGCTGCTGATTATCCCCGGAGTCTATTTTGGTGTTCGCTTCTCCGTCGCCGACTACGCTTGCGTGCTTGAACGCCGCAGCCCCATCGACGCCATGCGCCAAAGCTGGGAGATGACACCGGAGTACTTCTGGGTACTGCTGCAGGGGCTGGCACTGCTGATGGGCCTGCTGTTCCTGGCCAACCTCAGTGTTACACGACTGCTCGGCGACAGCAGCCTGCTGGTCACGGCAAGCTCGGTTCTGTTCGACTTCCTCAGCGTTCTGGTCACCATCTACGGCTTTAGAATCTACTGCGTTATCCGCGCAGATCAGCGCAGCTGACAGAGCCGATATCCGGCTCGACAGGTCAAATTCCACGCAATAAAAAAGCCCTCACAAGGAGGGCTTTTTCAATGGTGTGTCAGTATCAGTTGGATACGGACTCGTCTTCTTCCATATCTTTCATCGACAGCTTGATACGGCCGCGGACGTCGACATCCAGTACTTTGACCTTAACGACATCATCCATGTTGATGTAGTCGGTCACCTTGTTGACACGCTCTTTGGCGATCTGGGAGATATGTACCAGACCATCCTTGCCAGGCAGAATGTTGACGAAGGCACCGAAATCTTCGATGCGGACAACCTTGCCTTCGTAGATCTTGCCAACTTCAGCTTCAGCAGTAATCGCCATGACGCGATCGTAAGCAGCCTTGCCTTTGGCCTTGTCGTCAGCGTAGATGCGAACGGTACCGTCATCTTCGATATCGATCATGGCACCGGTCTCTTCGGTCAGCGCACGGATAGTGGCACCGCCCTTACCGATCAGGTCACGGATTTTTTCCGGATTGATCTTCAGCAGCTGCATGGCAGGCGCGTTATCCGGCAGTTCCGGACGTGCGTAGCCGATCACCAGCGCCATCTCTTTCAGGATGTGCTTACGCGCTTCACATGCCTGCTCCAGTGCGATCTCCATGATCTCTTCGGTGATACCGGTGATCTTAATATCCATCTGCAGCGCAGTGACGCCTGCTTCGGTACCGGCAACCTTGAAGTCCATATCGCCGAGGTGATCTTCATCACCCAGGATATCGGTCAGGACGGCGAAACGATCATTCTCTTTCACCAGGCCCATCGCGATACCCGCGACCGGTGCTTTCAGCGGCACACCGGCGTCCATCATGGACAGTGACGCGCCACAAACAGAGGCCATGGAGCTGGAACCGTTAGACTCGGTGATCTCCGATACGATACGGATGGTATACGGGAACTCTTCCTGAGTCGGCAGTACAGCGGCAACACCGCGACGGGCCAGACGACCGTGACCGATTTCACGACGGCCAGCACCGCCCATGCGACCTGCTTCACCTACGGAGTACGGAGGGAAGTTGTAGTGCAGCATGAACGGATCTTTGCGCTCGCCTTCCAGCGCATCGATGATCTGCTGATCGCGGCTGGTGCCAAGTGTACAGGTAGCGATGGCCTGAGTTTCACCACGGGTGAACAGCGCAGAACCGTGCACGCCCTTGAGCAGGTCGATCTCGACGTTGATCGGACGTACAGTCTTGGTGTCACGACCGTCGATACGCGGCTCGCCGTCGATGATACGGTTACGCACAATCTCTTTCTCCAGCGAACTGAAGATACCGGCAACCTCTTTGGAGCTCGGCTGGCCCTCTTCGGAGCCGGACAGAGCTTCTACAGCCTGAGTGCGCAGCTCACCCAGTGTGTTCTGACGCTGCATCTTGTCAGCAATCTGGTATGCCGATGCGATGCCGGCACCCACCAGTTCACGGACCTGCGCGATCAGTGCTTCGTTTTTAGCCGCCGGCTGCCAATCCCACTTCGGCTTGCCTGCTTCAGCCGCCAGTTCGTTGATGGCGTTGATCGCGACCTGCATCTCCTGATGCGCGAACAGTACGGCACCGAGCATCTCGTCTTCGGTCAGCTCTTTCGCTTCGGACTCGACCATCAGGACGGCATCGGAAGTACCGGCTACCACCATGTCCAGCTCGGAGTTTGCAAGCTCGGCATAGGTCGGGTTGAGGATGTAACCATCAGCTTCGGTGAAGCCTACTCGAGCACCGCCGATCGGACCCATGAACGGCAGACCGGAGATTGCCAGCGCAGCTGAGGTACCGATCATCGCAGCGATATCCGGATCGTTGACCTTGTCTGCAGACATCACAGTACAAACGACCTGAACTTCGTTCATGAAGCCTTTCGGGAACAGCGGACGGATCGGACGGTCGATCAGGCGAGAGGTCAGCGTCTCTTTCTCGGACGGACGCGCTTCACGCTTGAAGAAACCACCCGGGATACGGCCAACGGCGTAATATTTTTCCTGATAGTGTACAGACAGAGGGAAGAAGTCCTGACCCTCTTTGGTATCCTTGGCACCGACAACAGTACACAGTACCTGTACGCCATCCATGGATACCATGACCGCACCGGTGGCCTGACGGGCAACCTTGCCGGTTTCGAGGGTTACGCTGTGCTTGCCGTACTGGAAAGTTTTAGTAATCGCTTGCACGGTTTACTCCTTTGAGTTGTGTGAATCGGTAACTCGCGGGCGATCAACCATGCCTTCTGTAAAGCCTGTACTCAGTTGCATAACGCTCTGAAGAGGGTCACAGGATACGCAATTGAGTACGGGCTTGATGATCGATGACACCCCGGGATACCGGTTGTTGCAATACCTGCTCATCAGGTATCGGATTCGCCGCATGTGAGCCTCATGCTCGTCACGGCACCTGTACATCCTGTACATAAGACAGAGGCCATACAGTGTATGGCCTCTGGTAAAGCAGCTTAGCGACGCAGACCCAGACGCCCGATCAGCTCGAGGTAACGGTCAGCATCTTTCTTCTTCAGGTAGTCCAGCAGCTTACGACGCTGGTTAACCATCCGAATCAGACCACGACGAGAGTGGTGATCCTGCTTGTGCGCTTTGAAGTGATCCTGCAGACCCTGGATGTTGGCGGTCAGCAGTGCAACCTGGACTTCCGGAGAACCGGTATCGCCTTCACCACGACCATAATCAGCAACGATCTGCGCTTTCTGTTCAACGCTCAGAGACATAACTCAGCTCCTGTTTAATATGCACGCGACAGGCATGCCCATCGCTGGTTTCAAGACGCGCTGGACCGAGCATATTTTCAGTCCAGCGTCGATACTCCGGCCTCCGGAGCAATTCATTCGGTCGGTGCTGTGCTCATCAGCCTCATGGGCTTGAGCACACCGTCATCCGACACTTCGCCCACACCGACAAAGGTTTCGGTGCCCGCGATAAACAATCTGACCTGGCCGCGCTGCTCGAAAATGGCCGAACAGCCCTGACCATATTGCAGCGTTCTGGCCTGCTCCGCACTCAATTCAAGCGCAGGCAGACTGACCACCGCGGTCCAAGGCGGCAATAATACCTGATCCAGACGCGCTTGTATGCACTCCTGATCATCCCCCTCGCGAGGTTCCGCCAGCGCCTGCAACTGTTCCAGCGTCATCATCATCGGTTCGCGATAGGGACCGGTTTCCAGCCGGCGCAACATACTGACATGTGCGCCGCAATCCAGCATGAGTCCGAGATCTTCGACAATGCTGCGAATATAGGTGCCCTTTGAGCAATACACTTCCAGATCGAGCTCGTCCTCACGCAGATCAAGCAGCTTGATCTCATGGATCCGCACCCGCCTGGGCTTGACCTCCACTTCGATGCCCTGGCGCGCCAGTTTGTAAAGAGGCTGGCCATTATGCTTGAGCGCCGAATAGATCGACGGCACCTGCTCGATCTCGCCGCTGAAATGCGTCTGCAGCAGCGTTTCGATATGCGTACGGCTCAGGTTGTCCGGAACCGCTTTTGTTTCGACAACTTCACCGTCTGCATCGCTGCTGTCGGTGCGCACACCGAGCTTGGCGGTGGTGCGATAGCGCTTGTCTGAATCGAGCAGAAACTGGGAGTACTTGGTCGCCTCACCAAGACAGATCGGCAACATGCCGGTCGCCAGTGGGTCCAATGCGCCGGTGTGTCCGGCCTTGGCTGCGCCATAGATTCGCTTGACCCGCTGCAACGCGCCGTTCGACGAAATTCCACCGGGCTTATCAAGCAAAAAAACGCCGTCAATGCGGCGTCCTTTTGGTTTGCGCGCCATGTCTACTCCTCGCTATCCGAGTCGTCGTGCTGGCTGGCTTTCTCCTGCCGGTAGGCGCTCTCGATCAGGCTATGCAGACGCCGTCCCCGCTCCACGGTTTCATCGAAATGAAAACGCAGATGGGGCATGATCCTCAGCTTAATGCCGCGTGCCAGTTCGGTACGCAGGAAACCGGCAGCAGCATTCAGCACCTTTAGCGACGCAGCAATGGATTCCGCCTCGTCCTGATCGCCGAATGCCATCACCGTAATGTAGATATCAGCGTAACCCAGGTCTTTGCTGACCTTGACATGACTGATGGTGACCATACCCAGGCGCGGATCTTTGATCTCGCGCTGGATCAGGACGGCCAGATCACGCTGGATCTGGTCCGCCACTCGGTCAGTACGTTTGAACTCTCGTGCCATATGGCTCTCGTTCTCGCCTACTGTTAAGGGTAATTACAGGCTGCGCTGTACTTCGACGGTGTCATAAACCTCGATCTGGTCGCCGACCTTGACGTCATTGTAGTTCTTGACGCCGATACCGCACTCCATACCCTGGCGCACGTCGGCCACTGCATCCTTGAAACGACGCAGGGACTCAAGCTCGCCCTCGTAAATCACCACGTTATCGCGCAGTACACGGATACGCTTGTTACGGTAAACCGTACCTTCGGTGACCATACAGCCGGCAATCGCGCCGAGCTTCGGTGAGCGGAAGACGTCACGCACTTCGGCAACACCGACGATCTCTTCGCGATATTCCGGAGACAACAGACCCACCATCGCCTGCTTAACGTCATCAATGATGTCATAGATAACGCTGTAGTAGCGCAGCTCAAGCTCTTCACGCTCAACGATGGTACGTGCCTGTGCATCAGCACGAACGTTAAAGCCGATCAGGATAGCCGAAGACGCGACCGCGAGGTTAGCATCGGTCTCGCCGATACCACCAACACCGCTGGACACGATGTTGACCTTGACCTCGTCGGTAGACAGATCCTGCAATGCCTGAGTAAGCGCTTCCAGAGAGCCGCGCACATCCGCCTTGAGGACGATGTTCAGCGACTTCACTTCGCCGGCCTGCATGTTGGAGAACAGGTTTTCCAGCTTTGCCTTCTGCTGACGAGCCAGTTTGATCTCGCGGTATTTACCCTGACGGAACAGCGCAACTTCACGCGCCTTCTTCTCGCTGGAAACCACGGTGAACTCGTCACCGGCATCCGGCGTACCGTCCAGACCCTGAATCTCTACCGGGATAGAGGGACCTGCAGTTTCGATCTGGGAGCCGGACTCGTCCAGCATCGCACGTACACGACCGTAATGCAGACCGGCCAGGACGATATCGCCCTTCTTCAGAGTACCGTTCTGAACCAGAATGGTGGACACCGGACCACGTCCCTTGTCGAGACGGGATTCGACGACCACGCCCTGTGCAGGCGCTTCCGGAACAGCCTTGAGCTCAAGCACTTCTGCCTGCAGCAGAACTTTATCGAGCAGATCATCGATACCCTCACCGCTCTTGGCGGATACGTGGGCAAACTGAACATCGCCACCCCAGTCTTCGGAGATAACATCCAGCTGAGACAGTTCGCTCTTGACGCGATCCGGGTCGGCTTCCGGCTTATCGATCTTGTTCACCGCAACAACCAGCGGTACACCCGCAGCCTTGGCATGCTGAACCGCTTCTTCGGTCTGAGGCATCACACCGTCATCGGCTGCCACAACCAGAATAACGATATCGGTCAGCTGAGCACCGCGTGCACGCATGGCGGTAAAGGCCGCGTGTCCCGGAGTATCCAGGAAGGTGATCATGCCGTTGTCGGTTTCTACGTGATATGCACCGATGTGCTGGGTAATACCACCAGACTCACCGGCCGCTACGCGTGTGCGTCGGATGTAGTCGAGCAGTGATGTCTTACCGTGGTCAACGTGCCCCATAACGGTCACAACCGGCGCGCGAGACTGCTCTTCACCCTGATGCGACTGCACGCTTTCGAGCAGTTCATCCTCGATCGCGTTCTCCTGCATCGGCTTGGCAACATGCCCCATCTCTTCGACGACAAGAATCGCCGTATCCTGATCAATCACCTGGTTGATGGTCGCCATTGCGCCCATCTTGAACATCACCTTGATCACTTCCGCAGCCTTGATCGACATCTTCTTGGCTAGCTCGGCAACAGTGATGCTCTCCGGAATGCTGACCTCATGAACCACCGGAGCGGTCGGTTTCTCAAAGCCATGGGCATTCGGCTGCGCACGACCGCGCCCTGCGCGCTTGGCAGCCTTGCCACCACCACGACGGGCGCCACGACCTTCGTCATCAAAGCCACGACCCTTGCCACGGCGTGGCTGATCGTCACTGGCAAAGGTTTTGCCTTTGCTGCGCTCTTTATCCTTGCGTCGCGGATTATCATCACGCTTGGGCGGAGCCGCTGCCGGCGCTTCGTTGACCGCTGGTGCAGCCTTGGCAGCAACAGGCTCTTCCACCGCGACAGGCGCTTCGGATACCGGAGCCTGGGCGTCCGGCGCTTCAGCTTTTTCCGTCGGCGCTTCTGCAACAGGTGTCTCAACCGGCGCTGCGACTTCGTTCGCAACTTCTACTGCCGGCTCTACTGCGGTTTCTTCCTGAACCGGGGCCTCTGCTACGTCCTCGGACTTCGCGTCTTCGAGCTCAGTGCGTTTAACGTAGGTGCGTTTTTTGCGCACTTCGATATTAACTGTCTTGCGTTTGCCGGAAGCACCAGACACCTTCAGCTGAGAGGTTGTCTTGCGCTTGAGCGTGATCTTTTTCGGCTCACCTGCATCAGCCTCTTCTCCGTGGCTGCGCTTGAGGAATGCCAGTAACGTTTGACGCTCGTTCTCAGATACAACCGAGCCATCTTTCTTGTCATCAATGCCCGCTTCCTGCATCTGCTTCAGCAAACGCTCAACGGATACACCAACCACATCGGCAAGCTGTTTAACCGTGACTTCTGCCATAAATGGTCTCTCCTCCTCCGTTGGGATTACTGTTGCTCTGCAAACCAGGGTGCGCGTGCGGTCATGATCAGTTCAGCCGCTTTCGCTTCATCCAACCCTTCGATTTCGAGCAGATCTTCAACACCCTGCTCTGCCAGATCTTCCATCGTAATGATGCCGGCAGCGGCCAACTGGTAGGCCAGGTGCTTGTTCATACCATCCATACCCAGCAGATCCTCGGCGGGCTCTGCATCGCCAAGCTGCTCTTCACTGGCGATGGCCAGATTCAACAGAACATCCTTGGCGCGGGTACGCAGGGCTTCGACGATGTCTTCATCGAAACCTTCAATCTCGAGCATTTCGTCAACCGGCACATAGGCCACCTCTTCAAGCGAGGTAAAGCCTTCCTCGACCAGCACTTCCGCCAGCTCTTCATCGACATCGAGGTGTTTCATGAACAACTCGAGAATCGAACCGATCTCTGACTGCTGCTTGGCCGCAGCATCGGCTTCGCTCATGACATTGAGCTCCCAGCCGGTAAGCTCGGACGCCAGTCGTACGTTCTGCCCGCTACGACCGATGGCCATAGCCAACGCGTCTTCGGCGACAGCCACATCCATGGAGTGCGCATCCTCGTCGATGACGATAGATGCCACTTCGGCAGGCGCCATGGCATTGATGACCAGCTGCGCGGGATTGTCATCCCACAGCACGATATCAACACGCTCGCCACCGAGTTCATTGGATACCGCCTGCACACGCGAACCACGCATACCGACACAGGCCCCAATCGGATCGATTCGTCCGTCATTGGTCTTGACCGCAATCTTGGCTCGCGCACCAGGGTCACGCGCAGCTGCACGGATCTCGATCACCTCTTCAGCGATCTCCGGCACCTCGATACGGAACAGCTCAATCAGCATCTCCGCGGAGGTGCGGCTCAGAATCAGCTGAGGTCCGCGGCCTTCTGCACGCACTTCCTGCAACACTGCACGCACACGGTCACCCATGCGGAAACTTTCACGCGGGATCAGGAACTCACGCGGCAGAAGTGCTTCGGCGTTGTTACCGAGGTCTACAATAATGTTGTCTCGTGTCACCTTCTTGACGGTGCCGGCGATCAGCTCACCCTGGCGATCACGGTAGAGCTCAACTACCTTCGCACGCTCGGCTTCACGTACTTTCTGTACGATGACCTGCTTGGCGGTCTGAGCTGCGATACGACCGAATTTGACCGACTCAACCTTCTCCTCCCAGACATCGCCGGGCTGGAGTTTCGGGTCTATCTCTTCAGCTTCCTGCAGCGTCAGCTCGGTGCCCAACGCTGGAACTTCTTCGTTACTGACCACCAGCCAGCGGCGGAAGGTTTCGTAATCGCCGGTTGCGCGATCGATTACAACGCGGATATCCGCTTCTTCGTCGTAGCGTTTCTTGGTCGCTGTCGCCAAAGCGACTTCGATTGCTTCGAAGATAACCGCCTTGGAGACGTCCTTCTCGTTAGAAACAGCTTCTGCAACCAGTAGAATCTCTTTGTTCATACCATTGCCTCGCCCAAAACCTCGAACCTGTGTTAAATCTGGGGGATTACGTTGGCGCGATCGATATAGTCGATCGGCAACAGATACTCTTCATCGTCAACGATCAAAAGCACCTCATCGCCCTCTATCCCATTCAATAAACCTTTGAAATTGCGGCGCCCTTCGAACGGCACACGCAACTTGATCTGAACCTTGTGGCCTCGGAATGCCTCAAACTGCTTCAAGGTATACAGCGGGCGGTCCATCCCGGGTGACGACACCTCAAGGGTGTACTGTTCGCTGATCGGATCCTCCACGTCGAGGATACCGCTCACCTGGTGACTGACACGTGCGCAGTCATCGACCGTCACCCCTTCGGGACCATCAATGTAGATACGCAACAGGCTATTATTACCCGCCGAATGGAACTCGACGCCCCAAAGTTCAAGACCGAGGCCGACCACGGCCGGCTCAATCAATTCCTGCAGATGTTTCAGCTTCACTGACACTGACAACCCCATCTTGTCAGGTGCCTGAAACGAAAAATGGGTCACTTACGGACCCATTTCTGACGAGGCACCAACGCCTTGTGTTTAGCTACGAAAAAGCCCCTCAAAAGGGGCTCAATCTAAACCTTTATCGGGCACAATGATCGATCGCTTTCGATCTTTACCCGGTGTTTATAAAACGTGAACCCAACGAGCTATCAGGTCACCTTTTAAAACGTGGTAGCGGGGGCTGGATTTGAACCAACGACCTTCGGGTTATGAGCCCGACGAGCTACCAGACTGCTCCACCCCGCATCAGAAACAGGTGCCATAGTATACATAGAACCTGTCATTTTTACAACTTGGTGCCCAAGGCCGGACTCGAACCGGCACGTCCTAGGGACACTACCCCCTCAAGATAGCGTGTCTACCAATTCCACCACTTGGGCTAACTCAACTTCCTTACTGCTGACCTGTTGCCGGAACGTCGCCGGTCGGCACATCACTTTCAGCAGCATTGGAGCTCTCAAGAGCCGGCAGATCGGCCTGCCCCTGAGTTTCGGCTGCAGATTCAATCACTTCTGCGGCCGGAATACCAGCATCATTTACACTTGACGCTTTCTGCTTGGCGTACACCGCCAGCGCAAAACTTGTCACGAACAGACCTGCGGCCAGTACCGCAGTCATGCGACCCAGAAAACTGCTGGATCCGCGACTACCAAAGACGGTCTGGGAAGCACCTCCACCGAAGGATGCACCTGCCTCAGCGCCTTTACCCTGCTGCAGCAGTACCAGCGCGATAATCGCGACTGCCAGCAACACATGCACTATCAGAACCAGTGATTCCATCTTCTCAACCGTCTCGACCGACACCTGCCGCATGGCAGATAGTCAGGAAATCTTTAGCTTTCAACGATGCGCCGCCAATCAGCCCACCATCAATATCCGGCTGCCCGAACAGCGCCGCCGCATTATCCGCATTGACACTACCGCCGTAAAGGACCCGCACTTTATTCGCGAGCTCTCGACTACGACTGGCAAGCAGACCCCTCAAATGAGCGTGCACCTCTTGCGCTTGCTCCGGAGTTGCCGTGCGTCCAGTACCTATCGCCCACACCGGCTCGTAAGCCAGAACAATGCGCGCAATCTCGGACACATCCAAGGCGTCAACTGCAGTTTCAAACTGCTCAGTCACTACCGCCAGTGTCTTCTCCGCATCTCTCTCTTCCAGCGATTCGCCGAGACAGAGAACGGGTGTCAAACCGGCATCAAGCGCCGCTTTGACCTTGGCCGCCACCCTTGCATCATCGTCACCAAACAGTGCACGACGCTCAGAGTGCCCAACCAATACGGCTGTACAACCGCTATCCACCAACATGCCAGCGGACAGCTCACCGGTATACGCACCGTCTTTATATTCGCAAAGGTTTTGAGCACCGACCGAAACATTACTGCCTCGAACCAGGGACTCGACCTGCCCGACATAGATGGACGGCGGAAACACCATCACATCTACGCGTTCCGTCAGCGCCTGCTCAGCCAAGCCAGCCAGAACAGTTGTGACAAGCTCATCGTTTTTAGCGATTCGCCCGTTCATCTTCCAGTTTCCAGCTACCAGCGCCTTGCGCATCGGGACCCCCTTACGAAAGAGGCGCAAATCTTAACTGAGGCCTTTTCAACTTACAAGCGCTGAAAGAATTTTTTCCACCTTTTCAGCCAGTTCGCGGCACAAGCTGTCGACGAGCGCACCATCTTCGCCCTCAACCATCACACGAACGACTGGTTCTGTGCCGGAGGGTCTCAGCAACACCCTTCCCGCATCACCGAGGCGTGCCTCCGTTTCGGCCACAGCCTTTTCCAGCTCTGCGTTGCCTGCCAGCGAAACGCGATGAGCCAGACGCACATTGATCATCACCTGAGGCAGCTTGCTCATCCCCTGCTTAAGTTCATAGAGTGACTTGCCGCTATCCGCCATCGCCTTGAGTACCTGCACCGCAGAGACGGTACCATCGCCGGTCGAGATCAGGTGCCGGCATACGACATGGCCCGAATTTTCGCCGCCGAGCAGCCAGTTGTTTTGCGCCAACTGCTCCATCACATAGCGATCACCTACTGCAGCGCGCACGAAGGGAATACCCATCCGCTTGAAAGCCTGCTCGAGGCCAAAATTGGACATCAACGTGCCGACAACCCCGCCCTCCAACACGCCTTGCTCGCGCATCGCATTGGCGATGATGAAAAGCACTTCATCACCGTCGACCACCGCACCGGTATGGTCGACAAGAATCAGGCGATCACCATCCCCATCCAGTGCGATTCCCAGGTCTGCCTCTTCGGCCACCACTATCTTCTGCAGTTTTTGCGGAGAGGTGGCGCCGCAACGCTCATTGATATTGAGTCCATCAGGGGATGATGCGATCTCGATCACCTCCGCCCCCAGTTCGGCAAACACCTTGGGTGATACGTGATAGGTTGCGCCGTTGGCACAGTCGATCACGATTTTCAGGCCGCGAAGGTTCAGATTTCCGCCGCCTGTGGATTTGCAAAATTCGATATAGCGCCCTGCCGCATCGTCTATACGACGCGCCTTGCCCAAACGCTCTGATGATGCAGTCGACATCTGCAGATCCATCTGCGCTTCGATTGCCTGCTCCACCTCATCCGGTAGTTTGGTGCCCTGCGCGGAAAAGAACTTGATGCCGTTATCATCAAACGGGTTGTGCGATGCACTGATAACAATTCCCGCATTGGCTCTGAACGTGCGGGTAAGATAGGCAACAGCCGGTGTCGGCATGGGGCCCGTCAGCAGCACATCGACGCCCGCAGCCGACAGCCCGGCCTCAAGTGCCGATTCGAACATATACCCGGAGATGCGGGTATCCTTGCCGATCACGATACGGCTCTGGCCGCTGCGCGCGAATACGCAACCTGCAGCCCAGCCAAGCTTGATCATAAAATCAGGGGTGATCGGAAACTGTCCGACATGCCCACGAATGCCGTCGGTACCAAAATAGCGTCTGCTCATGCCTGCTCCTGCTGATGGCCGTACAACACAGCTTCGGTCATGCGCACCACATCGACTGTGGCTGCCACATCATGGACGCGGATAATACGCCCGCCACGCTCAACCGCCAAGGCGACGGTCGCCAGGCTTCCAGCCAGACGACTATCTACCTCCCGCCCCAGTGCCTGACCGATCATCGACTTGCGGGAGGTCCCGACAAGCAACGGCAATCCAAGCGCGTTCAGTTCATCCATACGGCGCAGCAACGTCAGGTTATGCTCAAGCGTTTTTCCAAAGCCAAATCCGGGATCGAGCACCAGACGCTCACGCGGGATACCTGCAGCCTCACAGCGCACAATCTGCTGACTGAGAAAATCACTGACTTCCGAGACAATATCCTCGTAACTCGGGGCCAACTGCATGGTCGCAGGGCTTGAGCCCTGCATATGCATCAAGCACAACGGCAGCCCTGTCTCAGCAGCCGCTTCGAGCGCGCCCTCCTTTGCCAGCGAGCGCACATCATTGATCAATCCGACCCCTGCCGCAGAGGCCTCACGCATCACCTCAGGAGCGCTGGTATCAACCGATATCACCACATCGAGTTCAGCACTGATTCGCTCGACTACCGGTATGACACGATCAAGCTCCTCCTGCACACTCACCGGTTCAGCACCCGGTCGGGTCGACTCCCCACCGACATCAATCAATGTAGCGCCATCCGCCACCATTCCAGCTGCATGGACAAGCGCCTGCTCTATCGACAGCTTCGAGGCACGATAAAGATTCCCGCCATCCGAGAACGAGTCAGGTGTCACGTTGAGTATTCCCATAACCTGCACCCGATCAAGGCCCAACGTACGGGAAGCACACTTCAAATGAGGCATCGCTACATCTCCTGCCAAAAGGCCGCGATTAGAGCTTAAAACAAAGAAGCCAGCACTAGGCCGGCTTCGTACAATACTGAAATCAGGCCAAACCCGCTGACACGGGCTCGGCCAATGGCCTATCAGCTGGATTTCGGTTCATCCGAGTCGACATCGGGGACATCACTATCGCCCGAACCCGACTCTTTTCCTGCGTCATCGTCACGCTCTGCGGGACGTTCACTCTCCTCAGGTTCACGCTTGGCCTGACGCGCTTCTTCGATATCGCGCTCGGCGCGGTCGGCACGCTCCTGCGCCTCGACCCAGCCCTCGGGCGGTGAAACCTCCTGGCGAGCCATCAGCTGGTCCAGCTGATCGGAACCGATTGTTTCATACTTCATCAACGCTTCAGCCATCGCATCGAGAATATCGCGATTATCGACCAGCAACTGATGAGCCTTTTCATAACAGGCATCGATGATGCGACGCACTTCCGCGTCTATACGCTGCTGGGTCTGCTCTGACATTGCCCGTGCAGCCTGCCCCATACCACGACCAAACGGATCATCATCTTCATCGCCGTAGAGCAGCGGGCCAAGCTCGTCGCTCAGACCCCATTTGGTGACCATGTTGCGGGCCAGCATCGTCGCTTTCTGGATGTCATTGGACGCACCGGTCGTCACGCCATCCTTGCCCAGCGTCAGCTCCTCGGCAAGACGACCACCATAAAGGGAGCAGATCTGGGAAATGATCGACTGACGGTTATGGCTGTACCGATCCTCTTCAGGCAAGAACATGGTCACACCCAGTGCGCGGCCACGCGGAATGATCGACACCTTGTAGACCGGATCATGTTCAGGCATCAGGCGGCCGATGATTGCATGGCCGGCCTCATGATAAGCAGTGTTCAAACGCTCTTTATAGGACATGACCATCGACTTACGCTCAGCGCCCATCATGATCTTGTCCTTGGCTTTTTCGAACTGATCCATGCTCACGGTGCGACGGCTCTCACGCGCCGCGAACAACGCAGCTTCGTTCACCAGGTTAGCCAGGTCGGCACCGGAGAATCCGGGGGTGCCACGCGCGATCAGCTCGGGCTTAACATCGTCGCCCAGCGGCACCTTACGCATATGCACCTTGAGAATCTGTTCACGGCCGCGAATATCGGGCAGACCCACATGGACCTGACGGTCAAAACGGCCAGGACGGAGCAGGGCCTGGTCCAGTACATCAGGACGGTTAGTGGCCGCGATCACGATGATGCCTTCGGTTCCTTCGAAACCGTCCATCTCGACCAGCAGCTGGTTAAGAGTCTGCTCTCGCTCGTCGTTACCGCCACCCATACCAGCGCCACGATGACGACCGACGGCATCAATCTCATCGATAAAGATAATACAGGGCGCGTGCTTCTTGGCCTGTTCGAACATATCGCGCACACGTGACGCACCAACACCTACGAACATTTCGACGAAGTCGGAACCGGAAATACTGAAGAAAGGCACCTTCGCTTCACCGGCAATCGCTTTTGCCAGCAAGGTTTTACCAGTACCCGGCGAGCCTGCCATCAATACGCCACGCGGAATATGACCGCCAAGACGCTGGAATTTGCCCGGATCACGCAGATAATCGACCAGCTCGGCAACCTCTTCCTTGGCCTCTTCAACACCGGCCACGTCATCAAAGGTAGTCTTGACCTGATCTTCACTCATCATGCGCGCCTTGGACTTGCCGAACGACATCGGGCCGCCTTTTCCGCCACCGCCGCCCTGCATCTGGCGCATGAAAAACATGAATACTGCAATGATCACCAGAATCGGGAAGGAGGCAACCAGAAGCTGGGTCCAGATACTCTGGCGCTCAGGCTGTTTGCCTTCGATCACGACGTTATGGTCAATCAAATCATCGATCAGCTTCGGATCTTCAGCAGCCGGACGCACGGTTTCAAACCGATCGCCGTTGGTGCGCTGCCCGACTATGGTAAAGCCATCAATCGTGACCTTAGCCACACGGTCCGCTTGCACCTCCGCAACGAAATCGGAGTAGTTAATGCGGCGGGAATCAGTCTCTGTGCTGAAGTTGTTGAACACAGTCAACAGCACGGCTGCGATCACCAACCAAAGCACCAGATTTTTTGCCATATCGTTCAATGAGCTACCCTCGGTTCTCTCTAAATCCTCACTGCCGTTGCGGCCTGCAACCAAACCACGGCATTTTGAGCTCGTATATACGACCAAGCTGAGCATGCGCGCCCTGCGGGGTCAATAGGTTACCCGCCCTTGAACCCTTTACCAAGCAGATACATCACCACCAGCTGATCGATAGATGTGTTACCCATGATATTGGGGGCCGTATCGGAGATTACAAGGTCAGCGCAATCCCCATTCAGGGAGGCATCGAAATCGACGACTTCAGCCCCGGGTTTATAAGCGTATCCTTAAAATCAATTTCGAGCAGCATGAAACTGGCACGTGAACAGCAACCCGACTCCCTGGAACCTTTGACGTACGGGTCGTCGAAATGTTCCTTCAGCCAGCGGCCAGCCCTTTTCGACTCTGCCAGATGAAAACGCGGCTCCATCTGCCTGATCGCTACTCACTCGGCGGTATCTCGGTTAAAATCACACTTTAGCCCCTTTTTCAGGGGCACACCCTTTTCAGCGAGGCACCGTATTTTAGTATGAGCTTGACCCCCGAGCAAAAGAAGCAGTTCCGCACCCTGGGACACAATCTGAATCCGATCGTCATGGTCGCCGGTAACGGACTGACGGAAAACATTCAGCTTGAGGTCGACCGTGCTCTCGAAGACCACGAACTGATCAAGGTGAAATTCGCCGTCGGCGACCGAGACGTCAAAAAGGCGATGATCCGCGACCTGTGTAGCATCGTCGAGGCGACATTGGTTCAGGAGATCGGCAATATAGCCCTGCTGTATCGCGCCTCCCAGTCTCCCAACCCCAAGCTGTCCAACCTTTTGCGCTGAGCCGCCTGAACCAGCGACAAAAAAAACCGCCCGAAGGCGGTTTTTTTATGCCTGCATGTCAGATATGCAGTACTTCGGCGATTTCATACTCAGTGGCACCGGCCGGCGTTTCCACACAGGCCACATCACCCTCTTCCTTGCCGATCAGGGCTCGGGCGATAGGTGAATTGACTGAGATTTTCCCCGCCTTGATGTCCGCCTCGTCGTCACCGACGATCTGGTAGCGCACGGCCGCATCGGTATCCAGATTGATCAACTCCACCGTAGTACCAAAGATCACCTTACCGGTGTGATCGATACTGGTGACATCGATCACCTGCACCAGCGACAGCTTGTGCTCAATCTCACGGATACGTCCTTCGATAAAGCCCTGCTGCTCACGGGCAGCGTGATACTCGGCGTTCTCTTTCAGATCGCCGTGTTCACGCGCTTCCGCGATCGCCGCAATCACCTTCGGACGATCCACTGTTTTCAACTGAGCCAGCTCTTCGCGCAGCTTTTTCTCGCCTGCGACAGTCATGGGTACACGTTTCATTATGCTACTCCTGCATGCAGATCCTGCAGACGGCGCACGATTTTCTCTTCACCATACTTCAACGCTTCGGCTGTTGCCGCGGCACCGGCTAAAGTGGTGGTATACGGCACTTTGTGCTGCAGCGCTGAACGACGGATCGCGGAGGAATCCGCAATCGCCTTACGCCCTTCAGTGGTATTGATGACGTAAGCGATCTCACCGTTTTTCAGCATGTCGACGATATTCGGACGGCCTTCAGCCACTTTATTGACTCGCTCAACAGACAGACCTGCCTGCTCAAGCAGTGCAGATGTGCCAGCTGTTGCCACAATGGTAAAGCCCAGTCCAACCAGATCGCGCGCCACATCGACGACGCCGGCTTTATCAACGTCACGGACAGAGATAAATGCCTTGCCCTTGCTCGGCAGTTTCTCGCCAGCACCAAGCTGGGCCTTCATGAACGCCTCGCCAAAGGTGGCACCGGTACCCATAACCTCACCGGTAGACTTCATCTCCGGGCCAAGAATCGGGTCAACACCCGGGAACTTGTTGAACGGGAATACCGCTTCCTTGACGTTGAACTGCTTGGGCACGATCTCTTCGGTGAAGCCAACCTCCTGAAGACTCTTGCCGGTCATGACCAACGCCGCAATCTTGGCCAGCGACACACCGATGCACTTGGATACGAACGGTACGGTACGTGACGCACGTGGGTTAACCTCGATGACGTAGATTTCGCCATCCTGGTATGCCAGCTGCACGTTCATCAGACCAACGACGCCGAGTTCCAGCGCCATCTTGCGTACCTGTTCACGCATCTCATCCTGAACATCATCAGCCAGGCTATAGGGCGGCAGAGAGCATGCAGAGTCACCGGAGTGAACACCCGCCTGCTCGATATGCTGCATGATCGCGCCGATCACCACCGTCTTGCCATCGCTGACCGCGTCGATATCGACTTCGACCGCTGCGTTCAGGAAGTAGTCCAGCAGCACCGGTGCGTCATTGGAGACCTGAACCGCCGTATTCATGTAGCGGCGCAGCTCCTCTTCCTTGTAGACGATCTCCATGGCACGTCCACCCAATACGTATGAGGGGCGCACAACCAGCGGATAGCCAATTTTTTCAGCTTCGATGACCGCTTCTTCCAGAGAGCGCACGGTAGCGTTCTCCGGCTGTTTCAGGCCCAGACGTTTGATCATCTGCTGGAACTGTTCGCGGTCTTCTGCACGGTCGATCGCCTCCGGTGACGTACCGATAATCGGCACACCGGCCTGCTCAAGCGCAACAGCCAGCTTCAGTGGTGTCTGACCACCGTACTGAACGATGACGCCCTTGGGCTTCTCGACGTTGACGATCTCCAGCACGTCTTCCAGCGTGATCGGCTCGAAGAACAGACGGTCGGAGGTGTCGTAGTCGGTAGAAACGGTTTCCGGGTTACAGTTAACCATGATGGTTTCGTAACCGTCTTCGCGCGCCGCCAGCGCCGCGTGAACGCAGCAGTAATCGAATTCGATACCCTGACCGATACGGTTCGGGCCGCCGCCGATAACCATGATCTTCTCGCGATCAGACGGGTTAGCCTCACACTCCTCTTCATAGGTGGAGTACATGTACGCGGTATCGGTCGCGAACTCGGCCGCACAGGTATCCACACGCTTGAAGACCGGGCGCACACCCATGCTCTGGCGATGCTTGCGGAACTGTTTTTCCGAAACACCCAGCAACTGAGCCAGACGCGCATCGGAGAAGCCCTTGCGCTTGAGACGGAAAATCTGATCCTTGTCCAGCTCACTCAGAGCAGTCTCGGAGACGCGCTGTTCATCCTTGAGCAGATCCTCGATCTGCACCAGGAACCAGGGATCCACACCGCTGAGCTTGTAGATCTCGTCGACACTCATTCCAAGACGGAAGGCATCGCCGATGTACCAAATACGCTGAGCGCCCGGCTGGGTCAGCTCACGCACGATATCGGTACGCGCATCTTCCGCGTTCAGATCGACGATCGGGTCGAAGCCGACAGAGCCCACCTCCAGACCGCGCAACGCTTTCTGCAAAGACTCCTGCTGGGTGCGGCCAATCGCCATCACCTCGCCAACAGATTTCATCTGCGTAGTCAGACGATCATTGGCCTGCGGGAATTTCTCGAAGGTAAAACGGGGAATCTTGGTGACAACGTAGTCGATGGCCGGCTCGAACGACGCCGGGGTGCGACCGCCGGTGATATCGTTCTGCAGCTCGTCAAGCGTGTAGCCAACCGCCAGTTTGGCCGCAACCTTCGCGATCGGGAAACCGGTCGCCTTGGAGGCCAGAGCAGAAGAGCGGGACACACGCGGGTTCATCTCGATGACGACCATACGGCCAGTCTTCGGATCGACACCGAACTGCACGTTGGAGCCACCGGTTTCCACGCCGATCTCACGCAATACCGCGACGGATGCGTCACGCATCAGCTGGTATTCCTTGTCGG
Source organism: Marinobacterium lacunae (assembly GCF_000705555.1). Taxonomy (GTDB): domain Bacteria; phylum Pseudomonadota; class Gammaproteobacteria; order Pseudomonadales; family Balneatricaceae; genus Marinobacterium_D; species Marinobacterium_D lacunae. Next base: position 51,741 of record NZ_JMQN01000013.1, read on the forward strand.
TCAGGGTCTGGGCTGGAGCCACGGTAATGGAGTCACCGGTGTGCACACCCATGGCGTCGAAGTTCTCGATGGAGCAGACGATGATGCAGTTGTCGTTCTTGTCACGAACAACCTCCATCTCGTATTCCTTCCAGCCGATCAGTGACTCATCGATCAGCAGCTCGTTGGTCGGGGACAGGTCCAGACCACGCTCACAGATTTCGATGAACTCTTCACGGTTGTAGGCGATACCGCCACCAGAGCCACCCATGGTGAAAGAGGGACGGATGATCGCCGGGAAGCCGATGGAATCCAGCACCTGAAGCGCCTCTTCCATGCTGTGGGCGATAGACGCACGCGGGCACTCCAGGCCGATATTTTTCATCGCCTTATCGAAGCGCTCGCGATCTTCCGCCTTGTCGATGGCATCCTGGGTTGCACCGATCATTTCGACACCGTACTGGGCAAGAACACCCTCGCGGTCGAGATCAAGCGCACAGTTCAGAGCGGTCTGACCACCCATGGTCGGCAGCAGCGCGTCGGGACGCTCTTTCTCGATGATCTTGGCGACGGTTTTCCAGTTGATCGGCTCGATATAGGTCGCATCAGCCATGGCCGGATCGGTCATGATCGTCGCCGGGTTGGAGTTGACCAGGATGACACGGTAGCCCTCTTCGCGCAGCGCTTTACACGCCTGGGCACCGGAATAGTCGAACTCGCACGCCTGGCCGATGACGATCGGGCCCGCGCCGAGGATGAGAATACTTTGAATGTCCGTACGTTTTGGCATCTGATTTAACCGGTCGTATCTGTTTCTGTTCGGGGACTGTCTGGCACCTTACATTCAGGCAAGGGCTCAGGCGCGGGCTCGCATCAGTTCGATAAAGCGATCAAACAGCGGCGCCACATCGTGCGGGCCGGGGCTCGCTTCGGGATGGCCCTGGAAACTGAATGCAGGACGATCCGTGCGCTCGATTCCTTGGAGGGAGCCGTCGAACAAAGATTTATGGGTCGCACGCAGGGTTTCAGGCAGCGTCTCTTCATCCACCGCGAAGCCATGGTTCTGACTGGTAATCATCACATGGCGGTTATCCAGATCCTGTACCGGATGGTTGGCACCATGGTGACCGAACTTCATCTTCACGGTACGTGCACCAGAGGCCAGCGCCAGAAGCTGATGTCCCAGACAGATGCCGAACACCGGCAGACCGGTTTCCAGAATCTCGCCAATCGCTTTGATGGCGTAATCGCAGGGCTCTGGATCGCCGGGACCGTTGGAGAGGAAAACACCGTCCGGATTCAGCGCCATCACTTCGGAAGCCGGGGTCTGGGCCGGAACCACGGTCAGGCGGCAGCCGCGTTCAACCAGCATACGCAGGATGTTGGACTTCACACCGTAATCGTACGCCACGACATGGAACGGCAGATCCGCATCGGCACGTTCTTCATGCCCGACACCGAGTGTCCAGGTTGTGGAGCGCCAGTCATATGCTTCGCTAACCGTTACCTCTTTGGCCAGATCCATGCCTTTGAGACCCGGGAAGGCGCGAGCGGCAGCCAGCGCTTTCTCTTCGTCGATCTCACCGGCCATGATGCAGCCGTTCTGGGCACCCTTCTCACGCAGGATGCGGGTCAGGCGACGGGTATCGATGTCAGCAATGCCGACGATACCGTTGTCCTTAAGGTACTGATCGAGAGACTGTTCACTACGGAAGTTGCTGGCCACCAGCGGAAGATCACGAATCACCAGGCCTGCGGCCCAGGTCTGACGAGATTCCGCATCTTCGGCATTGACGCCGACGTTACCGATATGTGGATAAGTAAGGGTGACGATCTGCCGGCAGTAGGAGGGGTCTGTCAAAATCTCCTGATATCCGGTCATCGAGGTGTTAAACACCACCTCACCACTGGACTCACCATCGGCGCCAATCGCAACCCCCCTGAATATGCTGCCATCTTCAAGGGCTAGAATGGCTGGTCGCGTCAATTGAACCTCCCGCGCGTGCGCTAACAATTATCTTGAATGTCTGGAAAGAGAGCAGCCTTCAGACGTAATCGATACGTGCAAAAAAGCGAGGTGAAACCGGTAGTTTACCTCGCTTTAAAATGAATTCTGCTGATTTCCCGCGGACCCTGCGGGCAAAACCGGCGGTATTTTAGTGCATACCCACCACATTGTCCACGAAGAGCGTCTCCGCAAGCCCAGGAAATCCAAGGCCCAATGTCACCGCGATGTAATATTTCGTTCATATACTGCCGCCATCGCGCATTTTGCAGCAGTACCTAAGGTTAGTCCGATGAAAATATCTCATCTCGCACGCGGTGCCAGCGCCGCTCTTATCCTCATTGTCCTGCTTATGGCTGGCGCACTGATCTGGGCCCTCGATCAGCTCAGCTCAGCGTTTAACCAGACGCTGCATTACAGCGAATACCGCAAGCAGGTTCAACAGAAGGTACAGCAGCCGATCGCTGCCTATCTCGACAGCGGGGACGCCACCCTGCTGACACGATTGGGCGAAAACCTCAACGCACTTACCCAGGACAGCGACAGCGGCAGCTGGATGCCCGCTCAGGTTCGGGAAGCCGTGGATGCCCGTCTGGTCGCCATTCAGGATGAAGTACTGGGCGAGCTGCGCGAAGCCGGCAAGCTTGCCGATCCTGAAGCACTGCTGATTATCAACGAGCGCGAACAGTCAGACACACTCTCCTCACTGCGCGACTACGTCAACGAAGGCGACAGCGCAAACCCGTCTTTGCGCATCGACTACCTGCAAAAGATCGCCAGCGCACAACGCAGTCTGCACCGCCTGACACTGACGCGGGAGAGTTATTTCAAACAGCCGGATACCGACACCGAAAAGACGTTGACGCTCTACCTGGACGAGATCAAAGCCACCGTCACAGCACTCTCCAAGCTGCCTAAGCTGGGTGTAGTCGAGAAGCAGGAGGTCGACGAGATGGCTGCGCTGATGGGCTGGAACACTCAAAGCGAGAGCGAGGCCGTCGATAAGGCAGAGGAGCTCACCTCCTCGTTGCTATCACTCCAGTCGCGCTTCCCCAAGGAGATGGAGAACGCCAGCAAGTTTGCCAAGCTCAAGGGCGCCAGCCGACACAACGCGCTGCAACGTTTGGATATGCTGGAAGACACACTTTCGCAGATGGAAGGGATCATCAACAGCCGTTATGAAAAGATCCTGCACCTTGTTTACTGGGTGCTGGGCATCTGCATGGCCCTGATTATCCTGACGGGTGCCAGCATGACCCTGCTGCAAAATAATCTGGCCCGACTGCTCACCGTCAGCAGCACGTATATCGACAAGCTTGCCAATGGCGATCTCAAGAGCACCTTCGAGCTAAACAGCCGCTTTACCGAGGTACAAAACCTCAAACAGGCGGTTCACCAGTTGCAGGACTACTTCCAGCGCCTAATCGAGCAGATCCATCTCGAAACAAGTCGTCTGAACCAGCTGCAGAGCGAAGCGTTCAACAGCTCTCAGAGCCTGGAGCAGATTGTTTCGACACAGCAACTACAAACCGAGAATGCCGCGACACAGATGGAGCAGCTCAATGGTTCATTCCATGAGGTAGCCGGCAACGCCGCCCGCACCAGCACCGCCACACATGAGGCACACCAGCTGGCGAATCAGGGCTCCTCGGCACTGGATCAGACGCGCAACAGCATTACGCTGCTCAGCAGCGAGGTTGGCGATACTGCACAGGCACTTGAGGAGCTCAGAGCCGACGCGCTCGCCATCAGCAACGTGCTGACCGTCATCGAGGGCTTTGCCGAACAGACCAATCTGCTGGCACTGAATGCGGCGATAGAAGCGGCACGGGCCGGAGACGCCGGCCGCGGTTTCGCCGTTGTCGCCGACGAGGTGCGCAACCTCGCGGCCAGCACAGCCAATTCTGCCGAGCAGATCCGCCGCATCACCGAAAAACTGGACCAAGCTTCGAAAGCGGCCACCGATCGGATGAACACTCAACAGGAGTCTGTGCAGGCAACGGTGCAGTGTGCCAATGAGGCGGGAGAAGCGATGGAACGTATCCGCCAGGCGATCGCCAACATCAACGACATGAGCGCGATGATCGCCTCGGCAACCGAGCAGCAATCAGCCGTCACCTCGGAGATCGCGTCGGTCATCCATACCTCGGCGGATCTGTCCCGACAATCGGCCGCCGAAGCGGAAAACAACCAGCGCTTCGCCGGGACGCTGGGGGAATCCAGCAAAGCACTCAATGCGCTGGTCAGCCAGTTCCGCTAACGCGGCGTGCACACCACTGGGGGATCAACTCCCCCAGTAACGCACCCGTCCGGTATCGATGTGTACGAAATTGGATTTGGTGTAGAGCCCCACACCGCCCACCTTCAGATCGACCGCGCTTTGATGCAGCTTGTGCAGATCCTGTCCGGGCAGGCGAATATCCAGCGCCTGTCCTTCCATATGTAGGCTGCGCTTGGCAACGCCGCTACTTTTGGAACTGAGCATGGTGTTGGTCTTGGGTGAGCGATAACCCGAGATGATCTCGAAAGGTGCCGTGCGACCGGCGCGCATTCTGAGAAGGTGCAGCATATCGATCAACGCAGGATCGATAGGATGCACATCCCCAGTGCGAAAATCACGCAGCAGATAGTTCAGCTCGGCGAGACTTTCATCCAGATAGCGCCCCTGTTCCCAATAGGTCAGTTTCGCTTTTTCACCGGTATGGAGATTATGCAACGCGATACTGCGTTCATGTTCTCTCGGCATTGCCGCCAGTGTTTTGGGGATATGAAGCCCTGCAGCTGTCACTGCAAGACCTTTCAGGAAGCCGCGGCGGGAGAGAGGTGCGGCAGACCTCGTACAGCTTTTGAACGGCACTCGTTTAATACCTCTGGGTGTCGGTTCAAGCGATCCTGCGCTATTTAATATGGAAAGTATGACTGCATCCTACCCAAGAACGCCGCAATTGACCAGATTATAATCAGTTGTTAACGATCATGCCGGCACTGCTCACACTGCCGTAACGCTGCAAACGCGCCTGCACCTGACCATCCAAACCGTATACATCCGGTCGAAATTGAGCCTGCCCCTCGGTGTCAACCCAAGCCGAGAGATAGACCACATAAACGGGCACCGGTTCCGGCAGCGAACGATTCCGGGTTTGCTCCTGCTCCAACGCCTCGCTGAACCAGCTCTGCATCGGGGTCGAATCCGACATCAGCTGCTGCGCCAAAGTCTCGATCCCCTGCACCCTGACGCAGCCATGACTGAAGGAGCGCAGCGGCTTATCGAACAGCGACTTCGCGGGCGTGTCGTGCAGATAGATGGCAAAAGGGTTATCCATACCGAACTTGAGCCGACCCAGTGAATTGGCCGGACCCGGCCTCTCCCGCAAACGCAGCCCTTCAAGCGAGCTCCAGTCGACCGTGGTGGCGTCCACACCCTGCCAACGGCCATCCTGATACCGTTCCACATTCATGTTGTTGTTGGCCAGCCAACTCGGGTCCGCCTTGATCTTGGGCAACAGCTCCTTGCGCAGGATACTGCGCGGCACTATCCAGCTGGGATTCACCGTCAGTAAACGGATATGGGTCTGGAACGAAGGGGTAGGCCAGCGTGGACGGCCGGTTACGGTGCGCAGTTCCAATACCGGCTGCCCGCTATCGACCAGCTCCAGAAAGAAACCGGGGATACTGACCAGTACATACCGCTCACCCAGCTCTCGCGGCATCCAGCGCCAGCGCTCAAGATTGACGCGGATCTGCTCAATTCGCTGCGACAACGGGCGGTTCAGCTCAGCCACGGTTTTGGGTCCGAGCACACCATCCACCTCCAACCCGTGACGCATCTGGAAACGACGCAGCGCCGCCTGCAGAGATTGATCAAACAGGTCAGGCGCGGTTTCAAGCGCCAGCGGGTCCGGTTGTGCATCCCCAAGCCGCACCAGATAACGACGCAACAAGGGTATCAGATCGGATTGCTCATCCGGCTTGATCAGCAGATCCGTCGGCAACTCAGGCAGCGGAGGCTCTTTGGTAAGCAGTTGGTAGTGCTGATAGAGATCAACCAGCGCCCTGTATTGTGCAGAGCTCGGCGCCAGCGCGGCCACCATCCGGTCTGGATCGCGCTGAATTAGCGCCTGTTCGGCCAGTTGCACAGGGTCGATCGACGGGCGATCCAGGTGCCATAACCGCGATCCCATTTCCGCTTCCGGCTGGCCACGCCCCATATCCGAGATAACCCGCAGCAGAGCATCGCTGAGCAAGATGTCACGGCGCGCGGCATCCATCTCCTCCAGCAGACGACGGTCATGGTAACGCGCGGCACTCAACCCCTGACCCGCCGCCATATCGACGGCCCTGAGCAGGGCGTCGATCAGCTCCACATCGGGAGAGCCGTCATTACGGTGCCAAAGGTAGGTGGAGTTGCTCCGGTCATAGAGAGCGGTCAGTGCGGGCCAGTCCGGTACCGGCTGGTTATCCACCAGCGGCATTTCGGCGGGGGCAAGCGGCAGCATGGCGTCCGCCTCCGCTACCGGAAGCAGCAGCATAAACAGCAAGGCGAGTCGTGCAAGCCCGTACATAACAGCTCTCCCTTTCCTGGGATTGGGGCACCTTGGGTACCCCGGTTTCCTTACTATAGCTGCTCCGGATCGTTGCTGCCGTGCAGCATGATCAGATCACTTCGGCAAGATTGCCCTTACTCTCCAGCCACTGTTTGCGATCCCCCGAGCGCTTTTTCGCCAGCAGCATATCCATGATCTCCATGGTGTCGTCGCCTTCGGCCAGGGTGAGCTGCACCAGACGGCGGGTATCGGGTGCCATGGTGGTTTCGCGCAGCTGCATCGGGTTCATCTCACCGAGACCCTTGAAGCGCTGCACGTTGATCTTGGCGTTGCGCCGCTCGGCACGAATACGCTCGACAATGCCCTGTTTTTCATCGTCATCCAGTGCGTAGTAGACCTCTTTCCCCGCATCGATGCGGTACAGCGGCGGCATTGCCACATAGACATGCCCCGCCGCCACCAGCGGGCGGAAGTGACGCACGAATAAGGCACAGAGCAGGGTGGCGATATGCAGACCGTCGGAGTCGGCATCGGCCAGTATGCAGATACGGTTGTAACGCAGGCCATTGAGATCAACAGAACCGGGATCGACGCCAATGGCGACCGAAATATCATGGATCTCCTGAGACGCCAGAATCTCGCTGGACTCCACCTCCCAGGTGTTCAGAATCTTGCCGCGCAACGGCATGATCGCCTGAAACTCACGCGAGCGTGCCTGCTTGGCCGAGCCACCGGCCGAGTCCCCTTCGACCAGAAACAGTTCCGACTGGGTCATGTCCCCGCCGGAGCAGTCCGCCAGCTTGCCCGGCAAAGCGGGCCCCTGCGTCACCTTCTTACGCACCACCTTCTTGTTGGAGCGCATGCGGCGCTGGGCATTGGCGATCACCAGATCGGCTATTTTCTCCCCCTCTTCAACATGGCGGTTAAGCCAGAGCGAGAAGGCATCCTTGACGGTACCGGAGATAAACGCCGCAATCTGACGTGACGAGAGGCGCTCCTTGGTTTGACCGGCGAACTGAGGGTCGCGCATCTTCGCCGACAGGATATAGCAACAACGGTCCCAGACATCCTCGGGGCTGAGCTTGACGCCTCTCGGCAGCAGGTTGCGGATCTCGCAGAACTCGCGCATGGCATCGAGCAGGCCCGAGCGCAGGCCGTTGACGTGGGTACCGCCTTGCGCCGTCGGGATCAGGTTGACGTAACTCTCTGCCGTAACCTCACCGCCTTCGACCAGCCACTGTACCGCCCACTCGACCGCATCCTCCTCGCCCTGAAGGTGACCGGTAAACGGCTCAGCCGGGAGGGTTTCGTACACCTGGGTATTGCCCTTGAGATAGGCCACAAGGCCATCTTCGTAGTACCACTCCTCGGACTCTTTCTTGGCACCGCTTGCATCGGTGAAGATCACCCTGAGGCCGGGACAGAGTACCGCCTTCGCCCGAAGGTTATGCTTCAGACGGCTGATACTGAATTTCGGCGTATCGAAATATTTCGGATCGGGCAGGAAACGTAGCGTGGTACCGGTGTTACGCTTGCCGCATGTGCCGATCACTTCAAGATCCGACACCTTCTCGCCATCGGCAAAACCGATACGGTATACCTCGCCGCCACGTTTGATCTCGACGTTGAGCAGCTTGGACAGCGCATTGACCACCGATACACCGACGCCGTGCAGACCGCCTGAATAGGTGTAGTTGTCGTTGTTGAACTTCCCGCCGGCATGCAGCCGGGTCAAAATCAGCTCGACGCCACTGACGCCCTCTTCCGGATGGATATCCACCGGCATGCCTCGGCCGTCATCACTGACCGACAACGAACCGTCATCATGCAGTGTCACCTCGATCTGGCGGGCGTGACCGGCCAACGCCTCATCCACCGAGTTATCGATAACTTCCTGAGCGAGATGGTTGGGGCGATCGGTCTCGGTGTACATGCCGGGTCGGCGGCGCACCGGATCCAGACCGCTGAGTACCTCAATCGCTTCAGCGTTATATTGCTTCGACATCCGTTTATTTCCTGTCGTCAGAGGGCTGTTGCCGACAACGCAATCGGCTCGGGCAGCTCGATGCGCTCTTCGGCAAACGCCAGAATAGCGGGTATCAGTGTTTCGAATCGATCAAATCCATGACTACCGCCGGGCTGTACAAACTGGGCACAGTGGCAGAACTTATCCACAGCCTCTCGGTAGTCCAGGGTTTCATCGCCGGTCTGTACCAGCAGCAGATAGCGCTCGGGCTCCGCCGGCACACCGGTATCCAGCGCCAGCAACTGCTCCAGATGTCGGCGGGTGAGCTCGTACCGCTCGGCGGTATACAGATTTTGATTCTCCCCCAGCCACTCCTCGAGCAGACGATAGGGGTAAACCGCCGGATTCACCAGCACCGCTCTCAGTCGTTCACCGCGGGCCACCGCCCGCTCGACCAGATAGCTGCTGTAGTATCCACCCAGTGAGCTGCCAATCAAAACGATATCGCGCTGCAATTCACTCTGCTGGGCTATCAATGCGTCCAGCTGCCTGATCGCCCGTTCCGGCCAATGCGACAGCTCCGGACAGATGAACTGCCCTGCCAGACCACGCTCGTGCAATGCCTTGCCCAATACCTGCGCCTTCCAGGATGAAGGGGAGCTGTTAAAGCCGTGGACATAGATATACGCCGTATTGGACATCGGCTACGCGGCCCCTCATATCTGGAAGTGATTCGATCAGGGGCAGACGTTACCCAAGCCGGGACGCCGGCGCAACTACCGAGCCTCGACTCGATGCACACTCGCCTCGATACCGCCCTCTTCACTCAGACGGTAGACACAATAACCGGGACAGGCCGCCACCGGATCATCTTCGAGCATGAAATCACGCTGTCCGGGCTTGAACTGAATACCGGTAGAGGGCGCAGACCAGACCGGCACCTGCCCAAGCCTCAATGCCTGATGCTGGTGCAGGTGACCGCAGATGATACCGCGAACCCGGGCATGGCGATCAACGATACGGGCAAAGGCGTCGGCATTGCCCAGCATGATCGGATCCTGCCAGGCGCTGCCGGTGACGACGGGATTATGGTGCAACACGATCAGTGCCGGACGTTCATGGCTATGAGCCAACGTCTGATCAAGCCACTCCAGTTCGCTTGCACTGAGAGAACCGCTGCCGCGACCGTCCGGGGCGTCGGTGGAGTCAAGCAGTAACAGATCCCATGCCCCACAGCGGACAAGCTCACGCCCGAGCGGGCGTTCCGAAGCAGCTCGCATGGCGGCGCGCTCATCGTGATTGCCTGGAATCCAGTGCTGCGACCCGGGCAGCGGCGACACAATCTGCAGCAACCGACGATAGGCATCCGGCGCACCGTGATGAACCAGGTCACCACTGAGCAGCACATGATCGAAGTCGATGTCCAAGCCTTTGGCATGCGCGACAACGGCTCTGAGGGTCTCATCGGTATCGAGGCCACGAAAGCGCTGCCCGGCATCGGGCATCAGGTGACAATCGCTGATCTGCAGCAGGTAACGGGCAGTGGATTCAGCCAACGAACACCGGCTCCATCATATGCCCATGACTGAGGCACTGGCTGAGGCACTCGCCGAGAAACTCGTTCAACTGGACCTTCTCGTCGGGCTGATGCATATCCGGGTTCGGATAGTTATAGCGTCCGGCAAGCTGACGGCGCTGACGGATGCAGATCACTTCGGCCATGCCGGCGTCATGGTAGAGGCGCACCAACAACTGGGGGGCGTCCAGCCAGCGTGACTCGCTCTCGAGCTGGCGGCTGACCAGCAATGTGCTGGTGTAACGGAAACGCTCCTCGACCTGCAGACGCACAACGGCACTGCGGCCGTGCCAACTGATCTGATACTCACGCTGATCCTGAGTATCGAGATCGGGCAACAGCTTCAGTATCCGCGCATAGTTGGTCTCACAGACCGACATCTGCCGCTGAAGATCGGGTACATACTTGCGTTTCATTTTGTCGCTGAGCTCTCCTCGCTGCGGATGCGCGGCCGGTTCAACTCCAGCCACTGCAACCCGATGATTGCCGGTCCGCTATTGATCCGTCCAGCACGCACAAGTTCAAACGCCGCTTCGGCGTCGATCACCTGTACTTTGATATCTTCTCCCTCCTCTGGCAAGCCGTGTACACCTTCTGCCTCACGCGCATCGACACAGGCGAACATCAAATCGATCCACTCGTCAGAAGCACCGGGGCTTGGCAGGAAACGGGAGATCGGGCGCACACCGCTGATGGCCAGTCCCGCTTCCTCATCACTTTCACGTACCGCGACATCGACGGCGGTCTCACCCGGCTCGACGATACCGGCGACCAATTCGAGCAACCAGGGCCCCTCAGGCGCCTCAAGCGCACCGACACGGAACTGCTCGACCAGCACCACCGCGTCCTGATGTGGATCGTACAGCAATACGCAGACGGCGTTGCCGCGACGGAAGAGTTCTCGCTGAATACTGACCTCTCCGCCATGAAAGCGGCGATGGACCAGTTTCAGTCGATACATTTTGAAATAGCCGTCAAACACCCGGAGATCTTCATCGATACGAAAGTCGTCCGGGCCAAATGAGGGCTGCCAGCTTTTGTGCATCGCCAGATTCCTGCAAAGGGTATAGCCAACACTATAACCCAATCCGCCGGGGAATTTCTGCGCGACTCAGGTGCCGACCTGAACGCCCGAGCGCCAAAGCGGGCTCAAATGACGCTGGGAAGATAGATAGATCATATCTCCGCTCTGCTGTTTGGCATGCTTCTTCGCTTCAGCGGCCAGCTCAGCCACCTCATGGTAGCTCGAGCACTTGTAAGGGTCCGGATGCACGACGCCCACCGCCAGCGACAACAGCGGGAAGAAGCAGCGCTCACCGGTGCGATCAGAGCTCCAGATACCGCCCGACTCCCAGTCGCTGGCTCGATACAGCTCACGCACACGCTGGCCGAACTCGTCGATAACCTGTTCGCAAATCGCGCGCCACTGACGCGAGCGGAACAGCACGACGAAGTCATCTCCGCCCACATGGCCGACAAAATCGATATCGGCCGAGACATTATTGCTCAGCAGCATGCCGAGCAGGCGAATAACCTGATCGCCTCGCGAATAACCGTAGCAGTCGTTGAACGGCTTGAAGTGGTTCAGATCAAAATAGGCGACATAGAAATCGGTGGCGTGACCAAGCAACAGATCGATCTCACGGTTGATCGGCACATTGCCCGGCAACAGCGTCAGCGGGTTCGAATAGCGCGCATTGCGTATCTTCAACTCGGTAATGCGCTTGAGCAGATCCCGCACGCTGGCCATACCCAGATAGCAGCCGTCCTGAACAATGATCAGCTCCTGCTGGATCAGCTCCGCCTCGTCCTGCTCGGTAATCATTTGCGACACACGCTCCAGCGGCGTCTCGCAAGGCACCACCAACGCATTCTCACGCATAAGCCTTGAAACCGGTTTCTGCTCATACAGCGCCCGCCCATATTGCGCCGAAAACAGCTCGAGCAGATCACCACGACGAATAACGCCAACCGGCTCACCGTCCACCAGCACCGGCACCGAGCCGACATTCGGCAAGGCGCGGAAAATCTCGCTGACCTCCAACAACCGATCCTCTGGCGCCACCGCCGGAATACTGCGCACCAGCGCACGTGCCGTATCGCTCTCAGCCGCGCCGCGCTCGCCTCCCCTGCTCTGCAGGTAGCCATGGCGAATGGTCAAAGGATCGATGCTCATCACCGGATCTTCCTTGGGACGCCCCAGCAGAAAGCCCTGACCGTAGCGCACCCCCATCTCCTGCAGGGTATGCAGCTCTTCGAGCGTTTCGATCCCCTCGGCGATGATGTTGCAGTGCAGGGTGCGGCCGATGTTGCAGATCGAACGCACGAACTCACGCTTGACCGAATCCCGGTCGATCATGCGGACAAAATGCATGTCGATCTTGACGTAGTCCGGCTGAAGATCGGCCCAAAGCTTGAGCCCCGAGTAGCCGCTGCCCAGATCATCGATGGCGATACGAAAACCCATCTGCCTGTAGTGATCCACCGCCGAGCGCGTCAGCCCGTGATTGTCGAAGGGGTGCTGCTCGGAGAGCTCGATAACGATATCTTCCTGAGGAATACCCAAAGCCTGCAGCAATTCGATGGTGAATCCGTGCTGGTAGTCCGGTGTACTGAGCAGCGATGCGGACACATTCAGGAACAGCTTGCCGCCAAGTGACTGTGAAGCAAAGCTCTCGATGGAGCGGCGTCGGCACAGCAGCTCAAGGCGGTGCAGCAGATGGTGGCGTATAGCGGCATTGAACAGACGGTAAGGCGGATGCAGCGGCGTGCCGGCCGGGCCCCGGATCAGCGCCTCGTGGCCGAGGCACTCTCCGGTGCTGAGATCGACGATCGGCTGGAATACCGGATAGAGGCACTCCTTCTGGATAATCTCGGTAAGCAGCGACAACTCCTCCTGCTCACTTTCGATCTCCTGCCCGAACTGAATCTCTGCACACATTCTGGATCACCTTACAAAACAGCCGATTAGGGCCGAGTTTATGGCGATTCAATGACAATGCAGTGACAGCTCAGGCGAGGGACATCTCACCCTGCGAGAATCGACGCAACTGCTGGATCTCATCGGCCCAGATGGTCTCGTCGATGGTTTCCAGCACCAGGGGCACACCTTCAAAACGCGCATCCTGCATGATGAAGCGGAAGACCTCCCAGCCGATCTCGCCCTGACCGAGACTGTGGTGTCGATCGACACGACTGCCCAGAGCTGCTTTGGAGTCGTTGATATGCATACCGCACAGGTAGTTGAAGCCGACGATGCGTTCGAACTCGGCAAAACTCTCGCGACAGGCGTCAGCGGTACGCAGATCGTAACCGGCACTGAAGGTATGGCAGGTATCGAGACAGACGCCGACGCGGGACTTGTCCTCAACCTGATCGATAATCTCGGCGATCTGCTCGAAACGGCAACCGAGATTCGACCCCTGGCCTGCCGTATTTTCGATCACCGCAACCACGCCTTCGGTTTTCTCCAGCGCCAGATTGATCGATTGCGCAATCAGGCTCAGGCACTCACGCTCGTCGATCTTGCGCAGATGACTGCCCGGATGGAAGTTGAGATACTTCAACCCCAGCTGCTCGCACCGCTGCATCTCGTCGATAAAAGCATCGCGCGACTTCTGTAAGGCATCTGCCTCCGGGTGCCCCAGATTGATCAAATAGCTGTCGTGAGGCAGGATCTGATCCGGCGTAAAACCGTGTGTCTCGCAGTTGCGCTTGAACGCATCGATACTCTTCGCGGTCAGCGGCTTGGCATCCCAGCGACGCTGGTTCTTGGTAAACAGTGCAAAGGCGTTCGCACCGATGGCGGCGGCATTAAGCGGCGCGTTTTCGACGCCGCCTGACGCGCTGACATGAGCTCCTACGTAATACATTACAGCTTGCAGGCTCCGCCGAGGCAGTCATCGAAATCCATGGAGTCCAGCTCCTCTTTTTCCGCGTGCAGCGTGCGAATACGGGACAGCAGCTGCCCTTCCATACTCTCGCCCGCCTGAACCCCTGCGCGTTCAAATACCGCCAACAGTGCGCTCAGCTCTTCCAAATTCAATTCATGCATGGGTAGTAGTACTCCTGGCTGGTTGGGGGGACGGCCATTATCGACCAAAACGGGGGGCGTATCCTAGCCCTGCACTTCATACAGCGACAACCGGACAGGACAACCCTGACCTATTCACACCGTTTCCCGTGTCGATACCCGCCGATCAAGTGCCGCTGCCAAGGCGTCGAATGATCGGCCGATCTCGCCACCGGGATCGTCAAAGCAGTGGCGGAAAAACTTTTCGATATTCTGTACCGATATTTCAGTCAAATCAGGATCGAACCTGGCACCATTGGGCAATGTGATAGTGCCCTCAAAGGCATACCTGGTCATCGCTATCCTGTTCATGGCCTCGACCGCCTTTGTGTCACCTGCTGCCACCAGCTCGTCATACAGCGCCCTCTCCTTGGGGCTGAGCTTCGACATGGTATTCACAAAACCACCGGCTTTCTGCATATAGTCGATCTCGTCCGCGGTTCTTTGGTTTATATCCTTCGCGGCTATTTCAGCCATTCGAGTATCGTGCTCGATGAGATATTCGGTCTCCGCAGCCGTCCGTTCCATGTTTGGTTTGGCTTTGATAGCCGCCAATCGAGTCTCCACCTCAGACTCTTCCAACGGCTGTTCGCTGCTGGCAACCGGCTCCTCCCATGCCTGCCGATACGCTTTTCCCGCCCGCTCGATCTCCAGAGCAAAAGAGTTCCCGGTACTGTCGCTTGCCAGCACCCGGTTTAGGTCGACACGTCCTTCCAGCGCGGGAGATAGGGAGCTATGTGTTGCGGTTATGATGTCCAAGATGCGCCTCCTTTCGATATCTGCACCACGGCCTGATGCAAGCAAAATACAGGCCTATCGCAACCGGAGAAGATGCGCTGCCGTTGCCTGGCTCCAGACAACACCGGCCAAAGACTCGCAAAGAGGCGGTATCGGTTGATCGCCTGCAGCGGTGATAAAACGGCAAGACGTTTCCCACCAACACCTACAAACAGGAACGAGATTGCCAGCTCTGAAAATGCTCAGCGGGCGGGAAGCAGCTGCTCAATCATCAGCTGCAGATTTCTTTGACCGCGAAACTCGTTCACATCGAGACGGTACACTACCTCAACCTCGGTAACCGACTGATCCGGCCAGCGCCTGGTATCGATATTAAACGCAATACCATCCAGCGCCATACCGGAAAGCGGCTCCATCAGCACCACCTTGAGATGACGGTGACCGACGATACGCTGCTGGATCAGCCGAAAACGACCGTCAAAGCGCGGCTCGGGAAACTGATGCCCCCAGGGCCCCGCCTCGCGAATCAGTTCAGCCAGCTCCAGCGAAAATTGATCCGCCGTCAGCGCTCCGTCGGTCAGCACGCGCTGTGTCAGCGCCTCTTCATCCAACTGGCGTCGCACTTCGGCATCGAAGGCATCTCGAAACGCATCAAGCTTTGCCGCTTCGAGCGACAGCCCGGCCGCCATGGCATGGCCGCCAAACTTTTTGATCAATCCCGGGTGGCGGGCGGCGATTGCATCCAGACCGTCACGGACATGAAAACCGCTGATCGAGCGGGCCGAGCCCTTGATATCGCCATCCTCGCCCGGCGCAAAGGCGATAACCGGACGGTGTACACGCTCCTTGATACGCGAGGCCAGAATACCAACTACGCCCTGATGCCAGGTCGGGTCGTACAGTGATAGTCCGTAGGGCAGCGCCGCATCATCGAGCTGAAGCCGGTCCAGCAGAACTAGCGCCTGCTGCTGCATCTCCTGTTCGATTCCGCGCCGCTCACGGTTTAGATCGTCCAGCGTCCGCGCCAGATCCAGCGCATATTCGTAATCATCGCTGAGCAGACATTCGATGCCGATCGACATGTCTTCCAGACGTCCTGCCGCATTCAACCGGGGGGCCAGCGCAAAACCGAGATCCGTCGCGCTGAGCTGATCCCGACGACGCCCAGCCACTTCGATCAGCGCCAGTATGCCCGGGCGCGCCTGTCCGGCCCGGATACGCTGCAACCCCTGATAGACGAGGGTACGGTTATTGCGCTCAAGCGCGACCACATCGGCTACCGTACCCAGCGCAACCAGATCCAGCAGCGCCGCAAGGTTGGGTGCGCCAAGGCCACGACGCTCGAACCAGCCGTGCCCGGCCAAGGCGCGGCGCAGGGCGATCATCACATAGAAGATAACCCCGACCCCACAGGTCGACTTGGCCATGAATTCACAGCCGGGCTGATTCGGGTTAACGATGGCGCAGGCCGCTGGTAACTGTTCACCGGGTAGGTGGTGATCGGTCACCAGCACATCAATACCCAGCGCCCTGGCCCGCTCAACGCCCTCGATGCTGGAAATGCCGTTATCCACCGTAATGATCAGATGCGGCGACTGGGTCGCCGCGACCTCAACTATTTCGGCGCTGAGGCCATAACCGTACTCGAACCGGTTAGGCACCAGATACTCCACCTGAGCCGCGCCAAAATCGCGTAGCGCCAGCACCGCCAGCGCGGTACTGGTCGCGCCGTCGCAATCAAAATCCCCGACGATCAGGATCCGCTCCTGACGTTCCAGTGCAGACACCAGACGCGCCACCGCTGCGTCCATACCGTGCATCTGCGTATCCGGCAGTAGCTCCTTGAGCTGTCTGCCGAGCTGGTCGAGATCACTGATCCCGCGGCTGGCATAGATGCGCGCCAATACCGGATGCAGTTCAGAGAGCCCCTGCGGCAGTGTTTCAGACTGGGGGCGACGTTCAATAAGAGGGTGTTGCGTCATAGTGCCTCGGACTCGGGGGCGGGTAATGGCCCCGGGAGCAACTGACTGGTTTTACCGCTGAGGTAGTAGGCCAGCAGGCCGACCCACTCGCGCAGGGCAATCTCGATCTCGCTCAGGTTATTCCATAACCCCGGCGCCAGATGCAGCCCATCATCGCTCAGCGCGTAATAATCCACCGGATAGGGGGTCAACTCCCAACCCTGACGCCGAAAAATGCCGATCGAACGCGGCATGTGATACGCCGAGGTTACCAGTAGCCAGTTACCTTTGGGGACACCGCCAAGCAGTTTGATCGTATTGATCGCGTTTTCGTGTGTGTTGCGCGAGTCCCGCTCGATCAACACACGCCCGGACAATCCGGCACTGTCGAGATACGCTTTAGCGACATCACCGCCTTTGAACTCCGGGCGCAGTACCGAACCACTGCCGCCGCTGAACAGGATCTTCGCTTTAGGGAACTGGTGCGCCAGCACTGGAATAAGCATCAGCCGCTCACCGGCCTGATTGATCTGGGGCTGATGCCAATAGACACTCTCTTCGGCCAGCTCACCACCGCCAAGCACGATAATGCCGTCGACCTTCAGGTTTCTATCGGGCTGAGGGAAGCGGCTCTCCAGCGGCATCATCAGCGCGTCACCCAGCGGCATCAGCATGATGCACAGTAGCAGCACCAAGTCACCGACCAACAAGCCGATGCCCAATCGCCGCCAGCCAACCCATAGGCTGAACAACCCCAACAGGAGCATCCACACCAGAAAGTGGTCAGGGCGGGCAAAGAACCAGAACAGCTTGGAGAGGTTAAAAAAGCTATCCATCGCATCATCCCCGGCTTAGGCCGATGGCAGACGGCTGGTAGAGCGAAGGCCCGACCAGTGGCCGGGCCCGCATGAATCAGTCGCGGTGTACGTGCGAGGCGATATACGCCTGAACCGCGGACAGATCATTATCGATCACTTCAACGCGCTCTTCGCGCTCGAAAAGATCATGCAGATGCTCAGGCAACTGCGGAGACTCGAGACCCGCTTTGACTACAGGCTCCGGAAACTTGACCGGATGCGCTGTGGCCAGCGTAATCATCGGCACCGACTTGTCGCGCCAGCATTCGCGCGCCGCCTTGACCCCGATCGCCGTGTGCGGATCCAGCAGGTAGCCGGTTTCGGCGTACACATCGGCAATGGTGCTGCAGGTGGTTTCATCGTCGGCACAGGCGCTATCAAACAGCTCACGCACTTGTTCCCAGCGGCTCTGATCCAGCTGCACCGGCTCTTTCTTGAAGCGGTCCATCAACTCGCTGATCGCGCTGCCGTCACGTCCGTAAACATCGAACAACAAACGCTCGAAGTTGGAGCTGACCATGATATCCATGGACGGCGACAGGGTGTGGACCAGATCGCCCTTGGACATGTCGTTGCCGCTGATCACGCGATGCAGGATATCGTTGCGGTTGGTTGCCACCACCAGCTGACTGATCGGCAGCCCCATCTGTTTGGCCAGGTAGCCGGCGAAAATGTCGCCGAAGTTACCAGTCGGTACAGAGAACGCCACCGGACGGTGCGGACCGCCCACAGCCAGAGACGCAGAGAAGTAGTAGACGATCTGGGCCATGATGCGGGCCCAGTTGATCGAGTTGACCGCTCCGAGTTTCAACCCTTTCAGGAAGGCCTGATCGGCAAAGCTGTCCTTGACCATCTGCTGGCAATCGTCGAAGTTGCCTTCCAGCGCGATGTTGAACACGTTATCGGCCAGAATCGTGGTCATCTGACGGCGCTGCACCTCGGACACACGGTTGTGCGGGTGCAGGATAAAGATATCCAGATGCTCTGAATGACGGCAGCCTTCGATTGCGGCAGAGCCGGTATCGCCCGAGGTCGCCCCCATGATCACCAGACGCTCGCCACGCTCGGCCAGGACATGGTCCATCAGGCGGCCCAGCAGCTGCAGGGCAAAATCCTTGAACGCCAGTGTCGGGCCGTGGAACAGCTCCAGCACCCATTCGTTGGTGCCCAGCTCTTTCAGCGGTGCTACGGCGGAGTGGTTAAACCCGGCATAGGTCTCATCGATCATCCGCTTCAGGTCGGCATCGTTGATACAGGTATCGACGAACGGCTTGATCACCTTGAAAGCCAGCTCTGCATAAGAGAGACCAGCCCAGGACGCGATCTCCTCCCTGGAGAAGGTCGGTAGCTGTTCGGGCACGTAGAGACCGCCATCGCTGGCAAGGCCAGCCAGCAGCACATCACCAAATTCGAGCGCAGGCGCCTGGCCACGGGTGGAGATATATTTCATCGTTGTTCGGTCCTTAATCTGCCAGGTGTTCGACACGGATGCGGATCACTTCGCCGAGGATATCCGGCAGCGCTTCGATCTCGCGAATCGCCTCGTTCATGACCCGCTCGGCGATACGCTGCGTCAGCAGGATCACCGGCACCTGAGCTTCGGTCGTCTGTTTCTGGATGATCGCCTCGATGTTGATCCCCTTGCCTCCCAGAATACGGGTCACATGGGCCAGCACACCCGGACGCTCCACCGCCTGAAGCCTCAGGTAGTAGCCGGTCTCGATATCGTCCACCGGCAGAACCGGCAGATCGGACAGCTGGCTGGGCTGGAACGCCAGATGCGGAACACGGTTATCACGATCGGCCGTCAGTGTGCGCACCACATCGACAATATCGGCAACGACTGCAGAAGCCGTGGGCTCTGCACCGGCACCCGGACCGTAGTAAAGGGTCTGCCCGACAGCATCAGCATCCACCAGAACCGCGTTCATCACGCCATTAACGCTGGCCAGCAGAGCAGACTGCGGAATCAGGGTCGGATGCACACGCAGTTCGATACCGACATCCGTACGGCGACTGATACCGAGGTGCTTGATCCGAAAGCCAAGCTCTTCGGCGTACTTCACATCTTCGGTAGTGATCTTGCTGATCCCTTCGGTATACGCCTTGGAGAACTGCAGCGGAATGCCGTAGGCGATTGAGGCCAAAATCGTCAGCTTGTGGGCAGCGTCGATCCCTTCAACATCAAATGTGGGATCGGCTTCGGCATACCCTAGCTCCTGCGCTTCGGCCAGCACGTCGTCAAACGCCCGCCCCTTGTCGCGCATCTCGGTCATGATGAAGTTGCCGGTGCCGTTGATAATACCGGCCAACCAATTGATTTTGTTTGCCGCCAAGCCCTCACGGATCGCCTTGATGATCGGAATACCACCGGCTACGGATGCCTCGAACGCAACCATGACGTTCTTTTCCTGGGCTGCCGCGAAGATCTCGTTACCGTGCACGGCGATCAGCGCCTTGTTGGCGGTAACCACATGCTTGCCATTCTCGATGGCGGTCATGACCAGGTCGCGGGCGGTGTCATAGCCACCGATGAGTTCGACGACAATGTCGATCTCCGGGTTGGTCGCCACGGCAAAAATATCGTTGGTAATCTGAATACCGGCAGTATCGCAGCCCGGATGTTCACGCCGTGCGCCGATCTGCTCGACAACAATTCGACGCCCTGCACGACGCGCGATCTCCTCGGCGTTGCGCATCAGCACATTGAAGGTACCGCCGCCGACGGTGCCCAGACCACAGATTCCAACTTTTACCGGTTTCAAACAACACCTCGCTTTGCTTGTCAAAACAACCCGTTAGCCCTCTCTTCGCAACCGCCCTTGCATACAGACGGCCCAGGAGGAGAGAGGACCGACCTCTCGCGGGCGAAAAATGGGGCCTATTATAGCGAAAAGGCGGGATGCGCACTACGCATCCCGCCTGTTTTGGATCGCTTTGTATCGATAGCGGTGGCTCAGAGCCCCAGCACTTTGGCCAGCTGCTCGGCTGGCAGGTAACCCGGCAACAGACGACCATCATCCAGCACCAATGCTGGGGTTCCTGTTACACCCAGCTGCTGTCCGATTGCGAATTGCTCCATGACCGGGTTGTCGCAAGCGACGGGCTTCAGGTTCTCGCCGTTCTTGGCGCGCGTCATCAGCGCACGACGTTCATCACCCTCAGCACACCATATCGCACTCATCTTGGCGGCAGCGGCTGAACGAGCACCACCCCGGGGAAAGGCCAGATAATCGACCTGAACCCCCATGTCGTTCAGCTTGGCGACTTCGTCATGCAGCTTGCGACAGTAACCACAGTCCACGTCGGTAAAGACCTGGAGATGCGCCTTGCGCTCTCCCTTGGCAGGGAAAATCACCCGCTGTTCAGCGGGAATACCCGCCAGCGCCTTGACCCTGACATCTTTCAGACGCTCTTCGGTAAGGCTGACCAGATTGCCGCTTTGTATCTGATATAGCTCGCCCGCGAGGATATACTCCGCCTTGTCATCGGTATAGAGCACCTCTCCGCTACTGAGCACCACCTCGTACAACCCGGCCATCGGCGCTTCGGAAACACTCTCGACGCTCAAACGGCTGTCGAAGGACTGGATACGTTCAGCGATGCGATCCCGCACGGTATCGGCGGCAAGCACGCTCTGGGACATCACACACAACAGAAGAGCGGCAGCAAACGCGCGCATAACAACCTCCGATAACCTTCCATTTCATTGGGCTCGGCAGTGTAACACCGACTCACCGTACATACCGCAACGCATTAACCCCGCGGATGATGATCCCGATGCAGCGCCTGCAGTCTGGCCGTCGCCACATGGGTATATATCTGCGTTGTCGACAAGCTCGAATGGCCAAGCAGCATCTGTACCACACGCAGATCGGCACCATGGTTGAGCAGATGCGTTGCAAACGCATGCCTGAGCACATGCGGCGAGATCGGCTTATCGATCCCCGCCTCCACCGCATAGCGTTTGATCCTGTGCCAAAAGGTCTGCCGCGTCATCGGCTGACCTAATCGACTCAGGAATATGTGTTCGACGCGCATATCGGACCCAAGTTCCGGGCGCGCGTCCTGCAGATAGCGCGATAACCACAACAGCGCCTCGTCACCGACCGGCAGCATACGCTCCTTATCGCCCTTGCCAACGATACGCAACACACCTATACGACGGTTAAGCTCCTCCAGGCGCAACTCGACCAGCTCCGACACGCGCAGGCCGCAGGCATAGAGCAGCTCCAGCATGGTTCTGTCACGCAA
This sequence comes from Marinobacterium lacunae, assembly GCF_000705555.1. Taxonomy (GTDB): domain Bacteria; phylum Pseudomonadota; class Gammaproteobacteria; order Pseudomonadales; family Balneatricaceae; genus Marinobacterium_D; species Marinobacterium_D lacunae. The sequence goes on from NZ_JMQN01000013.1 coordinate 73,693, forward strand.
ACCCAGCGCTGTCGATACATCAGGCGCTGCCAGCAGTGCCTCAACGTCGTTTTCGGTCAGCGTTTTCGGCAAGGGACGCCCTCGGCGGGGACTGTCGATATTCAATGTGGGATCGCTGGATACCAGATGTTCACGCAGGAGGTAACGGTAGAAGCCGCGCAGCGTCGACAGCAAACGCGCAGTGGATGCCGGGCGCAGCTGCTGCTCGACGCGCCACTGAAGATGCCGCTGCAGATCGCGCCGGTCGATCTCGGACAGGCGCAGGCGGCGCTGATTGAGCCAACAGGCAAAGTGGTTCAGATCACGCGCATAGGAAGCGCGGGTATTGTCACTCAGTCCACGTTCAAGCCACAGGTGATCAAGATACTGGCCGATAAGTGCTTGGTCCTCGGCAGCGGGCAGCTTCGCCCGCCGCCTTCGGTCTTCACTCAACGATATACCTCGACAGAGCTGATCTGATCAAACTCCAGCGGGTATACAATCACCCCCCTGTCGACGCGCTGTTCGATCTTCAGGGTTCCGTTGCGCGCATCGACGATGCGGCCCTCGAACCGGTTACCAAGGTCGGTGCGCACGCGCACCGGCAAGCCCTGAGCGTCGGCCAACTGGGTAAGCGAAATCGAGCGATACTGCTTGGGTTCCGGTTTGGGCTCACGCTTGGGTAAGCCGCGCAGAATATCATCCTCATCCGACATCGCAGACTCAGCGGCAGACTCCTCCACCTCGGCAACAACCGCCTCAGCAGCGCTGGCCTCTGCGGCAGCCACGACATCTGCAACCGCAGACTCCCGCTCAACCACTCTCGGAGCCGACGCAACCTTGGGCTCTACCATCACCGAATTCCAGTCGATGGAATCGATCGCCAGACGCTTGTCATTCAGAGAAACGCCGATATTGAGCCGGTCGACCAGCTGTGTCGGCGATCCAAGGCTGGCCATCACCTCGGCCCCCAGCCCGCCCGGCGGCTCCACGGTAATTGTCGCGCGTCCTCTGGGCTTGTTCATGCCGTTGTAGAGATCCCAGAGTAGCTCCGGAAGGTCGACACCCTGCGTCAGCAGCCACTCGCGCATCAGGCGCTCATGCTCAGCCAGGTACTGATCGACCTCTACACCCGATTCCTTGGCGCAAAACTTGTTTCGCCGCGCATTGTATCCGGCATCCTGATAGCTCGCCTCGATACGACGCAAACGGGGGTTGGCGGCCAGAATCTGAGCGGGCGCGTAGTTATCACCCGTGACGGACAACTCAAGCGCTACACTGCTTTGCCCAAAACCCGAGAGGTCGGTATCGGCATTGAGACGGATACGGCGATTGTGTGGTTCGAGCGCCATCGAGACCGCCATATCCATGGCCATACGCTTGTAGCCCATTTTACCGAGCGCCTCGACATCGATTCGGGTGAGCGCTCCGCAGCCCAACGCATCGGGGCTGACAACACCCGGCGAAAGCGCCTCGGCCGCGGCCGCCTGCTCGGCCAGCGTCTTGACCAGCTTGCTGGAAAGATCGACCTCAACCTGCTTGACGACAAACCCCAGTTGCAGAGGCAGGTCACCGGACTCGATGCGTCCCTGCGGATCAAAGAAGAACAGCGGATCCTGGGAGCGCACACGGATCGACTCCACGGGAATACGCGTGCCGTCCTGATTCAGGGTAATACTGACACCGTCAAGCCCCACCTCTCCACGAGGATCGGCGTAGATCGCGCCGTACTCCACGCGGGCAAAAGGCGCCGCCTGCTCGACCAGCTGGTCTGCATAACGCTTCACCTGATACCAGTAGAAACCGTAACCGCCCGCTATAACCAGCGCCGGCAGCAGCACCAGAAAGACGAATCCGATGGCCAGCTTGCGCATCCGCCACTCCCTCTTGTTGTTGGCTTATTCGGACGATTCTAAGGTGAGGAAAGAAAAATGGCGAGTTAAAGACTTGCGACAGATCACAACAACAAAAAGGGCGGCCCTGAGGCCGCCCTTCCCGGAAGCTGATGCGATCCAGATCGCTTAACCCAGCTTTTCCTTGATGCGCGCAGACTTACCGCTACGCTCACGCAGGTAGTACAGCTTAGCCTGGCGCACGTCACCGCGACGCTTGACTTCGATACCTTCTACAGTCGGGCTGTAGGTCTGGAAGGTACGCTCAACGCCCACACCGTGAGAGATCTTACGTACGGTGAAAGCAGAGTTCAGGCCGCGGTTACGCTTGCCGATTACAACGCCTTCGAACGCCTGCAGACGGCTACGGCTGCCTTCCACTACACGTACCTGGATTACAACGGTGTCGCCCGGTGCAAACGCCGGAACTTCTTTTTTAGTCTGTTCAGCTTCGATCTGCTGAATGATCAGGTTTTTGCTGCTCATCGCTCGCTCCTAATTTTCACCCGCCTGCCCTTTGGCCTCGCGGATATATTCGCTTAACAGCGCTTGCTGCTCCGGGTTCAGTTCGATCTGTTCCAGCAGGTCAGGCCTTCGCGCCCAGGTGCGCCCCAACTGTTGCTTGAGACGCCAGCGCCGTATCTGCTCATGATTACCGCTAAGCAGCACATCCGGCACCTCCATGCCCTCCAGTGATTCCGGCCGGGTGTAGTGCGGACAATCGAGAAGCCCTTCATAGAAGGAGTCTTCGACTGCCGAATCGCTGTGTCCGAGCACGCCGGGCACCAATCGCGACACCGCATCCACCATCACCATCGCAGGCAACTCGCCGCCGCTGAGAACGAAGTCACCGAGTGACCACTCCTCATCGACGTCGGACTGGATCAAACGCTCATCGATACCCTCGTAGCGACCCGCTACCAGAATCAATTTTTGCGTCTTAGCCAGTTCAGCAACTCCGGCCTGATCCAGTCTGCGCCCCTGAGGGGACAGATAGATCACCCGGGCACCCTCGCCCGCGGCGGTTTTCGCCGCCTGAATCGCATCACGCAGCGGCTGAACCTTCATCAGCATCCCGGGGCCGCCACCATAGGGGCGATCATCCACGGTACGGTGCCGGTCATGCGTGAAGTCACGCGGATTCCAGCACTGGACGCTGATCAGCTCATTGCGCACTGCCCGCCCCGTGACGCCGTAGCGGGTAACCGCCTCGAACATCTCCGGGAACAGGGATACGATCCCGAACCACACGACTCAGAACTCCGGGTCCCAATCGACCCGCATAGTGCCTGAATCCAGATCAATCTCTTTAATCACCTGATCCGGCAGCCAAGGCAGCAACCGCTCTTCGCGATCGATGCTCTCGTCCGTACCTTTAACCACCAGCACGTCGTTCGCACCGGTTTCCATCAGATGATCCACCCGACCCAGCAACACGCCGGATTCGGTATATACCAACAGGTTTTCCAACTGGCTCCAGTAGTACTCGCCCGGTTTAAGATCCGGCAGTTCCGTTTTCGGAACCGCTATCTCAACATTCGTGAAAGCGCGTGCTTTCTCCGGTGCGTCTATACCGTCCAGCTGGGCAATCAGGCCTTTGCCATGCTTCTTGGCCCCGACCCGCTTCAGCGGAGTCCAGGCGCCGTTCTTGCGAACCAGCCATGGCGAGTAGGTCAGGATGTTCTCCATCGGGTCGGTGTAGGAATAGACCTTGATCCAGCCCTGTACACCATAGGTGGCAGTGAAGCGCCCGAGTACAACAACGTCCTCTTCGCGGAATTCACTCATCCCAACTGGCCTGCCCGTCAACCTTGTTACTTACTGTGCTGCTTTACGTGCTTCTTTGATCAGCTGAGCTACGCGCTCAGAAGGCTGAGCGCCTTTGCCGATCCAGTAATCAACACGTTCCAGGTTGACGCGCAGTTTCTCTTCCTGACCGCGAGCGACCGGGTTGAAGAAACCGACCCGCTCAATAAAGCGGCTGTCACGCGCAAAGCGCGAATCGGCAACAGTAATCTGATAAAACGGACGCTTTTTAGCGCCACCACGAGACAAACGAATAGTGACCATGCGCTGGACCCCTTTATTTCGCGAGATGGGTTTTAGGATCGCCCATCGTTTTAGTTACCTCAAAGCCAGACCAATGCCCGGCCCGGAGGGCCAATCAGCCAGCCACACGGATGTAGCCGACAAAAATCAGGGCGGCAATTCTACGTGAATACGCCACCCGATAAAAGCTGTTTCGTGCAAATTTTAGCCAACAGCGCACGTTTACATGCGCGGGAAACCGCCACCGCCTCCCATTCCTGGCGGCAGCATGCCTTTCATGCCCCGTGCCAGTTTGGCCATACCGCCTTTGGATCCGAACTTTTTCATCATCTTGGACATCTGTTTGTGCTGCTTGAGCAACCGATTGATATCCTGAATCTGTGTGCCTGACCCCATGGCGATACGGCGTTTGCGTGAGCCGTTGATGATATCGGGATTACGACGCTCCTTCGGTGTCATCGAGTTGATGATCACCTCCATCTGCTTCATGCCCTTTTCGGCCTGAGCACTCTGCGCCGCCTGTGCCATCTGGCCCATACCGGGCAGCTTCTCCAGCATCGCCATCATGCCGCCCATGTTATTCATCTGCTGAAGCTGCTCACGGAAGTCTTCCAGATCGAAGCCTTTGCCCTTGGACACCTTCTTGGCGAATTTCTCCGCCTTATCCTTGTCGATCTTGCGCTCCGCTTCCTCGATCAGTGACAGCACGTCACCCATCCCGAGAATACGGGATGCCACACGATCCGGATGGAAGGGTTCAAGCGCGTCACTCTTCTCGCCAATACCGAGGAACTTGATCGGCTTGCCGGTGATATGACGCACCGACAGCGCAGCACCGCCACGGGCATCACCGTCGGTCTTGGTCAGAATCACACCGGTCAGCGGCAGCACCTCGTTGAAGGCGCGTGCGGTGTTGGCCGCATCCTGACCGGTCATGGAGTCGACCACGAACAGGGTTTCCACCGGCTTGACCGCGGCATTAAGTCGCTTGATCTCATCCATCATGTCGGTATCGACATGCAGACGACCGGCAGTATCGAGAATCACGACATCATGGTGCTGAATACGGGCATGTCCGATAGCGCCATTGGCGATATCCACCGGATCCTGATCCGCACTGGAGGGGAAGAAATCCACGCCGACTTCACCGGCCAGCGTTTCCAACTGGCGGATCGCCGCCGGACGGTAGATATCCGCCGACACCACCAGTACTTTTTTCTTCTTGCGCTCTTTAAGGAAGCGCGCGAGCTTGCCGACGGAGGTGGTTTTACCGGCACCCTGCAGACCCGCCATCATGATCACGGCCGGCGGCTGAGCGGAAAGATCGAGTTCTTCGTTGGCTTGGCCCATCACTTTGACCAGCTCTTCGTTGACGATCTTGACGAAGACCTGGCCAGGGCTCAGGCTTTTGGCAACCTCCTGACCGACCGCCCGCTCCTTGACGCCGTTGATGAACTCCTTGACCACCGGCAGCGCCACGTCGGCCTCGAGCAGCGCCATGCGCACTTCACGCAGGGTGCCCTTGATGTTCTCTTCGGTCAGTTTTGCCTGACCGGTGACGCTGCGCAGCGTCTGCGTTAGCCGTTCTGTCAGATTATCGAACATGAAAAACCTCTGCCTTGGGCACCATCAGGGATTGCAACAGTGGGTGCCGGTATTGCTAAGAGTGCGCATTATACAGGAGTGCCAAGGGGCGGCGCACCACACCATGCAAAGTAAGCCCATAGGAATGTGGCGTGCAGTGCTCTACCTGCCAGACGCAGGAATCTGACAGCGAATCGGATTCGACTTGTGACTCCGCACCGCCTGACCACGCCCGGAACATTCCGAACCAATTTCACGCACAAATAAAATGGTTATTTGACATAAGACAATAATCTCCATCACCGCCATATTACTGCTCTGCAACATTGCGCCAGATCATGATCTCTCCGGTGGCACTCATATCTAATCACCCCATCAACCTTCAACTGTATATCTAATTTTTCTGGAGTGAATTCATGGATAAGAAGTTACTGTCAGCTGTCGTGGGCACTGCCCTTCTCGCCGCAGCATCCAATGCAATGGCCTATGAGGCCGGTGATATGCTCCTGCGTGTCGGTGCAGCCAATGTAAATCCCCATGCCAGCGATAACCTGGGGCTGGATGTCGAAGACGATACTCAGCTTGGCCTCACCGGGGTTTACATGCTGAGCTCCAACATCGGGCTAGAGCTTTTGGCAGCCACACCGTTCAAACATGACATCGTGGCTGGCGGTACGAAGGTGGGCGAAACCAAACAACTGCCCCCGACGCTGTCGCTACAGTTCTACCCGATGGACGCTGGTTCCGCCTTCCAACCCTACGTCAGCGCCGGACTGAACTACACCACGTTCTTCTCGGAGGAAAGCATACTGGGTGATACCAAGCTTGATGACTCCTGGGGACTGGCGTTTGGCATCGGCATGGATTATGCGATCAACGAAAACCTGTTGATCAACGCCGCGGCATGGAAGATCGATATTGATACTGAGGTTTCAGTCGATGGAACCAAAGTCGGTACCCAGAAAATTGACCCGACCGTAGTCATGCTTTCTCTGGGTTACAAATTCTGACCACCCGCCACCTCACTCAAGACTAAGGCCGCCGACCACGCGGCCTTCGTTTTGTCTTAGATCCGTCCTGAATCCCTATCGACTGACATCCTGCCAGTGCCGCCATATCATATTCCCCAGCTCCGGCATTTATGACACACTAGCCCGCTGATTTAAGGAGGAATTGCATGCTGTTCATTGCCACGCTGATTGCGATCATCGGCTATGCCGGCGCCACCTGGTTGCAGTGGCAGCGACTCTCTTCGCCCGATAGCGGGCAGCGCAACCTGATCAGAGCTCTCGGTCTGGGTGCGTTCGTAATACACGGTTATGCCGTATACAAGGTGCTGCACTATCCCGAGGGGATAGACTTGGGCACCTTTCCTGTCGGTTCCTTCATCGCCTGGGTTGTAGTCGGCATTTTGCTGATCAGCAGCTTGCGCCAAAAGCTCGACAACCTGTTCATCGGCGCCTTCCCCATGGCCGCAATCACCGCAGCGCTGTCTGCTTTCGGGCCCGATACCGGCGATCATCGACTCTACTCAGGCGGGCTTGTCGTTCACATCCTGCTCTCGCTACTGGCTTACAGCATTTTTACGCTGGCCACCCTGCAGGCACTTCTGCTGTCCCGTCAGGAGCTGTCGCTCAAACACCATCACACTCGCGGCCTCGTGGCCTCGCTACCGCCGCTGCAGATTATGGAGCGCCTGCTGTTCGAGATGCTCTGGTGCGGTTTCATCCTGCTCAGTGTTTCATTGGTGACCGGTTTTATCTTCGTCGAAGACCTGTTTGCCCAGCATCTGGTACACAAAACCCTGCTTTCGATCATCGCCTGGCTGGTATACGCCATACTGCTGGCAGGCCGTGCATTTCTGGGCTGGCGCAGCCAGACTGCCGTGCGCTGGACACTGGGTGGGTTCATCCTGCTTATGCTGGCGTTTTTCGGTTCAAAAATTGTCATTGAGATGGTCTTTAACGGGCAGCCTCCAGCGCCTTGACAGGGCAAACCCCGAACCAGACAATGGAGTCCCTTTTTCTGGTTGAGGTTTCACCACTTTGGAAGACGCGTCGATAAGCTCACTGCTGATCATTTTACTGCTGCTCATCATCTGCTCCGCGTTCTTCTCCAGCTCTGAAACCGGCATGATGTCGCTGAACCGGTATCGTCTGCGGCACATGGTCAAAAACAATCACCGAGGCGCCCGCCAAGCCAGCGCTCTGCTGGAGCGGCCCGACCGGTTGATCGGCCTTATCCTGATCGGCAACAACTTCGTCAACATTCTCGCCTCGGCCATTGCCACCATTATCTGTGTCCGTATCTGGGGTGACGCGGGGCTTGTCGTTGCCACGTTCGGCCTGACACTGGTCATCCTGATCTTCGCCGAAGTATCCCCCAAGACAGTGGCAGCGCTGCATCCGGAAAAGATCGCCTTTCCCGCCGCGTTTATACTGCGCCCGATGTTGACCGTGCTATACCCGCTGGTGTGGGTCATCAACGGCATCACCAACGGCTTTCTTAGGCTGTTCGGCATCAATATCGCCGGCAACAGTAACGAAAACCTGAGCACCGAGGAGCTGCGCACACTGGTTAACGAAGCCGGCGCACTGATTCCTCAACGCAATCAATCGATGCTGCTGGGGGTTCTCGAGCTGGGCGATGTGACCGTCAATGACATCATGATTCCGCGCAGCGAAGTGGAAGGGATCGATCTGGATCAGGAGATGGATCATATCCTGCAGCAGCTCTCCGCCACCAAACACACCCGTCTGCCGGTGTACCAGGGTGATATCAACCAGGTGATCGGCATCCTGCATATGCGCAACCTGGCGCAGCTGATCCAGCAGGGCAAGGTCACCAAGGCAGCGATCATGCAGGTGGTGCGTGAAGCCTATTTCATCCCCGAAAGCACGCCGCTGCAGACGCAGCTGCTGCATTTCCAGAAGCAGAACCGGCGCATCGGTATCGTTGTCGACGAGTACGGTGACGTGGAAGGAATCGTGACGCTGGAGGATATCCTGGAGGAGATCGTCGGTGAGATGTCCGCCGACAGTACCGGCATCAATCAGGAGATCCACCCCCAGGAGGATGGCAGCTACTTCATCGACGGCAGCGCTTATGTCCGCGAGATCAACAAGAGCCTGAAATGGGACCTCCCGACGGATGGCCCGAAAACGCTTAACGGTCTGATCACCGAAACACTGGAATCACTGCCGGACGCCAACGTTTGCCTCAGGGTCAAGGACTACCACTTCGAGACCCTGCAGATCAGCGACAGTAAGGTCAAAACGGTACGCATCCAGCGCGGCCTACCCAAACGCAAACGCCATTAAGGCCGCGTCAAATACCTCTCTCGCCCTGCTCTCGACGCCTGATCAGGGCCCAAACGGCACGCTTTTCATCGTCACTCATGGCGCCCCAGTCGGCAATCTCGAGCCCGGAGCGATGACAGGCCACGCAAAGATCATCATTATCCAGCGCACAGATGCCAACACAGGGGCTTCTGACTGGGGTCTGGGTGTTCGTTTCACTCATAATGCATTTTCCTGATGTTCCGGTCGCGGCCGCATCGGCAGTCCGGCATCAAATCCAATATTCAACAGCTCCACCAATATGTAGGCGGTCAATCCCCAGATCACTTCCCCTTCATATTCCCAGGCCGGAACATAATGGGTTTTCCCCCGAAAGGCGATCTCATCCACGCGCAGTACGTTCTGCTGCAGGAAAAAACTCAGTGGAATTCTGAATATCGAATCCACTTCATAGGGGTTGGGCGTCAGCTCCAGATGGGCGGGTATGATACCGACCCAGGGCGTCACTTGCAGCTGATGCTTGGAGACAAGCTGACCAAGCGAACCGATCACCCTGACCTGCTCGGCATCCAGCCCGACCTCCTCCTGAGCCTCGCGCAGAGCCGTTGCCAACAGGTCAGCATCGTTCGGGTCCCGTTTACCGCCGGGAAAGGCTATCTGACCCTGATGGGTCGACAACTGCTTCGACCTCAGGGTTAAAACCACCTCGGGCTCTGCCCTGTCGGTCAGTGCCACCAGTACACCCGCCTCCCGTCCTCGTGTGCGCAATCGCCAGGGACGGTGATGGGCAAGCCGCTCAGTTAACTGCTCAAGCATCCTCGCCTCCATCCATCTCGTTTAATCATAACCTGCACCTGCGCCCCAGGCGACTCTCGATCCCGCCCAACAGGTTGAGCCGAAAAGCCCAGACTCCTAAAATGAAGTTTTCCCAGAAGCGTGGATGACATGAAATTCTGCAACCAGTGCGGCGCCAGCGTTGAGCAACGTGTTCCTGAGGGCGATAACCGTCCACGACATGTCTGCACAGCCTGCGGAACCATCCATTACTCCAACCCCCGCATCATCGCAGGATGTTTGCCTGTATACGACAATCGCGTACTGCTGTGCCGCCGAGCGATCGAACCAAGACTCGGTTACTGGACGCTTCCAGCAGGATTCATGGAAAACGGCGAGTCCACCGAAGATGCCGCACGGCGAGAAACACTTGAAGAAGCCTGTACCGAGGTGAACATACAGTCGCTCTATACGCTGACGTCTATCGTTCACGTCAATCAGGTACAGCTGATCTACCTTGCCGACATGCCCACGCCGGATTACGGGCCTTCTGAAGAGTCGCTGGAGGTACGCCTGTTCGAGGAACACGAGATCCCTTGGGACGCGCTTGCGTTTGAAACCATCCGGCAGGTATTGCGCCTCTACTTTGAGGATCGTAAACAGCAACAGTTCCCACTGCGCCACGTAGAGATCAACAATAACGCGTTTAATACAGCCCGCGTACATGACTAACCGGGTCAACATCAGACAGAACTAGGCGCGAAATTTGCTTTACCACCGATAAATTTTTATGACCGGTGGTACTATGTCTTCGATCATGCAGCGCCTGCGAAAAAACAGCACCGACGCTTATCAGCAGATGCCTGACTGGCTGATTTCGCTCAGCCACGGGAATATACAGGATACCCTGCACTCCACCGAAACCCCTCCGGCACTGCGTGAAGAGCTAAACCGCCTGCATCAACTGGCTGGCCGCACGGCGATAGCCCAACCGCTGCAACCCTTGATCGAACGTATCGGTGACTTGCAGCGCCACCTGCAACAGGGGCTGGGCTCACTGGAGACCACTCTGGGCGAGATTGGCAGCCGTACCCAGGAACAGCAGCAATTTGTCGGCCAGACTCGACGTAACCTGGAAAACAGCAGCCTGCAAGCGGGCAACCTGCGCACCGAAATAACGCATAAGCTGGGCCAGGTGCACAGCTTTTTCGCAGAAGAGCTTACAGGCCTGTGCGAACTGCTCAAACTCAAAGCCACCAACTCCCGCGAGGTGATCGACAGCATCGACGCCATCGGCAAGACCGTGCATCTGCTCTCGGTCAACGCCACCATCGAGGCCGCCCATGCCGGTGAGGCGGGCAAGGGGTTTGCTGTCGTGGCCGACGAGGTCCGCACCCTGGCCCAACGCACCCGTCAGAGCGCACAGACCGCATTCGAGCGTATTGAGCTCTCCGATGTTGAACTCACCCTACAAAACCTGCTGCAGCGCTCAGAAGATGAACTGAGCGGACTGAACGAACATGTGTCCGGCATCATGACCAAGCTGCATAGCCTGCTCACCGATATGCAGCAGCAACTGGAAGAGATCGACACCAACAATCGCATCATCAATGCCACCCTGGAGCTCGGCGCCAGCAGCAGTGAGCAGATCGGCAACCGCAGCCAGTGGAGTGCCCGGCTGAGCCAGGAGCTGATCGATACCCTTAGCAAGCATGACGATCCACACGATGGTCTGCACCAGTTGATCCGCAAGGAGCGGCTGGAGCTGGAACCGGGATTCGATCGGCTGCAACGCATACAGCAGCGGAAAAAGCTGCGCATCGCTATTGAGCCTGACTTCAAGGGACTTTCTTTCCGTACCGGCAAGCATGCCAAGCTTCAGGGTTTCGATGCCGAGATTGCCCAGCGTTTCGCCCGCTGGCTGGGCGTGGAGTGCGAATTTCACGAGCACCCCTGGGATCTCTGCACCCAGCTACTGGACTGCGGACCTGCCCGGGAGAATCACGAAGTCGACCTCGTATGGAGTGCACTACCACCTGACCCCGGTTATAAGGGGGTAGCCTTCTCATCCCCCTACCTGTTCCTGCCCTATGTGCTGGCCAGACGTACCGGCGATACACGCATCACCGGGCCCGAAAGTCTCCAGGGCCGTGTACTGGGCTGCATCAACGATCCGGCCGCATTCGCCACGCTGGAGGATACGGGGCTGCGCTGGCGCGCCAATCGCGATGTTGCCGGCGGGCGCACCGAACTGGCCAACCTGCTTGCCTATACCAATCAGAGCTGGATTCACGATGCCTTGGCCAACGGTACCGTCGACGCCTTTGCCGTGGATCTGCCCATCTATTACTGGGCCTGCAACAGCGACGAAAGCCCCTGGCACGGCCAGATCGAGGTAATGCAGGGCAACCTGGCCAGCTCACTCTGGCACTATGCGGTTGGCGTACGCGATACCGCCTCGTCGTATACCCTGCTCTGTGCGGTCAACCGTTTCATTGCTGAATTCCGCCGCAGTTCTGAGTACCGTCAGCTCTGTAACACTTGGCTTGGCAAGGTCTGGGACGATCCAAGCTGGCGTACGCCAGCCGGTATCCATACCGAGCAGGATCTGAAGCGCCTCTACCAGCAACAGTGTGAACAGCTGGGCAAAATCCCTGCTTGACCTCAAGCCGGGCCTTCACACCCTGGAATGGAGAGAAGTATTGAACAATTCGAAAGCAGCGCTCGGGTGAGCGCAACAATCGGGGCCATTACAGCATAAGCGACTGGGGTCTGATCGACCCGAAGTGGGTCGATCTCCACGCGGACGAAATGCGTCAGGCGCTCGCGTTGACAGCTGAGTTCCTCTCTCAGAACAGCAGCTGACCGACCTGCTCCAATACCCCGGACTCGGTCCAGGGCTTGGTCAGATACGCGCTAACCCCCGACGCCAGAGCCTCCTCGCGATGTTTGGCAGTCGATCGGGAGGTGATCATGATCACCGGGATATCTCCCAAGTCACGGCTGTTACGCAATACCGCTGCCAACTCCATGCCGGTCATGCGCGGCATTTCGAGGTCGGTGAGTATTAGGTCCGGCGGCGCTTTACGGATCTTGTCCAATGCATCCAGGCCATCAATCGCCGTCACGACCTCGTAACCGCTGTCACTGAGAAGCGTCTCCAGCGTTTTGCGTGCACTGAGAGAATCATCGACCACCATCAGACGTGGCAACTGGGGCGTCGAATCCTGATCGAACCGCTCACTGACCTGATGCACCAGCGAATGGCGGTGGCGCACCCGCGCCTGCAGATCGATGATCGGTGCCACCTCGCCGTTTGCCAGTATTGTCAGGCCGGGAATACCGGGAATATCAGGTATCTGATCACCCAGACGTTTGAACACCAGCTCTCGATGGGCCAAGATCTCGCGCACAAACACCACCGCCTTATCACCCTGATCAAGATTGACCAGCAACACCGGATGAACCCGCATCTGGCTGTAGTCGTGCGCACGCTCTCCGGTTAACCCCTCCAGCGTCAAGGCGGGGTATTCTACGCCACCCAGCTCGAAGAACAGCCCCTCATCACGCTGCTGACACTGCCCGTCCAGCGACAGCAAGGTCTGGTCGATGGAGTGGCTGGACAGCGCATAAATGCGCTGTCCGGCACTTTTGACCAGCAGCGTATGCAGCAATAGAGAGGACGACGGCATCGACAACTCAAACCGAGTACCCTGCCCCTTCTGCGAATGGATATTGAGCGTCCCGCGCATGCGGCTGACCTGCTGATACACCACATCCATACCGATGCCGCGCCCGGAGAGCTGGCTGATCTCCTCGCGAGTTGAGAAGCCCGGCACCAGAATCAGACGTTGGGTTTCAGCATCGCTCAACACCGCCTCGGGTTCTACCAGACCGCGGCGCTCGGCAATCTCACGTACCCGCTGCAGATCGATACCGGCACCATCATCTTCACAGATGACCTGCACCAGCCCCTCAGCCTGAACGAAGCGGATCTTCAACGTGCCGATTTCAGGTTTGCCCGCCTCGAAGCGCAGATGCGGCGTCTCCAAACCGTGATCTACCGCGTTGCGGATCAGATGCATCAACGGATCAGCCAGCTGATTGAGGATCTGGCTGTCCACCATTACCTCCTCGCCTTCGATCAGCAGCTGCCCCTGTTTGTCCGACGCTCGACAGGCTTGACGCATGATGCGCTGCATCCGCGAGGCGAGTGTCCGTGCCGGCACCAGACGCGTACCCAGCACGTTCTCCAACGATTCTTTCTGCAACTGTCCCTGAGCCACCTGGAGTTCAGAGAGGTGGCGCAACTGACGCTCTGACTCCATGTCCACCTCACGCACGTCCGCCACTGCCTCCTGCAGCTGAGACAGGGTAGTATGCATGGCGTGATAACGGTCCATCTCCAGCGGATCGAAATCGCTCTCACCCTGCTGCAGGGCGGGTGTCAGTGTAAAGTGATCCTGCAACTGCTGTTCTAGCTCAAACAAAACCCGCTGCAACTGTCGCTGGCGTTCACGATTACTGCGCGATTGCGCCCTCAGTTGCGTCAACGTGGCGTCGAGCTGGGTACCGAGCGTGCTCGACTCACCGGCTATACGGAACAGGTTGTCCAGAATGGAAACCGGCACCCTGATCTGGTTGCTATCCTTCGCCTCCGGCGCCGCCTGGGTGGTAGCAACAGGCGCCTCTTTCTCAGACTCCGCCGCCGCGCTCTCCGCCTGTTCGCGACGCCGAGCGCGCTCCTCGTCACTGAGCGCCTGGCCGGCACACGCCAGCCCTTCGGTACGCAGACGGTAGAACCAGTTCATCAGCTGCTGCAGCTGGGCCTGGGCCGACTCGGGCGGCATCCCGCCCTCGGTTACCGCGTCGCTCATCATCGCCAGACAGTCGGACGCATCGCTCAGGTCCTCGGCGAGCTGTTCGCCCGGGAACAGCTCGGCATCGGTCAGCAGCTCGAGAATGTCCTCCAGATGATGGGTCAGATTGGCTATCCCGCGGATACCGGCCATATTGGCCAGCCCCTTGATGGTATGCGCTGCGCGCTGGGCCGCCAGCAGGCTGGCGCTCAGCTGCTGCTGAATCACCGATTGCAACTGCTGCTGGAACTCTTCGACCAGGACCGGCAGCTCGGTATAGAGCATCTCCAGCAACTGCTCGTCGACCCCTTCACCGATGGAGAGATCGACATCTTCAGGACGCGCGCTCTGAAGCTCTATATCGTCGGCGGATTGCATGCTGGCCAATGCCAGCAGACCGGAAATATAACCCGACTGCTGAATATCAGCCGGTACCGGCAAGGCTTCATCACTGAGGCAATCCACCAGCGCTTCACGAGCGCCGCGATCGGACAGATCATCCAGATGCCTGTGCAACGCCTGCAGCGTGCGGGCGATATGCTGCTGCGTATAGTTGAAGAAACGCTCGGGATGAGCCTTTAATACCTTAAGATTGACCGCCAAGCCATTGATCAGCAGCTCCACCCCGGTAAGATTAACGGTATTGGAGGCTCTGGCCAGCGGCATCAGGGCATCGAGACTGTCCCCGATCAGTTGAAGGGCTGCATCATCACCGACTTCGCTCTGCCACTGATCCTCAAGCGCTTGCAGGGAGCCGGCCAGCATCGCCAGAATCGCTGAATCGATACGCGGCCCCGGTTGTTCCAAGAGCGTCAGATCCACCTCGCAGAAACGAAGCTCCTCTGCAGCAGCATCCTCTGCCGGTTCGACGGCCACATCAACTTCAGGCTCTGCCTCAAGCTCAAGCTCAAGCTCAAGCTCAAGCTCAAGCTCAAGCTCAAGTTCGGGTTCGGGTTCGGGTTCGGGTTCGGGTTCGGCTAGAGTATCCGCACTGCCGTTGACCTGAAGACTCTCAGCGCAGAAGTAATCTTCCAGCAACTCGCGCAGGTCGGCCACATCCTCAGCATCCAAGGGGTGTTGCCAGTCGGGCAGCGCTAGTCGATCAAGTACCTTCAGCGCCCCGTCAAGACTGGGTTGATCCAGCCCCTTCAGCGCCTCCAACAGAGCTGGCACCGGTGACGCGCTTAGCGAGGCACAGCCTTCAATCGCCTCAGCACTGAGCGCGAACAGATCGGCCAGCGCCTGCTGATCCTGTTCGGCCAGGGCTTCGCTGCGCGAAAGCAACGACTCAGCCACCGTTGCAATATCGTTATCATCGCACTCAGGATCAGCAACGACCGTAGTGACATTATCCGATAGCTGAGTGCAAAGCAGATCGACACGCTCCCAGTCTTCATTCAGCAACCCCGGGAGCAGCTCAAGATCTTCGTCCGCCAACGGCTCGCTCCAGGCAGCATTCTGCACCGCCTGTCTGAGTGCTTCCGCACGCAGGTCGCGTGTCTGGTCTGTGTACAACAGTGCGGCCAACGCCTGTGTCAGACTTTGCGCTTGCTGGGACGATAACCGCGCCTGCTCTGCCTCCATAGACACCCGTTCGGCGAGCAATGCCAACGCCTCCCCAACACCCTGAAGCTCGTGCTCCAGCGCCAGATCAGCCGCCTCCTGCAGTTGCTCCGCGAGGGAGACGACGGGCAGATCCACGATCTCCAGACTCAGCGCGGTACGCAGCGCTTCGACCACAGCGGGCAGGTCGGCGCTGCTTTCTACCTCAGTCAGTTCCATTTCGCACCCGCCTGTCAAACCGCTTCAACCAGTTCTGCCACCTCAGGCTCTTCAACTGCCTGTAGCTTAAACACGCCGACGGAGCGCTTGAGGTCGTCTGCTGCGCTTACCAGTCGCTCGGACAACTGCCGCTGGGCGAGCATTTCGCTGTTAGTTGCACGGGTAAACTCGTTGATGTTACCGGCACGTTCACGCAGTCCCTGGGCCAGTTTCGCCTGTGTCGTCGCGCTACGTGCAATGCGCAGTACCGAGTCAACCAGTGACTGAGTGGTTTCCCGTGTCTCTTCCATACGCTCACCGGCCTGCTCGGCCAGACGCGTACCGGAGACAACATCCTCGATAACCGAGTTGATAACGTGAATAGTGTCGGCGGTCTCCATCTGGATGTTATTGATCAGGCTTTCGATCTCAGCGGTCGCTTCACGGGAGTTCTCAGCCAGACGCTGTACCTCGTCTACCACCACCATCAAACCGCGTCCGGCTTCACCCGCCGAGGCTGCGTGCATACTGGCGTTCAGCGACAGGATGTGTGTACGTTCGGAGATATTGTTGATCAAACCGACGATACCGCCGATCTCCTGGGAACGTTCACCCAGACGCTTGATACGCTTCTCCGCCTCATGAATGGTCTGACGGATTTTGTTGATGCTGCCGATTGTCGCCGATACCGACTCTTTCGCCGTTTCCGTGGTATTGATCGCGCGCTTGGAAGCCGTGTTGGAAACCGCAGCCAGTCTCGCGATCAGCTGCATCGCCTGAATCGCGGAATCCAGACCTTGCAGGGTCTCGGTGATCTCCTCCTGCTCCTTGCTCGCGTGCAGCAGTACGGTGTCGGACTGCGCCTTAACCTTTACCGAGGTGTCGTTTACCTCATAGGAGACCGCGCTGACCTCACGCAATACGCCCTCGATGGAGTCCGTCAACTGGTTGATGGAGTCGGCTACCGCACCGGTAATATCCTCTGCCACCGGCACCCGTATGGTCAGGTCTCGCTGGCTGATTCGGAATACACTCTGAATAAGTCCGATGATTGAATCGTTGAGCTTCTTGTTCTCGGCGGCCTGCTCGGACAACGCCAGCTCCTTCTCATCCAGCAGGGTATCCAACACTGTTGCCATCTGGCCCAGCTCATCACGGTTCGATAAACGGGTACGCGCTTCAGTATCACCGGAACGCACCGCATCTACCGTGTTCTGAATGCGGCGCACCGGGTCGAGAACGCCGTACTTGGTGATCGCCAACGCCACGGCCAGAGCGAAGCTGAGGAGAATCAGGGCGACAAACGTGAGTTTGATGGTTTCGGAGAGCGCGGCATTTTCCGCCCGGATATTCTGGCGTTCGTACTCCCGCACCATATCTTGCAAGCGCAAGTTAGTAATATAGAGGTCATCCGTTAATGCACTTAGGCTGCGTCGTGCATCGCGAGCCTGCACGACAGACAGCTGGTCTGGATTACTCGAAAGTCTTTCTAGTGTATCCATAACTTTCCAGAATCCCTGGGTTTCCAAGGCTTGGTTAAAGTTCTGACGCTCCTCCTGATTCGGCCAACGGTCCAACACGCTCTCCACCGCATTACCGTACCGCAGCGACGCATTCACGAAGTCACTGAACGTATTCGCTTCCGTCTCTGCAAGGGTCTTGGAAATCCGTGCCAGCAAGGTATCGAGCCGCCCGACGTTCTCAGCCAGCGAGCGAGTCTTTTCGCGTGTTGCCTGAGACTGCTCGACAATCAAGATGGTCTGATAAAAAGCGCCCGAGATGGCGGCGACACCGATGATCATGAGCAAACCCGCGATGGCGAATTTTACGCCCACCCGGATATGCTGGATTCCAACAAAGAATGACATGTGCTCTACCTCAAGACAGTTCGTTATTCTTGTTACTGTTATGCACAACCGGCATAGCAGATTCTCGGAAACTACGTTTCAGGTGGCGGATCAAGGCGTGGTGATCCAACTCACCCCAGCACTGCTGCTGCACTCGATAAAAACCGGTTTGGCAGCTGGCCAGGGGGTCGGGAAGGTGGGCGCTGTTATCGTCAGCAATTGCCTCGGGGTCGCGCAGCGCAACGGGAATCTGCCGTAGGATGATACCTAACGTCGACGGCTGCCTGTCGATCAACAGTATCCAATACTGCCGGGACAGGTCGGTTGCCCCCTGTCCGAGCAACAGGTTCAGATCGTAGACCGGAACCGTATGGCCCCGGTGATTGATAAATCCCGAGAACCAGGCAGGAGTATCCGGCAAGACACAGATGTGGGTTTTGCTCGCCAGTTCGGCGAAGGTTCCCGCTGCGAGCATCAATCGATGGGCACCCAGTTGGAAGCCGTGGCGTACATCGCCAACTTCCGTGTTCTCGGCACCCCGTTCGGCTCCGGCTAGAGGAACCCCGGCCTGCTCGACCATAACGCGCCCTCCTGACTCAGCTATACCGGATCACCTGATCGAGGATCTCCTGATCGGTGTAGGGTTTGGCGATCACCGCGCTGGCACCTTGCAGCTGCGCCCAAACTTTATCGGCTTCCTGATGCTTACTGGAGACGATGATCACCGGAATCCCTTTGGTTTTGGCATTATTGGTGATCTGGCGGCAGGCGGAAAAGCCATCCATACCGGGCATGACGATATCCATGAAGATCAGGTCGGGCGACTCATTCTCCGCCAGCGTGACCCCTTCCTGGCCATTGGAACCGGCGAGAATCTGGGCGCCGGTGCTCTTCAGGATGTCACGCAGGCGCTGCTGCTGTACCGGGTCATCTTCAACGACAAGAATTTTGTTTACGGCCATGTTGCTATCCAAAGCTCCATTAAATTGGGTAGTACTAAACTTTTTTGAATTCGCTGACCCAGCGCGTTACTCGCTTGATCACCTTGCGAAACTCTTCGGGTTGGATCGGCTTGGTCAAATACGTCGAGGAACCTGCCATAATCCCTTTCACTTCATCCAGCGGTGAGCTTTTGGATGAAAGCATGATGATGGGCGTCTTCTTAAGCGCGGGTATCGCCCGCATGCGTGTACAGGTTTCGAACCCGTCAATTCCGGGCATCATGATGTCGAGGAAGATAAAGTCGAATGTGGTTTCGCCGACCTGAGCAAGTGCCGACTCGCCATCGTCGGCAAAACTGATCTCAACCGGGTATTCCAGAAGCTGCAGCTCCTTGGCCAACGCCTGCTGCATCGGCGCACTGTCATCGACAACCAGCACCGTATAGGGACGCTCTGAGACAGGCTCGATGCTGGCCTGTTGTAGACGCAGCGCCTCGATCTGCGCGTCGTACTTGCTGAACCGGTTTTCCGACTGCTCCGATTCGGCCTCGATATCGTCCACCGCCTGGATAGTATCCACCGCTTCACGCTGATCGGTCGGCTGCTCCAGCACTTGCGAAGACACCTCCACGCCTAACTCGATCTCGGGAGCAGGATCTGTCTCTGTCGGAATATTTTCGCCGCACGCTGACGGTTCAGGCAGATAGGGATCAAACCCTTCAAGGGTTCTGATGACACGGGATGAGATAAACGGCAGCTTGATGTGGTGCAGGTCTTTACGCGTCGGCGCTTCGCGACTTACCAGAATCAGCCGGTCATGAAAGTCTGCCGGCAACGCGTTTACGGCAGCGCTATCGAGGTGTTCCTCGCCGAAAAGCAGCATCAGATCCGGCAGTGAAGCGCTATCGAACTCGGCAAGCGTAAATGTTTTACTTTTGGACAGGGCAAGAATCTTATCCAGCTTCTTCTGCTGGTCGGCGGGAAACCCCACAGTCCCAATATGCATACAGCGTCCTTGTATAGAACTTTCCTACTGTCGGCGACCTAAGCGCCTGGCCAGCAGACTCATTATTTTTTATATGGCGTCAGTCGGACGAAGGGATGTTGTAGACTAGAAGTATGTCAAAGACAACCGTTTCATCCGCTCAACCACGGATCTCGTCCGGTTTGTGTCGCTTGCGGGTCACCGATACCATCAAGGCTGACCGCCATTTTAGAACGGAGAGCAGATTGAACAGCAGCAAAGCGGCGCTCGCTTTTCAGCGCAAACTCTACCTGGCCTGGCTGATCGGCCAGCAGCCACACAGCCTGCCCAGCCTGCAGCAGGCCACGGGTATGCCTCGCCGAACGGTGCAGGATACATTGAAAACACTGGCCGACATCGGCATCGAGTGTGCCTTCGAGCAGCACTCGGGCGAGCGCAACAATCAGGGCCATTACAGCATTAGTGACTGGGGGCCGATCGACCCGAAATGGGTCGATCGACACGCGGACGAGATGCGTCAGGCTCTGGCACTGGCAGCCGATAGCTGACTGCCTGAAACCGGTTAGCCGGTGGTTCGCAGACGCTGGATCTGACCGAGATAGTCCCGGTAGTCGGGGCTGTCCTGACGGCTGTAATTCAGGTTGCGCAGCAACCCGGTCAGCGACACAAAGTAATCGCGGGCAGCGGCCTTGTCAGCCAGTGGCGGCAGCTGCTCGAGACATTCCACCAGCAGGGCCAACAGTGATTGCTGGCGCGCTATGGGCGTCGATACATCCACAGGATCAAAGGCATCCTGCTGCAGGTAGACCTGATCCAGACACTGCGCCTTCTGCCAGGCGATGTAATCCTCCAGCGTAACCCCCTCTTCGCCGGTTACCTCCATCATCTGCTGGATCGACTCACCCTGTTTAAGCAGTTTGACCAGGCCACCTACACGCTCGCTCCAGCCCGGCTCAAGCGCCTTGTCAAACCAGGGGCTGAGCTGTTCCAGATAACGGGACCAGGAGATCAGCGGATCCACGGCCGGATAGGCACGCTTGTAGGCACGATCGGCACTCAGGCCAAGAAAGGTTTTCACAGTACGCAGGGTGGCCTGAGTCACCGGCTCCTCGAAGTTGCCGCCGGCAGGGGATACCGTGCCGATCAGGGTGAGGCTGCCTTCGCGCCCGTCGTTGGTCCGGATCACCCCGGCGCGCTCGTACAGTGCTCGTATGGAAGACTCCAGATACGCCGGAAACGCCTCCTCGCCCGGAATCTCCTCCAGACGACCGGAGGTTTCGCGCATCGCCTGCGCCCAACGCGACGTGGAGTCGGCAATCAACAGCACGTTGTACCCCATCTGGCGGTAGTACTCGCTGATGGTGATGCCGGTGTAGATCGACGCCTCACGCGCCGCCACCGGCATCGATGAGGTGTTACAGATGATCACCGTGCGGTCCATCAGCGTGCCGCCGCGGGGATCGGGCGTGTTGGGGAATTCGGTGATGGTCTCGACCACCTCACCGGCACGCTCGCCACAGGCCACGATCACCACGATATCCACATCGGAGTAGCGGGAGATCAAACTCTGCAATACCGTCTTGCCCGCGCCGAAGGGGCCGGGGATACAGGCGGTACCGCCACGTGCCACCGGAAAGAAGGTGTCGATCAAACGGATACTGGTCAGCAGTGGCTGGCTCGGAAACAGACGCTCGCTATACCCTTCGCGCAGCAGATCCCGGTTGACCGGTATACGCACCGGCCAGCGCTGCTGCATGGAGACTTCACGTTCGCGGCCATCCTCGCCGGTCAAACGTACCACCGGCGTGGTCACGGTAAAGCTCCCCTCCTGCACCCAGCTGACTTCGGCCTTTCCACGCATATTGAACGGCGCGAGGATACGGTGCTCGAAGCGTCCCTCCTGCACGGTCCCGAGCAGATCGCCCGCTTTCACCTGCGCGCCGATCTTTACCCTAGGCACAAACGACCAGCGCTGCTGTGTATCGATACCGTCGACAGACAGACCTCGTGGCAGGAAAAAGCCATGCTGACCGGCGATCAGTTCCAACGGATTCTGCAGACCGTCATACACCTGCCCAAGCAGCCCCGGGCCCAGTGATACCGACAACATCTGACCGGTCTGTTCCACCGCATCGCCCACGGCCACACCGCGGGTATTTTCGAATACCTGTACGTCGGCTTCGCCGTAGCGGACCCTGAGCACCTCGGCCTGCAGCTTTTCGGGGAAACCGCCCTGGGAGCGCTGCGGGCAGATCAGGACCACCTCGTTTTTGATGACCGGATAGAAATCCCCTTCGACGTTCTTCAGCAGGCGTATGGTGACGATATCGTCATGTACCGCACTGACGCGGGCGGTGATCCGCGCCGCTTGAGCCCTATCGCTCATGCTTCACTCCCTGTCCATTGCTGGCCGGCCAGCTGGAGATCGACCGTCTCCAGCGTGCCGCCAACCCAACGATCGAAATAGGTTTGCGCCTGCTCGGCACTCCAGCGCAGGCGATACTCTGCCAGCGCCCAACGCAACCGGTAGGCCGCCACAGCAGCAAAGCTGAATGCCTGCTCCTGCTCCAACCGCCAAAGCCGGTTCCAGAAGCGCTCCAGCAGCATCAGTTCCAGCGTACAGCTCTGCCGTGCTTCCAGCGCATCGCGCGCTTTTACAAGCCAGGGGAAACGACGTTCCAGACCAAACAACGGTTGCTGCCAGTCGCGGCGAATAAGCCACACACAGGGCCCAAAACCTTTGAAGCTGGCCCCCTCCTGCTGACCGGACAACCGATATCGCAACGCCGCCACCAGTGTGCGCGATTGCAGATACTCGGCGATCACATCGCGCAGTGCCGGATCCTCGATCGCCTCGAGCTCGGCATGCCAGCGCGCAATTTCATCGGCATCGGAGAGTGTCTCATCACCGATGCGCTCACGCTGGCACAGGTGCAGCGCACGCGAGAGCTGATCACGATCCGCCTCGTTGAGCATCGTCAGCCGCTGCTCCAACTTGAGCGTCGAGCAGGGCAGCTCCTGCAAACGGGCCAGAGGCACCAGCGCAGGTAGTGCCGGAACCAGCGTGTAATAGCTCAACGGATCACACCTTCCAGCAACGCCCTGAAACGCGGCTGCAGGTGCTTAAGCAGCAGCTCCGCCAGCGCCTTGTCGCTCAGATCAAGCTCGGCATCTTCACCCTCGAAGCGCAGCACCAGCCCCTTGTGATCACCGATATCGAAGCTCACACCCTCGCGCAGCTGTTCGGCCAGCAGCTGATGCACAAAGCTGCTCAGCTTGCCCTCGCGATAGGCATGAGGGTTGCGCCGCAACTCGTCAATGCCAACGAACTGCTCAGGCAGCAGCACCTCGATCGTCTTGTTATCCAGATCCGCTTTGCTGCGCACCGTGCAGACCACTTCACGTAGCAAAGCCTGCATGAACTGGGCATCGTCCAACTGTTCACTGACCAGAATTCTGACGCGGTCTGCGAACACACGCCCCAGCGCTTCACGCAATTGAAGCTGAACATCCCGTGCGGCAATGCGCAGGGCATCCTCACCGCCTTTGCGCAGGCGCTCGGCCTCGGTACGAGCCCGATCAAGGATCTGCTGCGCCTCCTGTTCGGCCTGCTCCACTAACCAGTCGGCACGGTGCTGCGCCTCCTCGATCAGTTTTTCAGCCTCTTGCTGCCCCTTCTCCACGCCCTGCAGCCGAAGGCGCTCTATCAACGCCTCGACGCCCGACGCGGCATGGGATTTCTCGATGTTATTCATACCGCCTCCATCAGGCCGGTATCCCGGCACTGATCACCAGTGCAAAGATGAAGGCAAATACGGCGAAACCCTCGACAATCGCGGCAGGCGCCACCGACATGCCGAAGATCTCCGGCTTGATCTTGGAAACGTTGATCGCCGACGCGCAGCATTGGCCCTGCTTCCAGGCACTGAACAGCAGTGCAAGCCCCGCCAACAGACCGACGGCGAACAGACCCGGTGCGTTATCGATAGTCACCGTACGGTTAAGCGAGAACATCACCACGATGCCGTAGATGGTCTGTGACGAGGGCATCGCCGCGATACCCACATAGCGACCGTGACCGGTTTCGGTTTCCAGCAATGCACCGCAGGCAGCCTGCCCTGCAAGCGCACAGCCGATAATGCTGCCGATAGCGCCGAGTGCCATCGGTCCGTACAGGCCTGCCCATCCGAGGGCAATGATCAGGTTGTCCAAGGGTTAACCTCCCGCTTGGCAAAGGGTTGGAAAGCATAGCCTTCATCAGAAAGGCTCCAGTTATAAAACTCGATCAGGTTCAGACGCAGGCCGTGGATAACACCACTGACCACCGCCAGCACGAAGTTAAGCAGATGGCCGACCACCAGAATCAGCACCTCCAGCAGCACGCCCATGCCGGGCAGAGCACTCGCCACATCCTGCGCCAGCTGATTGAACGTCACCGCCAGAGAGGCGCTGGCCAGGCCCAATGCGAACAGTCGCAGGTAGCTCAGGACATCGCCGAACATCGACGAGAGTCCTGTCAGGGCCAGCAGCCCATCCAGCGCCCGCAGCAGCCAGGTGCGGAGATCTTGCCCCTTGCGCTCGCTAGAGCAGGCAAACACCAGCAACAGACCCAGTCCGCCCAGCGTAAATACCGCCAGCGAGGTGCCGCGCTGCCAGAGCAGCAGTGCCGCGACAATAACCAGCATCCAACCAGCACTGGCCAGCGCCGGCAGCCGCCCGCGCAGGCGCCAGGCATTGATACCGTTGGCGATTAATAGATGCCCCGCCCCGATGAAGATCGACAGATTCATCATGCCGTTGAAGTC
Source organism: Marinobacterium lacunae (assembly GCF_000705555.1). Taxonomy (GTDB): domain Bacteria; phylum Pseudomonadota; class Gammaproteobacteria; order Pseudomonadales; family Balneatricaceae; genus Marinobacterium_D; species Marinobacterium_D lacunae. The sequence continues at coordinate 98,468 of NZ_JMQN01000013.1, forward strand.
ATTCACATCCAGCAGCTGAAGATCGGCCAGCACCGGTAACGGTGGACCTGCGCCGAAATAGCTGCCCACCAGTACACCGTACACAAGTGAGAAAAACGCCAGGGTCGCGCCAAGAATACGCAGACGCCGGCCGCTGTCGCTGCTGCCCATGCGACGCCAGTAAAACAGCAGGCCCATCCCCATAATCAGCGCATAGCCGGCATCCGAGAGAATCAGGGCAAAAAACGTCGCAAAGGAGAAAAACACCACACGGGAAGGATCCCAGGCACGGTAGCCCGGCATCTGGTAAAACCGCACCACATCCTCGCCTCCTGCCAGCGTCGGCGGGTTATCGAGCAGTGTCGGGGGTAACTCCTCGCGCTCTGGCTCATTCAGGATCAGCGCCAGCCCCTCGCGATCGGCAAAGGCCGCCAGCTCATCAGCCTTGTCCGCCGCAACCCAGCCCTGAATGGCAAACACGCCATCGTGATCGAGGGTCACCGCGCCAACACTGGCACGCTCAGCAGCATCAGCGTTGCCCGCCAGCGAGCGTTGCAACAGGTAAAGCCAGCGGGTATCGGCCTCGCGTTCGCCATCGAGCAGTTCCAGTTCGATTTCGATATCGTGCAACTGGAGCTCCAGCGTTGCCAGCGGAATCGATCCGGTATGGGTGCGCGGCACCGGCATCTGGTTGGGACGTGGCTCCTCCTGTGAGATCACCGCGATGTAGGTGTGCCGGTTATCGCGATGTACAACACTCCAGACCAGCCCGTTTCGTTCCACCTCTTTCATGCGGTAGTTGGGCACCAGATAGAACCACAACCGCTGGCCATAAAGCCCCTGCTCGCCCGGCAACTCGAAGCTGCCCCAAGGGCGCAGATCCTTAATCCGTTTTACCAGCGCATCGCGCTGCTCCTCCAGCTGCATGCGGCGGTGGCGCTTGTCGAGCACCGCATGCACCACGGCGGCAAGATCGAAATGATGCGTTTCGGTAACCTGACGACGCTTTTTGGGGCAACTGGCCAGATACTGCAACGCCAGACGCAGACGTTCGGGGCTGACCCCCAAGTCATCAACCCACTCCACCTGAGGCCCGGCCGCCAGCGGAATGATGTGCACTACGCCCAGGCTCTGCAACGCATCCAGCGCCTGAGCTTTCTCTTCCAGCATGCCCACCAGCGAGGCTTTCAACAGTGGCCGGATACTCATGAGACGGCCCTCAAACGCTTGCCCTTGGCGATCTTGGCTCTGACTACACCGGCGCGCTCTGCGTCCGAAAGTGCGATGCGGATACGGCGGATATGGTTTTCGGCACGGGGGATCAACACCTTGTCGAACAGGTTAAGGCGCTGAGTCGTCTTGCGAAGGGCAGCATCGAGCCGCATCAGCCGCTCACGCTCGACACGGCAGCGCAACTCCAGTTGCAGGCGTTGCTCGGCCAGATCGAGCGCGGTATCGACCCAGGCCGGCAGTGCCAGACGGGAGTGCTGGTGCCGGTCGATCTCTACCTTGCTCAACACCGGCAACTCAATACCCACCAGATTGACCCTATCAAGCTCAACCTTGCCGATCTGCACCAGCTCATGAAGATCCAGCCCGCTCTCGGCCAACATCGGCAGTTGCTCCCTCACCTGCTCTGCAATCGCGGACAACGCCGATTCCTGCTCGCCAATCAGCTTGCGACTGGTCTGGCGGGCCGCCAGAATCTGCTTGCGCTTGAGATCCAGCGCAGGGACGAACTGACGAAACGCCTTGAGACGGCGCGATTCCCGGTTCAGGGAACTCTTGTTCAGCGCCAGCTTAGCCATGGCTTACGCCCTCTCGCCGCTGTCCGCGCCTGAACGTTTGGGGAAATACTTGCTGACCAGACTCTCTTTCATCAGCAGCTCTTTGGCCTCAAAACACTCGGCAAGCGTCTTCCAGCACAGGTCCAGCGCCTGTTCCAGCGGCAGCGATACGCGAATATCCATAAAGCGCTCATGGAAGAGTCGACCGAAGCGGATCAGCCGCTCGTCATACTCGGTCAGATCGAAGGACATCGCCTGCTTCTGCTCGGCGTCGCGCGCCGCGGCGTAGAAGCGCACCATGGTATTCATGATCTGGCTGTGATCCTCACGGGTCACCTTGCCGATCACATGCTGTTTCAGGCGCGAGAGCGAGCCGAACGGATCGATCACGCCATCGTGCAGATAGAACTGTCCCTCGGTGATGTAGCCGGTGTTATCCGGCACCGGATGGGTCACATCGTCGCCGGGCATGGTGGTCACCGACAGGATGGTGACCGAGCCCGCGCCCTTGTAGTCACAGGCTTTCTCGTAGCGGCGCGCCAGCTGGGAGTAGAGATCACCGATATAACCGCGGTTGGACGGCACATGCTCCATGGAGATGCCGACCTCCTTGAGCGCATCGGCGTAGGCGGTCATGTCGGTGAGCAGCACCAGTACCCGCTTGCCCTCCTCAACGGCAAAGCGCTCGGCCACCGCCAGCGCCATATCCGGCACCAGCAGACCTTCGACCACGGGGTCCGATCCCTGATGCACGAACATCACCGTGCGCGCCAGCACACCGGCCTCTTCGAACGCCTGACGGAAGAAATGGTAGTCATCGAAGATCAGCCCCATGCCGCCGAACACCACGATATCGGCATCGGCATGCGCTCCGATCTGCGCCAGCAACCGGTTGTAGGGCTCCCCGGCCACCGAGAAGATCGGGATTTTCTGGCTCTCGACCAGACAGTTGAAGATGTCGATCATCGGCACATCGGTACGGATCATTCGCGAGGCCAAAACGCGCCGCACCGGATTGACGGTCGGGCCGTCGATCTCGATCTTGGCTTCCTCGCCCAGAGCGGGCCCGCCATCGATGGGGCGGCCGGCACCCGAGAAACTGCGTCCGAGAATATTGGGTGAGAAGGTCACCTGCATGGGGTGGCCGAGAAAGCGCACGCCCGCCTGTGTCGATAAGCCCTTGGTGCCGGAGAACAGCTGCAGCGACACCTCATCGCGGTCGATACGGATCACCTGTGCCATATAGGGCGGCTGCTCCTGATCGAGCGTATTTTCGATCAGCGCAAGATCGCCATAACCGATATCGGAGATCTCGCCCTCCTGCGGCGCGGGCACATGCACCTTAACAATATCGCCGATGATTTCGAGGATTCTTGAATAACGCACCAGCAACTGAGTCACTGCCCACTCCCTGTCATGGTTTGACTTGCGTGTATCGGATCAAAGTTTATCGGGGTCGATCAGGCGCCAAAGGTCATACGCGACCTCTTCATAGGGGTGTGCCTTGCGCAGGGCCATCAGTGTCGACTGAATGCGGTCATCCTCACACACCAGCTCCACTTTCCACTCGTCCACGCGCTCCTCCTCTCCCACCTTGCCAAGGTGCGGGTCGGCGCCTTCGAGCGGGCGAAACTGGCCAATGCCCCGGATTTGCCAGCAACAACGATCATAGTCACCTATGCGTCCTGCTCCCGCTTCAAAGATCGCCTGTTTGACGGTTTCGAGATGGGAGTCAGGCACGAAAAAACAGAGTTTAAACATAGCGCATCGCCTTGAATTTAGGGTTCTGCGTCGGTATTTGAATACCCCTACATATAACGCCGGATCAGCAATTGTTGCAACAGCACAATCGATAAACAGCCCCTGTTATCGCTGCAACAGGCTACAAAAGAATGAAATGCAGAGCGGTGTTGAGGGTATACTCCGTGGATTCACGGTTTGAGCCATATATTGCACGATGAACAAGCTGGATACTGCACTGCTGAATATCCTGATCAAGGATGCGCGCACCTCCTTCGCCGACATTGCCCGTCAACTCAATGTGTCGCGCGCCTACGCACGCGCCCGGGTGCAGGCGCTGGTCGAGGAGGGGGTTATCGAGCAGTTCACCGCCGTGGTCAACCCCGAGAAGGTGGGCAAAACCATCTCCACGTTTATCGACCTGAAGGTCAAGCCGCAGTCGATTGAACAGGTCGCCGAAGAGCTCTCTGCGCTGCCCGAGGTCGTCAGCCTGTATATCATGACCGACCTGCGCAGCCTGCATATTCATACACTGACCGACAGCTACGAAACATTCGACAGCTTTGCCAAGACGCATATCTTCGGCCGCCCCGAGGTGATTTCGGTGGAGTGCAACTCACTGCTCAAACGCGTTAAGCATCGCCGAGGCGGCGCACGGCTCTGACGACGCCCATTCTGTATTAATTTCGCACAGGCTTGGTGCGCACTCTCGCTTGTGGTGCATTGAAAACATCCGACAGCCAAACAGCCCCCTCCAACGCCATTTGTGTTTGCTTCGATCCGAAAAGCCTTTCAGCCGATTACAACTGCTATCGGATTAGCACCTTTCTAACCATTTGTTTTTCCACATCCCGCCTGCCCTGCCTTGTTTTGAATCGGAAACATTTTCATAAACGCATCTTTTCAATTCATAATAATCCTTATATTTCATAAACTTAAACACAATAAATGCAACTGGCACGACATCTGCTCTAGTCGGTCGTAGCGGCGCATACATTTGTAAACAAATCGCGCGCCACCTTAAGAGACCATTGAGGAGCATCCGACATGAGTATGAAACGCCGTAACTTCATCACTGCAGCACTGGCCTCCACTGCGGTTGGTGCAACGATCGGTGCACCGGCGATCGCCCGGGCAGCCGACAAGGAAAGCTTCAACTTCAAGATGACCAACGCCTACCCACCGGGCGCTCCCTTTTATGTGCAGGGTCCCGGCAGCCCCATGGACTTCTGCGACAAGGTCAAAGCCATGTCGGGGGGACGGGTGAATATTCAACACTTTGCCGCCGGTGAACTGATTCCGGCGATGGAGGGTTTCAACGCCGTGGCCGGAGGCATGGTCGAAATGAATGCCGCCAACGCCTACTTCTGGGCGGGCAAGATCCCCGCCGCGCAGTACTTCACCACAGTGCCTTTCGGCATGAATACACAGGGTATGGCGGCGTGGCTCTACCACGGCGGCGGTCTGGAACTTTGGCACGAGCTGTACGAACCCTATGGCCTGATCGCCTTCCCGATGGGCAATACCGGTGTGCAGATGACAGGATGGTTCCGCAAGCCGGTCGAAAGCGTTGCCGATCTCAACGGTTTGAAAATGCGTATTCCGGGTCTGGCAGGCAAGGTGTACAGCGAACTGGGCGTCTCGGTTCGTCTGCTGCCCGGCGGTGAGATTTTCCCGGCGCTTGAGCGCGGCGTTATCGATGCCGCCGAGTTCGTCGGCCCCTTCCAGGATCGCCGTCTCGGCCTGCACAAAGCCGCGAAGTATTACTACACCACCGGCTGGCACGAGCCCACAAACTTCACCGAACTGCTGATCAACAAGAAGACATGGGATTCGCTGCCGAAAGAGCTGCAAATGATCATCCAGATAGCGGCCCAGTCCTCCGTCACCGACAGTCTCTCCTGGTCGGAGGCCGTTAACGCCGATGCGCTGGCGGATCTGGTCGAGAACGAAGGCGTTATCGCCCAGCCGCTGCCGACCGCCATCGTCGACCGCCTGAAAGAGGCCACCTTCGACACTCTGGAAACACTGGCCTCCTCGGACCCTCAGGCGCGCAAAGTTCACGACTCGTTTATGGCCTTCCGCAAGAAACACGCCTCTTGGGCTGCCCTGAGCGAAAAGCCGTTCCTGAACCTGTCGTAAGTGGTGCAGCGATGAAGTTAGTCATTGATCGACTTGAATGGCTGGTGGAGCTGATGGGGGGGCTGGCGCGCTGGTGCGTGCTGGCCCTGGTGCTGCTGGTCGCCGTTAACGTCCTGCTTCGCTACCTGTTCTCGATCGGGCCGGTGGCACTGCAGGAGCTTGAGTGGCATCTGGTATCACCGATCGCTCTGCTTGGCCTTGCCTACTCGATGAAGCACCGTGCGGATGTACGTGTGGATTTCCTGTACGACCGCTTCGGCCGCCGCGGTCAGGCCGCTGTGGATATCGTTGCCGCACTGCTGACACTGGCCATCGGGTTTATTATCACCTGGTTATCGATTCCCTATGTGACGCAATCCTTCCAGTTGCTCGAGGGCTCGCCAGACCCCGGCGGTCTGCCCTACCGCTACCTGCTAAAAGCCTTTATTCCACTGGGCTTTGCGCTACTGGTATTGCAGGGCATCGCCGATACCCTGCGCAGCCTGATGGTGTTTGCCGACCGTCCGATCGTGCCGTCGCACACGGCGGGCAAGCTGGTTGAAGAGGGAGCGTCCTGATGGGAAATGAATGGCTCGTTCTGGGCATGATCGCCGGTTTCCTGTCGCTGATGGTAATCGGTATACCGGTCGCGATTGCTCTGGCCGTATCGGGCTTCATCGCCGGATACCTGGGTTTTGGCAGCATGCTGTTCCAGCTGATGCCCGCCCGTCTATTCGGTGTGGTTACCAATTACACCCTGCTGGCGATACCTCTGTTTGTCTTCATGGGGGTGATGCTGGAGAAATCCCGGGTCGCCGAAGACATGCTTGAAACCATCGGCAAAGCGATGGGCGGCGTCAACGGCGGCATGGGGCTGGCGATCATTCTGGTCGGCGTCCTGATGGGCGCATCCACCGGTATCGTCGGTGCCACCGTGGTCACCGTCGGACTGCTCACACTGCCCGCCCTCCTGCGTCGCGGCTACGCGCCCAGCATCGCCTGCGGCACCATCTGTGCCTCAGGCACGCTTGGGCAGATCATCCCGCCCAGTCTGGTGCTGATCCTGCTCTCGGATATTGTCGGGGAATCGGTCGGCACATTGTTCGCCGCAGCGTTCATACCCGGTCTGGTATTGGCGCTGATCTATATGGCTTATCTGCTGATTCTCGGCTGGCTGCGCCCCCAGTGGGTCCCGGCTATTCCGCTTGAAGAGCGCGCCAAGATCTCTGGCAAGCAACTCACGCTTGATCTGCTGCGTAATGTCTGCCCACCGCTTTTGTTGGTCATTGCCGTGCTCGGCTCCATTGTCGGCGGCATCGCGGCACCGACCGAAGCGGCGTCGATGGGCGCACTGGGCGCGCTGCTGATCGCGCTGGCGGTTGGCCGTCTGAACAGGCAACTGATACGTGAAACCCTGCACGGCACGCTGACCATTTCGGCCATGGTGTTTTTCATTCTACTCTGCGCCCAACCCTTCTCGCTTGCGTTTCGGGGGTTAGGGGGCGAGCAGATGGTACACGCCCTGTTCGAGATGCTGCCCGGCGGTGAATTCGGCGCCCTGCTGTTTCTGATGGCGCTGCTGTTCGTGCTAGGTTTTTTCCTCGAATGGATCGAGATCTCCTATATCGCGCTGCCCATGTTTTTGCCGGTGTTCATGAACTACGGCACCGACATGGTCTGGCTGTCGATACTGGTGGCGATGAACCTACAGATGTCATTCCTGACGCCTCCCTTCGGCTGGGCCCTGTTTTTCCTCAAGGGGGTCGCGCCCAAAGGCGTCACGACGCGGGACATCTATGTCGGGGCGCTACCGTTTGTTCTGCTTCAGTTACTGGCTGTGGTGGTACTGTTCCAGTTCCCCTCACTGGTCACCTGGCTGCCTGAAGCGATTGGCTGGTAACAGCGTTTTTATCACTACATAACAAGGAACACGTGATGGATATACTCTCGGACTACTCAACAGGCTGGCTGATCGGGCTTGCACTGGCGCTGGTCGCCACCGGCGTCATCGCCGGGTTGCTTGCCGGGCTACTCGGTGTCGGCGGCGGTATCGTTATCGTGCCGGTGCTCTACCACCTGTTCACGCTGCTGGGCATCGATGAGGCGGTGCGCATGCATGTGGCGGTGGGCACATCGCTGGCGACCATCATTCCCACGTCGATTATCTCGTCACGGGCACATTTCAAGAAAGGCAGCCTTAACCCTGACCTGCTCAAGAAGCTGGTGCCGGGCGTGATTGTCGGCGTGATTCTCGGCGCCATCGCCAGCGGCTATTTCAGCGGCACCATCCTGACCGCCGTGTTCGCGACTATCGCCCTACTGGTTGCGCTGAACATGGCGTTCAAGAAGGATGGTTTCAGCGTTGCCGACACGCTGCCCGGTACTGCCGGCACCGGTGTTATCGGCAGCGTCATCGGCTTTATATCCACACTGATGGGCATCGGCGGCGGCACCCTGAGTGTACCGATCCTGAGCGCGTTCAAGACGCCGATGCACACCGCGGTCGGCACCGGTGCGGCGCTGGGACTGGTGATCAGTCTGCCCGGCGCGATCGGCTTTCTGATCAACGGCATTGGCGTTGATGCCCGCCCCCCTCTCTCACTGGGCTATGTCAACCTGATCGGCTTGCTGCTGATCATCCCGGCAACCATGAAGATGGCCCCGGTCGGAGCCCGCATTGCACACGCGATCAACGCGAAACTGCTCAGACAGCTGTTCGCCCTCTTCCTGGCGATCACCTCTGTGCGCATGTTCTATGGTCTATTCAGCGGCTAAGGAGAATAACAATGCTGAAAACAGTCTACGGCACCCAAGGCATGATGGTAGCGCCCCACCATCTGGCGGCTCAGGCCGGACGGGACGTACTTCGCGAAGGCGGCAATGCGGTGGAAGCGATGGTCGCGGCGGCCGCCACCATTGCGGTCGTTTACCCCCACATGAACTCTATCGGCGGCGACGGCTTCTGGTTGATACACGAGCCGGGCAAGGACCCGGTGGCCATTGACGCTTGCGGGCGTTCGGCGGCCAACGCCACACCGGCGTTCTATGCGGGGCTCGACGCTATTCCAAGCCGCGGCCCAACCGCCGCGCTGACCTGCGCCGGCACCATTGGTGGCTGGGCCGAAGCACTAAAACTGTCCTCAAGCTGGGGGCGTGCACTGCCGCTGGCACGCCTGCTGGAAAACGCTATTGGCCACGCCCGTGCCGGCATTGTCGTAACCGAAAGCCAATCGGCGCTCACGGCCGCCAAGCTGGATCAGCTGCACGATCAACCCGGCTTCGCCGACACCTTTCTGCCCGACGGGGCAGTACCGGCAGCGGGTTCGATTCTGAAACAGCCAACGCTGGCCGCGACGCTCGAGCAGCTCGTCAAAGCGGGGCTCGACGACTTCTATCGCGGTGATCTGGCCCATGCCATGGCCGACGAGTTACAACGCCTGGGCAGCCCACTGTGCGCCTCCGACTTGTCGGCCTACAGTGCCAGTCAGGTCACGCCGCTGCAGGTTGAAGTACGCGGTGCGAAGATTTTCAACCTGCCGCCGCCCACTCAGGGGCTGGCCTCACTGATGATTCTCGGCATCTTCGACAAACTCGGCATCACCAATGCTGATGGGTTCGATCACATACACGGCCTGATCGAGTCGACCAAGCGTGCCTTCCGTGTGCGTGACCGCCATGTCACCGACCCCGGTCGTCTCAAGGCCGACCCGCAATCCTTCCTGACTCAGACCGTGCTTGCCGAGCTGGCCGCCGAGATCGATCCGGCACGTGCCCTGCCCTGGCCCGACCCGGCAAGCCCCGGCGATACCATCTGGATGGGCTGCATCGACAGCGAAGGGCGTGCGGTAAGCTTCATTCAAAGTATTTACTGGGAGTTCGGCTCGGGCATCGTGCTCAAGGATACCGGCGTGAACTGGCAGAACCGTGGCATCAGCTTCTCGCTTGACCCAAACGCGTTGCAGGCATTAGAGCCGGGCCGAAAGCCCTTCCACACACTCAACCCTGCACTGGCCCGCTTCGACGATGGCCGCGTCATGAGTTACGGCACCATGGGCGGCGAAGGCCAGCCGCAGACACAGGCCGCCGTATTCAGCCGCTACGCCATGTTTGGCGAACCGCTGCAACAGGCGGTGACCGCACCGCGCTGGTTGCTGGGGCGTACCTGGGGCGATACCAGCACAACCCTGAAGCTGGAAAACCGCTTCGATCCGCAGCTGGTACGGCAGTTACGCGACGCCGGGCATGCAGTCGAACTGCTCGACGACGCCTTCAGCGACACCATGGGCCATGCCGGCGCTCTGGTGTTGCGCCCCGACGGTGTCATGGAGGGCGCGGCAGACCCGCGCAGTGACGGCTGCGTTACAGCGCTATAAGCGCACCCGAGGCACCGCCTGCCAGCACTACCAGCACAATTGGCAGGCGGCGCCAGAGCATCAGCGCCAGCAGCAGGATGACGGCCACGTCTTCAGCGCCATGCACGGCGCTGCCAATGACCGGATCCCAGAGTGCGGCCAGAAGCAGGCCAACCACCGCCGCATTGATACCGGCCAATGCAGCGCGCATGGCCGGGTGCTGACACAGGGTATGCCAGAACGGCAGAACGCCGACCAACAGCAGAAACGCCGGCAGAAAAACCGCCAGTGTGGCCAGCAGTCCCAAAGCGAGTGCCTCAAGCCATCCTTGCGACGGATCGACAGCTGCGCCGATGAACGATGCCAGCGTAAACAGCGGCCCCGGCACAGCCTGAGCCAGCCCGTAACCCGCCAGAAAACGGCTTTCCTCGATCAGTCCGGTGGTCACCACCTCACTCTGCAACAGCGGCAGCACCACATGACCACCCCCGAACACCAGCGTACCGCTGCGGTACAAGCCGTCCACGAGTCTCACGCCATCACCGGGATAGAGGTGCACCAGCAGTGGCATCAGCATCAGACCCGCCAGCAGCAGGCCCAACCAGCACAACGCCTGAGCCCTGCCGATACCACCGATGGCGAGCGGGCTTTCCCCTTGAGCCGCCGTGGGAGACAGCCACAGCCTTCCTGCGAGTGCGCCCAGCGCGATGACCGCCAGCTGACTCCAGACCCCGCCAACGACCAACATCATGGCGGCACTTGCGAACATCAGCAGCAGATGTCGGGGGCCGGTTATCAATGAACGCCGCATGCCCGCGAGCGCCTGCGCCACCACAACCACGGCAACCAGCTTCAGCCCCTGAATGACACCGTACAGCCACTCACCCTCAAACTGACCCACGCCGATGGCGGCCAGAATCAGCAACAGTGCCGAGGGTAATGTAAACCCAAGCCAGGCCGCTATCAGCCCCGGATAACCCGCCCGCGCAAGACCAATCGCCATCCCCACCTGACTGCTGGCAGGACCGGGTAGCAGCTGGCACAGCGCGACCAGATCCGCATATTGGCGATCTGAGAGCCAGCGACGGCGCTGCACAAACGCCTCCCGGAAGTACCCCAGATGCGCGACTGGCCCACCAAACGATGTCAGCCCCAGACGCAGAAAGATCAGAAAAACCTCAACCGCCGAAGATGGCGAATTACGAACGGACATAGAGATGCTCATCCTCAAAAAACCCGACCGCGCAGTCTAACCCAAGGGTCTTTAAAAGATGTGACAGGACCAAGCTCAAGCCTGAGCTATGCTTAAGCGTGTGACAGTGCAGACTTTCACCTAAAAAGTACGGGGGAGAGCATGAGCAAGCGTTATGAGAGCATCCTCGATACGGTGGGCAACACACCCTGCGTGCGCATCAATAAACTTGGCCCTCCCGGCATCAACCTGTACGTCAAGGTCGAAGCGTTCAACCCCATGGGCTCGGTGAAAGATCGGCTTGCTCTGGGCGTGATCGAAGATGCCGAACGCAAGGGATTGCTCAAACCTGGGCAAACGGTCATCGAAGCGACCAGCGGTAACACCGGCATCGGTCTGGCCATGGTCTGCGCCCAGAAAGGCTATCCGCTTGTGGTCACCATGGCGGAAAACTTCAGTGTCGAACGTCGCCGCATGATGCGCTTTCTTGGCGCTCGTGTAGTCCTGACCCCGGCCTCGGATAAAGGCAGCGGCATGCTCGCCAAAGCAGTGGAGCTGGCCGAGGCGCACGGCTGGTTTCTCTGCCGCCAGTTCGAAAACGAAGCCAATGCCGAGTATCACGCCCGCACCACGGCGCCCGAAATACTCGAGGCCTTTGCCGATACACAGCTGGATTACTGGGTAACGGGCTTCGGCACCGGCGGCACCCTCAAGGGGGTTGCCGGCGTGCTCAAGCAGAGAAGCCCAAACACACGCGTGGTTGTGTGCGAGCCGGATAACGCACCGCTGTTGGGAAGCCATCTGCCCCAGTCCCGGGCGGACAACGGCATGCCCTCGGCCAGCCACCCGAGCTTTCGCCCCCACCTGATGCAGGGCTGGACCCCCGACTTCATCTCCAAACTGACTGAGGATACGGTTAACGCCGGACTGATCGACGAGATCTGCCCCATCGAAGGCAGTAAAGCGCTCCAAGCCGCCATGGATCTTGCCCGCAAAGAGGGGATCTTCTGCGGCATTACCGCTGGCGCCACGCTGGCAGGAGGGCTGCAGATTGCGCAAACGGCCGCGCCCGGCACGACGATTCTGTGCATGCTGCCCGATACCGGCGAGCGCTATCTGAGCACACCGCTGTTCGCCGATATCGAAACCGAAATGACCCCTGAGGAGATCGAGCTGTCCCGCTCCACACCGGGCTACCGCTTCGACAAACCCTCGGCACCGCCACCGAGCGTCGCATCGCCCGTTACCGCAACACCGGAAGCCGAGCAGTTCCTCGCCGAGGCCCTGACAGACACCCACCAGCCGGTGGTGATGTTCGCACTGGAGTGGTGCGAGTTCTGTTGGTCGCTGAGAAAGCTGTTCAGCCGCTGCAAGATACCCTACCGCTCCGTCGACCTCGACAGTGCCCAGTACCAGCAGAACAACCTGGGCGGCTCGATACGCGCCGCACTCAACGCCCGTACCGGCGTCGTCACCATCCCTCAGATCTTCATTGGTGGTGAGTTTGTCGGCGGATGCAGTGAGGTGTTCGACGAATACTCCAGTGGCCGCCTGAAGGAGCGACTGAAAAACGCCGGGGTTGAGTATGACGATAGTCTGAAGCTCGATCCCTATTCACTGCTGCCCAGCTGGCTGCATCCACGCAAATAGCACCGCCTGCACTGCCGGGCGCTAGTGTCTACCTGTCATGCACGGGCCATTCCCGCTATAGTTTTTGCCCACCGGCGGGTTCAGGCCCGGTCTTTCACCCTCCATTGAACAGGAGTTCACGATGAATTCAATCCGCATCGGCTTTATCGGCATGGGCCTGATGGGCGTCCCCATGAGCAAGCGGCTTCTCGACGCGGGGTTTTCCGTGCAGGTCTGGAACCGCTCTGCCGAGCGCTGCGCCCCGCTGGAGGCAGCAGGCGCGACAGTCGCCACAAGTCTCGCGGACCTGGTTCAGTCAAGCGATCTGCTACTTACCTGCGTCACCGATACCTCGGCGGTGGAAGCGGTGGTATTCGGTGCCGACGGCATTGCCAAACATGGCCGGACAGGCCAGATACTGATCGATTTTTCCAGTATCGATCCTGCCGCCACCCACGAGATGGCTGCCCGATTGAAAGCTGAGGCCGGTATCGAGTGGATAGACGCGCCCGTCTCGGGCGGAGTGGCCGGTGCCGAACAGGGTACGCTGGCGATAATGGCCGGCGGCGAGGCAGCGCTGATCGACCAGGTGCGTCCGGTGCTTGAACCTCTGTCACAGCGGGTCACGCATATGGGGCCGGTTGGGTCGGGACAGGTCACCAAGATCTGCAACCAGATGCTGGTGTCCTGCAATGTGCTGGTGATGGCCGAGGTCATGGCACTGGCCGAGCGTTCGGGTGTCGATGCCGCACGCATCCCCGAGGCACTGAAGGGAGGTTTTGCCGATTCCATCCCGCTGCAGCTGACCGGCCCGCGCATGGCGAATCGCGATTTCGATGAGATCAAATGGCACGTCAAAACGCTGCTCAAGGATCTGGACATGGCGAATGCGCTAGCCAAATCGATGGGTAGCGCGGTTCCGATGGCGGGCCTTGGCGCCGAATTGATGCGCCAGCATGGCAGTAAGGGCTATCTGGATCAGGACCCCTGTACGCTGGTGGAGATGTATGACGGCCGCCGTCGGGACTAAGACCAGCGGCCATTAAAACGCCCGCACAAGGCGGGCAAAGGGAACAACACACAACGGTGTATAAACCGGTAAATGCCGGTTCGATAAGTCTGTCAGTGCAGGTTCAGAACATCCTGCATGTCGTACAGGCCCTTGTCACGCTGACCGAGCCAGAGCGCTGCACGTACCGCACCCTTGGCAAAGGTCATGCGGCTGGACGCCTTGTGGGTAATTTCGATGCGCTCGCCTTCGGTGGCGAAGAGCACGGTGTGATCGCCCACGACGTCACCGGCACGAATCGTTTCGAAACCGATTTCACGCGGGTTACGCGGACCGACCTGCCCCTCACGTCCATACACGGCACACTCTTTCAGATCGCGTCCCAGTGCGTTGGCCACCACTTCGCCCATGCGCAACGCCGTACCTGAAGGCGAGTCCACCTTATGACGATGATGGGCTTCGATCACTTCTATATCGTAGCCACTGTCTTCGCCAAGCGCCTTGGCGGCGATCTCGAGCAGTTTGAGACACAGGTTCACACCCACGCTCATGTTCGGCGCAAACACAATGGCAGCCTGTTCAGCCGCTTTCGCCAACGCCTGCTTTTGAGCGTCATCAAGACCGGTAGTTCCGATCACGATCTGTTTGCCATTGGCTGCACAGAACTCGACATTCGCCATGGTCACCACGGGCGCGGTGAAATCGATCAGCAGGTCGAAATCATCCTTGACCGCATCCAGCGAGCCTGCAACGGCCACGCCGAGCTTGCCGACACCGGCCAGCTCACCGGCATCAGCGCCGATCAGGCTGCTGCACGGTTCAACGATCGCCGCCGCTAGCTGTGCGCCTTCGGTCATGGTGACCGCTTCGATCAGAGTTTTGCCCATGCGACCGGCGGCGCCGGTCACTGCGATTCTGGTCATGCCTGTTTCCTGTTACAGCGCGCATCGGCCGAACTCTTGTCGCCGCTGCACTCGGGTTCTGATTTCTGAATGGTCTGATCCATATCCAGCGCGGGCGTGTCGCAACCGGCACAGCCCACAACGGCTGCCGGCACACCCACCACCGTCGTATGCGGCGGCACAGGGCTCAGCACCACGCTGCCGGCACCGACGCGGGCGCACTCGCCCACTTCGATATTGCCGAGAATCTTGGAGCCGGCACCGATCATCACACCCTTGCGGATCTTCGGATGACGATCGCCACTCTCCTTACCGGTACCGCCGAGGGTCACCGATTGCAGAATGGAGACATCGTTTTCGATCACGCAGGTTTCGCCGACGACGATACCCGTTGCGTGGTCGAACATGACGCCAAAACCGATGATCGCCGCCGGATGGATATCCACCTGGAATATAGTGCTGACACGGCTCTGGATATAGAGCGCAAGGGAACGACGCCCCTGCAGCCACATCCAGTGCGCAACACGGTAGGCCTGTATCGCCTGAAAGCCCTTGAGGTAAAGCAGTACGGTCGAGTAGTGCTCTACGGCCGGGTCGCGGGTGCACACCGCCTGAATATCGGCACAGGCCGCTTCGATCAGCTCGCTTTCGGCCCCGTAGGCCTGCTCAATGATCTCGCGAAGCGCAACCGCCGACACCACCTCATCCGCCAGCTTGCTGGCCAGCAGGAATGACAGTGCGCCGCGCAGATCGCTGTGGCCGATGATCGTGGCATGAAAGAAACTCGCCAGCAGCGGCTCATGCTCAACCAGACCATGCGCCTCGCCACGAATTTTCTGCCACAACTCGTCTACCGACAACGGCATCTCGTACATGCTAACCCCCTCTCTGCGAAGACTGGCCATGAGATCAGGTCATATCTTCGAAGAATTTCTTCACGGAGTCGAAAAAGCCATGCTTTTTCGGGCTGTGCTTGTGATTGCCTTCATCCATCGCTTCCTGGAACTCTTTGAGCAGCTCCCTCTGGCGGCTGTTGAGGCTAACCGGCGTTTCCACCGTTACCTTGACCATCAAATCACCGACACCACCGCCACGCACCGGGGTAATCCCCTTGCCGCGCAGGCGGAACAGCTTACCGGTCTGGGTCTCGGCTGGTATCTTCAGTTTAACGCGACCATCGAGAGTCGGCACATCCAGTTCACCACCCAATGCAGCATCGACGAAGCTGATCGGCACCTCGCAGTAAAGATGCTTGCCGTCGCGCTCGAAAATCGGGTGCTGAAGCACATTCACCTGCACGTACAGATCGCCGGCTGGACCACCGTGCGATCCTGCTTCACCCTCGCCGCTTAAGCGAATACGGTCACCGGTATCGACACCGGCCGGAATCTTAACCTGAAGCGTCTTGGTCTCTTCCACACGACCGTGGCCATGACACTTGCTGCACGGATCGGAGATCACCTTGCCCTCACCGCGACAGGTGGGGCAGGTCTGCTGTACCGAGAAGAAACCCTGCTGCATGCGCACCTGACCGACACCACCACAGGTGCCACAGGTACGGGCGCTGGTACCGGGCTTGGCGCCGGAGCCGTCACACACACCGCAGGCCACCAGTGTCGGCACCTTCAATGTCTTTTCGCAGCCGCGCACGGCTTCTTCAAGGCTCAGGTCCAGGTTGTAGCGCAGATCGGCACCGCGCTGCACGCTGGAGCGACGACGGCCACCACCGCCGCCTCCGAAGATATCGCCGAACACGTCGCCGAAGATGTCGGAGAAGTTGCCTTCAAAACCGCCACCGCCGCCGAAGCCGCCCTGGCCGTTAACGCCATCATGACCGAACTGGTCATAGGCCGAGCGCTTCTGAGCATCAGAAAGCACTTCGTAGGCTTCACTGATCTCTTTGAATTTGTCTTCCGCTTCCTTGTTATCCGGGTTGCGGTCAGGGTGATACTTCATCGCCAGGCGACGATAAGCTTTCTTGATATCCCGGTCGGACGCATCGCGAGGAACGTCCAGTAGTTCGTAGTAGTCCTGTTTCGACATGATCCGAATCTGGTCTGGTCAGATGACTCCGCGGGAGCCGGACACGACAACGCGGGTCAGGGATATCCCCGAACCCGCGTTGCCACTCTTTGTTGCTGTTCTTAGAGGTAGCGAACGCTTACTTCTTGTCGTCCTTAACCTCTTCGAACTCGGCGTCGACCACATCGTCAGCCGTGTCTTTGGCAGCGGATTCGGCGCCTTCGGCTCCACCCTGCTCAGCCGCTTCGGCGTACATCTTCTGCGCCAGAGTCGACAGGGCTTCGGTCAGGGCCTCGGTCTTGGCTTCGATATCAGCCTTGTCAGAGCCTTTCAGCGCTTCTTCCAGAGCGCTGATCGCCGATTCGATCTTCTCTTTCTCTTCCGCAGTTGCCTTGTCGCCTGCATCCTTCAGCGTCTTGTGCGCGGTGTGAACCATCGCATCACCCTGGTTGCGGGCCGCTGTCAGCTCTTCGAACTTCTTGTCCTCTTCAGCATGCGCTTCGGCATCCTGAACCATCTTTTCGATCTCGTCATCAGACAGACCGGAAGAGGCCTTGATCACGATGGACTGATGCTTGCCGGTCGCCTTGTCTTTCGCAGACACATTGAGAATACCGTTGGCATCGATATCGAAGGTCACTTCGATCTGCGGTACACCGCGCGGCGCCGGCGGAATGTCGGCCAGGTCGAAACGGCCCAGCGACTTGTTCTGGTTTGCCTGCTTACGCTCACCCTGAACCACGTGGATGGTCACCGCGGTCTGGTTGTCATCGGCAGTTGAGAACACCTGCGACTTCTTGGTCGGGATGGTGGTGTTCTTCTCGATCAGCGCTGTCGCCACGCCACCCATGGTTTCGATACCGAGGGTCAGCGGCGTCACGTCGAGCAACAGAACGTCTTTTACATCGCCAGACAGTACGGCGCCCTGAATGGCAGCACCGATCGCAACGGCTTCGTCCGGGTTAACGTCCTTGCGCGGCTCTTTGCCGAAGAACTCGGAAACCGCTTTCTGCACCATCGGCATACGGGTCTGACCACCGACCAGGATCACCTCGTCGATCTCGGATCCGGACAGGCCGGCATCTTTCAGTGCGATGCGGCACGGCTCCAGAGAGCGCTGAACCAGATCTTCAACCAGAGACTCGAGCTTGGCACGGCTGACCTTGACGTTCAGGTGCTTGGGACCGGTTGCATCGGCGGTGATGTACGGCAGGTTGACGTCGGTAGACTGTGCAGAGGACAGCTCGACCTTCGCTTTCTCAGCCGCATCTTTCAGACGCTGCAGGGCCAGCGGATCATTGTGCAGATCGATGCCGCTCTCTTTCTTGAACTCGTCAGCCAGATAGTTGATCAGCTTGAGGTCAAAGTCTTCACCACCGAGGAAGGTGTCACCGTTAGTCGCCAATACTTCGAACTGGTGCTCACCGTCGACATCGGCGATCTCGATGATGGAGATATCGAAGGTACCACCACCGAGGTCGTATACAGCGATGGTCTTGTCACCCTTGGACTTGTCCATGCCGTACGCCAGCGCAGCCGCGGTCGGCTCGTTGATGATACGCTTAACTTCCAGACCGGCGATCTTGCCTGCGTCCTTGGTTGCCTGACGCTGAGAGTCGTTGAAGTAGGCCGGTACGGTGATAACGGCTTCGGTCACCGGCTCACCGAGGTAGTCCTCAGCGGTCTTCTTCATCTTTTTCAGCACTTCAGCCGAAATCTGCGGCGCCGCCATCTTCTTGTCCTTGACCTGGACCCAGGCGTCACCGTTGTCGGCTTCGATGATCTTGTACGGCACCATCTTGATATCTTTCTGAACCACTTCGTCCTTGAAACGACGACCGATCAGACGTTTGATCGCAAACAGGGTGTTGTCCGGGTTGGTCACCGCCTGACGCTTGGCCGGCTGACCGACCAGGATCTCGCCATCATTGGCGTAGGCGATGATGGACGGGGTCGTACGATCGCCCTCTGCGTTTTCAATTACTTTGGTCTTTTCGCCTTCAAGGATGGCCACACATGAGTTGGTGGTTCCGAGGTCGATACCGATGATCTTGCCCATGTTCTGCTCCACTATTCTTTATCGATTCCCCGGTGTTACGGGGAAACACACACTGTGTTAACTGTTGATTCTCTATATGGGTCTGGCCCAATGCTTTTCAAGGCAACCGTTGCAGCTTTTTTGATCAGCCTTTCGCAACCATAACCATGGCCGGGCGCACCAGACGGCCGTTGAGCAGATAACCTTTCTGCATCACGGCAACCACGGTGTTCGGCTCGGCATCCGGCGCATCAACCAATGACATCGCCTGATGGTGCTCCGGGTTGAATGCCTGCCCCTGCGGGTCGACCGGCTCGACATTGAACTTGCCAAGGCCATCGAGGAACAGTTTAAGCGTCATTTCCACGCCATCCTTGAGCGCCTTGGTCGCTTCATCTTCGGACTGGCAGACTTCGATCGCGCGCTCAAGACTGTCTACAACCGGCAGCAGTTCACCGGCAAACTTCTCCAGCGCAAACTTGCGTGCCTTTTCGACATCCTGCTCGGCGCGGCGGCGCATGTTCTGGATCTCGGCCTGAGCGCGCGGCTGCAGCTCGGCCAACTGTTTCTGCAGATCTGCAATCTCCGCCTCGGCCAGCGCCAGCTGTTCCTTGAGCGCTTCGGCATCGGCAGTGGCGTCGGCTGCTACCTCGACGTTCTCGGCACCCGGCTCGACCACATTCTCAGGCTGCTCCACATTGACCTGATCTGCTGCCGGTGTCTCTGTCTGCTTCTGCTGTTCGTCTGCCATCGGGTTTCTCCACATGGTTTGCAACTTATTACTGGCTCCCTATATGGGGCTGTCCTCGGTCGATTCAAGGGTAATTTGCGCGGGAATTTTCCGGCGGGGGATTGCAGGTCTGCTGTAAATGGCTTATACAGCAAACTACTGTATAGAAAACCAGTAAAGGGCCGCTATGCTGACGCTGCTGAGCATTCGCAACTATGCCATTGTTGATAAATTAGACCTCGAGCTGAAGGACGGCATGACCGTTGTCAGCGGCGAGACCGGTGCCGGGAAATCGATCATGCTCGATGCCCTGGGCCTTGCCCTGGGCGAGCGCGCGCAAAGCGACTCCGTTCGCGAAGGCGAGGAGAAAGCCGAGATCAGCGCCTGCTTCGATGTCAGCGCACTGGCTGAAGCCCGTGCCTGGCTGTCCGAGCAGGAGCTGGAAGCCGACGGCGAGTGCCAGTTGCGCCGCGTGGTAAGCGCCGACGGTCGCTCCCGCAGCTTCATCAACGGTCGCCCGACACCGCTGACACAGGTGCGCGAACTGGGCCAGCTGCTAGTGGATATTCACGGCCAGCACGAGCACCAGCGCCTGTTGAAAAAGGATTACCACCGTATTCTGCTCGATGAGTACGCGGCACAGTCCGAACAGGCCGAGGCGGTACGTCGCGCCTACCATCGCTGGCGTCGGCTGGACACCGAGCTTACCCAACTGACCGAACAGAGCGAAGAGCACAGCGCCCGCGTGCAGTTGCTCAGCTATCAGATCGAAGAGCTCGATCAACTGGGACTCCAAACCGGCGAGCTGTCCGAACTTGAAGAGGAACAGCGGGTACTGGCCAATGCCGGTGAGATACTGGGCACCGGTCACCAGCTATTAAGTCTGACCTCAGACAGCGACGGCGAAGGCGAAAACTGCCTGAGCCTGCTCAGCCACTGCCAGCACCTGCTCGAAAGCCTCGGCTCTCAGGCGCCGGCACTGCAGCAGGCCGCCGAAATGCTGGCCAGCGCCCATATTCAGATCGACGAATCCAGTCGCGAGATCCGTAACTATCTCGACTCGGTCGAGATCAATCCTGAGCGTCAGCAGGAAGTAGAAGAGCGCCTGAGCAGCATCTACGACATCGCCCGCAAACACCGCATCAATGCCGAAGATCTGCCCGCGTTCCACGAATCACTTAAAGGCGAGCTTAGCGGCCTGCACCGCAGCGATGACGAATTGGAACACCTGGAGAAAGATGTACGCGTCGCACACGAGGAGTATCTGGCAGCGGCCGGACAACTGAGCCTTGCACGCCAGAAAGCGGCCGATAAATTGAGCAAAGCGGTGGATGAACAGCTGCACAGCCTGGGCATGCTGGCGGCGCATTTCGCAGTGTGTCTGACGCCTTACGACTCCAGCCGTTACAACGCCAACGGACTCGAAGAGGTGGAGTTCCTGATCAGCACCAACAAGGGACAACCTGCCCGTGCGCTGGCCAAGGTTGCCTCGGGCGGTGAGCTGTCGCGTATCAGCCTGGCCATTCAGGTGGTTACCGCACAGACCTCCAGCACACCGACGCTGATCTTCGACGAAGTGGATGTGGGCATCGGCGGCGCCATCGCCGAAGTGGTCGGTCGCCTGCTGCGCCAACTCGGCGAGCGTGCGCAGATTCTCTGCGTTACCCACCAGCCACAGGTGGCCTCTCAGGGACACCAGCACCTGTTCGTGAGCAAGGATTCCAAGGGAGAGCTCACCCGCACCCGCATCGACCAGCTGTCGGAGGAGAAACGGGTTCATGAGGTCGCGCGCATGCTCGGCGGTATCGACATCACCGACACCTCACTTGAGCATGCCCGGGAGATGCTGAAATCGGCTTGATCACCTAAGGCCGGACAATAAAAAACCGATCCTCAGTGATCGGTTTTTTATTGCGCTAAAAGCATAAAAGCACGATCAGCTCTCTTCGCAGCCGTCGCGACAGACGCCGTACAGGTAGAGCGTACGGTCGGTGACGGTGAAGCCAAGTTCGTCGGCGATCTCGTCGAGACGCACGGTCAGCGTCGGGTCGACAAATTCACGCACCTTGCCGCATTTAACACAGACAACGTGATCGTGATGCTCGTCGCGGGCCAGTTCGAATACCGAGTGGCCGCCCTCGAAGTGGTGACGGGCAACAAGTCCGGCCGCTTCAAATTGGGTCAAAACGCGGTAAACCGTAGCCAAGCCTACGTCTTCACCGGTTTCCATCAGCATTTTATAGATATCTTCTGCTGAGAAATGCTCACCTTCTCCAGCGCGCTCCAGAATCTGATAGATCTTCACACGCGGTAGAGTGATCTTGAGCCCCGCTTTACGCAGCTCTTGATTTTCGAGGGCCATATTCTTATCTCTAATCGCTATACGGTTCACAAATGGCAGTGTTAGACTTCATTATCTTTTTTTAGCGGCGAAAACGGAAGTCATTATCAGATGCGAAAGGTTTTTATTAGTGTAGCACTGGCCGTACTTGTCAGCGGTTGCTCTGAATTTCCAGGTGTTTACAAGATCGACATTCCGCAAGGGAACGTGGTCACCCAGGAGATGATCGATCAGCTTCGCCCCGGCATGACCGAAAGCCAGGTTCGTTACATCATGGGAACCCCGCTGATTACCGATACCTTCAGCCCCAACCGCTGGGACTACCTGTACAGCTTCAAGCCCGGTGGTGAGCCGCGTGTACAGGAGCGTGTATCGCTCTACTTCACCGATGGCAAACTCAGCCGCCTGACCGGCGATTTCCGCCCCGGCAGCTGATTGTGCACCAGGCGCAGGTCAGCTATCGGTGTCCTGCGCTTCTTTCTCTTTCTGTGCTTTGAGCTTGGCCGCGCGCTTGGCTCTGGCCTCTTTCGGGTCGGCGATCAACGGACGGTAGATCTCAATACGATCACCCGCTTTCATGATCTCCTTCTTCGGATCCTTAATCGCCTTGCCGAATATCCCCATCGGATCATTCTCAGGGTCGATCTGCGAAAACACCTCGGCGATGCGTGACTTAATCACCGCCTCATAGGCCGTGCAGCCCTCTTCTACCTGTACGGCAATAATCTTCTGCTCATGCGGCAGTGCATACGCCACTTCAACGGTAATCATCTCAACCTCAGCCGTAAATCTGATCGGCGCGGGTGACAAAAGCATCCACCAGCGTCGTTGCCACGGAATTGAACACCTTGCTCATCGCAACGCCCGTCAGTTTACCCGAAAACTCGAAATGCATATTGAGCTCGACTTTACTGGCCTCGTCGCTCAGCGGCGTAAAGGTCCAGATGCCGGTCAGGGACTTGAACGGCCCCTTGACCAGCGCGATCTCCATACGATTCGGGCGCGAGAGCGTATTGCGGGTGGTGAAGCTGTACTTCAAGCCACCCTTGGCCAGATGCAGCGTCGCTTCCAACGTGTCGCCCACTTCGCTGACCACCTCGGTAGACGCACACCAGGGCAGAAACTCCGGGTATCGGCGCACGTCATTTACCAGATCGAACATCTCTTCAGCGGTATGCAACACCAGCGCGCTGCGGTTCACCTGAGCCATATCTGCTCCTTTACCGTGCCATCAGGCAAGCTTCTGATACAGGTTAAGCGCGAAGATCACCGCCACCGCCAGCGGCGACACATAGCGAATCACCAATCGCCACGCATGATAGATCAGTGCCGAACGCAGTGACAGTTCATCCTCGGTCATTTCGCGGGTCAGATACCACCCCGCAAAGATCGCGATAAACAATCCACCGAGCGGCAACATGATATTGGCGGTCAGGAAATCGAGGAAATCGAACGCCGTCATGCCAAGCAGTGTGAGATCTGCCGTGATGTTGAACGAGCTCAGCGCCAGAATACCGAGCGCCCATACGACAACACCCAATAGCAGCGCCGCGCGCACCCGGCTCATGCCCAGCGTTTCCACCAGCCAAGCCGCACCCGGCTCCATCAGCGAAATCGCTGACGTCCAGGCCGCGAAGCCCACCATCAAGAAGAACAGGAAACCGAACACCTGACCGCCCGGCATCTGGCCGAAGGCCACCGGCAGGGTGATAAACATGAGACCCGGGCCTGCACCGGGGTCGAGCTGATTGGCGAACACTATCGGGAAGATCGCAAGCCCAGCCACCAGCGCCACTAGCGTATCCAGCGCTGCAATCGCCAGCACCGTGCCACCGATGGAGTCTTTCTTACCCATGTAGGAACCGTAGGCCATGATCGACCCCATCCCCAAAGACAGGGTGAAAAAGGCATGGCCCAGTGCGACCAGCACCGCGTTCCATGACAGCTCAGATGGATCGAAGTGGAACATGAAGTCCCAGCCTTGGCTGAAATAGCCACTGCTTATCGAGTACGCCAGCAGCACAAAGAGCAGCACGAACAGCATTGGCATCAGGACGCGCGTGGCACGCTCGAGCCCCTTGTTCACGCCCCCGGCGATCACCATCATTACGATCACCACAAACAGCGTATGCCAGATCAGCAGCGTTTCGGGATCGGCCAGCAAGCCGTTGAATATCTGCCCGGCCTGCTCACTGCCCAGATCGACGAACTTGCCCACCCCCATGCCGGCGATGTAGTACAACACCCACCCGGCTACGACGGAATAGAAAGAGAAGATGAAGAAACCGGCTAACGCGCCCATCCAGCCAACACCGGCCCAGCGCCCGTGATGCCCTGCCTCATACGCGGTTTCGCGCATGGAGTTGATCGGACTTTGACGCCCGCGGCGACCGATCAGAACCTCTGACATCATGATCGGAATACCGACCAGCAAGATGCAGAACAGGTACACCAGTACGAAGGCTCCGCCTCCGTTCTCGCCTGCAATGTAGGGAAACTTCCAGATGTTACCCAATCCGACAGCGGAGCCGGTGGCCGCAAGGATGAAGATCCAGCGATTGGTCCAGGCACCATGAATAGACTGCTTTCTTGGCATGGTTCTCACTTTGGTTTCGCGTTAGGCGCGCAATTGTTCACATTTAAGCCAACACCCGCAACCGTTGCTTCAGAATCCAGGTCAAAATCTTGAACGTTTAATCAGCAACGTCCCCGCTTTCTTTGCGCCTGCCCCAGCCGTATAATCGCGCCCCATGGCAAAAAAGAAAAAGGCTCCGGGCGGAAATACCATCTGCCTCAACAAACGTGCGAAGCACGAATACACCATCGACACCAAGTTCGAGGCTGGCCTGTCCCTGACCGGATGGGAGGTCAAGAGCCTGCGTGATGGCCGTGCTCAGCTGGTCGACTCCTACGTTGTGTTCAAAGACGGCGAAGCCTGGTTGGTCGGTGCGCACTTCACTCCGTTGATTACAGCATGCACCCATGTTGTCGCCGATCCTCGTCGCGACCGCAAGCTGCTGCTCAACCGTAAAGAACTCAACAAGCTCGCCGAATCGGTCGAGGCCAAAGGCTACACCTGTGTCGCCCTTGCCCTGTACTGGAAGAACGGCCGCGTGAAATGCGAAATCGCGCTTGTAAAAGGCAAGAAGCTGCATGACAAACGCGCCGCCGAGAAAGAAAAAGACGCTAACCGCGAAAAACAGCGCGCCATGGCGGTACACAACGCATAAGGAAGGGTCGAACCTATCCCCCTTTCATGTTGTCTACTGATGGCGTAAACTTCGCGCTCTTATCCGGGGGTGACTTGGCTTCGACGCTGATTACGAACCCTTGGGTGCATGCCGAGAACGTGATGATTCTCGTAAATCCCTCATCACACTAGTTATAGTTGCTAACGACGATAACTACGCTCTAGCTGCTTAAGTCAGCTAGCGCCGCACTCTAAGGTGTCTGTAACTCAGAGGTTCGCGGTGTCATATGAGACAGAATCGCCCGGATGCTTCGCCTTAAGCTGAACGGTTAAAACTAAAAAGGCTCGCCCACAGCACCCTGGCTCTCGGGTCGCGACGGGTTAATTAAATAGAGCAGCCTAAGCATGTAGATCTCGAGGCAGAGGATTGGCGGACGCGGGTTCGAAACCCGCCACCTCCACCAAATTGCTAAAGTTAAAGCCTGTTTTTACAGGCTTTTTTTCGTTTATACCTTCAACAATATCTGCAAAGAATGTCGATGCTTGCCGTACCCATCTAGCGTCTATCGGTACAGATCGGTCAGTCGCCTAGTGCTCACCAAACTGCGGTACAACCTTTACTGTTGAGCTCCCATCCAGGAGCGCTGCAGCTTCGTAGCAGCGATAGCGTTGTAACCGGGGCGTATGTCACCCACTGCCTGATATACGCCAGAGCCCGCAAGCATGAGCTATAGAGCCCTGGGCTGTTTGCTCTCTATTTACATCCACTGCATCAACGTCGGAAACCGACCACCAGCTCCTTCATCTCATCGGCCACACCGCGCAACTTACGCATCATGCTGGATGACTGCTCGGTCTCTTTAAGGCTATGGGCCGAGATATCGGCAATGCTGGTGACCTGCCGCCCGATCTCGTCGGATACATGTGCCTGCTCTTCCACGGCGGTGGCCATCTGCAGCGACATGTTCGCGATGTTGGACATCATTTCCGAGATCTGGTTTAGGATCTGTTCGGTTTCATAGACGTTGCTCAAGCCGTCATGGGCCTGACTCTGCCCTTCGCCGGCGATTTCGACGGCACCGTCTACGCTCTTGCGCAGCTTGCTGAGAATATCGTGAATCTCGCCGGTGGAGTCCTGCGTCCGTTTTGCCAATTGGCGTACCTCGTCGGCAACAACGGCAAAACCGCGGCCATGATCGCCCGCTCGCGCCGCTTCGATGGCGGCGTTCAGCGCCAGCAGGTTGGTCTGCTCGGCAATCTGTTCGATGATGCCTGCCGCCTCTGCGATCTTGTGGGTCTGCTGAGCCAGCTCACCGATAGAGCTCGCAATGCCATCAACGGTTCTGTTGAGCTGATCGATCGACTCCCGTGCGGTCAGTGCAAAGTTTTTACCCGAGTGCACCACCTGATTGGCGTTATCGGCCTGACTGGCCGTTTCCTGCACATGGCCGGAGACTTCGTTGATCGTGGCCGCCATTTGATGAACAGCCGCCGCCACCTGCTCGGTATCGCCCTGCTGACGCATGAGAGCATCATGAGACGAATGCGACAGCTCCTGCGCCGATTGTGCCTCGACCGCCACGCTCTGGGCGGCGTCCTGTATGCGCGTCAGGGCCGTTTCAAGGTGTGCAAACTCGCTCAGTATCGCAACCTTGAGCGCGCCGATAGGGCCAGGGTCGTCGGTATAGGTGGCCACCGCCACCGGATGGCAGAAAGATTTCGTGACCAGTCCAAGTACGCTGGCCAAAGCACGCTGCGACACAAATTGCTGCACCGCCAACGACAACGCACCGCCTGCGGCCATCAGAATGGCAGCCGCTTGCGTCATATCGATCGCCATCAGATAGGCCGCTATCACCAGCGAGAGCCCAAACATCACCCAATGGGGCACAGGCAGCCTGAACGGCACGGCGGACTTTCCCCGATTGATGCGCTCGTATACCCGCTGCGCACGCTCGACATCCTCTCGTTTGGGACAGACGCGCACCGACTCGTAACCGATAATTTTCCCGTTCTCGGTGATGGGTGTTACATAGGCGTTAACCCAGTAAAAGTCACCGTTTTTGCAGCGGTTTTTGACCAGCCCCATCCACGGCTTTCCCGCTTTGAGGTGCTCCCACATGACGTTGAACGCCTCGGCAGGCATATCCGGATGGCGGACCAGATTGTGAGGCTTTCCTATCAATTCCTCTTTGGAAAACCCGCTGATATCGATGAACGCCTGGTTACAGTGTTTGATAACACCTTTGGCATCCGTCGTGGATATCAGCTTTTGTTCGGGGGGGAAACGCTTTTCGGTGGTGGTAACGGGCTTATTGACGCGCATGCTCTGATTCCTCGTCCCTTTGGCAAGCAAGCCTGGTTAATGCATTTAGGTTACATTAAAAAATATTAACCTTTCGGGAATGTAGACCGGAACACGCGGTTTTCCCAATGACCCACAGCTCAAAAATCCACAGGGATGCCGCTTTGCCCGTTATCCTCACAATCGACATCGGAGGGCCTTTTGCCTGCTAGCAGCAAAAGCCCGTTAACGTCGGCTATTCACCACAGTCTGGCACAAAACTATCGATTTGCAGGGTTAATGTGGGGTTATTGCGGTATTGTCCAACCGGGGACAGGATGAGCCGAGGCTGGGCATCATAGCGGCAATCGGTGCAGCGTCAATAGCAGGATAACGTCGACGGGAGCCCGCACCAGACACACTCCCGTCCGTCAGCACCCGCTGCACTACTGACCGTCCTGCTCTTCCAGCGCCTCCAGATCCTCCTTGACCTCCTTGATGGCTGCCAGTATCGGGGCGGGTTTTGCCGCGTAAGCGGCCGTTACCAACACCACCAGATCCGCAACGAGATCGATAAACACAGCTATATGTGCGATACGTTTAAGCTCATCTCTGGCAACCTCGACCACACCGATCAGGCTACTCTGGGATTCTGCCACGCCTTCCACCACACAGTTCACCGCATCGATATACAAACTATTGGCACACTGGCGCAGGACCATCTCATCCTGAAAAATGATTTGTGCCTGTGGATGGGTCAGTTCACCGTTTTTAACCTTCGCCATGAGGTGTTCGTGAATCGAGTTGGCGCACTCCGTCAACTTGTCCGCCAACGCTTCCACTTCCTGTTGATTTGCTAATGCCATGTTGGTTTCTCCTTGACCGAACCGTTTTGTCCTTAATTACGAACGACACCCAGGTTTTCTCGAATAGACTTAATATCTTTCGCAAACTGACTGATGCTCTCTTTAAACTCCTGACTCGATAAGTTATCGATATTTTCAAACAGTTCTTTATGTCCCTGTGCGATGCGAATCACACCCTTCTCGGCTTCGTCGTACTGCTTTTCAGACCGCTCGTACTCCTGGGTCTTGGCTTGCAGATGCGCCTTCGCCAGCGTCGCAAGCAGCCAGTCCTCGGGCGCATCCCGAGAGGCGATCTCAAGCTCTAAGAATCCCAGCACCGTTGCCTTTTCGTTGTCGTGTGTGGCGCGGTAGTCACCTAAGATGTCCTGCATCCCCTTGAGCGTGACCTGCAAAGGCGCATTCCCTTCACGAATCATGCTTTTTACCGCTTTTTCCTGTTGTGCAGCGGTTGCCCATTTGGCAATGACTTTCGTGATATCGGCCAGCGCATCGACCTGTTTTTTATCGATGACCGGATCAGAGTGCTCTTTTATGCCCGAGGCCACTGCATCAATATTCTTCGATAGATCAAAGCTCTCCTCACCGGAGAGTTTCGCCAGTGTTTTCATGTACAGCGCCACGCTTTTATGAATCTTGATCAGGTCGTCATAAGCCGCCTGTCGCTTGGCATCGCTTTCCTTCGCCCATTCAGCAGACTGGCCATAGAGGTAGGGCTTTTCCCGGTAGTAGGTGTCTTTAAACCGTGTTGTCAGTTCGGTATAGGCGGTGAATTTGGCAGACTCCCCTGCGTAATCCCCGACCTCCTTGAGGTTGGTACAGCCGGCAAGAATCAGAGGTATTAGCAGCAGACAAACGCGTTTTTGTACATTCATACATTCAGTTCCCTTGAGTTGATGCCCTCTATCGCGGGCAGATTCAGCTGTTCTTTGCCAGTCGACACGTGGACGCAGGATACCGGCACCACGACGAAGCGATGCATCCGGACAAGACAGGGGACAAACTAGAAAAGGGGGGCAGTGCGCCGTGGCGAAGCGGCCGCTGGAGTCGATCAATCCCTGATCCTCTATCCCTGTTACCCGCGCCTGAGGCCTTAAAATCGGACCACAACGCGCCGTAAATCCAGTCTGGTACAGTTTTGGCGTTGCCGCCACTTCTCGTTGGTTGCTCCAACTTTGAGTCAGCCGCACCACTGTAACTCCGAGGCAATATTGAGCCGCCTCAAGATTCCTTTCATTTACATCTAATTAGCGGGCGATGCGATTGGTATACCGATTTTTTACAGGATAGTATGGCCTCAGGAGCCACAAATCCTGACCCATCAGGCAACGTGGGCCACGTGTATAAGGAGAGGATACCGTGCGTTCAAGATCCACCCCTCACCTTTGGCAACCACTAAGGACACTGTTCGTCCTCCTGTTGCCTCTGATACTGCTGCCCATCGTCGCCTCCGCCGCAGAACGCACGACCTATTCTCTGGGCGTGGTCCCCCAGTTTGAGCAACGTAAACTGTTTTCAATCTGGCAACCGATCATCGATGAACTGGAACAACAGCTAACCTTCGATCTGCAACTGATCGGCAGCCCGAAAATACCGGTGTTTGAAAAGAAGTTTCTCGCCGGCGAATATGACTTTGCCTACATGAACCCCTATCACGTGCTCAAGGCCAATCAGTCACAGGGGTATATCCCGCTGGTGCGCGATGCGTCTCGGCAGTTAACCGGTATCGTGGTGGTCAAGAAGGACAGCCCGTATACCGATCCTTCCCAGTTGGAAAAAAAGATCATCGCCTTTCCCTCGCCCAACGCCCTTGGCGCATCGCTGATGACCCGCGCCGATTTGAGTGCGTTGTACCGTATCGAATTTTTCCCCCGCTACGTGCAAACCCACAGCTCGGTCTACCTGAACGTGGCGCTGGGTCAAACGGCGGCGGGCGGCGGCGTGTTGAGCACCTTCAGTGCACAGCCGGACGAAGTGAAAGCACGGTTGCGTATTCTGTATGAAACCAGGGGCGTGAACCCTCACCCGCTGGCCGCACACCCGCGTGTGCCCGAAGCTGACCGGGAGGCCCTGAAAACAGCCTGGCTCGAGCTCGCCGCCACAGAGGAGGGGCAGGCATTGATGGCCCGTATTCCGATGATTCAGCCCATACCCGCCAGCATGTCCGATTATTCGGCGCTGCTGGATTGGGGGCTGGACCAATACTATTTTCTCGAGTAACCCTCAGTAAGCGGATGCGTTGAATGGGATTACGCACCAAATTTCTGTCTCTGTTGGCGGTAATCGCCTGCGGTTTCATGGCGTATGTGCATTTTCTGGTGATACCGATTGCCGGACAACAGGCACTCGACATAGCAGAGGGGGGCCATGCCTCGCAGCTGCAACTTGTATCAGAGGCGATCACACCTCCGTTACTCGAGAGCGATATTGCCAGCGTTTACGAGATGCTCAATGCGATCAAAGAGGACAATCCTAGTTGGTTGCGCATCACACTCTACTCGCCAAAAGGTGATCGACTCTACCCGTTGGCCGATCCCGAACCGATCGATCCCAAACTGCCAACGCTCACGCTGACAAAGTCAGTCGGATTTCTTAATCCGGCCATCGGTAAACTCAACATCAGTATCGACATGACCCCAAGCATCGGGGTCGCGCACCAGCTTGAACACTCACTGCTGACCGGCCTGACGGTACTGCTGGTGTTGCTACTGGTCGCGATCTGGTTCGAGGTGGAGATCATCATCCGGCGCCCGCTCAACCTGATGGTCAAGGCTGCCCGCAAGTTGATTCACGGCGACTACGAGGCCGAGTTGCCGCTGCATATGCGGGGCGAGATCGGCGAGCTGGCCACGACATTTTCTGACATGCGCAGAACCATCGAGCGCCACCATATCGACATGGCCGAAGAGCTCGAAACCGAGAAGCAGCGTGCAGCCGCCCTGAACCAGCAGAAGCAGCAGGCCGAGTTCGAAGCCACCCACGACATGCTGACAGGGCTTCTGAACAGGCGGGAATTTTACCGGCAGCTCGATGAACTGCTTGAACAGATTCAAAGTGGCGATGCGCCTCACGGCACGCTGCTCTATATCGATCTCGATCACTTCAAGACAGTCAACGACAGCTGTGGACACCCTGCCGGGGACGAGTTGCTCAAGCAGATCACCCGCGAGATTCGCACCACTATTCGCGGGGATGACGTCTTCGCCCGCCTCGGCGGCGACGAATTTGCCGTACTCCTCAAACGCTGTAATGAGATGTCAGGCGTGCGGGTGGCCAACACCATTTGTACAGCCGTGAAGGCGTATACATTCAGCTGGGGTGACCAAAATTTTTCGGTTGGCGCCAGCATCGGTGTCACCGAGCTCAAGCAGAGCAGTGAAGGGATCGAAGCGGCGCTGGCCAGCGCCGACGCAGCCTGCTACGCGGCGAAGCGGGATGGCCGTAACCGCGTATCCATTGGCGAAGAGATCGATACAGAAAAGCCCGATATGACACCGGCGAACCGGGCCAATATCGGGCTTGAACCGATGTGAGTGAATTACTCGAACACGATCCCCTGAGCCAGCGGCAGATCACCACCGTAGTTGATGGTGTTGGTGGAGCGACGCATGTAGTTCTTCCAGGCGTCAGAGCCGGACTCGCGGCCGCCACCGGTATCCTTTTCACCGCCGAAAGCACCGCCGATCTCGGCGCCGGATGTGCCGATATTGACGTTGGCGATACCACAATCAGAACCGGCCGGCGACAGGAAGAGTTCTGCCTCACGCATGCTCTCGGTAAAGATCGCGGACGACAGCCCCTGGGGCACTTCATTCTGGATATCCAGCGCTTCGTCGATGGTCTTGTAGGTGGTCACGTACAGGATCGGCGCGAAGGTTTCGTCGTGCACGATCGGCGCATCGTGTGCGATTCGCACAATAGCCGGACGCACGTAGAAACCGCCGGTCGGTACGTTTTCGGTGATACGCTCACCACCGTAGATCACCTCACCGCCCTGCTCGACCGCCATCTTGAGTGCGCTCTGCATACGGTCGAAGCTGCCTTCATCAACCAGCGGCCCGATAAGATTACCCTCGGCACGCGGATCGCCGATACGCAGCGAGGAGTAAGATTTAGGCAGACGCTCGATCAGGTTATCAACAACCGATTCCTGAGCGATCAGGCGACGCAGTGTGGTGCAACGCTGACCGGCAGTACCGACAGCCGAGAACACGATCGCACGTAGCGCCAGATCCAGATCGGCAGTTTCAGAGACGATCATGGCGTTGTTGCCGCCAAGCTCCAGCAGGGAACGCCCCAAACGCTTGCCGACAGTCTCGCCCACACTGCGACCCATCGCGGTAGAACCGGTAGCGGACACCAGCGGGAAGCGACGGTCTTCGCTGATCGCCTGACCCACTTCACGGCCACCGATAATGACGCTGCTGATGTTCTTGGGCACTTCGGGCATCTGCTCCAGTGCCTTGTTAACGATCGCCTGGATCGCCAGCGCGCACAGTGGGGTCTTCTCAGAGGGCTTGAGAACCATCGCGTTACCGCACACAAGACCGAGCATGCTGTTCCAGGCCCAAACGGCCATCGGGAAGTTGAACGCGGTGATAACTGCCACCGGACCCAGCGGATGCCACTGCTCCATCATGCGGTGTCCCGGACGTTCGCTGGCGATGGTCAGGCCGTGCAGCTGACGCGACAGGCCCACCGCGAAGTCACAGATATCGATCCATTCCTGAACCTCACCCAGTGCTTCCGGCAGGATTTTGCCCGCTTCCAGCGTAATCACCTGTGCCAGCTCTTCCTTATATTCACGGGCCAGGTTGCCGATGATGCGTACGAACTCGCCGCGCAGCGGTGCCGGCACGGTGCGCCACTCTTTGAACGCCGCCTGTGCCTGTTCAACGACAGTGTTCAGCTGGTCAACCGATGCATTGCGGAAAGTCGACGTCGCTTCGCCATTGATCGGGCTGTGGGCGGTAAACGCCTCGCCGGTGCCAACCAGATTGGCCTCGCCGGTGATGACGCTGCTGTAAAAGTCGCCGGAACGGAAGTTATCCACACCGAGTTTGGCCAGAAAATCGTGACTCATCGTGACTACCTCGCAAAGCTGAGATTGATCGAAACAGATCACTGGATACTAGTGAGCGATTTCCGTTAGCGGAAATACCGATTATTTGCACCCTATATAGACAATTCCTATAACCATCGCGATTGCCATAAGAAATGCTTTTATCTAAATTCAACCGCAGACCTACTCTTTATGACTCGGGCAAGCCGCCATGTACTTCAGATCCCTGCGCTATTTCGTCGCCGTATACGAAGAACTCAGCTTCAGTGCCGCCTCCAAGCGCTGTTTCGTCGCCCAACCCTCCATCTCGGCATCGGTTCACCAGCTGGAAGAGGATCTGGACTGTACGCTGTTCATCCGCCACTCCAAGGGGGTCACTCCCACCCCGGATGGCGAAGCGCTCTATCCCCGTGCCTGCAAGGTACTATCCGAGGTCGACGAGATCCGGCATCTGTTTCGTGAGACAACGCCAAGCTTCCCGATGCGACTGGCCATCATGCCCTTTCTACCGGGTGACCGTGTCAGTTTCATCGTCAAGGAACTGATCAATCTGGTGGATGGCCTCGACCTGACACTGGTCGATCTAAACGAGCCTTCGGACGCTCGTATCATCTCCATTACCCAACGCCAACCCGACGAGGCCTTTCACAAACTCTGGGTAGACCACTACGTGCTGGCCATGCCGCGCAACCATCAGTTGAGCACGCTCGATGACATTCCACTGGAAGCCTTGGACGGCACTGCGTTCATCAGCCGCAAGCCCTGCGATATAGACGAGGCCTGGCACTTCGCCGTGGCCGAAAGAGGCCTGCAGCTGATAACCCGTGCCACCGTAAAAACGGAGGAGTACGCACTGGATCTGGTTGCAGCAGGGCTAGGTGTATCGATCGTGCCCAGCCAATCGACACGCCACCGCGAAGATATACTGGTGCGCAACGTCTCCAATGTGGAGCTCAAGCGGATCATAGGGTTTGCCTATGACAAGCAGCGCCCCGTGGCCCCGGAACTGTTACAGGCCATCACTCAGGCGCAGCTCAGGTTCAGCGGCTGACCCTGTCAGCCATCACTCTTTCCTATACCCCCCCTAAGAATTCGGTATTTCCACCTTTAGCAGAGTCTCTCTAACCTGAAGTTGAGGACAACTGATAACTGTCTTTTTCAGATCTCATCAGGGTGTTTGAGGAGCCACTATGTTTTACCGTGAACCACTCCAGGCCGATCTGCCGGACTCACTCTGGGCACACAGCGCCGCGCCGGCACCGCTTACACCCTGTCTGGAAGGCCAGCACACCAGCCGCATCGTTGTAATAGGCGGTGGCTTTACCGGGCTGTCCACCGCATTGCATCTGGCGGAGGAGGGTGCAGAGGTCACCCTGCTTGAAGCCAACGATATCGGCTTCGGCGGGTCGGGCCGTAACGTGGGGCTGGCCAATGCAGGTCTTTGGACCAAACCCGACGATATTGAAGCCGTTCTGGGCAAGCCGCTGGCACAGCGCCTGTACACCGCACTGAGCAAGGCACCGGATCTGGTTTACTCACTGATAGAACGCTTCGGCATCCAGTGCGAAGCAACCCGTAACGGCACCCTGCATCTAGGCCATTCGCGTGCGGGCCTTCGCGACCTTGAAGAGCGCACCCGCCAGTTGCAGCAGCGCGGCGCTCCGGTCGAGTTGCTCAGCGCCGCTAAAACAGCCGAGATGACCGGTAGCAAGGCGTACCACGGCGCAATCTTCGATCCCCGTGCCGGTACCATCCAGCCGCTGGGTTATGCACGAGGGTTGGCAACGGCGGCACTATCGTTGGGCGCGCGTATCTTTACCCGCTCACCGGTCACCGGGCTTGAGCGCGCAAGCGATGGTTGGGTTGTCTCCACCCCCTCAGGCGCGATACATGCCGAAAAGGTCGTACTGGCCACCAACGCCTACAGCACAGACCTGTGGAAAAGCATGGATCAGACCTTTACGCCCCTGCACTTCTTCCAGTTTGCGACCGCCCCGCTGGACACGGACGTGCTCAAGCAGATTCTGCCAGGCAATCAAGGCTGCTGGGATACCCGCGATGTGATGACCTCCCTGCGCCTGGATCAAAGCGGACGCCTGATTCTGGGCAGCGTCGGCCGCTTCGCCGGGGATACCTCCAGCTTCCTGCAAAATTGGGCCAGCAGTCACCTGCGTGCCCTGTTCCCCGACCACTACCCGCGTATCGTCGGCAACGCCGACGGTGCACTCTGGCGTTACGGCTGGACCGGCAAAATCGCCTACTCGGACGACCATTTGCCCCACCTGCACCTGCTGGCACCGGATCTGATCACCGTCATCGGATATAGCGGACGCGGCATAGGTCCCGGCAGCGTCATGGGCAAGGCGATCGCCGACCACCTGCTCGGCGCCCCCATCGAAGAGATGCCGCTGCCGGTAACTGACCTCCGTAAGATGCCCTTCCGTCACCTACTGGGCGAGTACTACTGCCGGGGATCGGACCTGTACCACCTCTACCAGCGGATTTTCCGCCTCTAACCCTGTCACTAAACGGTTGAGATAAACGACATGACGACACACGAATTCTTCAACAGCCTTTGGAAAGACTACATCCAGATCACCCCGCAGGCCGAAGCCGTGCGCCAGCTGTTTATGGGCAAGGGTGAAGAGGTCATCAACGATCACGTGGCCTTTCGTACTTTCAGCGAGAGTCCGCTGAATCTGGACAAGCTTCAGGCCGTGGTCGAAAGCCTTGGCTACAAAGCGAGCGAACAGTACCGCTTCGAGCAGAAAAAACTCCTCGCCAAAAGCTACCGCCACACCGAGGACGAAGACGCACCGAAGCTGTTTATCAGCGAGCTGCAGGTGCATGAACTGTCCCAGCCCGTACAGAAGATTTTGCGCAACGTCATCGGCCAGATTCCTGCCGATATCGAACTCGATCCGTCGATCTTCTGGCGGGGACGTCTGTGGGAGATGCCGAGTTTCGCCGAATACGAGACGCTTCGTAACGAGAGTGAATACGCCGCCTGGCTAACCACCATTGGCATACGTGTGAACCACTTCACCGTCAGCATCAACAAGCTTAAGCGTTATGACGATATCGAACAGGTGAACGCCCTGCTCAAGCAGAGTGGCTTTGCGCTGAACAGCGTCGGTGGCGAAGTGAAAGGCTCACCTGATCTACTGCTCGAACAGTCTTCAACGCTGGCCGACAAGATCACACTGACCTTCAGCGACGGCAAGGTGGCCTCCATCCCTTCATGCTTCTACGAGTTCGCCAAGCGTTACCCGTCGGCTGACGGTCGGATCTTCCAGGGCTTTATCGAGGGTAATGCAGACAAGATCTTCGAATCGACCAACGCCCGCTAAGGGTAGAAGAGGCACCCCGGTCGGGGTGCCTACAGAATATCTTTCTTACGTGGATCTTCGCGGCTGGTCGAGCGCCAGCCCACCACACCGCAGACAAGCGCCAGTACCAGCGCACCGCCCGAGAGCATAAACACCTGCTTGCGCTCCTGCTCGATACGGGCAACCTCTTCGGCATTGGCCGCCGCGGCAATCGCCTTCGCACCCGGTGCCTTGGACGCACTCCAGCCTGCTGCCATCACCAGACACAGCGCCATTGCATACATGAACTCTTTCATCACAGCCTCTCGTAGCTCGCCAACGCCACACCTTAACACCGCCAGCCCCGGGCGGACCAGCACCCGCACCGCTGGTACAGGATTTGCTTAGGGATTTGATGCACTTACCGCACCTGCACAATTACCCGGAGCCACGCATGACCTGCAACACCCGTGCAACCGAAACTTTCTTTCTTGCGTCAAAACGCTCTGAGATCGCATCGCTCAGACAATTGATGGCGAGTTGTGAACTGGTCAGCCGGGTGAGCAATCTAGTCCACGAGCTGCAACGCGAACGCGGGCTTTCCAACGTGTTTCTCGCCTCGAAGGGTATGCACTACTGCCGCCAGCGTGCCGAGCATATTCCCAACACCATTCAGGCCGAGGCCGAGTTCCGTTACAGCCTCGAACATCTGGATATCGAAAGCTGGGCCCGGGTCGGCAGTGCCCGGTTGTTCAACAATATCGCCTATGCCCTGCACGGGCTCGACGGCTTGAGCGAACTGCGCAAGCGCATCGGCGATCAGGCCCTGAGCGCCACCGAAAGCACTCAAGCATTCAACCGTCTGATGACCGCCCTGCTGTCGGTCATCTTCGAGGCCGCCGATATCTCCGACGACCCGGAGATCACCCGGGCACTGGTGGCGATGTTCAACTTTATGCAGGGCAAGGAGTACAGCGGTCAGGAGCGCGCCTGGGCGGTTATAGGCTTTGCCGCCGGCGGTTTCGACGAGCCCCTGCTACACAGGCTGTCAGACCTGATCGCCTCGCAGCAGCAGTGCTTCCACACCTTCGAGGAGTTTGCCCAAACCTCGCATATAGACAGCTGGCATGCGTTGGAAAAAGAACCCGAAACTCAAGAGTTCCAGCGCTTGCGTCAGGTGATCAGCCGACTGACACCCGGCTCGGCCCTGCCCTCCGAGATCAGCGAGGTGTGGTACGAAGTCGCCACCCGGCGCATCGACCGGATGCAGCAGCTCGAGCGCCAGCTCTCCGACGCCCTGCTTCAACTCAGCCAGCAGCGGGTTAGACAGGCCAACAAGGAGCTGAAAAAACACCATGACAGCCTGCAGTTGATCGCCTCCCTGCACGAGCCAGGGCCTTCGCCACTGACCACGCTGCTCGACCCCGAGCACGCGCCGATACCGACGGAAGCCGGCAGCTCGGGCGCAGCAGGCAGCGATTGGGTGCACTCGCTGTACGGACTGGTCAAGCAGCAGGCAGAGGGGCTAAAACAGATGCATGATGAACTGGCCGCCGCCCGTCAGGCGCTGTCAGATCGCAAGACACTTGAGCGCGCCAAGGGGTTGCTGATGCAGTACCAGGGGCTCAGTGAAGAGCAGGCCTACCGCAAGTTGCAGCAGAGCTCCATGGCCCAGAACCGCTCACTGGCCGATGTGGCCCGCAAACTGATCGACGATATCGACCAGCTCAGGGGCAAGGGCTCAGATTTGCGGCGATAACCCGCACGCCCGATTTAGGGCATCGCGAATTCCAGATCGCACCAATACAGTGCACTACGCACACCTGTGGATACATGTTTTATCATCGACAGGCCAGATTATGAATTTTTCTATTCGCGAGTAATTATCATTTTGATTATTATTGGCGCACACACATTAATCACACATTTTTTGTAGTACATCCATCATCATGCTGTTCGATCTGGATCGTCTGCGCGCACTTGGCGCGCACCCCTGTCTTCTGGATGCCCAGGGCCTTCTGTTCACCTACGCCCAGCTGGCCGAACAGGCTGCCGGTTTCGCCGCCACACTGGCGCACTATGATGTCCCGGCACTGATCGCCATAGAGGCGGCCTCCGAACCTGAGGCGATAGCCGCCTATGTGGGTACCCTAGCCGCTGGCCATGCGGTGATGCCCCTGCCTGCGGACAACGACGTGCTTGCCAAGACGCTGGCTCAGCGTTTTCGACCGGCACTGAGCTACCGGCGGGCAGATAACGGCTGGCAACGACAGACCCACGACTGGACGCCCGCGAAGCTGCACCCTGAACTGGCACTGCTGCTACAAACCTCCGGCAGTACCGGACGGGGCCGGGGGGTGCGCCTGTCCCGAGGAGCGCTGGAAGCCAATGCACGCTCTATCGCCGAATATCTGCAGATAAAGCCTGAGGATCGCGCAGCACTCGTGCTGCCCCTGCACTACTCCTACGGGCTGTCGGTGCTGCACTCCCATCTGCTGCAGGGTGCAAGCCTCTGGCTGCACCCCGACTCGGTACTGGCCGATGGCTTCGCCACGGCGCTGGCCGAAAGCGGGGCGACCAATCTGGCCGGCGTGCCCCACCACTTCAACCTGCTGGAGAGCGCCGGTTTTGACCGTGCCCTGCCCGCGAGCCTGCGTTTGTTGACCGTCGCCGGTGGCGCCATGCCCCCCGCCAAGGTGACGCACTGGGCCGAGCGCATGGACGCTCAGGGCGGACAGTTCGTGGTGATGTATGGCCAGACAGAGGCCACCGCGCGTATCGCTTGGCTGCCGCCTGCACTTGCCCGACTCAAGCCCGATGCCATCGGCATTGCGATACCCGGCGGCACTCTTGCGCTGCGTGATGAAAAGGGTCGCGATATCGACACGCCATCCGGTGAAGGTGAGCTGATCTACCGAGGCCCCAACGTGATGATGGGCTATGCCGAGGGATATGAGGCACTGAATAAGGGCTTTGAGGTCAACGAGCTGGTCACCGGCGATCTGGCCCAACGCGATACCGAAGGGATCTACCGCATCACCGGACGGCGCTCACGCATGTCGAAAATTGCCGGTCTGCGTATCGGCCATGATGCGCTGGAGCGGGCGCTGGCGGATATCGCCCCCGATGTCGCCGTTTGGGGTGATGACCGGCGCATCGGCATCGCGCTGACCGGCCCCGTGCCCGATCCGGGTGCGATTCAGCAACGGGCAGCGGCACTGAGCGGTGTCGGTGCCGGCCATTTCGAGATCCACCCCCTGTCGGCGCTGCCGCGACGGGCCAACGGCAAGATCGACTATCCCGCGCTCAAGCGTCTTCACAACACTGCGCCAGCCGGGCGCTCTCTGCTTGAGGCCTTTCGTGCCACCTTCGCCACCCGCAGGGTACGCCCATCGGACAGTTTCGCCAGCCTCGGTGGTGATTCGCTCAGCCATGTAGAGCTATCGCTGGCACTGGAGGAGCGCCTGGGTGGCGTACCCGATGGCTGGGAGAAGATGGCCATCGCCGATCTGGAACAGGCACGTCCGGCCGCCGGCCACCGTCTGCCCACCGAGCTGGTCACCCGTGTACTGGCAATACTCGCTGTGGTGGTTGCCCACCAAACCCACTGGCCGGTCTATGGCGGTGCCGCGGCCATGGTGATGCTGATGGGCATGAGTGTGTCTAGCTTTCGCTGGAATTCGCTGATACAGGGTGACATGCGTACCTATTTCGCGCCCATGCTCGGCGTACTGGTGCCCTACTATCTCATTCTTGCCGGCTATAGTCTGGCCTGGGGCGAGGTACCTTGGGTATCGGCGCTGCTGCTGGGCAACTTCGGCCTGACCACACCGCAAACCCACGAGATGCTGCCGTTCCTGTATTGGTTCGTCGAAGCCTATGTACAGATCTCGTTGCTGATTGCGCTGCCGTTTCTGATACCGCCGATACGGCGACGGCTCGCCTCTATTCACCCCTTCCATTTCGGCCTTGGACTGTTTGCGCTGGCACTGTTGCTGCGCGTGACCATCCCTGAGATCTGGCCGATGAAGGGGCGTGCCCAGTTCACCCTGCCCTGGGTGCTTTACCTGTTTGCACTGGGCTGGTGCGTCAGTACTGCTGAGAACACACGGGCGCGCGTTCTGGTCATTGCGCTGGGTTGCTTCATCATGCCGCTGGCGGCCTATATGGGCGGTAACTGGTACGGTGGCTGGATCAAGTATATGAGCTTGCTCGGGGTGCTGGTGCTGCTAACGCTGGTGCCCAGTATTGCGGTGCCGCGCTGGAGTGTTCGCCCCCTGATGCGTATGGCACAGGCTGCGTTTGCTATCTACCTATTGCACCGGCTGGTGCCGGTCGTGCTGATGCCGATGTTCGGCCTTGAGGGACACTCGCCGTTGATCGATACACTGGCGATC
Source organism: Marinobacterium lacunae (assembly GCF_000705555.1). Lineage (GTDB taxonomy): Bacteria > Pseudomonadota > Gammaproteobacteria > Pseudomonadales > Balneatricaceae > Marinobacterium_D > Marinobacterium_D lacunae. The sequence goes on from NZ_JMQN01000013.1 coordinate 139,414, forward strand.
CTGGGCGGTATCGCACTGGGCCTGCTCGCCGCCGATCTGCAGCGACGCCTGATGACGCGACGGACCTCCCTTACCCCGGCCTCACCCACAGCGCTGGCTCGTGCACCGGGCTGATCCATCCCGGTAAACACGCTCAAGAAGCCTTTCAAATGAACCTTTAGTGCGCAACCCATACCGGTTGCGCACCATTTTTGCTCCCGCGAAGTGCAGCACCAATCGCCGTACGAGCACACCGCTCCTTTCGTAACCCGATGATTCTTATAGCCTTACGCGCAAATACACCGTTATGGCACGGCGTTTGCCTTTTAACCAGATAACTTCGAGCCGACGTAGGCTCGGGTCTGACAAGCTGAGAGTTCCTGGATGACGGCGTCCACACAACACCTGCCAAAGGCGGGAAGCGTGTGGACGCCGTTTTTTTGTGCCAGAGCAACTGACAGGCAACCGATGTGTGTGATTCCTTAACGCTGAATGAGGCAAAACTATGGCTTACTTAATTCCTGCAGAATTTGTAACCAAGATGGTGGACGCGGGTGAATCCAAGATTTACATGTCTACCCGGGACACCCTGATCCGTGGCTACATGGCCGGTGCCATTCTGGCGCTGGCGGCCGTATTCGCCGTGACCATCGCCGTACAGACCGGCGTCTTCTTGATCGGTGCGATTCTCTTTCCGGTCGGTTTCTGCATGCTCTACCTCATGGGTTTTGACCTGCTGACCGGCGTGTTCATGCTCACGCCACTGGCCTGGCTCGACAAGCGCCCCGGCGTCACCCCCGGCCAGATCCTGCGTAACTGGGGCCTGGTCTTCTGCGGCAACTTCGCCGGCGCCTTCACCGTGGCTGTCATGATGTCGTTCATCTTCACCATGGGCTACAACACCGATGGCGGCGCCATCGCCGAGAAGGTCGCCAAGATTGGTGAATCGCGTACGCTGGGTTACTCCCAGTACGGTGTAGAGGGCTGGTTCACCATCTTCATCCGCGGCATGCTGTGTAACTGGATGGTCTCCCTTGGCGTGGTCGGCGCCATGATCTCCACCCACGTCAGCGGCAAGGTAATCGCCATGTGGATGCCAATCATGCTGTTCTTCTTCATGGGCTTCGAACACTCCGTGGTGAACATGTTCCTGTTCCCGTTTGCCATGATCATGGGCGGTAACTTCTCCATTGCCGACTACTTCATCTGGAACGAGATCCCGACTGCACTGGGCAACCTGGTCGGCGGACTCGCCTTCACCGGCCTGACCCTGTACACCACCCACGTGCGCACCGGCTCCAAGCGTGAAATTCCAGCCGCCGCACCGTCCAAGCCGGCTACCGTGTAAGCACTTTCCCAACCCTCAGCCCCCATGTTTGCGGGGCTGAGTTTTTTAACGGGATCAGACGCACCTGTATATGACCAACCAACTCAAGCTCAGCATCGGCCAGTACTCGGACAAAGGCCTAAAACCGCAGAATCAGGATTTCCACGGCGCCCTCATCCCGAAGGAGCCACAGCTGAGTCTTAAGGGTGCTGCCTTTGCACTGGCCGATGGCATAAGCACCAGCAGCGTCAGCCAAATTGCCAGTGCTGCTGCGGTCAAATCCTTTCTTGACGACTATTTCTGCACCTCGGATGCGTGGAGCGTCAGAACAGCCGCCGAGCGCGTGCTGCTCGCTGCCAACTCCTGGCTACACTCCCAAACCCGACGCAGCGAATATCGTTTTGACAAGGACAGAGGCTATGTCTGCACCTTCAGTGCACTGGTGGTCAAAGCCTCCACGGCACACCTGTTTCATGTCGGTGATACACGCATCTATCGCCTGCACGATAACGCGCTGGAGCAGATGACCAAGGATCATCGTCTCTGGGTATCTCAGGAGGAGAGCTACCTGAGCCGGGCACTGGGGATAGATGAACACCTCGAAATCGACTATCAGGCGCTTTCGATAAAGCCGGGGGACACCTTCCTGCTGGCAACCGACGGCGTCTACGAGCATGCCGATACGCAGTTTATCCTCGCCACCATTCGCGAACACGCCACGGCACTGGACACCGCGGCACAGCGTATCGTCGAACATGCGCTGGAGCGCGGCAGCGGCGATAACCTGACCGCACAGATCCTGCGTATCGACCAGGTGCCGGGCGCCGAGCACGCCGAACTGCAGCTGCAGGCTGAGCGTCTGCCCTTGCCGCCTATGCCTGAGCCACGCACGCCTTTCGATGGTTATGAGATCGTGCGCGAACTCCATGCCACCAGCCGCAGCCACGTTTTTCTGGCTGTGGATAACGACAGCGGCGAGCGGGTGGTGTTGAAAACGCCCTCTATCGATCTGGCGGACGATCCGAACTATCTGGAGCGCTTTCTGCTGGAGGAGTGGATCGCGCGACGGATCAACAGCGCCCACGTACTCAAGGCGGTTCCCCCCACACGCAAACGCGCCTACCTGTACACGGCGATGGAGTATATCGAGGGGCAGACCCTGCGCCAGTGGCTGATCGACAATCCCCGCCCGGAGATCGAAACGGTACGCGGCATTGTCGAACAGATCGCCCGCGGTCTGCGTGCTTTCCATCGCATGGAGATGCTGCATCAGGACCTGCGCCCCGAAAACATCATGATCGATCAGAACGGCACGGTGAAGATCATCGACTTCGGCGCCACCCGTGTGGCCGGTATTATCGAAGCCAACACCAACCAACCGGAGTCGATTCTCGGCACCGCCCTCTATTCGGCGCCAGAGTATTTCCTCGGGCTTTCAGGCACCGAGCGCTCCGACCAGTTCTCCCTTGGGGTGATTTGCTACCAGATGCTCTCAGGGCGCTTTCCCTACGGCACCGACGTCGCCAAGTGCCGTACCGCCAAGGCTCAGCAGCGACTCAGCTATGATTCGGTGCTGGATGAAGAGCGCGAGATACCCGCCTGGGTAGACGAGGCACTGAAAAAGGCGACACACCCCAGTCCCGAGAAGCGGTACGACGACCTGTCAGAGTTTATCTACGATCTGCGCCACCCCAACCGGGCGTTTTTGAACAAGACCCGGCCACCGCTGATCGAGCGCAACCCCGTGCTGTTCTGGCAGGGGGTTTCGGCCCTGTTGGCCGGTGCACTGATGTATCTGCTCGCCAGCCCCCCGATGTGAGCCAACCCCTAAACGAACCAAGAAGGACGACACGATGATCAGCAATCGCGATGAAGTGACCCAGATGATCCTTTCCGCCAAGGTCAGCAAGGGGATCAAGTGGAAACAGGTAGCCGAAGCGGTCGGCCTGTCCAAGGAGTGGACCACCGCCGCCTGCCTCGGCCAGATGACCTTCGACAAGGCGCAAGCCGAGACGGTCGGCAAGCTGTTCGATCTTAGCGACGAGGCAGTGGCCTGGCTGCAGATCGTGCCCTCCAAGGGCACCGGCGGCATCCCCACCGATCCTCTGCTCTACCGCCTGTACGAAATCGTGAGCGTCTACGGCGGCTCGATCAAGGAGCTGATCCACGAAGAGTTCGGTGACGGCATCATGAGCGCCATCGACTTCTCGCTGGATATCCAACGCGAACCCGATCCGAAGGGTGACCGGGTCAATATGGTGATGTCCGGCAAGTTCCTGCCCTACAAGCGCTACTGAAGCCGCCGCCCCTCCCGTACTGGCCACACTCAGAGGAGGGGCAGCTCCAGTACAACCTCGAGACCACCCTCGGGCCTGTTGGCCAGACGGATATCACCGCCGTGGGAGTGGGCGATGGTGCGGGCGATGGAAAGACCCAGTCCGATGCCGCCGGTTTCCCGGCTGCGCGAGGTTTCCAGCCGCACGAACGGATCGAACACTCTGACCTGATCCGCTTCCGGGATACCCGGCCCCTTGTCGCGCACCCAGACGATTAAGCGGTCGCTGCAAACCTGCAGTGCCACATCGGCCTGCCCACCGTATTTGCAGGCGTTTTCGATCAGGTTGGTCAACGCACGGCGAATCGAGCCTGACCGACACAGGTAGGGCACGCGCTGGGATTCGTCGAATTCGATGCGGTTGCCAAGATCGCGCAGGTCTTCGCAGATACTGCCGATCAGCGCCGACAGATCTACCGTGCGGCGATCCTCCTGCAGCGACTCTTCGCGAGTAAAAGCCAGCGTCGCTTCGAGCATCTCCTGCATCTGGTTGAGGATACACAGGATCTTGTCGCGGCTTTTCTCGGGCTCGATGAACTCGGCATGCAGGCGCAGCGAGGTCAGCGGGGTGCGCAGGTCATGGGAGATCGCTGCCATCATCCGTGTCCGGTCGGTGACAAAACGCTCCAAACGGTCTTGCATGCGGTTAAACGCACGCGTCGTGCGCAGCACATCCTCGGAACCCTGCTCCGGTATTGCTTCGCCCAGCTCGCCCCGGCCGATACGATCGGCGGCACGGCTCAGACAGCCAAGCGGTGCCGACACCTGACGCACGATCACCACCACCACGAACACGGTGAGTGCAAACAGACCCAAGGCCACCAATAGCGGCACAATCCAGGTCGGCAGACTGCTCGGCGAGCGCAAGGTGGCATTGAGCCACTGACCATCCGGGCGCTGGATCGACAGGCTGGCGATCGGCAACGCGGCCTCGCCCGGATCGAACAGCAGGTTGGGCTTGAGCAGGTTCTGCACCCAGCTGTAACACCAGTAGTAGCGCGGGCTGATCGACAGCTGCACATGCTCGGCGTCATTGCCGGACAGCGCCACCAGACGCTGATACAGCGGGTGCTCAAGGCCGGTGCGGTTATAAGGATCTGCGGTGGCACTGGCCCCGATATCGAAACGGAAACGCTCACTGGTCACCGCACCGAGTACCTCGGTGCGCAGCTCCGCCGGGGTTTCATCCAGCAGGCGGTCCATCCCGGCGCTTCGCGAGATCAGGTCTTCCATCTGGCTCAGGCGTACAGCGCGGCTGCGCTCCTCGAAGAAGACATACACGGTGGTGGCGTTGACGATGCCCAGCGCCAGGATCAGGAAACCGATCACGCGCCCGGGCAGGCTTTGGCGCAGGTAGCTCAGCATGATTCCACATCCACGGTCAGCATGTAGCCGCCGCCCCAAACGGTTTTGATCAACCCGGGGTTGGCGCTGTCACGCTCGATTTTGCGGCGCAGGCGGCTGACCTGATTGTCGATACTGCGGTCAAACACCTCGGCCTGACGGCCACGGGTCAGATCCAGCAGCTGGTCGCGGCTGAGTACCCGATGCGGATGCGCCAGAAAGGTCGAGAGCAACTTGTATTCTGCCGTACTCAACGGCACGGCAACGCCCTCGCTGTCGATCAGCTCTCGCCGCGATACATCCAGTACCCAGCGGTCAAAGCTGAGCTTCTCCGCCTCTAGCGTCTCACGCTGACGGGGCAACGCTTCGGCCCGGCGCAACACTGCCTTGATCCGTGCCAGCAGTTCGCGGGGAAAAAAGGGTTTGGTCAGATAATCGTCGGCACCCATCTCCAGCCCCACCACGCGGTCGGTCTGCTCCGCCATGGCGGTCACCATGATGATCGGTATCTGGCTCGACTCGCGCAGTTGACGGCACAGGCTAAGACCATCTTCGCCCGGCATCATCAGATCGAGCACGATCAGATCGATGGCGCTGACCGCGAGAATCTTCTTCATCTCCTGGCCATCCCGCGCCGTGGTCACGCGGAAATCGAACTGTTCGAGATAGTTGGCCACCAGGTCGCGAATCTCCTGATGATCGTCAACAACGAGAATATGGGGTGTCTGGGTCATGGTTGCATTGGCCGGTCGTACTACGTAAGTCAGCTTATCCGATGCGCACCGGGGGATGCGAACCCTAATTGTATCAATCTGTGCCAAGCATGGCGGTTGATACAGATTGCGACAAAAAGCCGCTTTGCCGAAAAACTTTTATGACATCTTCAAGGCTTAATAGTAGGACGAAAGCGATCAGAAACGGGAGTAACCGTGACCTCTATCCTGGATAACCCACTTATACAGAGCGCTGTCCTACCACTGGTGTTGAGCCTTGGATTTACAGGGCTTCTGCGCCTTGTGCTTGGCCCCGTCTTCGGTGCACGTCTGGCGGGCGCATCGGTGATGCTGAGTTTTCTGATCTGTCAGGCGCTGATTCAGATGCCGGTCTTTCCCCCACGCTCCTCGTCCCAGAAACTCCCCTATCTGGTGGCGGTTGCCGTGCTACTGGGCCTGCTGATCGACAGTCTCGATCTCAAGGCCCGTGTGCAGCACATTGCCATGGCGGTGCTGGCGGTTGCCGGCATCGGCTGGCTCCTGGCGGGGCGTTTCGAGCGCATCGAGATCGCCGGATGGATACTGCTGCCGATGCTGTTTGCCAGTGCCCTGCTGGCCCAGCAGCGCTGTATGGCACGGCGCGACACCCTTGATGGCGGCATCGTTCTGTTGCTGGCCAGTGCCGGTATCGGTGCAGTGGCACTGATCGGTGCCTCCGCATCCATGGCGCAGGTCTGTTTCGCGCTGATGGCTGCACTCGGTGGCTTCCTGCTGTGGAACTGGCCCACCTGGCGTTTCCCGCTGGGCGCTACCGCACAGCTGGGCACCATCACCGCTCTGCTGACACTCGCCACCCAGATGCTGTTTTTCACCAAGGCCAACGGCTGGGCGCTGTTGCTGCTGCTCCCGCTGCTGCTCGTCGATCGTATCGGGCGCAGCATGGAGAGCCCTCGCCTGCGCGCCGTGGCCGTGACCGTCGCCGCCGCTGTCATCTGCGCCATCGCCGTGGGCACCGCCTGGATGATGGTTGAGCCCAGCACCAGCAGCTACGGATACTGATCGTTCTGAAAACCACGTAAACCCTTAAGACCTAACTGGCATTGCCCAGACTGAACCAGAGGATATCAAGATGAATGTAAAAGCACTGTTCGGCGCCGGCCTGCTGGCCGCCAGCTTGTCAACCGCCGGTATCGCTCAGGCCGCTCCGGTGCCGTATGAGATGGATATGGCGCACTCCGCGGTGGTGTTCAACATCGACCACCTGGGCTTCTCCAACATGTTCGGCCGCTTCGACAGCTTCAAGGGCGACGTGCAGTTCGACGCAGACAACATCGAAAACTCCAGCGTCAACATCAGCATCGATACCGAGTCCGTGAACACCTTCCACGGCAAGCGTAACGAGCATCTGGCATCCCCGGATTTCTTCAACGCCGCCGAGTTCCCGGAGATGACCTTCGAGAGCACCAAAATCACCAAAACCGGCGACAACACCGCCACACTCGAGGGTGACCTGACCCTGCTGGGCGTGACCAAGCCGGTCAGCCTGGATCTGGTAATTAACAAGGTCGGTCCGCATCCGTTCACCAAGCAGCAGATGGCGGGCTTCACAGCCACCGGTACCGTCAAGCGCAGCGATTTCGGCATGAACTACGGCCTGCCGGCGATCGGTGACGAGGTTCATCTCCAGATCGACGTCGAAGCCGCACCGAAGTAAAACACCCAGCTGTCCCAGCCCTGAGAACGACAGGGACAGGGGACGCGGCGGGGCCGGGCGATGATCACCCGGCCCCGCTTCTGCATACTGCCATCGTTCTTTCCTATACCCGTTCTAAAAAAACGGTATTTCCGCTTCCAATCACGCCTCTCTACCCTAGCCGTTAAAGCCTAAGGCGAATACGGATAGAGAATATGGCAGTCATCGAAAACATCACCACGCCGATCGACAGTTTCATCGTTGATGAAGAGATCAATGCGAGCGGACTCGCCAGTGTAGGCCGCGCCACTATCCGTGAGTTGGTCGCACTTGTGAACCGGATCGAGGCGCGCTCAGGCCAGTCGTACATCCGTATGGAGATGGGCGTACCGGGATTAGAAGCGCCCAGCATCGGTATCGAGGCCGAGATCGCCGCACTTCACCGTGGCGTGGCCTCCAAGTACCCGATGCTGGAGGGTATTCCTCCGCTGAAGAAGGAGATCTCGCGTTTCTGTTCGCAGTTTCTGAATATCAAGGTCGATAGCCAAAACTGTTTCCCGACCGTCGGCTCTGCACAAGGCGCCTTCGCAACATTCCTAGTGGCCAACCGTACCAAGAACGGCGCTGGTACACTTTTTATCGACCCGGGCTTTCCTAACCAAAAGCGCCAGTTGGAGGTAATCGGTCAACACTGGGGCAGCTTCGACGTTTACACCCATCGCGGCGAGAAACTTCGCGAGGCCCTGGAGGAGCATTTATCCACAGGCCGCTACACAACGCTGCTTTACTCTAACCCGAACAACCCAAGCTGGATCTGCTTCAGCGAGCAGGAGCTCGCGATTATCGCCGAGGTTGCAGACAAATATGGCGTGATCGTGATCGAGGATCTGGCCTATTTCGGCATGGACTATCGCGAGGATTACAGCCGTCCAGGTGAAGCCCCGTACCAGCCCAGTGTGGCGCACTTTACCGATAACTACGTTCTGCTGATCTCCAGCTCCAAGGTATTCAGTTACGCCGGACAACGCGTTGCCAGCCTCGTGGTATCCGATCGCTTGGCCGCGCGGGATTTCCCGGCGCTCAAGCCCGTGTTCGGACAAAGCAACTATGGCAAGGCGCTGCTGTTCGGGGCGCTGCATTCGCTCTCCTCCGGCGTGACCCACTCTGCCCAGTATGGTCTGGCAGCACTACTGAAAAGCGCAAACGACGGCGATCTGCCTTTCCTCAATCAGGTTCGCGTCTATGAAGAGCGGGCCCGGAAGATGAAACAGCTGCTGCTGGAGAACGGCTTTGAGCTCGTCTACGCCGAAGACCAGGGACGCGCGCTGGGTGATGGCTTCTACTTCACTTTCTACTACCCGGGCATGGAAAGCGACGAGCTGGTCGAGACGTTGCTGCACTACGGTATCAGTGCCTTATCACTCTCCGGTACAGGATCGGAACGCAGCGAAGGCCTCCGCGCGTGCGTCTCCCAAATCAGTGACGAGATGTTTCCGATCCTTGAAGAGCGGCTGAAAGCGTTCCACCACGACGCTTCAGCACGACAGGCAACCTGAATCAAAGCTCCGGATTTGCCTGAAGGTGCTCCGCAGTGTCTTCAGGCCGCATACCAGGCGCTCACGCACTGGATATGCCGCTACCGTTATCCCTCTCTTTGCGCGTCGTATCAGAGCGCCTTTCCGGAAGCGCCGCAAAGAGGGGATAACATTCCTCACACGATGCAAAAGGACATAACGATCTAACGAGAATCTATCTGACTATCTGATGCACTGGACCTCACTCAACAATAAACGTCCAGGTAACGAGGGCCCCTCGCGGTGATGTCAATCACACCCAGGAGAGTCTGCTTCCAGATTCTGCAACGAAATGAATACAAGAAGGACAGATATGGAAAACCCAACAACAAAACTACCGAGCTTAACCTTAGCCCTTATACCGATCGTCAGCACTTTATTTGTATTGGGCATCCAGCTTTTTTACTTTGGTGATTTTACACCGCATATACCGCTCGCCATCGGTCTGGCAATTACCAGTTTGGTCGGCATAAAACAGGGATTGCGCTGGGATAAGATTGAAGAGGGTATCTTCCACGTTATCCACGTATCTCTACCTTCCGTCTCCGTCTTGATCTGTGTCGGCATGATCATCGGAGTCTGGATCGCCAGTGGCACCGTCCCCACACTTATCTATTACGGCCTCACCTTCGTCTCGCCGCAAATATTTCTCGCCGCGGCCATGGTGCTCTGCTCTGTGGTTTCCCTCGCCTTGGGTACTTCGTGGGGAACAGTCGGTACAGTCGGCCTGGCGCTTATGGGGATCGGCGCCGGCTTCGATATACCCATGTACTGGACTGCCGGAGCGGTAGTATCCGGTGCGTTCTTCGGCGACAAGGTTTCCCCGCTCTCCGATACCACCAACCTGGCCCCGGCGGTTACCGGTACGAACGTGTTCTCCCACATTCGTAATATGATGCCGACCACAATTCCGGCGATGCTGATTGCATTTCTGATCTACCTGACAGCCGGCTATGCACTCTACGAACCGGAAGGTGCGTCTATGCAGCGGATCCAGACCATCACCCAGACGCTCGAAGCCAACTTCACGATCTCGCCCTGGCTGCTGCTGCCAGCCCTGCTCGTCATCGTCCTGGCTGTTAAGCGCATGCCTCCAATCCCCTCTCTGTTTGCCGGGGTGCTGGCCGGTGCGATCACCGCGATGATCGTGCAAGGTTCGACTATCCATGAGCTTTTTACCTACGGTAATAACGGCTACTCAATCTCTACGGGTGTTAGCGAGATCGACAGCCTGCTCAACCGTGGCGGCATTCAGTCGATGATGTGGACGATCTCTCTGGTACTGATCGCGCTAGGCTTCGGTGGAGCGCTTGAACGTACTCGCTGCCTGGAAGCGATCGTCAGCACCATCATCAGCAAAGTTCACGGATTCGCAGGCGTTCAGACAGCTGCTGCCAGCACCTCGGTGGCTACCAACCTGGTCGCCGGCGATCCGTATCTTTCCATCGCACTGCCCGGGCGGATGTATGCACCGGTTTATCGCGGCATGGGATACTCCACGCTTAACCTCTCTCGCGCAATCGAAGAGGGCGGCACGCTGATCTCGCCGCTGGTTCCGTGGAATGCAGGCGGCGCCTTCGTCATCAGTGCACTGGGGCTGGGCATTGCTGAGGGTCAACTGGAAAACCTGCTCTATATCCCTCTGGCCTTCGCCTGCTGGGTGTCCCCACTGATCGGCGTGTTCTACGCCTACGCGGGCCTGTTCTCGCCACGCGCGACTCCGGAAGAGATCCGTGAGTGGAAAGAGAAGGGGGAGCTCGTCTCTGACATCAGCGCCATGAACGGCAGCTATTCTGTCGACTCTCAGACCGCCTCTGCAACACGTTGATCTCCAACCGCAGGAGCTGCCAGCTGGCGGTTCCTGCGTTTTCGTCGTCCGGTATGCGTGAGCCGGCGGCCCTTCCGGCTTTTGAACATCGCTACCACACCATCCCATCGATCCTGGCATCACACCATAGCACTGAGCTATACCGAATATAAAAAAACCATATTTTTCATAATGATATTGCAGGAATAGCATGGATCCATCTCAACCACCCCACACAAGCACACTAAGGATCACGAGATGACAACCGATCAATTCTTCACGCAGCTCTGGAACGACTACATCACCATCACGCCTCAGGCCGAGGCGGTTCGTCAGCTGTTTGTCGAGCACGGAGAAGAGGTGATTAACGACCACGTTGCCTTCCGAACGTTCAGTAACACTCCGGTAGACCTGTCCCACCTGCAGCCTGTTATTGAAACCTTGGGTTATGAAGCCGCGGGGGAGTATCGATTCGAGCAGAAGAAACTGAACGCCAAGAGCTTCCGTCACCAGACGGAGGAAAGCGCACCCAAAATCTTTATCAGCGAGCTCCAGATCCACGAACTGTCCGAGCCTGCACAAAAGATTCTCAACGGGTTGACCGCACAGATTCCTGGCAACCTGACGCTGGACCCGTCCATTTTCTGGCACGGCCGCCTGTGGAACATGCCGACCTCTGCCGAATACTCGCTGCTGCGTGAAGAGAGTGAGTATGCGGCCTGGTTGTCCACTATCGGTATCCGCGTTAACCACTTCACTGTCAGCATCGAAAAACTCAAGTGCTACAACGATATCGGCGCGGTAAATACACTGCTGGCGAGCCAGGGTTTTCCGCTAAACAGCGTCGGTGGTGAGATCAAGGGTTCTCCGGAGATGCTGCTTGAACAGTCATCGACCATGGCAGATAAAATCACCCTGACCTTCCAAGACAACAAGGAAGAGACTGTGCCCTCCTGCTTCTACGAGTTTGCCAAACGTTATCCAGATGCAGACGGCAAGCTGTTCCAAGGCTTCATTGAAGGCAATGCCGACAAGATCTTCGAGTCGACCAACGCCATGTGATCGTTGCACCTGAAATACAAAAGCCCCGCCACCTTCCGGTAGCGGGGCTTTTTTGACCTGTGGATTACTCGCTGACGCTGACCGAGTATACGGATACGGTGCTGCTGACCTCGCTGGTCACGACCAGCCAGCCGCTGTCACCGTTGGGGATAAATTTCAGCCCTTCCGGCGCCACGTCACCCATCTCCTCGATATCCATGAAACCCGCCGCTTTAGGCGCTTTCGGGTTTGCCATGTCGTACACGAAGATGCCGCTGGTACGCTCAAGGCCAATAAAGGCATAGGGCTTGCCGTTGAGCATACCGACCACGACTGATTCGGGTTCTGGTCCCTTGTCGTCGCTGCGACCATCCTCCCAGACATCGAAACCCTGTCCGGCGTAATCGGCCAGCATGGTCTCGAACTGGTTGCCCGAATCCCACACCTGTTCGGCTTTGCTGTTCCAGACCGAGAATGAGCGTGCGCCGTAGGCGTACAGGGTATCGAAATCGCCATCACCATCGTCGTCACCCTGGGATGTGGTGACTTTCAACCGGCCCAGGTTTTTCTTTTTCTGCAACTCTGCAATATCGAACCCGGCAAACGCAGTTTCATCCAGCGTCAGATCCTTGACCCGCTCTTCTTCCGAGTAACCGTCGTAGTCACGGGAATCGCCTTCGTTGGCCGAGAGGATGTAAAGCTCGCCATTTACTTCAAGGCTGGCGATAGCATCTGGCTGGTACATCCCCAGCACCGGCCAGTTCTGCATGTTGATACCGTCGTCTTCGTTGCTGGCATCCAGCGTATTGCCCGGGCGCATATGATCCTTGTAGCCAAGGCCGACCACATCGGTTACCTCGGCTTTCTCGATATCGAGAATCGCCAGCGCGTTGTTCTCCTGCAGCGAAACCCAGGCGGTGGTCGAATCCGGTGACACCGCGATGTACTCAGGCTCCATATCCTGTGCAACGCTGGCACCTGGGCCGAATACGCGCACCTCACCCGTTAACTGGTCTGCGCCCTTGGCCTTGCCCTTACCGCGGCCCTGCTGGCTCGGGTCGGTGCCGTTCTCTACACCCTTGTTGGCGTCGTTGTTGAAGTGGAAACCGGCGGTGCGCACACGCCAGTTGTTGTGGGTATCGATGACACTGATCGAACCTTCAGGATCGCGGGTGTAGTCATCATTGGGCTCACCTTCGTTGGCCACCAGCAGGTAGCGCCCGTCCGGTGTGAAGGTCAGCATATCCGGCAGTGCACCTACCTCGATGCTGCGCTGATGGTTGCCATCCAGATCGAACACCACCACATGGCCGTTGTCCTGCTTGTCATCCGCTTCGAGCGCCACCGCCACCCACTGGCCGTATACGGCAACGCTGTTCGGGCCACCGCCATAGGGCGCAAGATCGACCTCGCTCGGCACGCCGCTCTCTTCGCTCATCGGGCTCAGGATACCGGCCTCATCCAACGACAAAATACGCAACTTGTTGTCGGTGGCGTTGGTCACGTACAGGCGCTGGGCCGTTTTGCTGTAATCGGAGATTTCGGTGCAGCCACCCTCCTCGGTATCGCTGCAGGTTTCGGTGAAATGCCCGGTCTGGGTGACGGAAAACGCAGCCTGAGCATTGCCAATGAAGGCCAGACCCAGACTCAGTGAAAGCGCGGAGGCAAGCAGAGTCGGTTTCATGTTCAATCCATCCATATCCGTTTCGAAGGGGACCCAATACTCTGGGTCCTTAAGATGACAATCCGGAGACAGATTGATTAAAAGTTAAACAACGGTTTAGATGTGCGACTCTGATCAGCTCTATAGCGTCCGTCACGGCAGCTGCGTTTAATCGCCTGATCCGCGATTTCGAAACGAAACGGCGAAAATTCGAGGCTTTAATCCATGTCCAGCAGCTCTATCCAATGTTGCACCGGCACCCCTGCTTTGGTTTCAAGATGCAGCTGACAGCCGATGTTGGAGGTCACGATCCGTTCGGGTTCATCGCAGGTCAACGCCTTGAGCTTGTTATCGAGCAAACGCTGGCTCAACTCGGGCTGCAAAATCGAGTAGGTACCGGCCGAGCCGCAGCACAGGTGCTTGTCACGGGTCTGCGCCAGTTCAAAGCCGACCTGTTTGAGCACCTTTTCAACCACACCGCCCTGCTTCATCGCATGCTGCAAGGTGCAGGGACAGTGCACAGCAACCTTGCCCGCGACCTGCACCTTGAGTGAGCCAAGATCCTCGGCAGAGAGAACCTCGCCAATATCCTTGGTCAACGCGCTGATGCGCGCCGCTTTCTCTGCATAGGCCGGGTCGTTACGCAGCAGGTGTCCGTATTCCTGCACCATGGCGCCGCAGCCTGATGCCGTCATCACGATCGCCTCACAGCCGGCCTCCACCGCCGGCCACCAGGCATCGATATTGCGACGCATGAAGTCGAGCCCTTCGTCGTGCGCCGACAGATGATAGCTGACAGCACCGCAACAGCCCGCATCCGGCGCTTCAACCAACGTAATACCGAGTCGATCCAGCACTCTGGCCGTCGCCGCATTGGTATTGGGTGCTGCCGAAGACTGTGCGCAGCCTGCCAGCGCCAGCATCACCCGTTCATGACGCTGTTGCGGCCAGGGCGAGGCGGTACGCTTGGGTGGCATTTTCTGCTTGAGCGCGCCGGGCAACAGTGGCTGAAACGCCTGCCCAAGCTTCAACAGGCTGCCAAAACGCGCCGGATAGGGCAGAATTTTGCGCAAGCCCCAGCGCATCAGCCGCTCACCGGCGGGACGCTCCAGTTTCTGTTCAATGATGCCACGGCCGATGTCGACCAAACGGCCATACTGCACGCCCGAGGGGCAGGTTGTTTCGCAGCTTCGGCAGGTCAGGCAGCGGTCAAGATGGGTACGGGTGCGTTCACTGACTTCGTCGGTTTCCAGCAGTTGCTTGATCAGGTAGATCCTGCCACGGGGGCCGTCCCGCTCGTCGCTGAGCTCCTGATAGGTAGGGCAGGTGGCGGTGCAGAAACCGCAGTGCACGCAGGTACGCAGAATCGCTTCCGCCTCCTGGCCTTCGGGCGTTGCCTGATAGTGTTGGAGTATTTCGGTTTTCATCGTCGGCTACATCCAGCTATATAAACGACCGGGGTTGAACAGCCCCTCGGGATCGAACGCCTGCTTGATATTGCGCTGCAGCTGCCTGAGCGCCTCGGGTTGAGCGTGCATCACCTCGCCGCTGCGATCACCGCCGCGAAACAGGCTGACCTGACCGCCGGCGGCGCTGGCAATACGCGCCATCTCCGCCATGTCGGCCTCGCCTCTGTACCAGCGCTGGGCACCGGCCCAATCCACCAGCCACCGACCATCAAGCGCTGGCAGATGCGCCGTCGGGTTGATGGAGAAACGCCACAGCGGGCGCGCGCCCTCCTCGGTAAAGAACGCCAGCTGCTGGTCACGCAACTGCTGCCAGAACCGATCGGCTTCGTTCAGCACCTCGCCGCCCCAGTAACCGGCCGTCGCAGACACGGCGGCATGGGCACCGCTGAGCCTCAGATAGAGTCGGCCATCCTGCCAGCAGGCGGCGCTGAGCGGCTTGGGCTCGGCAGCACGCTGGTTCATCATCGACAGCGCTTCATCAAGCGATGACTCGAAAACAAGCGTGCGTGTATCGCTCGGCCTTGGCAGCACCTTAAGGCTGACCTCGGTGATGACACCCAGGGTGCCCATGGCACCCGCCTGTAGGCGCGATACATCGTAACCGGCCACGTTCTTCATCACCTGTCCGCCAAAGCGCAGATGCTCGCCGAGTCCGTTGATCAACCTCACACCGAGCACCTGATCGCGCACCGACCCCCACCAAGGCCTTCCCGGCCCCGACAGGTTGCAGGCCAGCGTGCCGCCAAGCGTCGAGGCATCGGTAAACCGGGGCGGCTCGAACGACAGCATCTGGTTGTGCTCGGCAAGGACAGCATCGAGTTCAGACAGCGGGGTACCGGCCCGGGCCGTCAGCACCAGCTCCACGGGGTGATAACTGATCACGCCTTTGTGTTCGGCAAGCGACAGGGTCTGCTGCTCACCCTCGACCTCACGGCTCATGAACGCCTTACTGCCACCGCCGACGATATGCAGCGCGCGTTTGTCAGCCGCCGCGGCTTTTACCTGCTCCTGTAACTGCAGACTTATATCAGTCATGACGGCACCTCCCTTCGTGCTGGGCCTGGGCGCCGGCATTGGGCTCTATGTTCATATCCAAAGACCGATACTCCTGACACTGGCGCAGGGTGGGTACCCCCTTGCCCGGGTTCAGCGTGCCCGCTGGGTCGAAGGCGGCCTTGATGCGGTGGAACTGGGACAGCTCCTGTTCGTTGAACTGCTTGGGCATCTGACGGATCTTCTCCACGCCAACACCATGCTCACCGGTGATGCAGCCACCGACATCAACGCAAAGCTCCAGAATGCGGGCACCAAACGCCTCGGTTTTCTCCAACTCACCCGGCACGTTGGCATCGAACAGGATCAGCGGGTGCAGATTTCCGTCTCCGGCGTGGAACACATTGGCCACGCGCAGGCCACAGGCCTCGGACATCTTGTCCATCTCGGTCAGCACATGGGCCAGCTGACTGCGCGGAATGGTGCCATCCATGCAGTAGTAGTCCGGCGAGATACGGCCAACGGCAGGAAAGGCGGACTTGCGCCCCTGCCACAAGCGCGCGCGCTCCTCCTCGCTGTGCGAGGTGCGCACGGAGGTCGCGCCCAGGCGCCTGAACAGGTTTTCCACCGCTTCGATATGCTCCTGCACCTCCTCTTCGGTGCCGTCCACCTCGCACAGCAGCAGTGCCTGAGCATCAACCGGATAGCCCGCCTTGGCGAAGGCTTCGGCGGCGACAATGGCGTGGCTGTCCATCATCTCCAGTCCGCCGGGGATAATCCCCTCGGCAATGATCGCACCGACCGCATCGCCTGCGGTCTGCACCGAATCGAATCCGGCCATCACCACCTGTGCCACCTCGGGCTTGGGTAACAATTTGATCCTCACTTCAGTGACCACACCCAGCAACCCTTCTGATCCGGTCAGAAGCGCCAGCAGATCGGCACCACAGCTGTCCAGACCTTCGCTGCCGATGCTCAGCCGTTCCCCCTCGACAGTGAGCAGCTCGACACTGAGCAGGTTGTGTACAGTCAGGCCATATTTGAGGCAGTGCACGCCGCCGGAGTTTTCCGCCACGTTACCGCCGATGGTGCAGGCGATCTGCGACGAGGGGTCGGGGCCGTAGTAGAGGCCATGAACCGCCGCCGCTTCACTGATCGCCAGATTGCGCACGCCCGGCTGCACACGCGCGGCACGGGCCAGCGGGTCGATCTCCAGTATGCGGTTGAACTTGGCCATCGACAGCACCACCCCTTCGGGATGGGGCATCGCCCCGGCACACAAGCCGGTGCCGGCGCCACGGGCCACCACCGGAATACCCTCGGCGTGACAGATGCGCAGCACCTGCTGCGCCTGCTCGACGGTTTCCGGCAACACCACCAGCATCGGCATCTCGCAATACACCGACAGGCCGTCGCACTCATAGGGCTTTAGCGTTTCGTCGTCGCTGATCACATATGCCGGGTCGATAAAGGCCCGAAAGCGCCGTGCCAGCGCCTCCCGGTCGACCTGTCCCCTGTTCGCTTCTGCCTGACTCATCGCTTCTCCCGTCCCGGTCTCAGCTCACGCCTGAAAACGCGTGGCATGAAAATGATCGATACCCGCCTGCGCGCACTCCATGTCCTGCTGGGGGGTACCCGAGCTTAATCCGATCCCCCCGACCACCTCGCCGTCGACACTGATCGGCAAACCACCGCCCACTACGCACAGGCGACCGCCGAGAGCCGTGTGGATGCCGAACACCAGACTCCCCGGAACACACTTTTCGTTGTATTCGTGGGTTGCCTTGCGTGCCGCAGCAGCGGTAAAGGCCTTGTCCTGCGCGATGGTGACGCTGGTGATCTTGCCACCGTCCATCCGCTCGAACGCGATCAGGTTACCGGATTCATCGACAATGGCGATGCACATCGGCACCCCGATCTCCCGAGCCTTGTTTGCGGCGCCTGCAATCAGCAGGCGGGCATCTTCAATATCCAAACGTGTAATGGTTAACATCCTGACCTCGATTGCCTGTACCAGGCTATTGCCCTTTAGGATTGATTCTTAAGCTTCTGCGCCCGCCGATGGGCATGCAGTAGCGGTTCGGTATAGCCATTGGGCTGCTCGCAGCCCTTGAAGATCAGGTCGCAAGCGGCCTGAAACGGGATGCTGTCGCTGAAGTTGGGTGCCATCGGCTCATAGGCCGGATCGCCGGCGTTCTGCTTATCCACCACCTCCGCCATCCGCCTGAGCGTCTCCATCACCTGATCATCGGTACAGATACCGTGCTGCAGCCAGTTGGCCAGGTGCTGGCTGGAGATGCGCAGCGTGGCGCGATCCTCCATCAACCCGATATTGTGTATATCCGGCACCTTGGAGCAGCCGATCCCCTGTCCGACCCAGCGCACCACGTAGCCGAGAATACCCTGGGCGTTATTATCGAGCTCAGCCTGGATCTTGGCCGGGGTAAGGTGGATATCGCCGAGCAGCGGCGGCGTCAGCAGCTGCTCCAGCGGCAACCGCTGGCGGCCGGCCAGTTCGCGCTGGCGGGCCTCTACATCCACCCGGTGATAGTGTGTGGCATGCAGCGTCGCCGCGGTCGGCGAGGGCACCCAGGCACAGTTGGCACCGGCCTGGGGATGGTCCAGTTTGGCCGCCATCATCTTGTGCATCTCATCCGGCATCGGCCACATCCCCTTGCCGATCTGGGCCACACCGCTCAAGCCACAGGCCAGACCGATCGATACGTTGCGCTCCTCGTAGGCCTTGATCCAGGGCTGCGCCTTGATCACCTCTTTCGGCAATACCGGACCTGCTTCCATGCAGGTGTGGATCTCGTCCCCGGTGCGGTCAAGGAAACCGGTGTTGATGAACATCAGCCGCTCACGTACGGCACGGATCGATTCCATCAGGTTGGCCGAGGTGCGACGCTCCTCATCCATAACCCCTACCTTCAGCGTGTTACGTGCCAGCTCCAATGCATCTTCAACACGACTGAACAGTCGGTCGGTAAAGGCAACCTCCTGCGGTCCATGCATCTTCGGTTTGACGATGTAGATGCTGCCGCTACGACTGTTGCGGTAGCGCCCCAGCCGCTTGAGGTCATGGATGGCGCACAGGCTGGTGACCATGGCATCGAGGAACCCTTCGGGCACCTCCCTGCCATCGCCATCCAACACCGCGTCGGTGGTCATCAGGTGACCCACATTACGTACCAGCAGCAGACTGCGGCCATGCAAGATCAGGCTGCTGCCGCTGGGCGTGTTGTAGGTGCGATCGGCATGCAGCCGACGGGTGATCTCCTGGCCGCCCTTGACGAAACTGTCCTCCAGCGTGCCCTTCATCAGCCCCAGCCAGTTGCGGTAGAGATTGACCTTGTCTTCGGCATCGACGGCGGCCACGGAGTCCTCGCAGTCGATGATGGTGCTCATCGCCGCTTCCATCAGTACATCGCGTACGCCCCCAGGCGACAGCTTGCCGATCGGATGGGTGGGGTCAATCTGCAACTCGATATGCAGACCGTGGTTGCGAAGTAAAACGCCGACTATCGCCCCTTCTTCCCGATAGCCGACAAACTGGTCCGGATCCTTCAGGCCGGTTTCGCTGCCATCGTCCAGCGTCAGTACCAGCGCCGTGCCGGAGGCGCCGAATTGCAGGCGATACTCGGTGACCTGAGCGTGGCAGCCCCGTGCCAGCGGTGCCGCCTGGTCGAGAAATCCGGCGGCCCAGGCGATGACGGCCCGGCCACGCTGCGGATTGAACTGTGCCCCGGCTGTCGCCCCATCGCTGTCATCAATGGCATCGGTGCCGTAGAGCGCATCATACAGACTGCCCCAGCGCGCATTGGCCGCATTCAACGCAAAACGGGCGTTACTGCAGGGCACCACCAATTGCGGACCGGCTATCCGGGCGATCTCCTCGTCCACGTTCCGGGTGTCGATGCTAAACGGCTCACCCTCGGGCAGCAGGTAGCCGATCTCGCGCAGGAACTGGCTGTAAGCCGCCACATCGAAAGGCTGGTGTTTATGCTGTCGGTGCCACGCATCCAGCTGTGCCTGCAGCTGATCACGTCTCTGCAGCAGCTCACGGTTGATAGGCCCAAGATCCCGCACAATGGTTTCAAACTCGCGCCAGAAGCGCTCTGGATCAATACCCGTCCCTGGCGCCGCTTCGGCCTCGATCAGCCGATACAGGGCAGCATCAATCTGCAGGCCGCCCACCTGGATTCGATTCGTCATGACCGGATCTCGTGTGTTGGGTTGTTAGCGTGAAACAGGCGGGGCGCGAACCCCGCCAAGCGGTATTACTTACCGTGCATCAGCCGTACACCAGGCTCGGCAACCAGGTGATCAGCCCCGGGAACAGAATGCAAAGCATCAACCCCGTTGCCTGCAGTGCCAGGAACACCAGCGAGGAGCGGAAGATCGTGCCCATCGAGATCTCCGGCGGGCACACCCCACGGATGTAGAACAAAGCATAGCCGAACGGCGGGCTGAGGAAGGACATCTGCATGTTGACCAGGTAGAGCACACCGAACCAGAGCACCACGTCGTCACCCGACACCGGCGGCAAACCGAACAGGCCGTCGAACTCCAGCGCCTGCACGATGGGGATGAAGATCGGTACCGCCAGCAGCAGGATGCCGACCCAGTCCAGGAACATGCCCAGGATCACCAGCAGCACCATCAGCAGAAACAGGATGCCGTAGGCGGACAGACCGGTGCCGAGGATGGTTTCGGTGATAAACGCCTGACCGCCCTGAAGGATGTAGAAGCCGACGAACACCGAGGCACCGAACATGATCCACAGCACCATGGCCGAGGCCTTGGCGGTAGTGACCGATGCCTCTTTCAGCGCCTGAACCGAGAAGGAGCCGTGCTTCCACGCCACCAGTACGGCACCGAAGGAGCCGATACCCGCCGCCTCGACTGGCGTCGCAATACCACCGAACAGTAGCCCCAGCACCAGCATTACCAGGATGATCGGTGCGATCAGGTCCTTCAGCAGTCCCAGCTTGGCACCGAAGGAGATACGCTCCTCAACCGGTACCGGCGGTCCCAGCTGAGGATTGAGCCAGGTACGCACCAGCACATAGGCGATATACATGCCGGAGAGCAGCAGGCCCGGTATCACAGAGCCGAGGTAAAGCTCGCCCACGGACTGCTGAGCCACTACGGCGTAGAGGATCGCCAGGATCGACGGCGGAATCAGGATACCGAGCGTGCCCCCGGCCATGATCGAACCCAGCGCGATCTGATGATCGTAGTTACGCTTGAGCATCGCCGGCAGCGCGATGATCCCCATGGTCACCACAGCCGCGCCGATGACGCCAACCATCGCCGCGAGAATGGTGGAGGCGATGATGGTGGCGGTGGCCAGACCGCCACTGAGGCCGCCCATCCACTTGTACACCACGTTGAACATCTCCTCGATCAGACCTGCGCGCTCCAGCATCGAGGCCATGAAAATGAACAGCGGGATCGCCGCCAGATCGGAGTTGGTCATCATCGGGAAGATACGGCCCGGGATGATGTTCAGCATCAGCGCGTCACCGACCAGGTAGATGAACATGACGCCGAGACCGCCGGTGACGAAGGCCAGCGGCAGGCCCATCATCAGCGCCACCAGCAGGGAACCGAACATCAGGTAGGTCAGCGGGCCTATATCCACATTGCCAAGGATACCGGCCAGGCGGAACAGGAAGTACTCATCACCGTAGGGGTCATAGAAGACGGTGTTGATGGTCTCAACCAGGACGATAAAACCTAATCCGATCGTCGCAACGATCATCAGCCAGGTGCCGAGCTTGCCGATCAGGTTGTTACCGCGGCGATCCGCGGTATGGATTGCTGTAGCGGTCATTGCGCACCCTCCTCGCCCATGCGCACGAACAGCGCGATATCTTTAATCAGCTTCGAGATCCCGGCGAGCAGGATCAGTATCGATCCCAGCAGCATCATCCCTTTTACCGGCCAGTACTGAATGCCCCAGGTTTCCACCGTGGTTTCATGCATGCCGTAAGCGTCCTGAAAAAAGGTCCAGGAGGTGCCGGCCAGCGCCAGGGTGAAGATGAAGAAGAACATGGAGGTGAAGATGTCCATCCCCACCCGACCACGCTCGGGCAACAGGTTGTACATCACATCCACCCGCACATGGCCGCCATGCAGCAGGGTATGGGCACCGGCCAGCAGATACTGCATGCCCAGCAGCAGGTAGCTCGCTTCATGCACCCAGATGGTGGGCATGTTGAAGAAGTAGCGCATGATCACTTCATAGAAGTAGAAGCAGACCGCATTGATGGTCCACAGCGCGACGAACACACCGGATTTATCGCTGATCCAGTCAATTGAGCGAGTAAACGCGTTGCCCCGGAAATGGAGGTGGATGAGTGGATCTTCATCCGCCTGTACTTCACCCATGATCGGGTGTGACTCGGCCACTTGTCCCTGACGCTTCTCCGAGCGCTTGCTCAGCGCCATCAGAATCAGCGGCATTACCGCCAACCAGCCCCAGTAGAGCCAGTGCGGCATGACAAAGCCAAAGCCTTCGAGATCTGACATGATCAGCTACCTCATGACTACACAGAAAGATCAGAGGGGGAGCGGGAACTCCCCCATGGATTAGGACAGGGGACGGATCACTCCATGCCCTTGATATCCTCCTCGGTGATGTAGCCAACCGTATCGTTCATCATGTACTTGAGCTGCAGGTCGAAGATGGCGCGAGCATCCTCATCCTTGTTGGCCCACTTGTACCAGACCGGGATCGCGGCCTTACGGAAGCGCATCAGATCGTCCTGACTCAGTCGGGAAACCGTGTCACCCTCGGCCTTGAACTTTTCCATCGCTTCTATGTTGCGCTTCTGGATCGTCAGGTAGTGGCGCTGGGAGTAGTTCTGCACCTGCTCCTCGACGATCTTCTGAAGCTTCGGATCGAGTTTGTTCCAGGTGCGCAGGTTGACGGTCAGGTCCATCAGGTCAACCGGCTGGTAGATCGACATCACCCCCGGCGGGCCAAACAGGATGTAGTCGGTCACCTGGGAGAAACCAAGCTCGTAGTTCACCGCCGGGCCTACGTAGTCCGCCGCATCGATGGTGCCCTTCTCCAGCGCCGGGAAGATATCGGAGCCGGGCAGACTGACGGTGGACACACCGAACTGCTGGAACACCTCGGCGACCATGCCGCCGGGAAGACGGACCTTCATCCCCTTCAGATCATCCAGGCTGTTCACCGGCTTCTTGGAGTGGATGATGTTGGCGTCATGCTGGATCGGGCCGACATAGAACAGACCGTACTTCTTGTAGATCTCGCGGGTTTTTTCCAGCATCCCCATGGAGTAGAACATGGTGTCCCACTGATGTGGCTGGTCGGGGCCTGCCGGATAGGAGGAGAGAAATACCGATGCCGGAATCTTGCCGGACCAGTACAGCGTAAACGGGTTCATCCCCTGCAGCACGCCGTTACGCACGGCATCGAACAGCGCGTTGTTATCGGCGGCGACTGACTTGGCCGGGAAGGGTTTGAAGATCAACTCGCCGTTGGTCTTCTCCTCCATCTCGTTGCACCACTCCTCAAACAGGCTGTAGCCCACTGTTCCGGCATCCCAGACCGACTGGATTTTCCAGGTCGTGGCCGCCAGTGCAGGTGTTGCCACCATTGAGGTTCCGGCTGCAACCGCACCTGCAAGCGCAACGGATTTCAGGAAACCGCGCCTTGAGTCGGCCACCCGCTTGTCGGTGATCGGGTCAGGGTTTTTCTTCATCTGGGTTCTCCAAGGTTCTTATTGTTAGATCAAAATCGGGAACGTCTTGCGATGAGTTCACCCCCCGGACGCGGCGCGAACTGCCGCACCCGGCCGAGTGCGCTGGAAGATTTGACGATAGCGGGATATTCGTCCAGAAAATTACGCACTGGTCGGACCAGTTTTTTGTCGCTCTCTGTGGACGCTATGACCAGAATGGCCGATATTTATTCAGACACGGCTAATATGCGGCCGAGAATGACTCAGAATAAGAACAACTGGTCCAACCAGTGGAAAACATGACAAATAAACAAGCGAACTCCACCTCCCAATCGATCGCGGCTCATCTCGAGCAGATGATTCTCGATGGCAGTCTGGCGCCCGAAAGCAAGATCCCGTCCGAACGCCAACTGTCCAGTCGCCTCGGCGTATCCCGCGCTATCGTGCGTGAAGCCCTGCATGAGCTGCACGGGCGCGGCATGATCGAAACCCGTCACGGCAAAGGCTCGTTCGTATCCTGCGTGGTACCTCAGGTAGACGAAAGCACGCCGCTGATGCAGCTCTATATCGGCCACAGCCGCACGCTGTACGACCTGTTCGAGGTCCGCGAACAGCTGGAAGGACAGGCCGCCGCGCTGGCCGCCGAGCGCGCCACTGAGCAGGACCAGTACCGGATCCGCAAGGCGTTCGAGACCATGGAGGCGGCCGACCCGCTGACCAACGCCGAGCTGGACCACGCCTTTCACCGCAGTATCGTAGAGGCCTCTCACAACCCGGTGTTGCTGCATGTTCTCAACAGTTTGAAAAGCCTGATGCTGGACTCGGTACAGGCCGCGGTGATGAACCTGGCCCACCGCAAGGCATTCAAGCAACAGATCGACCGCCACCACCGCCAGATCTACCACGCCGTAATCAGCCGCCAGGCGCGTTGGGCGCGCAAGGCGGCCATGGCACATGTGCGTCATGTCAGCGAATCGCTCCGGCAGATTGAGGAGCAGGAGAAGCATCTGATCAGGGCAGCCCTGGATCAGCGCGAAGTCGAAAGTGCCTGAGCGCTAGTCTCGGCCAGAATCGCCCAGCAACACCCGATCGACAAATGCCGTCATCAGGCGGTTCGAATCCGGGGTTTCCACCGCATTGTCCAGAACCGTCTGCAGATGATCATCGCCATCGGTGTAGTGGGCTTTGTAGTAGGTCAGGCGTTCCACCAGAATTCGTTTGTCCACCTCGGGGTGAAACTGGAACGCCCAGAAGCGGCGCCCCCGGACGCGGAAGGCGTGTATGCACTGATCGGTGAAAGCCAGTACCTGACAGGACTCGGGCAATCGATCCGTGTACTGGCGGTGTACCGATACCGCCATGAACGGGTCGGGTATGTCGGCAAACAGCGGATCATCCGCGGCTTCAGAGGTCAGCGAGATCGGCAGAGTCCCCATTTCGAACCCCTCATCCCGATGCAGGATAGCGCCACCGAGCGCCAGCACCGCCAGTTGAAAGCCGAAACAGGAGGCAAAAACCGGAAGGTCACGCTCAAGACACTGGGCGATCAGCCGCTGGGCATCATGCACAAAGGGGTAGCGCTCGGGCTCAAGTACATTGGCCTCACTTGCCCCACCGACCAGCAGCGCGTCATAGCCCTCAGCCGCCGTTGCGGTGAAACTTGGCGTATCGAACACGTTCAGAATCTCGATCTGCTCCGGCTTAACCTGACAGTAGTTGGCAAAGCTTTGGTGCTCTTCATGGCGTACCTGATCGCCATCGCGGATCTGCAGCAGCAACAGCCTGAGCGTTGCGCGTATCGTTGCCATCGGTCATCTTCCCCCTTCAGCTACGCCCACCACTGACGCATGATCTTTAAAACTAGCGCCTCAGGCCTGATCAGGACAACTCAGAAACCTGCGCTTGCTCATACAAAGTTTATATCGGTCACGTATGCTTGAAGGCAGGTATCCCATTCAGGAAGCGATAAGACCGTGAACTACCCTATTCTGAACGTTGGTGCGAATACCCTGGGCCGCGATTTCGTCGTTGGCGATATTCATGGCTGGCTCGGGCCACTCGAAGCCGAACTGGAAGCGGTCTGCTTCGACCGCGCCGTGGACCGCCTGTTTTCGGTGGGCGATATCATCAACCGCGGGCCCGACTCCGAGGCCTGCCTGATGCTGACGCAGGAGCCCTGGTTTTTTGCCGTGCGCGGCAACCACGAGCAGATACTGTTCAACTGGCTAGAAGACCCTGAGAGCATCAACACCGGCGACTGGATGAAGTATGGCGGCAAGGCCTGGCTTGGCGAGGGGCCGGAGCACTACTTCTGGCGCCACCCCGAGGTGCGCGCCTACGCCGAAAAACTGTCTAGAGAGATGCCTTGGGCGATCGAGCTTGCCCTGCCGGATGGGCGTACTCTCGGCATCAGTCACAGCACGGTGCCGGTCAATGATTGGCTGGACCTGAAACTGCGTCTGGCCTCGGACAAGGCCCTCCGGGAGGAGCTGATCTGGGCACGCCCGGTGAATGATTCGGCATTCACGCATTGGGTCGACGGCGTCGATCTGACCGTACACGGGCATGTGATCCTGCCCTGTGTGCAAAAGCGTGGCAATGGCATCTACATCGATACGGGGGCGGCGCTGTTCGGCGCGCGGATGGGGGAACGCAGTGATATTCCCCACCCGCGCATCACCGCGATCGAAGTGCACGAACTGTTCGAAATACCGGACGACTACATCGTGCCATAAGTCGTCCGTCGCTGAAGCTCAGCCCTGGTTTTGCTCGCTCTGGGCGCGCTTCTCCTGTCGATAGAGCAGCACACCGGCAATCGCCACTGCAAGGCTCACCAGCAAGACGATGATCGTCGCCAGCGCATTGATCTCGGGACTGACCCCCAGCCGCACACTCGAATAGACCACCATCGGCAGTGTGGTCGCGCCCGGTCCAGAGACGAAGCTGGCCACCACCAGATCATCCAGTGACAGCGTAAAGGCCAACAGCCAGCCGGCCATCAGTGCCGGCGCGATCAGCGGCAGGGTAATGGTAAAGAACACCTTCAGCGGGCGGGCACCCAGATCCAGCGCCGCCTCCTCAAGCGATCGGTCCATATGGGCCAGACGGCTCTGCACGATGACCGTGACATAGGCCATGGCAAAGGTGGTGTGAGCCAGGGTGATGGTGAGCTGACCGCGGCCATCGGGCCAGCCGATGCTGTCCTGCATCGCCACAAACAGCAGCAACAGCGACAGGCCGATGATCACCTCCGGCATCACCAGCGGCGCCGTCACCATCACCTGCAGTGTGGCCCGACCGCGAAAGCGACGAAAGCGCACCAGCGCCAGTGCTGCCAATGTACCGAGCACCACCGCGAGACTTGCGGTCATGGAGGCGACTTTGACGCTGAGCCACGCGGCATCGAGCAGCTGCTGGTTGTGCAGCAGTTCGCCATACCACTTGGTACTGAACCCGGCCCAAACGGTCACCAGACGGCTTTCATTGAACGAGTAAACGATCAGGCTGAGGATCGGGCCATAGAGGAAGGCATACCCAAACATCAAAGCGGTCATCAATACGGGGAAACGGCGTTTCATGCGGCATCCTCCTCTGACCGTTGCTCAAAGTGACGCAGGGCGACAAACGGGATAATCAGCACCACCAGCAACACCGCTGCCAACGACGAAGCTAGCGGCCAGTCCTTGTTGCTAAAGAACTCGGTCCACATCAACTTGCCGATCATCAGCGTACTCGGCCCACCCAGCAGATCCGGAATCACGAACTCGCCCATCACCGGTATGAACACCAGCATGCCGCCGGCGATCACGCCCGGCAGCGACAGTGGCAGAGTAATGGTCAGGAACTGCTTCCAAGGCCGGCATCCCAGATCCGCCGCTGCCTCAAGCAGGGTCAGATCCAGACGCACCAGCGTGGCATAGAGCGGCAGCACCACAAATGGCAGGTAGCTGTAGACGATGCCGATATAAACCGCCAACGGCGTGTGCAGAATCTCCAGCGGTTGATCGATCAGACCTGTCCACAACAGAAAGTTATTCAGCAAGCCATTGCCCTTGAGGATGCCGATCCAGGCATATACGCGGATCAGGAACGACGTCCAGAACGGCAAAATAATCAGCATCAGCAGCGGCAGCCGCCAGTGGCTGGGGGCACGCGCGATGGCATAGGCCATGGGATAACCGAGCAACAGGCAGAACAGGGTCGAGATCGCCGAGATCTTAAGCGAGCCGAACAGGGCACCACGGTACAGCGGATCCTCCCACAGCAGCAGGTAATTGCCGAAGTTGAGCGAGATCGACACCAACCCATCCTCAACCTCGCGGATCAGATCCAGGTAGGGCGGTTGCGCCAGCACCGGCTCCGACAGGCTGATCTTGAGCACGAACAGAAACGGCAGCAGAAAAAACAGCCCCAGCCAAAACCAGGGCACGCCGATGATCAGGCCACGTCCACGCGGCAGTGGCACCCGCTTCATTGCGTCAGTACCCCGCAGCTGTTTGCCGGCCAGCCGAGTACGACCTCGTCTTCCCAGCTCAGAGGCTGTTCCGCCAGTGCCTGAATATTGGACTGGGTAAACTGGATACGTTTTCCGGTGGGCAACTCGACATGATAGATCGAGACGTCACCGAGATAGGCGATCTCCTTGATGACACCGGTGAGCCGATTGGCGATCGCATTGCCCTCTGTTTGCAGACGTACCTTTTCCGGCCTCACCGCCAGCGTCACCTGGGTACCGGCGATCAGCGGCTGGCTGTGGATAACCTCCAGATCGCAACCGGCGTCTTCGCTGCGGATCTGCACCCGGTTATCCTCCTGACTGATCACATAGCCGTCGATCAGGTTGATCGAGCCGATAAAATCGGCGGCGTAACGGGAGTTGGGGTATTCGTATAGACGATGCGGCGGGTCCACCTGTTCAACGCGGCCATCGCGCAGCAGGGCGATACGGCTGGACATGGTCATCGCCTCCTCCTGATCGTGGGTCACGATAATGAAGGTGATGCCCAGACGCTCCTGAATATTGACCAGTTCGAACTGGGTCTGCTCACGCAGCTTCTTGTCCAGCGCGCCAAGCGGCTCATCGAGCAGCAGAATCTTGGGGTGCTTGGCCAAGGCTCTGGCCAGTGCCACACGCTGACGCTGACCACCGGAGAGCTGATGGGGCTTGCGCGCGGCCAGCTTGTCGATCTGCACCAGTGACAGCATCTCGCGCACGCGCTCCTGACGCTGCGCCTTGGGCATCCCCTCCTGCTTGAGCCCGAAAGCGATGTTATCGGCGACACTCATGTGCGGAAACAGGGCGTAGGACTGAAACATCATGTTCACCGGCCGCTCATAGGGTGGCACCTGGGTGATGTCCTGACCGTCGATATAGATCTTGCCTTCAGTAGGCATCTCGAAGCCCGCCAGCATTCTCAGCAGCGTGGTCTTGCCGCAGCCGGAAGGCCCGAGCAGGGAAAAAAACTCACCGCTGTGGATATCGAGACTGATGTCATCGACGGCGTAGAGCTCACCGAAACGTTTGCTGACGTTTTCGATACGGATGATCGGTTCGCCTTCAGGTGCCTGCCAGGCGGCCTCGGGCGTGAATTGACGCAAACTGGGCATGGATTAAACGGCTCTCTTCAATGTATCGGTATGCACGCGGATAAGCGCCTCTTGCGGGCCGTAGCCCTGTACGTAAAAGCCCCCACAAGTGCGGGGGCTGGTTTCACCGAACAGCTGACTAAGACCGTTTACTGACCGGTTTTGATTCGGGTCCAGGCGCGGTTCATCACACGCACCTGACGCTCGCTCGGGGTCTTCAGAACCACCAGTTTCTCCTGCGTCTCCTTCGGCGGGTAGATACCGGCATCGTTGCGGATCTCCTCATCCACCAGTTCGGTAGCCGCAGCGTTGGCGTTGGCATAGGCCACATAGTTGGTGATCGGCGCGATCACGGCCGGATCCAGCAGGTAGTTGATAAACTTGTTCGCAGCCGCCGGATTCGGGGCGTCCGCCGGGATCACCATGACATCGGTCCAGACGACCGCACCTTCAGACGGCACAACGTAGGCGATGTTGACACCATTGCCCGCTTCGTCGGCACGGTCGCGCGCCTGAAGCACATCACCGGAGTACCCGTGGGCGACGCAGGTATCGCCATTGGCCAGATCGTTGATGTACTGGGAGCTGTGGAAGTAGCGCACGTACTGGCGTACGTTGTTGACCGCATCAGCTGCTTCGTTGATCGCCTCAGTGCTGAAGTCATCCACGGGCTTGCCCAGGTAGGCACGTGCGGCGGTCAGCACTTCGGTGGAGTCGTCCATCAGCGATACACCACAGGCCGACAGCTTGGAGACGATCTCCGGATCGAATACCAGACGCCAGGTGTCCAGCGGCATGTCGTCACCGAGAATCTCCTTGACCTTGTCCACGTTGTACCCGATTCCGGTGGTGCCCCACATGTACGGAACTAAATACTCGTTACCGGGGTCTATGTCTGACAGGGAGTTAAGGATCACCTTGTCCAGATTGCCGTAATTGGTCAGCGCCGATTTATCGACCTTCTGGTACAGACCTGCCTTGATGTGTCGATCGGCAAACGGACGTGCGGTCGGGAATACCAGATCGTAACCACTGCGGCCGGCCAGCAACTTGGCTTCGGCAACTTCGTTGGAATCATATACGTCGTACACGACCTTGATACCGGTCTGCTGCTCGAAATTGGCAACGGTATCTTCGGCGATGTAATCGGACCAGTTATAGATATGCAGCTCTTCTGCACTGGCCACGGAAGCGGTCGCCATCGATAGCGCCAGAGCAAGGGTTTTGACACTCGAAATAGCAGCTTTCATTACGTCTGATTCTCCAACAGGATCCCTCAAAAATATGTCTCCGCAATAGGCGGAACCTGATGCTATGCGGCTCCCTGAAAACACGATCCGCTAGCGCCGAATATGACCAAAAACACGGTAAAACAAAAGCATTTTCGGGAACGGCTTACATAAAAAGTAGACAGCGATCTGTCCGCTTTCAAAGTCAGATTCGAAACAAACACGGCAAGAAATGATCGACGCAGAGTCAAATGTCATCGGAATCACACACGACTGAAACATGGATGACACCTTGCAAACGTTAAATCTGCGCTGAATAAAAGAGGATAAATACAATGAAACGTGATCATCACACCACAGAAGACCTGCACCGTCTGCTCAAGCGCGGCTACTCCGCAGACGATCTGCGCCACCTGCAAGCACCCGCCGACATGGTCGAGCGCGCGCTGGCCCAGTATCAGGAACAGGCGCGCCAGCGTCAGCACGATCGCAACCTGCACAATCAGGCCACCTACGCCATGCGTCTGCAGAGTCGCTAAGTCTGTTTCCTGCGACAGTTCCAGATCAATCTTTCACCATTCAGCCGCTATTCACCACTTTAGCGCTATTTACTCAATCAAGGGGCGTACCTAAACTTAAGCTCTGCTTCGGTTTGGCGGAATCCCCGTCGATTGCACTGTCAAAGGAAATACAATATGAAAAAAGCGATGATTCTGGCAGCAGCCGCTGCCCTGCTGGTCCCGGCTGCTGCCATGGCTGACCGTACCGGCGAAGAGCTGTACAACACCAAGTGCTCTGTTTGCCACGCTGCCGGCATCGCCGGTGCGCCTGTATTAGGCGACGCTGCCGCTTGGGCGCCTCGTGCAGAGAAAGGCATCGACGGGTTGCTGGCAACCGCCAAATCCGGTCTGAACGCCATGCCGCCGATGGGCACTTGCATGGATTGCTCCGACGACGAACTGAAAGGCGCCATCCAGTACATGCTGGACCACTCCAAGTAATTCGTTCGCCTCAGATACTAAAAAACCGCCCCTGCTCAGCAGCGGCGGTTTTTTATTGCCAGCATTAATTAGAAGATCTCGCCCGGGCGCAGCCCTTGTCCTTCGGTATCGCCGTCTGGACGCGACTGCAGACGCTCAAGCATTTCACGATCGTTACCCTTCTGAATCACGATCTCTACCCGTCGATTACGGGCTCGGTTTTCCGCACTGTTGTTCGGCACCAGCGGTTTGCTGTCGGCAAAGCCAGATACCTGAAAGCGCGTCTGGTCGATACGCGTATCGGAGAACAGCTCTTCGGCCACCGCAAGGGCACGGGCGGCAGACAGATCCCAGTTGGAGTTGAAACGGGTACCCCCATAGGGCACGTTATCGGTATGCCCCTCAATCGCCACCCGTCCGCTGACATCGATCAATACATCGCGGATCTTGGCAATCACCGG
Organism: Marinobacterium lacunae; assembly: GCF_000705555.1. GTDB lineage: Bacteria > Pseudomonadota > Gammaproteobacteria > Pseudomonadales > Balneatricaceae > Marinobacterium_D > Marinobacterium_D lacunae. The sequence goes on from NZ_JMQN01000013.1 coordinate 171,326, forward strand.
TATGTAATCGAACTTGAGTTCAGCCGACCCTGAGTCGAACGACCCCTTCTCCTTGACCCGGATAATCAGCTTGGTGCCGTCGGTTTCCACCTCGACCGAGCCATCGCCGATCTCGTCAGCCAGGACTTCTGCAAACTGCACCGCCTCCTGCTTGGCTTGCTCTTCCTGCATGCGGATCAGCTGCTCGATGCCCTGCAATTTATCCTGAACACTGGCCTCACCCTCCTCGGAGCGCACATCGAGGGTGTTCATGTCGTTGTTGATCGTCATCTGACGCACTTCGTTGAGCGGCGTCGGCTCGGGACGGCCGGGGCTGAACTCCTGCGCAATGATGGAGGTTCCCTTGGGGATATCCTCTACCTTGATCTGGTTCTGCACACCGAAGGCTTCACGCATGGAGCCGGCCAGCTGTTTGAACTTCAGCACGTCCATCTCGGAAAACGAGAGCAGCAGCACAAAGAAACACATCAACAGCGACATGAGGTCAGAGAAGGTCGCCATCCATGCCGGGGCGCCCGGCGGCGGGCATTTACATTTCTGCTGCTCGTCGCTCATTTAACTCTCTCAGGCCTCAGCCTTCTCACGCACTTTTTCGGGCAGATAGTTACGCAGCATCTGCTCGATGACACGCGGATTCTGGCCCGCCTGGATCGCCAACAGCCCATCGATGATCAAGGCCTGGTTCAACGCTTCTTCGTCCTTGCGCACTTCAAGCTTGTCGGCGATTGGCAGCGAGATACAGGTGGCCAGCATGGCACCGTACAGCGTTGTCAGCAGTGCAACCGCCATGGCGGGACCAATCGACTTGGGATCGGACATGTTGGAGAGCATCTGTACCAGACCCACCAACGTACCGATCATGCCCATGGCCGGGCCCACATCACCAATCGCCTTGAATATCTTAGCGCCGAACTCATGGCGCTCGGTGGTCAGGTTGGCCTCCTTATGCAGCAGGGCCTTGACCACTTCAGGATCGTGCCCATCCACCAGCAGCTGGATACCGCGCTGCATGAAAGGCGTAGACACCTCCTTGTCTTCGAGGGACAGGAGACCGCCTTTGCGCGCCGCGTCAGCCAGTTCGACGGTCTCCGCGATGATCTCTTCAGGCGAAACCGACTTGTACATGAAGGCCTTGCCCGCCACCTTGCCTGCAGCGAGAAACTGGCCGAGCGTGAACTTGATCAACACCACCATCAAGCTGCCGCCCAATACAATCAGCAGAGAGGGCACGTTAAAGAAAATACCGACATCGCCACCCAAAACCATGGCGGCGATGATAATCCCCAATGCCCCGATCAATCCTACAAGTGTCGCCAGATCCACTAAATGACTCCTTAATCCCTGACTGATGGACCAGGTTTAAACAGATGTAGGCGATGATACCAGATTTGTTGTTCTGTACACGTACTGAACTCGGGTGTTATTTGGTCTAATAGGCCGGGCGGCGGTAAGCCTGAGCCTATATCGATTGACCCCCGGCGAGCAGTTGGTTAAGTTGACAGCCCTGTTAAACAATCCCCCGATCCGACTATGGCCCGCACTGCAAAGACTCCCGATTTTGAACACTCCCTGGCACAGCTTGAAGCGGTTGTGGAACGCATGGAGCAGGGCGACCTGCCGATCGAAGAGGCGCTGAAAGCCTTTGAAGAGGGCGTCAAGCTGACCCGCGAATGTCAGGGTATCCTTGACCAAACCGAACAGAAGGTTCAAATACTGATCGAGCAACAGGGCGAGTTGAAAGCACGCCCATTTAATGACGAGCAGGACAGCTGATCGTGGATCTGCAACAGGAGCTGAAACACTGGGCCACCCGTGTCGAGCACAATCTCGGCCTCTACCTGGTCCGCGAGACCTGTATTGAGCCCAGGCTGATCGACGCCATGCGCTATGCCCTGCTCAGCGGCGGCAAGCGCGTTCGCCCGGCACTGGTCTACATGAGCTGCAAGCTCTGTGGCGGTACTCCCGAACAGGCAGATAGAGCGGCCGCGGCGATTGAAGCGATCCACAGCTACTCCCTGGTGCATGATGATCTTCCGGCAATGGACGATGACGAGCTGCGCCGTGGCCGTCCCACCTGCCATATCGCTTTCGATGAGGCGACCGCCATACTGGCCGGCGATGCGCTGCAGTGCTTCGCCTTCGAACTGCTGAGCAATGCCGGTGCAGACATTGAACCCGGGCGCGCCCTGCAGTTGGTCAGCATTCTCGCCCGAGCCAGTGGTGCTCACGGCATGGTCATGGGGCAGGCGTTTGATCTTGCCCACGTTGGCGATCGCCTGACGCTGTCTCAACTTCAAGCGATGCACACATTCAAAACTGGCCGTCTGATCACCGCCTCCGTCATGTTGGGTGCCTCGGCGGCCGGATGTAACGACAGCGAACTGCTCAAGGCCCTGCAGCGCTACGGCGATGCCATCGGTCTGGCCTTTCAGGTCAAAGACGATCTGCTCGACATCGAAGGCGATACCGCAACACTGGGTAAGCCACAGGGTTCCGATCAGGCACAGAACAAGCCGACCTATCCGTCGCTGCTTGGCATCGACGGTGCCCGCAGCAAGCTCTCCCAGCTGCACGCTGAAGCGCTCGATGCCTTGAAGCCTTTTGGTATCGCGGCATCTGCACTGGCGAATCTGGCCCAATACATCGTAACGCGCGATCACTGATGCACAGTCAACTGCCGACCCAACGCCCCCAAACTCCGCTGCTGGACCGGATAGACTCCCCAGCGGACCTGCGCCAACTCAAGACCGAGCAGCTGCCCCTGCTTGCCGATGAGCTGCGCAGCTGGCTGCTGTACAGCGTCGGTGTTACCGGCGGGCATTTTGGCGCTGGCCTTGGCGTCGTCGAGTTGACGATTGCACTGCATTACCTGCTCGAGACGCCGAAGGATCATCTGATCTGGGATGTCGGCCATCAGAGCTATCCACACAAGATTCTGACCGGTCGTCGCGAACAGATGCTGAGTATGCGCCAGCGTGGTGGCCTCGCCCCCTTCCCGCGACGGGCCGAGAGTGTGTATGACAGCTTTGGCACCGGACACTCAAGCACCTCGATCAGCGCCGCACTCGGAATGGCGCTGGCAAGCGCTCTGCAAGGCGAAAAACGCAAGTCGGTTGCCGTAATTGGCGACGGTGCCATGACCGCAGGTATGGCGTTCGAAGCGCTCAGCCACGCAGCGCACACCCGCGCGGACATGCTGGTAATACTGAACGACAACGACATGTCGATCTCCCCCAATGAGGGCGGTTTGGCCACCTATATCGCCAACCACCTCAAACCAGGACTTGACGGCGCCACGACCGGCGCCCTGTTCGGCGCCCTGACCTTTGATTATCACGGGCCGGTCGACGGTCACGATTTCGATGCTCTGTTGCCGGCACTCGAACACGCCCTGAACAGCCCGGGACCCCAGTTCCTGCATCTTGTCACCCGCAAAGGAAAAGGCTTCGCACCGGCCGAGTCAGACCCTGTAGGCTTCCATGCGATCACCAAAATCGAACCTCTGGAGGCGCCGAAGAAAAGCGCCAAAGCGAAGTTCTGCAATATATTCGGCCGCTGGATATGCGACACCGCATCACGTGATGAGCGCCTGATCGGCATCACACCCGCCATGCGCGAAGGTTCCGATCTGATCGCATTCTCCGAACAATTTCCCGAGCGCTATTTCGACGTCGCCATCGCCGAACAGCACTCGGCCACACTGGCCGCCGGTTTTGCCTGCGCGGGCATGAAACCGGTATTGGCGATCTACTCTACCTTCCTGCAGCGCGCCTACGACCAACTGGTGCACGACATCGCCATTCAGGATCTGGATATCCTGCTGGCGGTAGACCGAGCCGGACTTGTCGGTGAGGACGGCGCCACTCACGCCGGACTCTTCGATATCGCCTTCATGCGCTGCCTGCCGGGCATGGTGATTATGACCCCCTCGGACGAGCAGGAGCTCTACCGGCTGCTTAAAACCGGATACGAACACCTGGGGCCTGCCGCCGTGCGTTATCCACGCGGTTCAGGCACGGCTGTCGAGATTGATCCCGCCCTTTCGGCGCTGCCACTTGGCAAGGCCGAAACCAAACGTACCGGCAAACGCGCAGCCATACTGAATTTCGGACCACTGCTGCCGCAGGCTCAGGCGGCTGCCGATGCCTTGAACCTGACACTGGTCGACATGCGGTTCGTCAAGCCGCTTGATACCGCGATGATCGAGCAGATGGCAGCCAGACATGAGTTGTTGGTCACGGTCGAAGACCATGCCATCTCCGGCGGGGCGGGTTCAGCGGTTGCCGAATATCTGGAGTTGAGAGCCGATCTCACGCCGCTGCTGCCGCTGGGCATACCCGACCGCTGGATCGAGCACGCCTCACGGACAGAGCAGCTTAAAGAGTGCGGACTGGATGCCGATGGCATCCGTGAAGCGATCGAGAAGCGACTGGGCCGTTAGCCCTCGTCGCCATCCCCCTGGAAATGCACTTCGGTCATCATGTGGCCGAGCTTGCCCATTTTGGTCTGCAGGTAGTGCTCGTTATGGCTGTTCTTGCCGACCTGTAGCGGCTCACGTCCGGCCACATTGATACCGTACTGCTCCAACGCCTTGACCTTGCGCGGGTTGTTGGTCATCAGGCGTAGCGAGCGTACACCGAGATGACGCAGCATAGGCAGGCACATGCTGTAGTCACGCATATCGGCAGCAAAGCCCAGACGTTCGTTGGCCTCGACTGTATCGGCGCCCTGATCCTGCAGATGGTAAGCGCGGATCTTGTTAAGCAGACCGATACCACGTCCCTCCTGACGCAGGTAGAGCAGCACCCCCCGCCCCTCTTCCGCGATTCGCTTCAGGGCCTCCTGCAACTGGAATCCACAGTCACAACGCAGACTGAACAGCGCATCGCCGGTCAGACACTCCGAGTGGATACGGCCAAGCACCGGTTCTTCGGTGTCGACATCACCAAATACGAGCGCCACGTGCTCCTTGCCGGTGGTTTTATCCTCAAACCCGACCATGGTAAACACCCCCCAAGGGGTCGGCAGTTTGGAATCGGCAACATACTGAACGGTCACACTATCTACCTCATCTTGGCGGCAACGGTTGTTCGAGCCACCCGCACCGCCTCGCTAGCGGAGCGACATTATAATTCATACCCGGTCCGGGGTTCTAAAAAGTTGTACCCTTAAACTATACGAGCAGGCGCAAACCCTGCAGGCACAGTGCGGCAAACACACCGGCGATCACATCGTCGAGCATGATGCCCAGTCCACCGTGTACGCGCTGGTCGGCCCATCGGATCGGCCAGGGCTTCAAAATATCGAAAATTCTGAACAACACGAACCCAACCAGTGCCCAGAGCGGCGTCACCGGTGCCGCGATCATCGTAATCCAGTAACCGACGAACTCATCCCAGACGATACCCCCGTGATCGTGAACGCCGATATCCTCGGAGGTGCGCTGGCATAACCAGCACCCCAAGGCAAAAGCAGCCAGTACCAGCGCCAGGTAGGTTATCAAGGGCAGTTGCGCCAGCAGATACCAAAGTGGCACAGCGGCCAGCGTGCCGAAGGTACCCGGCGCCCAAGGCGCCGCCCCGCTACCTAGCCCAAAGGCCAGAAAATGCACCGGATTGCGCCAGACCGACGACGGTACCCGATTCATGCTGTCTCTCCAAAGTGATCATAACCGGCGCGGTCCAGTTGAACGCTGACACCGTCTTCCTGCAATAGCACGTCATCCCCGGGCTGCATGTGACCGACACAGGTCAGCCTCACACCCCGCTCAGCGGCCAGCTGAAGACAAATCGTCAAGGCATCGGCAGGCGCGGTTAGACAAAGCTCAAAATCCTCACCGCCGCTGAGCGCCCACTGTCGAGCCCGATCTTCACCGACACTGGCAATGAGTTCATCCGACAAGGGGAGTAGTAATGGATCTACTGACGCACCGAGTCCACTGCTGCGAGCAATATGCCCGAGATCGGCCAGCAGGCCATCGGAGATGTCGATACCGCTGTTCGCGTAAGGCGCTAAAGCCTGTGCCAGTCCGATACGGGGTTCCGGACGATAGAAGCGGCGGCGTAGATAGGCATTGGAGGGCTGATCGGGCTCATCATCCAGCAACGTCTGCAGACCGCCTCGGCTGTCACCCAAGGTTCCGCTGACCAGAACCAGGTCGCCATCACGGGCGCCCGAGCGCTTAAGTGCCCTCTCCGGTGTCACCCATCCGTGAACCTGAACCGACAGCGTCAGCGGTCCACGGGTGGTATCGCCACCGACCAGCACGATATCAAGCTCGGCGGCACGCTCAGCCAAGGCACGGGAAAACAGATCCAGCCAATGCGGATCGGCCTCGGGCAACGTCAGGGCCAGGGTAAACCAGGCAGGACGCGCGGCCATCGCCGCCAGATCACTGACTGCAGCGCCAATCAGGCGCTGTGCCAGATAATCGGCACGCGTACCGGGCAGAAAGTGGGTGCCCTCCACCAGCGTATCGATCGACACGGCCAGTTGCTGACCATCTGTCGGTGCCCGCAACAGCGCACAGTCGTCACCGATGCCTAACGCTATATCCTCGCGTGACGGCCCGCCACTGGCGAAGTAACGCCGGATCAGTTCGAACTCACCCACTTCGATCAACCTCCGGCATCGACATTAACGTCGTGCCGACACCTCAGCTGCGCGGACCCTCTGGGCAACCTTGTCCAGCACGCCGTTGACGTAACGATGGCTATCGGTCGCGCCAAACACCTTGGCCAGTTCGACACTCTCGTTGATCGCCACCCTGTAGGGCACTTCCATCCGGTGCATCAGCTCAAAGCTGCCGATACGCAGTACGCTGACCTCAACCGGATCCAGCTCGTCGATAGTGCGATCCAGGTACGGAGAGAAGGTCAGATCCAGCTCGGAACGCGCCTCAACCACGCCGCGCAGCAGCTGGCTGAACAGCCGGACATCGACGCCGTTCATGTCGTTATTGACACGAAACTGGGCTTCGATTTCGTTCACGGGCTGACCGGCCATCTGCCACTGGTAGAGTGCCTGCAGCGCCAGCTGACGCGCACTGCGGCGCTGCTCGGTCAGCGACGGCTTGCGGTTTTTCTTCGGAGTCGGAGTGTCGCTCATGTTCAGACCTCAAGTTGGCGCAGAAGGCTGACCATCTCGATCGCCGAGAGTGCGGCTTCAGCTCCCTTGTTGCCTGCCTTGGTTCCGGAACGCTCTATCGCCTGTTCGATGCTGTTGACGGTCAGAATGCCGTTGGCCACCGGAATTCCATATTCCATGGAAACCTGCGCAACACCCTTGGAGCTCTCCGCAGAGACGTACTCGAAATGCGGCGTACCGCCACGGATCACAGCACCGAGGGCGATGATCGCATCGTCCTGCTTCTGTGCCGCAACACGCTGAGCTACCAGCGGTATCTCAAATGCACCCGGGCAGCGCACGACACGGACGTTTTCATCCTTTACGCCGTGACGCTTGAGCGCATCCAGCGCGCCTTCGAGCAGGCTTTCCACCACGAAGGAGTTGAAGCGACCGACGATGATCGCATATTTACCGTCGGCGCCGACGAAGTCGCCTTCATACACTTTTACTGACATGAGTAAGTCCTGTTCTACTGTTCGCAGGCAATATATTCCTCGACCTCGAGGTCAAAGCCCGAGATCGCGTTAAACTTCATCGGTGAGCTGAGCAGGCGCATCTTGCCGACACCCAGTTCACGCAGTATCTGTGACCCCGTACCCACCTGAAGATAGGCGCCGGATGCACTGACACGTACCTTGGAGCGCGCAGCGCTCTTGTCCGTCAGGCCCCGCACAGCGTCACCCAGATCGATGCGGCTGCCCGAATCGATCAGCAGGACCACGCCCTTGCCCTCTTCGGCAACCCGCTTGAGTGCACGGCGCATGGTCCACTTCTTCTCTTCGCCCGGCACGACACCCACCACATCACGCAGCACTTCGCCACGAATGTGGACACGTACCAGCGTTGGCTCTTCACGCTTGATGTCACCTTTGTACAGCGCCAGATGTGTGCAGTTCTGGATATCGTCACGGTAGACGGCATAGTTGAACTCGCCGTATTCGGTTTCCAGAACGCCCTGATCCTCGCGCTCGACGGTGTGTTCGTTCATTGCGCGGTAGTGAATAAGGTCGGCAATGGTGCCGATCTTCAAACCATGCTTGGCCGCGAACTTTTCCAGATCGGGGCGGCGCGCCATGGTGCCATCGTCATTCATCACTTCAACGATAACCGACGCCGGAGTCAGACCCGCCAGGCGAGCCAGATCGCAACCGGCCTCGGTATGACCGGCACGGCTCAGCACACCACCGGGCTGTGCCATCAGGGGGAAGATATGACCGGGCTGAACGATATCTTCGGGCTTGGCATCGCCACGTACCGCGGTACGTACGGTGTGCGCACGATCAGCCGCCGAGATACCGGTGGTAACCCCGGTCGCCGCTTCGATCGACAGGGTAAAGTTGGTCGAGAAAGCCGCGCCGTTACTCTGCACCATCAGCGGCAACTTGAGCTGCTCGCAGCGCTGACGGGTCAGCGTGAGACAGATCAAGCCACGGGCATTGGTGGCCATGAAGTTGATATCTTCCGGGCGAATCATCTCCGCGGCGATGATCAGGTCGCCTTCGTTCTCACGATCTTCGTCATCCATCAGGATCACCATCTTGCCCTGGCGGATATCCTCGATGATCTCTTCAGTGGTGTTCATCTGCATCTGTTTCTCTCCCATGGCTCAGCGGCGCATGAATCCGGCAGCAGCCAGCGTCTCCAGGGTCAGTCCGCTGCCGGCGTCACCCTGACCGGCCTCTGTGGCCGGCACCATCAGGCGCTCCAGATAGCGGGCGATGATGTCCACCTCAAGGTGAACCTCCTGCCCTGCACGATAAGTGTCAATAATGGTTTCCTGTGCCGTGTGCGGCACAATATTAAGTCCGAAACGATCGCCATCGAGACTGTTCACGGTCAGGCTGACGCCGTCGACGGTGATCGAACCCTTGGCCGCGATATAGCGCAACAGCGACTTGGGTGCCTGAATCCAGAGGCGCACGGATCGGGCGTCATCCTGACGATCCAGCACCTTGCCCAGCCCGTCCACATGTCCGGTCACGATGTGCCCGCCAAACCGACTGGTGGGCATCATCGCCTTCTCGAGATTGACCCGTTCGCCGACCTTCAAAGCGGTAAAGCGGCTGTGGGCCAGCGTTTCGCACGAGACATCGGCAACGAAGCCGTTTCCGGGTAACTCAACCGCCGTCAGGCAAACGCCGTTGGTCGCGATACTGTCGCCCAGCTCGACGTCGGACAGATCAAGCTCGCCGGTGCGCACGGTCAGGCGCATATCGCCATCAACCATGCGGATATCCGCGACCTCACCGATCGCTTCGATAATTCCTGTAAACATCAGCCTTGCACCTCTCCAGCCGATTCAAGCACACGCCAGTCCAGGCGCAGGTCAGCCCCCAGATGACGGATATCCGTCAGTTCCAGAGGAATCTGCTGCGCCATGCGCTGCAACGGCAGCTCCAGTAACGGACGCGCCTGACTGCCTAATAGTTTAGGTGCCATGTAGAGATTCAACTCATCCACCAACCCGGTCTCGACAAACGCCCCCGCCAGGGTAGCCCCACACTCGACGAGCAGTTCATTACACTGTTCGGACACGGCCAGATGCTCAAGCACGGCTCTGAGATCGACGCGGCCGGTACCGCTCTGACACACTACCTCGGCGCCAGCATGGCGCAGTGCATCGGCTTTATCCGCATCGGCGCTGCGGGTCACAATCAAGGTGCGCCCCGGCTGGTGCAGAATTTTGGCGCCAACCGGCAAACGCAGGTCACTGTCTAGCACCACGCGCAACGGCTGACGGACGACACTGTCCTCGGGCCAATCAAGCGCCAACTCCTGCGACCGCACCGTCAGCGACGAGTCATCGATCAGCACCGAGTCCACACCCGTGAGAATGGCTGAGCTGCGCGCGCGAAGGCGCTGGACATCACTGCGCGCCTCGGGGCCGGTTATCCACTGGGACTCACCGCTGGCCATGGCAGTACGGCCATCGACACTCATCGCCAGCTTCACCCTGACAAACGGCAGTCCCTGCTCCATGCGCTTGATAAAGCCCGGATTCAGGCCACGCGCTTCGCGCTCCATCAGACCACTGGCCACCTGGACACCCGCCTGACGCAAACGCTCAATGCCGCGACCGGCCACCGAGGGGTTTGGGTCCACCATGGCACACACCATGCGCGCAACACCGGCGCTGACTAAGGTATCGGCGCAGGGTGGCGTGCGCCCAAAATGGCTGCAGGGTTCAAGGGTGACATAGGCGGTCGCACCGCGGGCGTTGTCACCGGCTTCACGCAGTGCATTCACCTCGGCATGCCCCTCTCCGGCACGCACATGATACCCCTCGCCGACAATCTCTCCGTCGCGGACAAGCACACAGCCCACGCGGGGATTGGGATCGGTGGTAAAAAGGCCGCGGCGGGCAAGCACGATAGCCCGGCCCATAAACTGATGATCGAGACTGGTGAAACCGCTCATGATTCAGCCCCGACCATTGCTGCCGGGCGCGGCGTCCGAGTTTGCGGAGAGACGCTCGATCTCCTCCTTGAACTCGTTGATATCCTGAAAGCTTCGATAGACCGATGCAAAACGCACATAGGCGACCTGATCGAGTTTGCGCAGCTCGGCCATCACGATCTCGCCAACTTCACGGGATGGAAGTTCACGCTCGCCACTGGCACGCAGGGCCAGCTTGATACGGGTGACACAGGCTTCGACTGCTTCGACGCTGACGGGGCGCTTCTCCAATGCACGTTGAATGCCGCCGCGCAGTTTGGCCTCATCGAATGGCTGCCGGGTGCCGTCCGCCTTGATCACGCGGGGCATCACCAGTTCAGCCTCTTCAAAGGTGGTAAAGCGTTCGTGGCAGTTGACGCATTCACGGCGCCTACGCACCTGCTGCCCCTCAGCGACCAGTCGCGAGTCGACAACCTTGGTATCACTTGCGCCACAAAAAGGACAATGCATCCTCAGCCTCGAATAAAGAGCGTGGGGGATGCCATGGCACCACCCGAAAAAAAGAGCAGTCAACGTCCGCTTTCAGCGGCATCCTTGCAACAGCGGACTTGCGTACATCCTGTACATTAAAAAGGGCGGCTAAACGCCGCCCCGCTATTCTAGGGATGCACAGAATAACTTTCCAGCCTCCCTGCCCCTTGTTTACTTGTAAACAGGGAAGCGTGCGCAGATATCCTGCACCTTGGCCTTGACCGCCTCGATGGTGGCTTCGTTATTGATATCGTCGAGGATATCGCAGATCCAGCCAGCCAGCTCGGACACTTCGGCTTCTTTGAAACCGCGACGGGTAACCGCCGGAGTACCGATACGCAGACCGGAGGTCACGAACGGAGAACGCGGATCGTTCGGCACGGCGTTCTTGTTCACGGTGATGAAGGCACGGCCCAACGCCGCATCCGCATCCTTACCGGTGATATCCTTGCTGACCAGATCCACCAGGAACAGGTGGTCTTCGGTACCGCCGGATACGATATCGATGCCACGATCCAGGAACACCTTGACCATCGCCTTGGCATTCTTGACGACCTGAGCCTGATACTCTTTCCACTGAGGCTCCATAGCCTCTTTGAAGCAGACAGCCTTGGCCGCGATGATGTGCATTAGCGGGCCGCCCTGTGATTCAGGGAACACGGCGAAGTTCAGCTTCTTCTGCAGCTCTTCATCGGCACGGGCAGACAGGATCAGACCGCCACGAGGACCGCCCAGGGTTTTGTGGGTGGTGGTGGTTACAACGTCGGCATACTGCATCGGGGAGGGATACTGACCTGCAGCAACCAGACCTGCGATGTGGGCCATGTCGACAAACAGGAACGCACCGACCTTGTCGGCGATTTCGCGGAACTTGGCCCAATCAACGATACGGGAGTAGGCTGAGAAGCCGGCCACGATCATCTTCGGCTTGTGTTCAAGTGCCAGACGCTCAACTTCGGCGTAGTCGATCTCGCCGGTTTCCGGGTTCAGACCGTACTGAACAGCGTTGTAGATACGGCCAGAGAAGGACACAGTTGCACCGTGGGTCAGGTGACCACCGTGTGCCAGACTCATGCCCAGAACGGTATCGCCCGGCTTGCACAGCGCCATGTAAACAGCGGCGTTAGCCTGGGAACCCGAGTGCGGCTGGACGTTGGCATAGGTCGCGCCGAACAGTTCCTTGGCACGGTCGATCGCCAGATCTTCGACGATATCGACATACTCACAGCCACCGTAGTAACGCTTGCCGGGATAGCCTTCCGCATACTTGTTGGTCAGCGCAGAGCCCTGAGCTTCCATAACACGCGGACTGGTGTAGTTTTCGGATGCGATCAGCTCGATGTGCTCTTCCTGACGGGTCACTTCGGACTGCATGGCAGACCAGAGATCCGGATCGAAGCTGGCGATAGACATATCTTTGCTAAACATTACTGTCCCCTGATTGAGCAACGTCTTCGGCAGCGCGCAAAGGGCATATAAATGCCCTATTGAACTGATCTGCCGTGAAAAGGCGAGCATTATAGTCGAAAAAATAGCCGGTTGGCACTTGAAATGAGATCAGGCGGGCAGGAGGAAAATTCATGCGGCGAAGGCACTTCGCCGCATGAATCAAGAGGTCTATTCGATGTCGATCTTGACCCCTTCCGGTTCCTCTTTCACACGTTTTGGCAGGGTCAACGCCAATACACCGTCATTGAAGCTGGCTTTTACCGCAGCCGGATCAACATCGGCACCCACACTGAGCTGACGTAGGAACTGGCCGACATGGCGCTCCTGGCGGATCAGCTTGCCCTCTTTTTCCTCTTTCTCTTCACGGCGGGTTTCGGCCTTGATGCTCAAAATACCGTTTTCGAGGCTGATCTGGATATCCTCTTTCTTGACGCCCGGTAGGTCCACCGAGACCGAATACGCACCATCACTCTCATGCACATCTATGGCCGGCACCTTTTCGCCGTTCGCCCGAACGGCGAGCGGACGAAACAGGTCATCAAAGAATGTATCGTCAAACAGACTGCCGAAACGGGTCAGATTCTTGGCCATAAGATCACCCCCTATTTAGCTGTTGTTATCAGGTTATGCAGCTGGAGCATCGCGCCCCCCTGCACTATCCAACCTGAATATAGAAAGCGGCCCCTGCCTTCGCCAGCTCAGGGATTGACCGGGCGCAAATGGCTTTCACTTTTCCGTACGGGTAGAATTCGCCTATCCGTTTTATTTCACCGATTTCAAAACCAGAGGTTCGTCTGGATGGCCCAGTACGTTTACACCATGAACCGTGTCGGCAAGGTGGTCCCGCCGAAACGCGAAATTCTCAAAGATATCTCCCTCTCCTTCTTCCCCGGCGCCAAGATCGGCGTACTGGGTCTGAACGGCGCGGGTAAATCGACCCTGCTGCGCATCATGGCCGGTGTCGACAAGGACTACATCGGCGAAGCCCGCCCGATGCCGAACATGAAGGTCGGTTACCTGCCTCAGGAGCCGGAGCTCGACGAATCCAAGACCGTACGCGAGATCATCGAAGAGGCGGTTGCCGACGTCAAAAACGCGCTGACCGAGCTCGATCAGGTCTATGCCGCTTACGCCGACCCCGATGCCGATTTCGACGAACTGGCGAAAAAACAGGCGGAGCTGGAGAACCTGATCACCGCGAAGGATGGACATAACCTGGACACCGCCCTGGAGCGCGCAGCCGATGCCATGCGTCTGCCGCCCTGGGACGCAAAAGTCGAACACCTCTCCGGCGGTGAGCGCCGCCGTGTGGCACTGTGCCGCCTGCTGCTCGACCACCCGGACATGCTGCTGCTCGACGAGCCCACCAACCATCTGGATGCCGAATCGATCGCCTGGATCGAGCGCTTCCTGCAGGAGTATCCGGGCACCGTCGTCGCCATCACCCATGACCGTTACTTCCTCGACAACGCGGCAGGCTGGATTCTGGAACTCGACCGCGGCCGCGGCATCCCCTGGGAAGGCAACTACTCCAGCTGGCTGGAGCAGAAAGAGCAACGTCTTGAGCAGGAAGCCAAGCAGGAACAGGCTCACATCAAGGCGATGAAGTCCGAGCTGGAGTGGGTCCGCCAGGGCGCCAAGGGTCGCCAGACCAAGTCCAAGGCACGTCTGAAGGCGTTCGAAGAGATGAACTCTCGCGAGTTCCAGCAGCGCAACGAAACTCAGGAGATCTACATTCCGCCGGGCCCGCGCCTGGGTGACAAGGTGATCGAACTGAAAAATGTCACCAAGTCCTACGGTGACAAGCTGCTGTTCGAAAACCTGGACATCTCGATCCCCCCGGGTGCCATCGTCGGCATTATCGGTGCCAACGGTGCCGGTAAGTCGACGCTTTTCCGCATGATCACCGGCGAGGAGAAACCGGATTCCGGCGAGATCGAGATCGGCTCGACTGTACAGTTGGCCTACGTCAACCAGTCCCGCGAGCTCAATGGCGACAAGACGGTCTTTCAGGAGATCTCCGACGGACAGGACATCATCACTGTCGGCACCTACCAAACTCCGGCGCGCGCCTACTGTGGCCGCTTCAACTTCAAGGGTTCCGACCAGCAGAAGTTCGTCAAGGATCTATCCGGGGGTGAGCGCAACCGCCTGCATATGGCCAAGTTGCTGAAAGAGGGCGGCAACGTGTTGCTGCTCGACGAGCCGACCAACGATCTGGATATCGAAACACTGCGTGCGCTTGAGGAAGCACTGTTGGCATTCCCGGGCTGCGCGGTGGTGATCTCGCACGACCGCTGGTTCCTCGACCGCATCTGCACCCACATGATCGCCTATGAGGGCGAGTCACATGTGGAGTTTTTCCAGGGCAACTACACCGAGTACGCCGAAGACTATAAGCGTCGCTACGGCAAGGATCACCAGCCCGAGCGCATCAAGTACAAGCGCATGAGCTGATCCCGCTCACAGCCGGCGCACCTCAGGACTGGGGTAGCGCCGGTTCCCCCTCCGGCATGTCGGACGCCGACGACTCACCGTTCGATGCCCCCTCCCCCGACAATACGTAGCCATCCCGCCCGTTGGATTTGGTCAGGTACAGCGCCTCATCCGCACGACGCAGCAATTCAGAGGGTGACTCACCCGCACCGAGCGTGGCAACGCCGATACTGGTGGTAAAGCCAACCGTCTCTCCGCTGGGGATACGCACCTGCGTCTGTCGACAGGCATCGCAGACCTCTTGCGCAGCTTGGCAGGCCGCCTCACTGTCGGCACCGGGCAGAATGGTCAGAAACTCCTCACCACCAAAGCGGCCTGCAAGATCACGCTTACCCTTGGCTTGCTTGCGCAAAATTCTGGCGAACTGCTTGAGCACAATATCGCCAGCCGCATGACCATAGTTGTCGTTAAAGCCCTTGAACTTGTCGAGATCGAACAACAGAATCGAGATCGGCTCACGCCGCGCGGCGGCAAACTCCACATCGCCCTCCAGTTGATCCATAACCTGACGGCGGTTAGCCAGACCGGTCAGCGCATCACGGGTCGCCTGACGGTAAAGACCGAGCAACATCGACAACTGGTTGACCGAGGCCCAGCCAGCAATCGCCCCAAGCACCAGCAGCAGCCAAAGATCATTGATCTCGTCGATCATACCGACTCGATCGCTCCCAATTTGGGTCAGCAGTTCGACCAAAATCACCGACGCCGTCACCACACTGACCTCAACGATGGTCAGCGGAAAGATCGCCAGCATGCTTAGAATCATGAAGGGAAAAAACTGGTATCCGGCAACGGTATCGATGTAACCGGCATTGAGCAGCAGAAGATTACTCCAGGTCTGGAAGGCCGTCAGAATGGCCAGCAGCAGGAAGACCCGGAACAGGGAGATGCGCAGATCGTAGGGCCGCTGAAACCACAACAGCAGCACCAGCAGCGCACCGCCTGAGACCAGACGCCCCGACGCGATCGGGGCCTGCATCGCCTCGGGCAACAACAGCCGGTCGACCAGTATCCAGCCGACTTGCAGCACCGCGAGCAGTAGCGTCAGTAACCGCACTCGCTGAAAGATCAGGAAACTTCGCGTCTGATTGAAATAGCGGGTATGACGCGTCACCGACATTACATCAAGCATTGTTTGCCACATCCTCTCCGTATCCCTACGCAGGCCCATGAAAACGCAAGAGCCTAACGCTTTTCTGACCGATGAGGCATGATCCAGGCCATGCAAACGTTGATAAATCTTTCGCCCCTCAAGCCGAGTGTAATAACATGACCCAACCCCTGACGGATTTACGAGGAAAAATCGTGACAGCCACTCAAGACGAACGCCGCCGTTTCAGCCGTATCCGTTTTGACGCCGGGTGCGAACTGCATACCGATGCGGGGCCTGTGGAGGTACAGCTGGTCGACATTTCCCTGCGCGGCGCGCTGATCGAATCCACACAGCCTCTGGCGCTTGGCCTCGACGGCAAAGCCGAGCTGCATATCTATCTGGCCAGCGACATCCTTATCCGGATGCCGGGCTCGGTAACGCACCTCAGCGGAACCCAGTACGGCTTCCGCGCAGGCGACATGGATATTGAGAGCATCAGCCATCTGCGCCGGCTGGTGGAACTCAACCTCGGTGACGAGGCGATGCTTGAGCGTGAACTGGAAGCGCTTTTCCCGCCCAACACCTGAAATCAGATCGCATCCAGAGCATCGGAGATGCTTATCCACAACCTCCAACCCGCCAAGCCATCAGAACCTGCCCATTAGGCCAGCCTCTGAAACTGAACATCTGCGCTGTTGCTCAGCAGGGAGGCTGGCAAGCGTTTTTCTGCCGCGCATCGGTTGGCGTCAGCCCAAAGTGCCGGCGGAATACCCTTGCGAAATGGGCCTGACTGGAAAATCCACACTGGTAAGCCACGTCGGCAATACCATATCCATGACGGCTAGGATGCGTTAACAGATTCCACGCCAGCTGCAAACGCTGCTCCAGAAGGTACTGATGCGGTGTTAATTCCTCTTCAGAAAACAGGCGGTTCAGATGGCGGCCGGAAATTCCCAATGCAGCAGCCACCTCTTCGACTCTCAGGTCAGGTCTGCTCAAATGCTCATCCATGTACTGCTTGGCCATCAGCCGATGATGCAAAGCGACGGATGACCCGTCGCTCGTTGACTCCTGCCTCCCCAACATGGCTTCAATCAGCCGCCAAGCTTTACGCTGGAATGCTTCAGCCTCATCGGCATCCGGCGCCTGCATGAAAAGAATGACCTGGCGACACAAGTTGCGAATCAACAACTTGACCAAACGGTCTTCTGTATCAATACGTAGCGGTCTATCAAGGTCGCGCTGGCAACGCTGCCGAAATTTTTCAAAAGGAATATCGATGGTGAGTTGGCTCATCTGATTGGTAAAGCCCACCAGATAGGGTTTGTCGGTGCGATAGAGCAAAGCATACTGGTCATCGAGCATCGCGCAGTCCTTGCCCTGATAGAAAAAGGCATTTTTGCCCATGCCGATCGAGACCAGAACTGACTCCTTCGGCACAGCACGAACGAGTGCCTGATCCCGTTCAACCACATGGCCATTACCTTCTATCCAGCTCACTTTCATGTCGTCCATGTGCAGGCTTTGCTGCGTTGCGGACAGTCCCTCTGGCACGTAAGAAGAGCTGCGGATACCAACAAAGTGATTTGCATTGAACTGGTCCCAGTACTGGAGTCTCTGCTCTGGGGCCACATTCATAGTAGAGGCTTTCTGGACGGTGAGAGTCGTTGAGTGATTCATTGTTATTAATCTCCGAAGCCAGCCTGGCTGGCTATCGCTACGTCTCTATTCACTTTACGTCTGCTGTCAATTAACCGCAAAAGCTTGATCCACGTCAATGATCAGAGCGGAGTACTGGCTTCATTTACGTCAGCCGTGTCCGAAAACCGCAAACATCACGTCTGATTTCCACAAACCGGCAACTTTGCCTCGCCCTAGACTGGCCGTTCCAATAACAACAACCTCGAAGGTACTGATATGCCAGAGCTCGCCACATCGGAATTCTGGAAAGACATCCCGGCCATTCCCAACTGCTTCAAACCGGACGCCAAGCCGGAAGTGTATATACCCAACGCGCCCATCGACGATCCGAAGTATTACGTGCCGTTCACGGAAACCGTTTTTTCCCGACCTCTGTGGATCTCACCCACCGAAAATCGCTGGTGCGACATCCTGATGGCCAGCAGCGCCGGTTTGGTCAACCGCCACTACCATCCCCATGAAGTGTTTGCTTTCACCATCTCAGGCAAATGGGGCTACCTCGAGCACGACTGGACCGCCACCGCCGGCGACTTCGTCTATGAAACGCCGGGAGAGGGCCACACCCTGGTTGCCTATGAACACGAAGATCCCATGCGCGCCTTTTTTATCGTCAAAGGCCCGCTGATCTGGCTCGACGATAAGGGCGAACCAGAAGGTTACTTCGATGTTCACGATTACATCGCCATGTGCCGCGAGCACTACGCGAAAGTTGGCATTGGCGCCGACTACGTGGATACCCTGTTCCGCTAGTCACCGTCCATTTCATCCCTTACGCGCACCGCGCGCTGTATTCGGCTGCGTGCGGTCTGGAGAACACCATGGTGAATAACAATAAATACTCCAATTACGAGAATATTCTGCTCAGCGTTCTGTTTCTGACCTTCGGGTTCGTATTTTTTGACCGACTGGCGCTGTCCTTTCTGTTCCCCTTCATGGCGGACGAACTGCATCTCAGCAACAGCCACTTGGGGTTGTTGTCATCAGTTCTAGCACTGGCCTGGGCATTGTCGGGCGCTCTGGTTGGGGCCTGGTCGGATCGTATCGGCAAGCGCAAACCTCTGTTGGTAATAGCCGTAATACTGTTTTCGCTGTGCTCGGCACTATCGGGCATGGTCACTGGCTTTATCAGCCTGCTGGCGTTCCGTGCCGTGATGGGACTGGCCGAAGGGCCTATTTTGCCGATCTCCCAGTCGCTGATGGTGGAGTCGTCATCGCCGCATCGTCGCGGCCTGAACATGGGTCTGTTGCAGGGGTCGGCCGCTGGCTTGCTGGGTGCGGTGATCGGGCCTCCGGTGATGATCGCCATGGCCGAGGCCTGGGGCTGGCGCCAGGCCTTTATCCTGTCCCTGATACCTGGCCTCATCATCGCCTTCCTGATCTGGAAGTACGTTAAACCGGATGCTGACAGCCGCACGCAGACAGCCGCGCACCATGATAAGCAGGACGCACCCAGGCCACGTGGCATCAAAGCCTACGCGGGGCTGCTGTCCAACCGCAATATTTTGCTGTGTACCCTGATCAGCTGCTTCTATCTGACCTGGTTCGTAGTACTGATCTCTTTCACGCCGACATTCCTGGTCAATGTTCGCGGTTTCGAACCCAGCACTATGGGCACCATCATGAGCTGTCTGGGGGTAGCCTGGGTAATCTGGGGCTTCGTTGTGCCTGGCGTGTCAGACCGACTGGGTCGCAAGCCTACACTGGTGATATTCACCTTGCTGGCGGCCTGTTGCCCAATGGTACTGCTGTATACCGAAACGCCTCTGATGATGGGCGTGCTGGTGATTCTGACCTACACCGGCCTGGGTTGCTTCACCCTGTTTATGGCCTCGATACCAGCTGAAACCGTCTCGCGCGGGCAGATTGCCACCGCCCTGGGTCTGATCATGGGCATCGGCGAACTGGTGGGTGGCTTTGGTTCACCCACGCTGGCCGGCTTTGCAGCGGATCAATACGGCCTGCAGATCGTCATGTTCGTCAGCAGTGGTGCTGCCATTGTCGCCTCACTGTTGTCCCTGATGCTGAAGGAAACCGCCCCTGCAGTACTTGCGCGACGCAACCTGGCGGTTTCCCAGCCATCAGCCTGACGTGTATCTGAGAAGGAGAACCCATGAAAGTATTACGCTGGTACGGCGCTCAGGACATTCGTCTCAGTGATGTTCCAAACGCCGTCCATAAGGACAACGAAGTGCTGGTGCAGGTTGCCTACTGCGGTATTTGCGGCAGCGACCTGCACGAATATCAGGATGGACCTCACGCAATTCCATGTGGGGCCATGCACCCGGTATCGGGACATCAGGCACCGCTGACTCTCGGCCACGAATTCTGTGGCCAGGTGGTGGCGGTCGGCGACCAGGTCAGTACTGTCAAGGTCGGCGACCGGGTGGCGATTGAGCCGGAGTACCGCTGTCAGACGTGTCGCTACTGCAAGTCCGGCGATTACAACCTATGCGAGTCGATGGGCTTCATCGGTCTGATGGGTGACGGCGGTATGGCGGAGCAGGTGGCCGTTCCGGAGTATATGCTGCACCGGCTGCCAGACACTGTTTCCTATCGTCAGGCTGCAGTGCTGGAACCGTCTGCCGTGGCCGAGCATGCGCTCAATCGCAGTGCGCTCAAACCCGGCAGTCGCTGTCTGGTGATCGGCCTTGGCCCGATCGGGCTACTGCTGATCATGCTGGCGCGGCTACGCGGCATTACCGACATCTGTGCTGTCGACATCAGTCCAGAGCGACTGCATAAAGCTCAGCAGCTTGGTGCCCAACACACACTGGACGGGCGTCAACCCGACCTGCTAATGCAACTTCAGCAACTGTCGGACGGGGGCTACGACAGCGTATTTGAAGCCGCGGGTAGCCAGACCACCTTCACCACAGCGCTGCAGGCAGCCAAAAAAGGCGGCGAGGTATTACTGGTCGGGTTGATGGGCGACATCAGTCTGGATGCCTTTGATCTGGTCAACCGTGAGGTACGCCTACAAACCTCGGTCGGCTACCGCAATGTCTATCCGACACTCATAAGCCACATTGCCGAAGGCGCATTTGACCCGTCGGTGATCGTGACGCGCACCGTTGGTCTGGAAAACGCGCTGAGCGCAGGCTTTGATGCCCTGCTTTCCAGCAAGGAGCAGATCAAGGTTCTGATTAATCCCAATCCATCCCTCAACGAACAGGAGCACCAATTTCATGTCTGATAACCCAGTGTTTGCTGCCGGTCTGAATCCCAATAGCGAACACGCCCCCAGTCACCAGAATATCGAGTTGCTCGACTCGACGTGACCGATACCAACGCTCTGCAGTCCAGCATTGGTGCCGCCGACGGTTTGGCGGTCCTGATAAACTGTGCCGGTATCAGCCGTGATCGAGATGAGTATCAGCTCAACCAGTTCAACAAGGTACTGTCGGTTAACCTGCGCGCGGCCATGGTTGCCAGTGTCGCGCTCTTCCTGAGCAGCCCAGCCGCTGGATTTATCACCGGTGTCATCTTACCGGTCGATGGCGGGTACCTCTGTAACGGCGCCTGAGAAAAATCCAGTACCTTGCAAGCATGGCTCCGAGCTGGAAGCGATGCTGGACAAATTAGTCCATCGCTTCCGGCCGATTATTACCTCAGATCGCATCCAGAGCATCGGAGAGCTTATCCACAGCCACCACCTCGATGCCGTCGATGCGCTCCTTCGGCACATTGGCGCGCGGCACAATGGCGCGCCGGAAACCATGCTTGGCCGCCTCGCGGATACGCTCCTGACCGTTGGGCACAGGCCGTATCTCGCCTGACAACCCGACCTCTCCAAACACCATCAGATCATGCCCAAGCGGACGGTCACGGAAACTCGAAACCACCGCCAGCAGAAGCGCCAGATCGGCACTGGTTTCCAGCACTTTGACGCCGCCAACCACATTGACGAATACATCCTGATCGCCGGTCATCAAACCGCCATGCCGGTTCAATACCGCCAGCAACATCGCCAGCCTGTTGGCCTCCAGCCCGACCGCCACACGGCGCGGATTGGACAGATGAGATGTGTCCACCAGCGCCTGCAGCTCCACCAGCAGCGGGCGCGTACCCTCCCAGACCACCATGACGACCGATCCGGCACTGGGCTCCTGCCCCCGGCTCAGAAAAATTGAACTGGGGTTTTTGACCTCTTTCAGACCGCTTTCCAGCATGGCGAAAACGCCCAGCTCGTTGACCGCACCAAAGCGGTTCTTATGGCTGCGCAGGGTGCGAAAACGGCTGTCCGAGGAGCCCTCAAGCTGCAGCGAACAGTCGATCATATGCTCGAGCACCTTGGGACCGGCCAAGGTGCCATCCTTGGTGACATGGCCGACCAGGAACAGCACCGTACCGGTCTGCTTGGCATAGCGAATGAGGAAAGCCGCACTCTCGCGCACCTGAGACACAGATCCTGGTGCCGACTGCACGTCGGAGACATGCATCACCTGAATCGAGTCGATTACCAGTATTTTCGGCTTGAGCTGATCCGCAACATCGCAGATCGTCTCTACCGAGGTTTCCGACAGCATCTTCAACTGATCCGCTTTCAGCCCCAGACGGGCCGCGCGCATCGCCACCTGCTGCAACGACTCCTCACCAGTGACATAAAGCGCAGGCATCTGGGCCGCCAGATAACAGGTGGTCTGCAACAGCAGCGTACTCTTGCCGGCACCCGGGTGACCGCCGATCAGCACCGCCGACCCCGGCACCAGTCCGCCACCCAACACACGATCCAACTCACCGACACTGGTCGGTATACGCGGCATCTCTTCGAGGTTGACGTCGCTGAGGCTGACCAACCGGTCTTTACCGGCACCCCCTGCGTAGCCCTCGAACCGGGCACTGCGCACACCTGCCTGAGCGCCGCCCGCCGGGGCCTGCGCAATGCGTACCTCGGTAATGGTGTTCCACGCCCGACAGGCGGTGCACTGTCCCTGCCACTTGCTATAGTCGGCGCCGCAGTCATTGCAGACGTAGGCGGTCTTTGCCTTGGCCATATCCACTCCTCTATCGATCCGCGAATTTTACCCAAATCCGCAGACAGAAACCCGCCACCTCGAAATTTTGCTGACTTTGGTCGTCTACACCCGCTCGTAACCGATGCTAGACTCAGGCCTCTGAGAACAACAACGAGCACAGGACGTATTCATGAAACTCGAGACACTCGCCGTACACGCCGGCTACAGCCCCGACCCCACCACCAAGGCCGTCGCAGTTCCGGTATATCAGACCACCTCCTATGCGTTCGACGACGCCCAGCACGGTGCCGACCTGTTCGACCTGAAGGTGGCTGGCAACATCTATACCCGCATCATGAACCCCACCAATGATGTGTTGGAACAGCGTGTCGCAGCTATGGAGGGCGGCATCGCAGGTCTCGCGGTCGCTTCAGGCATGGCCGCCATCACCTATGCGATCCAGACCCTGTGCGAAGTGGGCGACAACATCATCTCCACCAGCGAGCTGTACGGCGGCACCTACAACCTGTTTGCCCATACCCTGCCCCGACAGGGTATCGAGGTTCGTTTCGTCAACAAGGACGACTTCGCCAAGATGGAGTCGCTGATCGACTCGCGCACCAAAGCCGTCTTCTGTGAGACCGTTGGCAACCCCTCTGGTGGTATCATCGATATCGAGCAGGTCGCCGAGCTGGCCCACCGCCACGGCGTGCCGGTCATTGTGGATAACACCGTGCCCAGCCCGGCACTGTGGCGCCCCATCGAGCAGGGCGCAGACATCGTCGTCATCTCAGCCACCAAATATGTCGGTGGACACGGCAACTCCGTCGGCGGCGTTATCGTCGACTCCGGAAAATTCCCCTGGGCCGAGCACAAGGATCGTTTCCCGCTCCTCAACGAGCCCGACCCCTCCTACCATGGCGTGGTCTACACCGAAGCCTTCGGGCCTGCGGCCTTTATTGGACGTGCGCGCGTCGTGCCGCTTCGAAACATGGGCGCTGCAATCTCGCCAATGAACGTTTTCCTGCTGCTTCAGGGTCTTGAGACGCTTCCATTGCGCATGGAACGTATCTGCGAGAACGCGCAGAAGATCGCCGAGTATCTGCAGAACCATCCGGCCGTGACCTGGGTAAAATACGCAGGTCTTGAGAGCCACAAAGATTATGCGCTGGCGAAGAAATACATGAACGGGAAGGCCTCCGGCATCCTGAGCTTCGGTCTGAAGAGCGGCCGCGAAGGCACTCGCCAGTTCTACGATGCCCTTGAGGTCTTTACCCGACTGGTGAATATCGGCGACTGCAAGTCTCTGGCCGCCATTCCCGCGGAAACGACCCATCGTCAGCTCAATGACGAGGAACTCAAGTCCGCGGGCGTCTCACCAGAGATGGTTAGACTGTCGATCGGTATCGAGCACATCGACGATCTGATCGCCGACCTCGAACAGGCACTGGCCAAGGCGTAAATCACGCCTGACCTGCGTCGCCAACCGGTGCCAGGCAGTGTTCGATAAACCGCGTCAGCGCCGGTGTTTGCCGGCGTTGACGATGCTGCACCGTATAGAACCAGCGATGAATGCGCCTCTCAGGTGCCAACTCGACCAGCTCACCTGCATCGAGCGCACGGGCAACAACCTGACGCGACAGGCAGCTGACACCAAGGCCTGCCAACAGTGCGCTGCGAATCGCCTCCGAGCTGCCCAACTCAAGTGCAATATTGACCTTGTCCAGCCGCGCCAGAAGCTGCTGCTCGACAACGCTACGCGTACCCGACCCCCGCTCACGCACGATCCACGGCAGTGCCGCCAACTGCTCATCCGTTACATCAGTGCGTGACCAGGCTGACTCCCGGGCCGCAACGATCAGCATCTCATCCTGACACCAGTGTTTGACGGTCAAATCCGGGTGTTGCACGCTGCCCTCGACCAACCCCAGTTCCAGCTCACAGCGCGCCACCTGCTCGGCTATATCGCCGGTATTGGCGATGCTCACCTGAGTGCCGGATAACGCCGTCGGCATGCTGGCCAGCAAACGCGGCAGCAGGTAGTTGCCGATGGTGGTACTGGCACCGAGCTGAAGGTGGCCACCCTGCTCGAGAAACAACCGGCTCATCTGTTCGGACTGCGCCAACAGCTGCCGCGCCTCGGGATAAAACAGCCGGCCATTACCGTTCAGTACCAGTTTGCGCCCCACTCGATCAAACAACTCGGCCCCCAGACGCTGTTCGAGTTCAGCCAGAGCGGCGCTGGTTGCGGATTGCGACAATGCAATCGCCTCGCCCGCCGCCGTGGTCGATCCCTGCTCCGCCACGGCCAGAAAAACCTGAACCTGTCGCAGTGAAATCATAAAATCACCTATTTTTTAGGTTATTCATACTAATTCAATCCGTTTTTACGATTCAACCATATCCCCTAGACTGCGTGCCATATCCAGCCCATCCACGGAGAGCGAGAGATGACAGTGCGCACCAACGCCTATCGCCTGCGACAGCCCAGCATATTGCGACACAAGGCTACTCGTAGTGCAGTCTCGCTCATACCAGGCCTGATCCTCTGTGCCGCGGTTGCCTTGGGTGCACAGCAACTGGGTACCTTGGCACTGTTTACCACGCTCGGTCCGCTGACGTTGGCGATGCTGATTGGCCTGATTATTGGCCAGCGGCTGCCAGCCCGACTTAGTAGCCAGACCAGCAGCGGCACCCAACTGGCCCGAACCCGTTTACTGCGTTTGGGTATCGTGCTCTATGGACTGCGCATCAGCCCCCAGGATCTGATACATGTTGGCGGTAGCGCGTTACTGATCGATGCAGTGGTCGTAACGGGTATCTTTTTATTAGCAGGCTGGGTTGGTACGCGGCTACTAAAGCTCGAACTGCGTACCGCCTTGCTGGTCGGCGCCGGAAGCGCTGTTTGTGGCGCAGCCGCGATTCTGGCAATTGCACCGGCCTTGCGCGCCAAGGCAAGCGACATCCCGGTCGCCATCGCAACCGTTGTGTTGTTCGGCACTGCTGCGATGCTGCTATACCCTTGGCTGTGGACATTGCCAACGATTCAGCACCTGTTCGGTGGTGCTGACATCGCGTTCGGTCACTATCTCGGTGCCACCGTCCATGAGGTCGCCCAGGTTGCCGCCGCTGCCAACGCACTGAACCCGGAAGCCGGCCAAGCCGCCGTCATCACCAAGCTCATTCGTGTCATGCTTCTCGTCCCGCTTATATTGGTGGTATCCGCCTATTTCGGCCGACAGGAGACTGGCGCGGACGGTGCAGGCAAAGTCAGCGTCAAGCTACCCTGGTTTGCACTGGCGTTTATGGTGATGCCGCTGCTCAATGCCAGTGGACTGCTGAGCCGGGACGTTTTGGAACAGATTCAGCAGCTGGACACGCTGCTACTGGCTATGGCGATGGCCGCGCTGGGTCTCGAAACCCGCTTTTCCACATTGAAAAACAGCGGCCTGAGGCCGCTGCTTTTAGGAGCCCTGCTGTTCGTGGTGTTGGTCACGGCAGGGATGGCGCTGACGCTGGTTGTCGGCGTATCAGGATGACACCAGACACTCGACACGTGCCACCGCACTGTCGAGCTGGCTCTCCAGTTCTTCCCGACCGCCGACGCAGAAATCCAGATCGGTAACCTGGCCGTTGGTCAGGCTGTACACCCATCCATGCACGGTCAGATCCTGACCACGATCCCAGGCATCCTGAACGATTGTGGTATTGCACACGTTATGGGCCTGCTCGATTACATTGAGTTCGCACAGACGGTCGTTCTGCTCAGCCGTGTCCTCCCATGGACCAACCAGATCGCGATACTGAATATACACATCGCGGATATGGCTTAGCCAGTTGTCGATCAAGCCATGACGCGTACTGTCCATCGCCGCACGCACCCCACCACAGCCGTAATGACCGACGACCATGATGTGTTTGACCTTGAGCACCTCGACCGCGAACTGGAGCACCGACAGGCAGTTCATGTCCGAATGCACCACCAGGTTGGACACGTTACGGTGAACGAATAGCTCACCCGGCAGCAGATCGACGATCTGGTTAGCGGGCACACGGCTGTCGGAGCAACCGATCCAGAGGTAATCCGGCGCCTGCTGCGAGGCAAGCGTCGAGAAAAATTCCGGGTCCTGTTCTGTAATCCGTTCGGACCAGCTGCGGTTCTTCTCAAACAGATCGTGTAGCCTGTTCATAATTATTCCGTTGGGTCTAGAGATGGCTGATCAGGCCCGACACGGGTGTCGGGCCCTGTCCAAGTGTGACGTAAAACCGGTTATCGGGTTCAGTCGTGATAGGCAACACTGAGTTCGTGTACCGCATCGACGAACACCCCGGCACTCTCCGGATCCACAAACTGATGGATACCATGTCCGAGGTTGAATACATGCCCGTTGCCCGGTCCGAAGCTCTCCAGGATTGCCGCAACTTCGCTGCGGATACGTCCGGCCGGTGCGTACAGAACGCTCGGATCCATGTTGCCCTGCAAAGCCACGCGATCACCGACGCGACGACGCGCCTCGCCAATATCGGTGGTCCAATCCAGGCCCAATGCGTCGGCACCGGTATCGGCCATCGACTCCAGCCACTGGCCACCGTTCTTGGTGAACAGAATCGCCGGCACACGGCGACCTTCGTTCTCACGAATCAGACCTTCCACGATCCGTTTCATGTACGCCAGCGAAAACTCCCGGTACATAGGACCGCTCAGAGCGCCACCCCAGGTATCGAAGATCTGCACCGCCTGTGCACCGGCGAGGATCTGCTCATTCAGGTACAAGGTCACCGCATCGGCCAGTTTACCCAGCAGCGCGTGCATCACCTCGGGGCGCGCGTACATCATCTCTTTGATGTGACGGAAATCCTTGCTGGACCCACCCTCGACCATATAGGTTGCCAACGTCCAGGGGCTGCCCGAAAAGCCGATCAACGGCACACGACCGGCCAGCGCCGAGCGGATCTCCCGCACGGCAGCGATGACATAATCGAGGTCCCGCTTGATATCCGGAACCGGCAAGGCGTCGACATCCTCGGCGGTGCGCAGGATCTTCTTGAATCGCGGACCTTCCCCAGCTTCAAAGTAGAGACCAAGCCCCATCGCATCGGGAATCGTGAGAATATCGGAGAATAGAATCGCCGCATCGAGATCGTATCGCTCCAGAGGTTGCAGCGTGACCTCACAGGCCAGTTTCGGGTTCTTGCATAAACTCATGAAATCGCCGGCCTGAGCGCGTGTTTCGCGGTACTCGGGCAGGTAACGCCCAGCCTGACGCATCATCCAGACCGGTGTGCAATCAACCGGTTCACGCAGCAACGCGCGCAGAAAGCGGTCGTTCTTCAGCTCAGCCATCTTTTCACTCACCCATGATCAATTCAAAGCCGGCCCATTCTAGCGATTTCCGTCTGTAAATTCTTCGTCAATCGCGCCTGATACGATCCCCGTCAACTTGAACACCGATCGACAGGACCTTGTAATCAATATTTTGACGTCGAAATTTCTCTACCTACGAAAGCCAATCAAGTGAAACGTCGGTGCCACGTCCTTAACCGTCAGACCTGAACACTGGATCAACATTAGTAAACCTTGTGGTAAAATCGCCCTCAGGTTTACAAACGATCGGTCCGCACCATGCGAAAAGAGACCAGTGTCATCTCCCTGCCCAGCCGCGCCGACCAGCATGATCACGGTTATCATCAGCTGGTGTTCGGCCTTGAGGGCGATACCGAATTCGATCTGGCCGGTTACTGCCGCCCGGTCAATTTCGGCTGGGGCTGCCTGATGCCATCCGCGACCGGTCATGCCTTCCACGGTCTCGGCGACAACCGCATTGTCGTCGTCAATCTGCCCACCGAGGGTGAAGACCGACAGCTACAACAGCGTATCGAGCAACTCTTTCGACGCCCCGACTATTTCAACTGCGCGCCCCAGATGCAGTTACTGCTCAACGCCCTGAGCCGGGAGATGCAGCAAAACCCCAACGACACTCTGCTACAGGACGCCTGCGCCAGCACACTGGTCTGCGCTTTGCAGCGTCAACTGGAGCATCAGCGCAGCACGCCTCGCCATATGGGTCGCTTGAACATGGACCTGATCGACGCCTATATCGCCGCGCACATGGAACGACGCATTACTGTCTCGGAGCTTGCTGGCAACGCATGCCTGAGCGATAGCCAGTTTTTCGCCCTGTTCCGTGATCAGACAGGGCTGACTCCGCAGCAGTATGTGACCGAGCGCAGGTTGCACGCAGCAGCAACGGCGCTCACTCACTCGGACATGAGTATTTCTGAGCTGGCCGTGCGCTTCGGATTTGCCAACCAAAGCAACCTGACCCGCGCCTTTACTCGCCGCTTCGGCACCTCGCCAGCCCGTTACCGCCGCACACATCAGAACTGATTGACCAGTTTCTGGACTCAATTCCGGAGAACGGGACAAATTTTCCGTAGCTCAGGAAAAGACCCGACACAACATCCTTCCTTACCCTGCATGTATGTTAGGCCGGGTCTACAGTACATAGAACTCGTTGCAGTACACAGAATCGATACTCGTACCGAGCGCGACTGACCGGCCGGTGCGTACCATGTCAGGAGTTCTCTATGTTCAAGGCGATCGATACGCTCGAGCCTGGCTACATTCGGCAGCCAATGGACCTGCTCTGGCAACAGATATCCCCGCTTTACGCCGCAGACGAAGATCAGGTGCTGCGTGAACTGATGCCACTGGCAGAACCTCACGGCGACGAACTCACCAGCATAGAAGCCCGCGCCACCCGCCTGATCGAGCAGGTCAGGGCAGATGACGGCGCCATCCATATGATTGACGCGCTGTTGCTGGAATACAGTCTGGATACCCGCGAGGGCATACTGCTGATGTGCCTGGCCGAAGCGTTGATGCGCATTCCCGACACCGACACCGCTGACGCCCTGATCCGGGACAAGCTCAGCATTGCAGACTGGAAGCGCCACCTGAGCCAGTCCGAGTCCCTTCTGGTGAACGCCTCCACCTGGGGGTTGCTGCTCACCGGCAAGGTGGTCACCCTTGATGAACGCGAAGACGGCACACCCTCCGGCGTTATTAATCGCCTGGTCAACCGCCTGTCCGAACCGGTGATCCGCAAGGTCATGCAGCAGGCGATGAAGATCATGGGCCACCAGTTTGTACTGGGGCGCGATATGCCCGAGGCCACCAAGCGCGGTCGGGAATATCGTGAGCGAGGATATACCTACTCATTCGATATGCTCGGTGAAGCGGCCCTCACTGCGGCGGACGCTACCAAGTACTATACCGATTACACCCGCGCTATCGATCATGTCGGCAATCTGCCTGATATCGGCAGCTCACCACGCCCCAGCGTCTCAATCAAACTCTCGGCTCTGCACCCGCGTTACGAGGTACTGCAGGAGGCCCGAGTGATGGAGGAGCTCGCCGAGCGTGTATTCCTGCTAATACGCCGAGCCCGCCCGCTCAATGTGGCGCTGACCATCGATGCCGAAGAGGCCGATCGTCTGGAGCTTTCGCTTAAGTTGTTCGAAAAGCTCTATCGCAGCCAGGAAACCCTCGGCTGGGACGGATTGGGCCTGGTCGTACAGGCCTACTCGAAACGCGCCCTGCCGGTTCTCACCTGGCTGGCGGCGCTGTCACTGGATGTGGGCGATCGTATCCCCGTGCGACTGGTCAAGGGCGCGTACTGGGACAGTGAGATCAAGGTGTGTCAGCAACGGGGACTCTCAGGTTACCCTGTCTATACCCGCAAGGAAGCCACCGATGTCGCCTACCTTGCCTGCGCTCGTTTCCTGCTGGGTGAACATATCCGCGGCCTGATTTGGCCGCAATTCGCCAGCCATAATGCCCATACCGTCGCGTCGATCATGACGCTGGCGAAACACGCGGACTTCGAGTTTCAGCGCTTGCATGGCATGGGCGATGCGCTCTACGATCAAGTGCTCGACACCGCCGGTGTTACGGTGCGCATCTATGCCCCTGTGGGTAACCACAAGGATTTGCTGCCCTATCTGGTTCGACGCCTGCTCGAGAACGGTGCCAACTCATCTTTCGTGCATCGTCTGGTCGATCAACGCTGTCCAATCAGCGACCTGATTCAGCATCCCTGGCAGGTACTTCATAGCCGCGACACCCTTCACAATCCCAACATACCGCTGCCCGAAGCGATCTTTGGTGCGGAGCGCAACGCCTCCAAGGGCCCCAACATTCTGATCGAAAGCCAGTGGCTGCCGTTTTCCGAAAAGGTTGGTGAATGTCTAGAACAATGCTGGCAAGCCGACCCCATTATCGATGGCCGCGCGACGCCAGGCCAGGCGCTTCACAGCGATGTTCGCTCACCTGCCAATCGCGACATTCTGGTTGGACAGGTCACTTACGCCGATCATGCACAGACTATCGCGGCAATCGATGCCGCCGAACGCTTCCTCCCGGTGTGGCAAAGCACATCCGTCACCGAACGCACCGCGCCCCTGCGTCGCCTTGCCGACTTACTTGAGCAGCATATGGAAGAGCTGGTGGCACTGTGCCATCAGGAAGCCGGCAAGACGATTCAGGACAGTATCGACGAAGTACGCGAAGCTGTGGATTTCTGCCGCTACTATCCAGCCCGCGCCGAAGCGCTCTACGAAGAGCACCTTGAACTCGGCACGCTCTCAGGCGACACAGCCCATTGGCAGCGGCAGGGACGCGGCATATTCGTCTGCATCAGCCCATGGAACTTCCCGCTTGCCATCTTCCTCGGCCAGATCAGCGCGGCGCTGGTCACCGGTAACTGCGTTATCGCCAAGCCCGCCGAACAGACCAGCCTGATTGCCGCCCGCGCCATCGAGCTGATGCTGCAAGCCGGTATTCCAGGCGGCGCTATCCAGTTCCTGCCAGGCGAGGGTACCACGGTCGGCGCGGCCCTGACCTCGGATCCGCGTATTGCAGGCGTTGCGTTTACCGGCTCGACCGAAACCGCCCAGCGTATCAACCGCTCGCTGAGCCGACGCGAGTGTGAACCCGCCACCCTGATCGCCGAGACCGGCGGACAAAATGCCATGATCGTCGACTCGACCGCGCTGCCCGAACAGGTGGTCAAGGATGCCGTGCTGTCCGGGTTTGCCTCGGCTGGCCAACGCTGCTCCGCGCTACGCGTGCTCTGCGTACAGAACGATATTGCCGATCGCATCATTGAACTGCTCAAGGGCGCCATGGCAGAGCTGACACTGGGTGATCCGGCGCTACTGAGCACCGATATCGGGCCAGTCATTGATGAACAGGCTCAGTCGAGTCTGCTTGAACATATTGCGCGCATGAAAGAGCACGCCAAGGTGCTGGCACAGACGCCAATGTCCGGCTGTACAAAGCGCGGCATGTACGTGCCACCGACGGCAATCGAGATCAGCCGTATCGATCAGATTGGCCGTGAGCAGTTCGGTCCCATTATCCATGTACTGCGCTACAGCGCGCGCCACCTGGATCAACTGATCGACCAGATCAATGCAGCCGGGTATGGCCTGACTCTGGGCATTCACAGCCGCAACGAACGCACCGCCGCCCATATCGAGGCACGCGCCCGGGTTGGCAACACCTATATCAACCGCAACCAGATCGGTGCCGTCGTCGGCGTTCAACCCTTTGGCGGTCAGGGGCTCTCAGGCACCGGCCCCAAAGCTGGCGGCCCTTACTACCTACCCCGTTTCACCCGACTGATTCCGGTCGATAAGGCTTAACGGAGGATATATCGATGACCGATCACCTGTTTTTCGGCGCCGACCACGCCGCCGTCTTCGAAAACTGGAATCGCCGCGGATTTGCCTATCGCTGCAAACTGCTACGCGCAGCGCTGGATCAGCTGCCACTGGCAGGAGATCACGAAGAGCAACTAAGGCTCATCCCCCTTCTACTGGACCGTGCACTGCATATGGACAGGGTCGTAAGCCTGCCGGGTCCTACCGGCGAGAGCAACGAACTCTACCTTAGCGGTCGGGGCGATGCATTGGTGTTCGGTACTGAAAGCGCAAGCTGCGTGGCCCTCGCCGGGCAGGTATTTAGCGCCCTTGCCTGCGGCAATCCGGTCCTGCTCGGCGGCGCTGCCGAGCAGGAATGGTGCAGCCGTCTGGTCACGCTGCTGCATCAGATTGGCGTACCTCGCGGCATCCTGACCCTGACCGATGACACACCGATAGAAGCACTGATGCAGCTGCCTCATTTGGCCTTGGTTGCGCCGGTCTGTCAGGGAAGAGAGCTGCCTTCGTTCCAGCGCCAGCTCGCTGAACGCCAAGGTTTGCTGGTGCAACTGGTCCCGGAAACCGATGCAGTGCGCTGCACGACCCTGCTGCAACCGGATCACCTGCATCGATTCGTGACTGAAAAAACGCGCACCATCAACACCACCGCAGTGGGCGGCAACGCCACGCTGCTTGAACTGGGCAGCAGCGCTGCCTGACCCCGGTGTGAATGCCGGCCAGGCCCTTGCGGCCCGCCCGGAATATGCCAGGCCGAACGGAAGCGTCTGGCATTCGCATCTGATAAAGCCGGTAACTCGACAGCTCAGGCTTCTGACGCCTGCGGCCTCGCTGTTACTTGAAACCCAACAAGACAGATAAAAGATAGAGTCCATGACCGATAACAATCTGGCAATCTACGGCACCTTTGTCGTCTACCTGCTTCTAATGCTGGCGATAGGCTATTACGCCTATCTGCGAACCAAAAACTCATCTGACTATTTCCTCGGCGGTCGCTCTCTCGGCCCTTGGCCCGCCGCACTCTCTGCCGGCGCATCCGATATGAGTGGTTGGCTTCTGCTGGGCCTGCCGGGCTACGCCTATGGCTCGGGACTTGAGTCTCTCTGGCTGGCCGCCGGCCTGCTGATCGGTACCTGGGGCAACTGGCTGATCACCGCCAAGCGTCTGCGCACTTACAGTATTGTGGCCAATGATTCCCTGACACTGCCGGAGTTCTTCG
Source organism: Marinobacterium lacunae (assembly GCF_000705555.1). Classification (GTDB taxonomy): domain Bacteria; phylum Pseudomonadota; class Gammaproteobacteria; order Pseudomonadales; family Balneatricaceae; genus Marinobacterium_D; species Marinobacterium_D lacunae. Next base: position 205,017 of record NZ_JMQN01000013.1, read on the forward strand.
CCAACCGTTTCCGCGACAACTCCCGCGCCCTGCAGGTGATCTCCGCCTTTTTCATTCTGCTGTTCTTCCTGTTCTATACAAGCTCAGGCCTGGTTGCCGGTGGCAAGCTGTTTGAAACCGTATTCGGTCTCGACTACAGCACTGCCGTAATCATCGGTACCGTCTGTGTGGTCTCCTACACCCTGTTCGGCGGTTTTCTCGCGGTCTCCTGGACCGATCTTGTGCAGGGCCTTTTGATGGCCGCGGCGCTTATGATCGTGCCGATCATGGTGATGCAGGTCGACGGTGGCTGGAGTGCCATGTTCGACTCTCTGGAGCAGATAAACCCTGAGCTTTTGACGATCACTCAGGATAACAGTGGCGAATCTCTGAGCCTGATCGCCATCGTCTCGCTGATGGCCTGGGGTCTGGGTTATTTCGGCCAGCCGCATATTCTGGCGCGTTTCAAAGCGGCACGCAGCAATGAGGATATCCCGACGGCACGCCGCATTGCGGTTACCTGGACAGGCCTGTCGATGGCCGGTGCGGTATTTGTCGGTCTGGCCGGTCTCGTCTACGTGAACGGTCACATGCCGGGCGATATCGCCGACGGTGAGAAGATCTTCATGGTACTGGTCAACGCCGTGTTCCATCCGGTGGTTGCCGGTATTCTGCTGGCAGCAATTCTGGCGGCGATCATGAGCACCGCCGACTCTCAGTTGCTGGTGTCCTCTTCAGCTCTGGCCGAAGATTTCTACAAGCAGTTGTTCCGCCGCGACGCTTCCCAGAAAGAGATCGTCATGGTCGGCCGTATTGCCGTGCTGGGTCTCTCCTTCGTTGCACTGCTGCTCGCATTCAACCCCGAATCCAGCGTTCTGGGACTGGTGTCCTACGCCTGGGCCGGTTTCGGCGCAGCATTCGGCCCGGCTCTGTTACTGAGCCTCTACTGGCCGCGCATGAACCGCAACGGCGCTCTGGCTGGCATCGTGGTAGGCGCACTGACCGTGGTGATCTGGAAACAGCTCGCCGGCGGCCTGTTCGAGGTATACGAGATCGTACCGGGCATCATCTTCGCGACTGTTGCCGTTATCGTCGTCAGCCTGTTTACCGCGGAACCCGAACCCGCCGTGATCGAACAGCACAACGAGATGCTGCGCAAGCTGTAATCCTTTGCAACACCCCACCAGCGCCTGGCAGCCTGGTGGGTCTCCATTCGATGCCATCCGATTCGCGCCGTCCCCACGGCGCTTTTTTTTGTGTCCGCATCAACGTTTACATCGAAAACCTGCTAACCAACCGACGGCTACGCGGGCATAAGATGACGATCTTAACCACAGGAAAAGGGATATTCAGGATGTGCACCTCCACGCTCACCGCCATCGCCGATTGCTCTGTCGATAACGAACAGGTTCGCGTCACCCGCTGGTCTTTCGCCCCCGGCGCCGAAACAGGCCATCACCGGCATGAATACGATTATGTCATCACACCGATTACTCACAGCCAGATGCGTATAGAGGATGCGCAGGGCGAACGTATTGTCGAGCTGCTGCCGGGTGTCAGCTATTTCCGCCCCGCCGGCATTGAACACAATGTAACCAACGTCGGCGATGACGAGATGATCTTTGTCGAGCTTGAACTCAAGCCGTCACAGCAGAGCTGAAAAAAACGCCACCAGCGCCGGGGGTTCTGGGCTGATGACGTATCAAGGTGCGTCACGAGGCGACGCGGGCCGTACTGAACAGCGGCAGAGGTGCTATTGGCTGCCGCTCTCCATACGTACGATAGGCTTGATGGTGATGCCCGATTCCGAATCGGCGATCGCGTCGTTGATACGCTCCATCGGGTAGAACTTCACCATCTTGTCAAACGGGAAACGCCCCTGCTGATAGAGACGTATCAGTGTGGGGATGAAGGTATCCGGGTCGGCCTCACCCTCGACGATGCCGATCAGTCGACGTCCGCCACTCATGAAGTGCACTTCATCGAGCACAATCTCGCTGCCCGGCGCCGAGGCTCCCAGTACACCGCAGGTACCGCGCGGCGCCAGACTTAATACCGCCCCTTTGATAACAGGGCCCAGACCCGTTGTATCCAGCGCATAGTCAAGACCATGACCGGTGATCTCCATGATCGCCGCAGCGGTGTTGATGTTTTTCGGGTTCAGAGTGTGGGTCGCGCCCACCTCCTGGGCGAACGCCAGGCGTTCGTCGTTCATATCCACAGCAATGACGGTGGTCGCACCGATCGCCTTGGCAGCCATGATCGCCGAGAGCCCAACAGAACCTGAGCCGAATACGGCAAAGCTCTTGCCCACCCCCACTTTCAGCGCATTGATGACCGCGCCGGCACCGGTCTGTACACCGCAGGCCAGCGGGCCGAGCAGCTCCAGCGACACATCCTTGGGCACTTTGACAATGTTGCGCTCATGACAGATGGCGTGGCTGGCGAAGGAGGACTGACCGAAGAAATGGCTGTGGATAACCTCACCCTCTTTCGCCAGCGCAGTCGAACCGTCAGTGCGGGTGGCAAAAAAGTTACGCGGAAAAAACTCATGGCAGTAACTCGGCGCATGGTCCTGACAGCTGGGGCAACCACCGCACGAGTCAAACGTCATCACCACATGGTCGCCCGGCACCACCTTGGTCACTGCACTACCGACGCGCTCCACTATACCCGCGCCCTCGTGGCCCAGCACCACCGGCAGCGGCGTGGGCAACATGCCGTCGCGCACGACGATATCGGTATGGCAGACACCGGTAGCCACCACCCGCACCAGAATTTCATCCGCCTGTGGCTCGCCGATCTCCAGCGTTTCCAGGCTTAACGGCCCATGGGTAAAACGGGCAACAGCCGCACGTATTTTCATCATCACACTCCGTTCTTATTCTCTCGCACCCACCGACCGAACGGCCGGTGGGACGTTTTATGAGCCTCAGGCAAGGGCCCGACGCAGCACCGTCGCGACCTGCTCCAGCGCCAGCCGAGCGCTCTCGCTGATCCCGGCCATGCTGATATAGCCGTGGGCCAGGCCTGCGTATTCCACCAGCGTGACCGAGGTACCGGCCGCCGCCATCGCTTCGGCATAGGCAATCCCCTCGTCGCGCAACGGGTCGTACCCCGCCACCTGCACCAATGCCGGTGGCAGCCCGGAAAGATCGGTCGCATCCAGCGGCGCCAGACGAAAATCGGCTGGCTCGTCGCTGCCGCTCAAGTAATGGCCCATGAAGTAGCTCATGGCGCGGCTGGTCAGGGTGTAGCCCGCGCCAAATCTACGATAGGCGTCATATTGCAGCTGGCCATTGGCAGTGGCGGGATAGATCAGGCACTGCACTGCCAACGCAGGGCCGCCCCGATCACGCGAGAGCAACGCGCAGACAGCACTGAGATTGGCACCGGCGCTGTCACCGGCAATGGCGATACGACTCGGATCAATCCCCAGCTCCGTTGCCTGTTCGCGCAGCCAGACCAGCGCGGCGTAGCTGTCCTCAACCGCCGCCGGGAAGGGGTGCTCCGGTGCCAGGCGGTAGTCGACCTGCACCACCAGACAACCGGACAGGGCCGCGATATTACCGGCGACGCCGTCATAATCACTCGGACAACCGACAACGAAACCACCGCCGTGCAGGTAGAGTACGGCCCCCCGCACCTCGGCCTGCGCAGGGCGGTAGCAGCGCAATATCAGTTCGCCGCCCGGCCCGGCCATCCTGCGCTCGCTGAGCGTCACCTCGGCGGGCACGGGCAGGTCGGTAGCGGACAGGATCTGGCTGTACACCTCACGTGCAGCGGCAGGCGGTAGATCCGCGAAATCCGGCGCACCGGCGGCCTTGGCCTGTTCGAGTAGAGCCTTAATCTGTGGATCAAGCATGACGCTCATCTCCGGTTAGTGCGTAGGCGGTCGAATTCTGTGCCACCTCCGCGCCGGGGGAGTTGCCTTCTTCCTCGCCGGGCTGTCCCCGCTGCCCCGAGCGCTCGGTCGTCTCGGCACGGAACAGCAGATGGGCCAGCGCCGGCAGCAGGATCAGCGCACCGAGCATGTTGAACAGGAACATGAACGCCAGCAGTATCCCCATATCGGCCTGGAAACGGATCGGCGAGAACACCCAGGTCGCCACAGCGACGGCCAGAGTGGCTCCGGTCAGCATCACGATGCGGCCAGTCTGGCGCAGCGCGGAGCGATAGGCATCGCCCAGCGACTGACCGTCGCGCAGGCCGATCAGCAGTACCGACAGCACATAGAGGGCGTAGTCGACGCCGATGCCGACCCCCAGCGCGATCACCGGCAGGATCGCCACCTTGATGCCGATACCGAGCTCCACCATCAGCGCCTGACCGATCACCGAGGTCAGCATCAGCGGCAGCACCGCCGCCACCACGCCGCGCCAGCTACGGAAGGTGATCCAGCACAGCAGGATCACCGCGCCGTAGACCAGGTACATCATCCGATCCATCGACTGCTCGACGACAATATTGGTCGCCGCCTCGATGCCGGAGTTGCCTGCCGCCAACATGAAGTGAGTCTCGTCGTCGTTGTGTTCGGCGGCAAAGGCTTCGACGGTGGCCACGACGCTCTCCAGCGTGGCCGCCTTGTGATCCTTCAGATAGGCGTACACCGAGAGCAGGCTGCACTCCTGATTGAACAGTTCACGCGGGGCGCGGGTTTGTACCGCACCGAGGGCGGCATCGTTCGGGATCAGTTCCAGCCATTTGAAGTTGCCCTCGTTGTAGCCCACCATGGCAAAACGCGACAGCCGTGCCATGGAGTTGGTCGACTCTACACCGGGCAACCGCTCCAGCTCGGAGGTCAGCGCGCGCACCTTGGACAGCACGCTGTAACGGGTACAGCCGTCCACCGGTGTTTGCACCATCACCACGAAGATATCGGAGCTGGCGGCATAGTTGTCCACCATGAAGGCGTTGTCCCGGTTATAGCGCGAGTCGGCGCGCAGTTCCGGCGCACCAGCATCGAGATCGCCGATCTGCAGATCACGGCTGACCAACCCGGCAGACAGCGCCATCAACGCGGCAACACCCAGTGCGCCCAAGGCCCAACGGCGCTGGGTAAAGAGTGCGAAGAAGCGCCAGATCCGGCCCTGCTCGACCTCTTCGTCACCGACGGGTTCGCTACGCACGGCACGCGCCGCGGCGCGCGGTGTCACCCCGATAAAGGAGAGCAGCACCGGCAGCAGCACCAGGTTGGTCAGGATCAGTACCATGACACCGAGGCTGGCGGCGATCGCCAGTTCGCGGATCACGCCGATATCGATCACCAGCAGCACGGCAAAACCGACGGCATCGGTGATCAGTGCCGCCATGCCGGTACGGAACAGGCGGCGGAAGGTGTGACGCGCGGCGACATAGCGGTGCAGTCCGCTGCCGATATCGCGCATGATGCCGTTCATCTTCTGCGCACCGTGGCTGATGCCGATGGCAAACACCAGGAAGGGCACCAGGATCGAGTAGGGGTCCAGTTCGAAGCCGAGCAGCGCCAGCAGTCCCAGTTGCCAGAGCACGCCGACCAGCGAACAGCCCATCACCAGCAGTGCGCTGCGCAGGCAGTGGGTGTAGCCGTAGAGTACGGCGGTCGCCACCGCCACCGCCACGGCAAAGAAGCCCAGCACCTGCTGCAGACCTTCGATCAGGTCGCCGACGATCTTGGCGAAACCGGTGATATGGATCTCGATGCTGCCGGCCTGATACTTGCTGCGGATCTGCTCGATCTGCCGCGACAGCTCTCCGTAGTCCAGCGGCTCACCGGTCTGCGGGTTGGTATCCAACAACGGCACGTAGATCACGCTGGACTGGAAGTTGGGCGACACCAACTGTCCGATCTCGCCGGAGCGCTGCACGTTCAGACGCACCTGCTCCAGACTCTGCTCGGAGCCGTCGTAGTCGCCGGGAATGACAGTGTCGCCCTCCAGCCCCTCTTCGGTCACCGCGATCCAGCGCGTGGCCGGGGTCCACAAGGATTTCATATAGGGGCGATCGACGCCCGGCAGCAGATAGACCTCGTCGTTGATCTTGGCCAGCGTGCGCAGGTAGTTGTCGTCGAAGATCGACCCCTCTTTCACCGCTACTGCTATCCGCATCGAGTTGCCCAGCCCGGACAGCTCGGCGCGGTTGTCCAGGAAGTTGGCGATATAGGGGTGACCGGTCGGGATCATCTTTTCGAAGCTGGCGTTCAGACGCAGGCTGGAAGCCTGCCAGGCCAGCACCAGACTGGCGATCAGGCAGAGGATCAAAACCAGTGCACGGCGGTTGAATATGAGCCGCTCCAGCGGCGACCCCGAATGCAGATCAAAATCTTCCAGATGGCTTGCGCCGGATCTGGAGCGGTTTTTATTGTCGGTACTCAAGACTCTACTCCTCTACCGCGCCGAAACGGTGAACCCCGGCCAGACTGGCAACCACAGTGGCACCGTCGGCGGCCTGCACCACGCCGGACAGCGGCAGTGGCGGCAGATCGGGCACACGCGAGAACGGCTCTCCGTTGCGATCCACCAACACGCCGCCGGCCTGACTGGTCAGCAACAGGCGGCCATCGGTCAGGTTGGTCGCCGCGGTCAGCGTCTCGCCCTGCCCCGTGTCGAGTTCGCTCCAGCTGTCGCCGCCATCCTCGCTGCGAAAGGCGTTGCCGCGCAGGCCATAGGCAACGAAGGCGCCGTCCGCAACGGCGATGATGCCGAAGTAACTGCCCTCGTAGGGAGAATCGATCGCGTCAAAGTGTTGGCCGCCGTCGGTGGAACGCACCAGGGTGCCCTGCTCGCCCGCCAACATCAGCACGCCCTGAGACTGCGCCATACCGTAGAGATGCATCCCCATCGGGTTGTCCACGCGATCCAGCCAGGGTGTCCAGCTGTCGCCGCCGTCGTCGGTACGGAAAATCAGGTTATAGGCACCGAACACGAATCCGGTGCGCTCGTTAAGGAAAAACAGGTTCAGGAACGGCTTGTCCGGGCCGTCGTCGACCAGATATTGCGCCGTACTCACTGCCGATTCGTCGCCCTGGGCCTTGGCGTGCTCCAGTGCCAGTTCCGCTGCCTGAATACCGTCCAACTGCTTGCGCCAGGTTTGCCCACCGTCATCGGTGGTCAACACCACGCCCAGATGCCCCACGGCCCACCCCTTGTCGGCATCGACGAACTGCACCGCGGTCAGTGCCGCCGAGGTCGGCACCTGCTTGGCCTGATGCCAGGAGACGCCGTTGTCGTCCGACAGCAGCACCGTGCCCTCTTCGCCGACCGCCACCAGCCGCTCGCCGGCACGCGCGACCGCCAACATCGACTTGTGCAGCGCCAGCGGCGAGATCTGTGCCGGCCTGTCCAGCCCGGTGTAGCCGGTGGCGGCCAGGGCCGAGGCGCTACAGATCGGCGCGCCTAGCAGCAGTGCCGCACACACCGGCAACACTCTGGTTAATACTGATGAAGTGCCAAATACGGCCATAACTCACTCTCCACTCTCCACCCACTGCGTGCCGCGTGGCGCCGGAAGCTTCCGGCACCACGGGACGGGACTTGTCACACGGTCTCGGTCTTTAACGCGCACCGCGGTTGGCCAGCTCGACCGGGCTCCAGTTGTTCTCGGAGATCGGCTTGCTGATTTCGTAGTGTGGCGTGCCACCATTCATGGCCGCGTTGAGGTAGTACGCCCCGGTCTGCAGGTCGTAACCGCCCCACATCACGTTGGTCACAAGTGCTGGGAGCTCCGGTACCAGGTAGGTCAGCGAGTAGTTCATGCGCCACAGATCGCCTTTGGCGTCCCAGCCATCGAACAGCACGATGTGCCAGCTGTCTTCATCGATGTAGTAGCGACGTTTGGGTACGGTATGGCGCTGCCCCTGTTTAAGGTTGGCATCCACCACCCAAACACGATGCAGTTCCCAGCGCACATGGTCGGGATTGAGGAAGTGCTCGCCCATCAGGTCGTCGATCGACGCCAGGGCCGCCCCGTTGTTGTTGTAGGGAATGAACATCTCCTGCTTACCGACCAGCGTATAGTCGTGACGATCGATCGGGCCGAACATCATGAACGCCTCGTCGAACAGACCAACGCCGGAGGTCACAAAGTCGGGCGTGTCGTACGCCACTGACGGTGCCTTACGCACACGGCGTTGGCCCACCAGGTACTGCCAGATGTTGCGGCGCTTGCCCGCTTCGGACGGATCATGCACCAGAATCGCTTCACCGGCCTTGGAGGCAGGGCCCGATACAATAAAGCGCCCCAGCTGGAAGGTGCCGTCATAGGATGACGCATTACCGCCTTCATAGTAGTAGGGCCACTGAATCAACTCCTCGCCTTCGCTGGCCAAAGCACGGTTACCGTCAGCGGTCACGATAAACGTACGCAGCGCGTAGCGTGCAGACTCGCCGGACCAGCTCAGACGATGGTTCCACATCGCTTCTGCGCCATCCTGCGGAATCGGGAAGGGGATTCCGCCGTAGGCACCACTGACCGAGTTTTTATCGGCCCCCAACTGCGCACCGGTCGCGTTGTTGAAGGTATTGTCATAGACCCACTGCGGTGCGGCGGCGGTACGGTGGCTGGGATAGATATCCATACGGAAGTCCGCGTGCTTGGCGAACAGCGCCTTCACCCCGTCGCTCAACTTATCGCTGTATTCCGCCAGATTGGCGGAGGTGATCGAGAACAGCGGTTTCTCGTCGGCAAACGGGTCTGGACGCGGCGCTCCGTTCTCGTAGCCCGGCGCGACGCTGGTATAGCCGCCATCCCAGGCGGGAATGGAGCCATCGGTATTACCGGCCTTTTCGGCACCGAAGGGGGTCAGGTTGGACTTAAGCTGGTTCGCCGTTTGTACATCCACTGCGGCCAGCGCCAACGACGCCGACAGGCTGAGAGCGGCACCGGCCACCAATGCTTGAACTGTCAATTTCATTATTTTTATCTCCACCGAGTTCGATTAGAAGGTGCGCTGAACGTACAGCGAGATGAAGTCGCGATCGCCGCGGGTCTGCTGGAAGGAGAGCGCAGGAGCCGGGTCGTTCTGCGGCGTTACGAAGCTGAACTCGTCGCCGAAGAAGTTCACGTAGCTGGCGCCGAACTTCCAGCTGTTCTGGTAGGTGCCGTTGATGCCGAGACTGAAGTCGCCGCCGTGGGTGGCGCCGCCGTTCATGTTGGCAATGGCACCGGAGCGACCCTTGAAGTTGTAGCCGAGGCCGATCGGCAGCTCGAGATCCAGCCCCGGCAGCACCTGGAAGTAGGCCGGATTGAAGATCATCCGCATCGCCCAGGCATCGCGCGTGGCGTTGGGGTCCAGTGCGCTCTCGTTCTTGCTTACCGACAGCACCCGGTTCCAGGCCAACTCGCCGATCAGCGCACCGCCATCCCAGAGGCTATTCGGCTGCATCACGTAGATACCGGACAGGTTGGCGTGCGCCGTTCTACCGATCGCATAGAGCGCGTTGTCGTCGTTGTCGGCCGCCATACCCGGCAGCACGATGACCGGATCGCTGTTCAGCGGTGCGTTGTCGCGGATCGACACTTCGGCCGCCAGGTTCAACTGACCGATCGACGTTGTCGCGCTGGCACCGTAGGTCCGGATGCCCTCGTGGTAAACGGTGCGGATCGTCTGATCCACCGGATTGAAGTAGAAGCCGGAGGGCGTTTTGGCATGGTACCGGGCAAAGTAGAGCCCGTACTCGAAATCCCCGTCATAGGGCGCGTAACGCAGCTGGATACCGCCCTGCCCCTGGTCATCCGGCTCGATATCGGCGATATGATTCCAGGAAACACCGGGGCCGACGATCAGTGACTCCGTTCCGGGACCGGCCCAGTCGATGTTGGACAGATAGCTGCCCACACCGGGCAGACGCGTCTCCTCCCAGGAGAGCTGGTAGTAACCACCGAGCGATACTTCGGGTGTAATCTGCAGGGTACCGGAGAGCTGGTTAACCGGGCGCAGCACCTCCTTGAACTGGGAGCTGGGCACGGACAGCAGCTTGATCAGATCGACCGGTCCCTGGGCATCGGCAATCCCGTTGGCGCCGAAGAACAGGGTTTCGCCGTATACCAGCGAGTGGCGCCCCAGACGCAGGTTGCTGCGCATCTCGCCGATATCGAAGTTGCCGTAGACGAATGCATCCAGCAGCTCCGCCTTGCGACCGTGCACGTCACGGGTTTCGTCGGTGAACTCGTCCGAATCGACACTGGTGGCGTTGTTGGTGAACGGCGAGTCGTTGTCGTTGCTCCGGTTGTAGACATCGTCATACCAGGCCGCGCCGCTGACACGAAAGCCCAGGTTCTTATAACGAGCGTCGAACTCACTGAGCCAATCGACTCGGTTGGAGATCAGACCCTTGTCGAAGTTGCGGTCACCGTCGTCGTAGTTGACGTCGTTGACCAGCACGTCGGATCTGTCCTGCACACGGAACGCGGTGCTGTACTTGAAGGTGTTGTCCCAACGCAGGTTGACATCCGAGTTGTCGGTGTCGAACTTATACGCCTGGGCCTGAGGTAACCAAAGCGCCGTGGCCATCGATATGGCGACTGCGAGCGGTTTCAAGCGAGAATTCTTATTCATATTTTACTCCTTCGCTTTGATAACAGGGCCTGCAAGCGGACAGGAAGAAGGGGGTACCCCAGCGGCTTGCAGGCAAATCGAATAGGTGAGGTCAGAACGGAAACGCGCGCGGAACCTCCTTAACGGTCACCCACTGCCACTGGGTAAACTCATCCCAGTCAGCCGGACCGCCGATGCTGCCGCCGTTACCCGACGCGCCCCGCCCACCGAAGGGGTTGGTGCACTCGTCGTTTACGGTCTGGTCGTTGATATGCAACATGCCGGAATTGAGGCGCTCGCCGATCGCCATGGCACGACCGACAGAGCGGGAGATCACCGCCGCCGAGAGGCCATATTCGGTGTCATTGGCCAGCTCAACCGCTTCGTCGTCGCTGCTAAACGTGATGATGCTGGCCACCGGGCCAAAGAATTCGTCACTGAACGCCCGCATCCCCGGCTTGACGCCGGAGAGTACGGTCGGCTTGTAGAAGCGCCCCTCGTAGGTGCCCCCAGCCTCCAGCACGGCACCTGCGGCGACACTCTCCTGCACGATGGCATCCAGCCTCACCAACTGGGCGTCGTTGATGATCGGGCCGAGCGCCACATTGCCGCTGGCCGGATCACCCACCGGCAGATGAGCCGCCTTCGCCACCAGGCGCTCAATCAACTGTGACGCAATCGATTCATGCACAATGATCCGACCTGAGGCCATACAGATCTGCCCCTGATGGAACCAGGCCCCGAAAGCCGCGGCGCTGGCCGCCAGATCCAGATCCGCATCCTCGGCAATAATCAGCGGGTTCTTGCCACCGAGCTCCAACATCACCTTTTTCAGATGACGCCCGGCCAGTTCGCCAACACGACGGCCAACTGCGGTGGAACCGGTAAAGGCGATCATGCGTATGTGAGGATCGGTGCACAGCGCCTCACCGGCATCTCCGGCGCCAGGGATCACATGTAGCACCCCCGGGGGCAGCCCGGCTTGCTCAAGAATGCGGGCGATGATGAAACCGCCGCTGACCGGTGTTCTGGGATCGGGCTTGAGCACTACGGCGTTACCGGCGGCAAGTGCTGGCGCCACGGCTCGAATCGACAGGATCAGCGGGAAGTTGAACGGCGAGATGACTCCCACCACACCCAAAGGCTGGCGCTTGGCATAGGAGAGACATCCAACCGTCGACGGCAGCAATAATCCATGATGCGGATCCAGCAGCATTGCTGCCGAGCGGCGCAATATCACCACCGCTTCACGGATCTCATGCTCCGCCTTCGCAAAGATCGCGCCGCTCTCCCGCGCTATCCACAGCTTCGCCACCTCACGGTCCGACTGCAAAAGATCCGCCGCACGGTTAAAGATCTCGGCCCTCTCTCGAGGCGGTATCGCCACCCACCGAGCCTGGGATTCCGATGCCGCACGCGCAGAGATGGAAATATCGGCAGCATCACCGATGCCGACCCGGGTTAGCGTTTCGCCAGTTGCAGGCTCCAAGACCTGGGCACTGCCTCCGTTCGCCTCCCGCCAGCTACCGTCGAAAATTCGCCCGTTCCAGAGCGCCGCATCCAACAGTGCGGCTCCTTCTGCGAATGACACGATACAAACCTCCACTGAGTTGTTAAGTGCCCACCCATGCTTGGGCAAGCCTTTCTTGTTGTTCACTCAATAGGGCAAGCGACATGCCAATATTGTTTTGCTGCACAACAGCATTGGTTCAAAACAATGTTTTTATTGGAGGATAAGTAGATTGAAGAAGCTGACTGCGGCATTGCACAAGAAATGATGAGGTACCCAACTGTTGATAAATTTGTTAAATGCAGCAGGAGCACTTACCATTTTTATTAATAACAACGATAAAAAGAGACTCCCTTCATGCGCCCATCTTTCGATGCACCCAAACCGGATTCAGCCCGCCGCTCGAGACGCGAAATGCCACCGGGCGACAGCGATAACCTGAGCCACGCCTCCGGACCCAGTGTGCAGGATCTTTCAGAGTGCCTGTTCTTCTCCCCCACCGATGGTCGCATCTGGCTCGATGGCCAACGCATGGTGCTGATGCATAACACCTCGTTGGGCAGCCTGCGTCATGAGTTGATCGAACGTCTGGGTCTGGAGCGTGCCCGCGGACTGCTCACCCGCGCCGGCTACAGCTCGGGGGTGCGCGATGCGCAACTGGTACGCGAACGCTGGCCCGATGCCGACCCTGAAGCGATTTTTTACGCGGGCACCCAGCTGCACTCGTTGGAGGGCGTGGTGCAAGTGGAGACAGTCCACTTCGAGTTCGACCCACGCAAGGGCACCTACGACGGCGAGTTTCTCTGGCACCACTCCAGTGAAGACGACGAGCATATCGCCGCCTATGGCATTGGTACGGAGCCTGCCTGCTGGATGCAGCTTGGTTACGCCATGGGTTACGTCACCACGCTGCTGGGACGCCTGACCGTGTTTCGCGAGGTGGAGTGCCGCTCCATGGGACACCCCACCTGCCGGGTACTTGGAAAGACCGTAGAGCTCTGGGGCGATGTTGAGGAAGATCTACGCTATCTCAATGCCGAAGACTTCGTCAGCCACAGCAGTGCAGTCCCCCTTGCACAGGCACCGCTTCCCAGCGTCAACAACGCGCTGCCGCCGCTGGGTGAGCGACAGTTAGTGGGTGTCTCCTCCTCTTTTATCGCGGCCTGCCATATGCTCAGACGCGTTGCCACCACGCGCGCCACGGTGCTGTTTACCGGCGAATCCGGCGTCGGCAAGGAGCTGTTTGCCCGCATGCTGCACGAGATAAGTCCGCGCAAGGAGCAGCCCTTCGTGGCGATAAACTGCGCTGCCATACCCGATTCGCTGATCGAGTCCGAGCTGTTCGGCGTCGAGCGTGGTGCATTCACTGGCGCCAGCCACTCCCGGCCGGGCCGTTTTGAACGGGCTGACGGCGGCACCCTGTTTCTGGATGAGATCGCGACCTTGAGCCCCACCTCGCAGGGCAAGCTGCTGCGCGTGCTTCAGGAGGGGGTCGTGGAGCGGATCGGCGGTACTCGCGAAATAAAGGTCGATGTACGCGTGGTAGCCGCTACCAATGTGGAGCTGCGCGAGGCGGTGCGCAACGGTGAGTTTCGCGAGGATCTGTTCTTCCGCCTCAATGTGTTCCCAATCCCGCTGCCGCCTCTGCGCGAACGGCGGGACGATATCCCGCTGCTGCTGTCACACTTTCTACAGCACTATAATCAGCTGCACGGCCGCAATATCACCGGTTTTACACTGAAAGCGATGCGCGCCCTGCTGAACTACCGCTACCCCGGCAATGTACGCGAATTGCAAAACCTGGTGGAGCGCGGTGTGATTGCGGCGGAGGACAACCTGCCAATCGACCTGCCCCATCTGTTTCGCGATGAAGAGACCACGCGAGACCTGCTGTTTACAATCAGCTCCGACGGCGAACTGGCCAGCGACGAGGGCGACGGCTCGGCGCTGGAACAGTTCCAACGCTATGCACCTGTCGGTGAGAAAGGGCCGTCACTGGATAAACTGGAGGCCAAACTGGTACGCGAGGCGGTCGCGCAAGTAGACGGCAACCTGTCCGCTGCCGCCCGCCTGCTTGGGCTGACCCGTTCGCGCCTGGCCTACCGGATGAAGAAGCTGGGAGAAGAGTCCTAGCGCTGCAGACACAAAAAAGGCCATCGGTTTCGATGGCCTTTTCTCATAGCGTATCGCGCAAGCACGTGAACGCGTGAGGTTTACACCTCCAGGAAGTCGAGGATACCCTCGGCCGCTTCGCGTCCTTCGTAGATGGCGGTAACCACCAGATCCGAACCGCGCACCATATCACCGCCGGCAAAGATCTTGTCGTTGCTGGTCTGGAACGGATGGCGACCGGCCGCCGCTTCCTTGGACGCCTTCACACGACCATCTTCATGCAGGTCGATGCCGAAATCCGCAAACCAGGGTGCAGGGCTCGGACGGAAACCGAAAGCCACCAGTACCACATCGGCTTCGATCACCTCTTCAGACCCTTCAACCACCTCGGCACGACGGCGACCACGCTCATCCGGCGCACCCATGCGGGTTGTCACCAGCTTGACGCCGACAACCTTGCCCTCTTCACCAACCACTTCCACGGGCTGACGGTTGAACAGGAACTGGACACCCTCTTCACGGGCGTTCTCGACTTCGCGCTTGGAGCCCGGCATGTTCTCTTCGTCACGACGGTACGCACAGGTCACACGCTCGGCATTCTGACGGATGGAGGTGCGGTTACAGTCCATCGCGGTATCACCACCGCCAAGCACGACCACTTTTTTACCGGCAACGCTGATGAACTCGGCCGGATCCTGCTCATACCCGCGGCAATGATTGACGTTGGAGATCAGGAACGGCAGCGCATCGTAGACGCCATCCAGATCTTCGCCCGGGAAACCGCCCTTCATGTAGGTGTAGGTGCCCATGCCGAGGAAGATCGCATCGAACTCCGCCTCCAACTGCTGCATGCTGACATCCTTGCCCACTTCGGTATTGAGACGGAACTCGACCCCCATCTCTTCGAAGATGGTGCGACGATTGACCATCACATCCTTCTCGAGCTTGAACTCGGGAATACCGAAGGTCAGCAGACCGCCGATTTCGGGGTTGCGATCGAATACCACAGCCTTGACACCATTGCGTACCAGGATATCGGCACACCCAAGACCTGCAGGCCCAGCGCCGATAACCGCGACCTTCTTGTCGGTCCAGGTAACCTGAGACATATCGGGACGCCAGCCCATGGCAAAGGCGGTGTCGCTGATGTACTTCTCGACCGGACCGATGGTCACGGCACCGAAGCCATCGTTCAGTGTACAGGCGCCCTCACAGAGACGATCCTGCGGGCAGACGCGGCCACACACTTCTGGCAGGCTGTTGGTCTGATGACTCAGCTCCGCCGCTTCAATGATATTGCCTTCCGATACCAGCTTGAGCCAGTTCGGAATATGGTTGTGCACCGGGCATTTCCACGAGCAGTAAGGGTTACCGCACTCCAGACAGCGGTGCGCCTGATCGGCAGCATCGTCGGCCCGGAACGGTTCATAGATCTCGGCGAATTCGCGCTTGCGCACCTCTGCCTGAATCTTGCTCGGCCCTTCACGGGACACATCGAGAAACTGGAAATCGTTACTCAGACGGTTAGGCATAGTCCCACCTCTTTCAGGTCGCCCGGGCGCCTGCCCGGGCGATCAATATTACGGAAAACCAATTCGTGACGGCGTCGGCTGTTATTCCGGACGCTTGCGCATGCTGTCTAACAGCTGATTGAGACTGGCCGCCTTGGGTTTGACCAGCCAGAACAGACCGATGTAATCGATGAAGTTCTCGACGATCTCCTGACCCCAGGCGCTGCCGGTTTCCCGCGTAAACTCAATGATGACCGAACGCAGGTGGTTCTTGTACTGCTCCATCTGTTCGGTGTGGATACGGTGGATCTCGACCAGTTCATGGTTGTACTTGTCTACGAAGCTGCGATCCAGGTCCAACACATAGGCGAAGCCACCGGTCATACCAGCGCCGAAGTTGTAGCCGGTGGGCCCCAACACGGTCACCATACCGCCGGTCATGTATTCGCAGCAGTGATCACCGGCACCTTCGATCACCGCGTGCACGCCGGAGTTACGCACCGCAAAGCGCTCGCCTGCGGTGCCAGCCGCGAACAGCTTACCGCCAGTACCGCCATACAGGCAGGTGTTACCGATGATCGCGGTCTCGTTGGACTTGAAGCCGACCTCCTTGAACGGGCGAATCACGATCTTGCCGCCGGCCATGCCCTTGCCGACATAATCGTTGGCATCGCCCTCGAGATACAGGTTCTGACCACCGGCGTTCCAGACACCGAATGACTGTCCGGCATGCCCGCGGAAGTTGAACTCGATCGGGGTATCGACCATGCCCAGATTGCCGAAAAGCTTCGCGATGGCACCGGATGTGCGTGCACCGACTGAACGGTCGCAGTTGCAGATCTCCAGTTCCCAGTTACCACCGGATTTGTGTTCGATGGAGTCTCTGGCCAGTTCGAGCATGCGGGTGTTCAACGCCCCGTTGTCGTACGGCTCGTTGCGCGACTGCTGAACGGTGTGCGGATACTCTTCAGGCACGCCCGCGTCGCTGATCAAGCCAGACAGATCCAGACCACGCTGACGCTCAGTGAGTCCCTCCATCGCTTCGAGCAGGTCGACGCGGCCTACCAACTCTTCAAGCGTACGGACACCCAGTTTCGCCATCCACTCACGGGTCTCTTCTGCGACGAAGCGGAAGTAGTTTTTGACCATCTCAACCGTACCGCGGAAGTGATCACGGCGCAGATCATCGTTCTGCGTCGCTACACCCGTCGCACAGTTGTTCAGGTGGCAGATTCTCAGGTACTTACAGCCCAGCGCCACCATCGGCATGGTACCGAAGCCAAAGCTCTCGGCACCCAGTATCGCAGCCTTGACCACATCCAGACCGGTCTTGAGACCTCCGTCCGTCTGCAGGCGGATCTTGCCGCGAAGATGGTTGGCGCGCAGTGACTGATGCGCATCGGCCAGACCCAGCTCCCAAGGCGAACCTGCGTAGTGGATAGAGGTCAGCGGAGACGCCGCAGTACCACCGTCATAGCCGGAGATGGTAATCAGATCCGCATAGGCTTTAGCCACACCGCACGCGATGGTGCCGACGCCCGGGCGGGATACCAGCTTGACCGATACCAGGCCTTCGGGGTTGATCTGCTTGAGGTCGAAAATCAGCTGCGCCAAATCCTCGATGGAGTAGATATCGTGGTGCGGCGGCGGAGAGATCAGCGTGACGCCCGGAACGGAATAGCGTAAACGCGCGATCAGGTCATTGACCTTGCCACCCGGCAACTGGCCACCCTCACCGGGCTTGGCACCCTGAGCCACCTTGATCTGCATGACATCGGCGTTGACCAGGTACTCAGGTGTAACACCGAAGCGCCCGGACGCAATCTGCTTGATTTTGGAGCGGCGATTGGTGCCGTGACGGGCAGGATCCTCACCACCCTCACCGGAGTTGGAGCGCCCGCCCAGTTCATTCATCGCCATCGCCAGTGCTTCATGCGCCTCAGGCGACAGAGCCCCCAGCGACATGGCCGCCGAGTCAAAACGCGGGAACAGCGCTTCAACCGATTCCACCTCGTCGATGGAAACCGGCTTGATATCCTTGCGGAACGTCAGCAGGTCTCGCAACGTCGCGACGCCACGGTTGTTGACCAAATCAGCATAGCGACGGTAAGCCGCCTTGTCTCCAGTACTGACCGCTTCGTGAATGGTCTTGACCACATCCGGGTTGTAGGCGTGGTATTCACCCTCAAACTTGTACTTCAGCAAACCTCCCGGGCGGATCGGCTTGCGTGCGATCCAGGCATCCTTGGCCAGTTCCGACTGCTCGCTCTGGAAATGTTCGAACCGAGCGCCTTCGATACGGCTGGTAACGCCTTTAAAGCAGAGATCCACGATTTCGGAGCTCAAACCCACCGCTTCAAACAGCTGTGCGCCACGGTAGGATGCGATGGTCGAGATACCCATCTTCGACAGGATCTTGAACAGGCCCTTGTCGATCCCCTTACGGTACTTTTCGTGACTCTCCAGCGGCGCGATCTGCAACTCACCCGTGCTGCACAGGTCGTTGAGTACACGATAGGCAAGATAGGGGTATACGGCTGTCGCACCGAAACCAAACAGAACGGCAAAGTGGTGCGGGTCACGTGCAGTACCGGTTTCGACCACGATGTTCGCATCGGTACGCAGGCCCTGATCCACCAAACGGTGGTGCACTGCACCGGTCGCCATGGCCGCATGAATCGGCAGATAACCCTGACGAATATTCGCATCCGACAGGATCAGGATCACCTTGCCCTCGCGGACGGCTTTCTCGGACGCATCGCACAGGTTCTCAATCGCCTGCTGCAGGCTGATTTGGGACGGATCGAAGTTTAGATCCAGTATGATCGGCTCAAAACCCTCGAGATTGTTATCCCGGATACGATTGAACTTGCTGGCAGAGAGCACCGGCATGGTCAGGATGACACGACGTGCGTGCTCCGGCGTCTCTTCGAACACGTTGCGCTCGCGACCAAGGCAGGTTTCCAGCGACATAACGATCGACTCACGCAGCGGATCGATCGGCGGGTTGGTGACCTGCGCAAACTGCTGGCGGAAGTAATCGTAGGGCGAGCGAATCTGCTTCGACAGCACGGCCATCGGCTTGTCATCGCCCATGGAGCCGACCGCTTCCATGCCTGTCTCACCCAGCGGACGGATGATCTGGTCACGCTCTTCGAATGTGACGTTGAACATCTTCATGTGAGTGCGCACTTCTTCGGCACTCATCTCTGGGAATGAACGCGACTCTTCGGTCAGGTTCATCGTATTCTCAAGCCGCAGACCGTTGTCTTTAAGCCAGGTTTTATAAGGCTTGGCAGTTTTCAGGCGTCCATCGACATCGGCGGTATGCAGCACTTCGCCGCTTTGCGTGTCGATTGCCAGAATCTGGCCGGGCCCTACACGCCCCTGAGCTACAATGTCAGCCGGCTCATACTGGAATACACCGATCTCGGATGCGGTACAGATCATGCCATCTTTGGTCATGACCCAGCGAGACGGGCGCAAGCCGTTACGGTCGAGCATACAGACGGCATAGCGGCCATCGGTCATGACCATACCGGCAGGGCCATCCCACGGCTCCATGTGCATGGAGTTATATTCGTAAAACGCGCGCAGCTCCGAATCCATGGTGTCAACGTTCTGCCAGGCCGGCGGCACGATCATGCGCACGGCACGATACAGATCCATACCGCCCACCAGCAGGAACTCCAGCATGTTGTCCATACTGGACGAGTCGGAGCCTGTGGTATTAACGATCGGCTGAAGTTCGTTGAGGTTCGGAATCTCCGGAGTCACAAACTTGGGTGCACGTGCGCGTGCCCAGTTGCGGTTACCTTCGATGGTATTGATCTCACCGTTATGCGCGAGGAAGCGGAACGGTTGAGCCAACGGCCAGCGCGGGGCCGTGTTGGTGGAGAAACGCTGGTGATAGGTACACACAGCCGTTTCCAGTCGCGGGTCGGCCAGATCCTTGTAGAACACCGGCAAATCCACCGGCATCGTCAGACCTTTGTAGCTGACGACCTTGTGCGACAATGTGCAGATATAAAAGTCGGGATCGTCCGCAAGCGCGATCTCGGCCTTGCGTCGAGCCGTGAACAGACTAACGATCAATTCACGCTCACTCTTGCCGCCGGCGTTCACAATCACCTGCTCGATCTGCGGCAGGGTATCGCGCGCGATCGGGCCAAGGCATGACTGATCGGTAGGTACAACGCGCCAGCCAGCAACATCGAGTCCCTGCGCGGCCAACTCACGGTTCAATACTTCTCGTGCCGCATCCGCTTTACTCGCTTCGCGAGAAAGGAAAACCATGCCGACCGCAAAGAGGTCTGCCAGCTCGACACCTAACTCCTCTCGGGCCACCGCGCGAATGAAGCTCTGCGGCATCTGCATCAGCAGGCCGCAGCCATCACCGGTTTTGCCGTCGGCAGCGATACCGCCGCGGTGTGTCATGCAGGCAAGCGCTTCGATCGCTTTTTCAAGTACGCTGTGACTCGCGTTGCCCTGCATATGGGCCATCAGGCCAAAGCCACAGTTATCCTTGAACTCACCTGGGCGAAACAGACCTTTGCTCATAAGCCAATCCCACTAAAAAAACCAAATAGATCAATATATTAACTTCTATCTCTTTTCCCGATCTCAGGTTATACGGACGAAAAGGGAGAGCAATTCTACACGCCGGCCAATGCCGGGACAAATTTTGAACAAACCGCAGAGAAGCAAAAGCCTTTGCTTAAAAAGGCTCGAAAAGAGGATATTTCTGAAATAGAGAGAAGTTTTAAACGATTATTTTTATTTCACAACCCTCAACCGTAATTTACCCCAAGAGAAAGTATTACTTGCGGATATCAGACTTGACACCCGCAATAGACCTCGCCCACGGCCTCAGTTTACGCAGTTCCGCAGGTAACGTCTGGACAGCAGCCGTCGCTGATGCCCGATCGGAAAACTGACCGTACACCACAACGTGCCAAGGCGCCCCCTTGTAAAGCGTGCGGAAATAATAGAACCGCTCAGGGTTTTTCTGGGCCTTTATGAAGGCCTCAACACTGGAGGCCTCCCGGGCACCGAGCAACTGCAATGTGTACCCCTTGTCTGGCCATTGCAACAATTCATCTGCTCGCAGAAACGACGAAACCGATTGGCTGGTCGGCGCTTCAACTTTTTTGGCCACCTCCGCGGTGGGGCGAGGTGGATCAGTCCGGGGCGCTGCGACTTTAACTTCTGTGGATGTTTTGGATGTTACCGGGATAGAGGCAGTATCCGCTACCGGCTTCTGCTCAACCAGCGCCGCCTCCTGGGTTTCACTTGCCTCATCATCTACCGTAGGCGCGGAAGAGACGGACCGTACGACCTGTTCAGGCTCAACCGCTACCGAAGGAGCCTCCTCATCAACGCTACCCACAGGCTCCGCGGTATCAAGCACAGCACTCTCTTCCTGCGACTCCAGCTTTCTCTCCTGCTCGGCAAGCTTCTGCTGCAACTCGGACCGCACATCAACGACCGACGTTACCTCTCCCTCAGCAGCAACTGGTATATCCAGCGGCATAACAACTCTCGTAGTCTCTTCGGGCTGCTCCGTCGGCTCAGATGGAAGATACAACCAGACTGACACCCCCAACACAGCCAGCAGAACCCCACCGATTACCGCAGCATACGGCCCCGGCATAGGGAGCGAGCGCGCGCGACTGCGTGTTAATCCACCATCATGCATCTGTTTACGCAAACCGGCACTCAGGCGCCCGGGTAACCCCCGAGAATCCTCAATAAGCTGCCTTAATCTGCGCGGCGACAGCGCAACGCCGGGAGGCAATAGCTCTTCTATGAACTCCCGCGCCTCTTCCGGCTCGAATGCTGCGAGCGATTGCACATGCAGACGGCCATCGAGCGTTTGGTCAAAACCATTTGCGACAAAACGTTGCTCAAACTCCGACGTGCCCGTCAGTACGACACGGGGAGCGCCCTCTTCCAACAGGGCAAAATTGATGAGCAACTCGAGGGCGTTATTGGTCAGAAAATCGGCATCGTCGATCAGAAGAATCAGGGGCACCCCGGCCTCGTGAAGCGTGCGGCTATAGGTATGCAGGGCTTTAAGACGTGTCCGGTTATCAGCATCTCCAGGACAATCGACGCCCAGCGCCGCCACCAACGTCGAAAGCAGACGCGTCACATCCACTGTTTCATCGCACTGGATCAGCGCCTGACGAACATCCGATGACCGCTCATCCACTGCCAACTGCTGCAGCAGAGTCGAGCGACCACAACCGTCCTCACCGACTATAAGTAGTAGTAGATCCGAAAATCGCAGGAGATGCCGCATCTTCGACGCCAGTTGAAGACGTGATACGGGTTCGAAGTAGCGCGCCGACGGGTCCATGATTTTCTATTCACCTTTAGAACTGGGCGAGCTGAGCACCTGCACGGAGGGTTTCGTCCAGTAGTGCTGAATCAAAGTCTTGAGTAACCAATGCGTCACCTATCGAACGTACCAGCACCAGACGGATACGACCATCAAGCACCTTTTTATCAACCGACATCAGTTGGCGAAACTCTTCGACTGTCATGTCCTGCGGTGCGACAACCGGAAGCCCTGCGGCGATGATCAAGGCCCGTATGCGGCTGACTTCTTCAGCAGATAGCCAACCACACCGCGCCGACAGGTCCGCTGCCATCAGCATGCCGGTACCCACCGCTTCGCCGTGCAACCAGTTGCCATAGCCCTGAGATGTCTCAATAGCATGACCAAATGTGTGCCCCAGATTCAGCAGGGCACGAATACCGGACTCTCGCTCATCCTGTGCCACTACTTCCGCCTTAATCTGACAGGCTCTAAAGATGGCATGGGTCAACGCTTCGGCATCCTGAGCACGCAACTTGTCCATGTTCAGCTCGAGCCAGTCGAAGAACTCCGCGTCGTAGATCAAACCGTATTTGATGACCTCTGCCAAGCCCGCTGACAACTCACGGTCGGGTAGCGTCGCCAAGACCGCGGTATCGGCCAGAACAGCAATCGGCTGATGAAATGCACCGATCATGTTCTTGCCCTTGGCATGATTAACACCCGTTTTACCACCCACGGAGGAGTCGACCTGAGACAAAAGCGTAGTCGGAACCTGAATAAAATCCACGCCTCGCTGATAGCAGGCCGCCGCAAAACCGGTCATATCGCCCACAACACCACCGCCCAGCGCAATAAGCGTCGTCGTACGATTATGACGCTTATCCAGCAGGGCATCGAAGATCAGGTTGAGATGGTCAAGATCCTTGTAGCACTCACCATCCGGCAAGATAAGAGTATCGACCTGAAACGCACTTAACTGAGCCTGTAATCGACTGAGGTAGAGCGGGGCAACGGTTTCGTTGCTGACAATCATCACCTGCCGCCCCCTGACATGCTGGGCCAGCAACGCCTCATCAAGCACATTACCGCCTATATAGATTGGGTAGGTGCGATCACCAAGGTCAACAGTGAGGGTCAACATATCAGACATATCTCTGGATGAGGGGTTATACAGGCTGTGTCAGAGCGCGTTGCTTGTTCAGATGACGTAGGATTTCGGAGAC
Source organism: Marinobacterium lacunae (assembly GCF_000705555.1). Taxonomy (GTDB): domain Bacteria; phylum Pseudomonadota; class Gammaproteobacteria; order Pseudomonadales; family Balneatricaceae; genus Marinobacterium_D; species Marinobacterium_D lacunae. Next base: position 228,190 of record NZ_JMQN01000013.1, read on the forward strand.
CACGCTTCGTGGATGACGGCGATCGGTTTTAACGATCAGATCACAGCATTCACGATAGAGCGGATCACGCTCAGCCATCAGCTTGTCCAGCACTCCTCGTGGATCGTCGTTCTGCAACAGAGGCCGATTGCGATCCCGAGCTGTACGCTCAAGCTGCTGATCGACCGAGGTTTGCAGGTATACAACGAAGCCTCGAGACTGCAGATGGTGACGATTCTCTGGCCGCAACACAGCCCCCCCGCCAGTCGCGAGTACTATGGGGCTCAATTGGGTAATCTGATCGATCACAGCTTGTTCGCGATTGCGAAATCCCGCTTCGCCTTCAACGTCGAAAATCCACGGGATATCGGCTCCCGCCCTATCCTCTATAGCCTTATCCGAGTCGATGAATTCCTGACCTAGCTCGTTTGAAAGCAAACGCCCTATGGTGCTCTTTCCAGAGCCCATAGGGCCAATAAGAAAAACGTTCAACGACAGTTTTACCTTTACTACTACCTGACCGTCAGTGACTCGCGAACCAATTTCGGGGTGATGAAGATCAGCAGTTCCTCTTTGGAATCCGACTGCTGGCGGCTTTTGAACAGGTTACCCACGACCGGGATATCGCCCAACAAGGGCACCTTGTTCACTGTGTTGCGGGTTTCCTTTCTAAACACGCCACCGAGGACAACTGTATCACCATCATTGACAACAACGGAGGTTTCAACCTGATTTTTATTGATGGCGCGCTCGCCGTTTTCAAGAATCTGGCCCAGAGAGTCTTCATTCACAGTCAGATCCAACGAGATTCGATCCCCCGGATTAACCTGCGGCGTCACTTTCAGGCTCAGCAATGCATCCTTGAACTCGATAGTCGTCTTGTCCTCCTCGACTACTTGATACGGCACTTCCTGACCGGATTCGATGGTCGCTTCGGTGCCGTTAGTGGTAATCACCTTAGGCTGAGAGACGATCTCGACAACACCATCGCTCTGCAATGCAGTGAGCTCTGCCGCCAGCGCAAAGTTACTGCTGACGAAGCCGATCTCAAAACCGGAGGTCGCTGATACACCCAGATCGACCAGCATATCGTTATTGTTTACGGCGTTGGTGATGTAAGCATCATTACCATTGATGGATCCAGTCGCGCTGCCCGCCCAACGAATACCGAGGTTTTTCTCAAAGCTGGAAGAAGCCGTTACAACACGTGCCTCGATCAGAATTTGCGCCACCTCCACGTCAAACTTTCTTAGCGTGCGGCGGATCTCTTCGATCTGCGCTGCGGTTTCACGGATCATCAGAACATTGGTCTGGTCATCCGCCAGTACGAAGCCACGCTCAGAGATCAGCTTCGCCGACTCGATATAACTCTTGAGCTCAGATGCCCGGCGAAAATCGACCTGAACATAATCGGTCACGAGCGGTGCAAGCTCCTTGACCTGCTGCTGACTCTCAAGCTCTTCTTTCTCTCGCTGCGCTATTTCAGCAGAGGTACCGATCATCAGGACATTGCCAACCTCACGCTTATCCAGCCCTTTGCTCTTGAGTATGATATCCAGTGCCTGATCCCAGGGGACATTTTTCAGCCGCAACGTGATATTACCCGCAGTGCTATCAACCTGATCGCTGATCACCAGATTCATCTCCGCCACTTCAGCAATAATCTGCAGAATCGAGCGTACGGATACATCCTGGAAATTCAGATCGATCTTTTCTCCAGTGAAGGGAAAGAGGTCACGGGCGTCGGCCTTTTCCTGAGCCGTCAGCGGCTTGAAGTCAACAAACAACTGGTTACCAGTCTGATAGGCCATATAGTCATAGGGTTCAGACGTCGGCTTGATCAGGATGGTCGTGTTCTCTCCACTAACCATCGAATCGATAAACATGACCGGCGTGGCAAAATCCTGTACATCGACCCGCTGCTCCAGATTGTCCGACAACCCAGCACCGATCAGGTTAAGTACGACATTGTTGCCCTCTTCCAGAATATCCAGACCCGCTTCATCATCGCTCATGGTGATGACGACACGTCCCTGCCCACCGTCGATACGTTCGAAATCGATACCCTGAACGCGAGTGCGATCATCCTCGACCACCGGCATACGTGGACCTGCAACCTTCTTCGGCTCGACAATCGGCGCCGCTGCTGCAGCATTGCTGCCAGCATCTGAAAACTCGATAAAGAGGCTACTACCCTCGGAGAAGGTACGATATTGAGCTGGCTCATTCAGGTTGGTTACGACTCGCAGGCGGCCTTCGGCCTGAGCGAAGCTCAGTGAATCAACCTGACCTGACTGAACATCCATTTGGCGTGTGCCCAGTTCATTACTGACACCCCAGAAATCCAGCACCAAGCGAGGCGGGCTGTCGATCATGTACGCCTTGGGTGCTGGTGGCGGTTGATCGAAATCGAATCGCACTTCGAGTTTATTGCCTGGCAGAGCAACAAAAGAGGAATCTTTGAGTTGCGCGTCCTGAGCCCACACCGGAGCAGTAAACGATACTGTTAAAGCAGCCAGTACCGCCCCCTTGATCCAGGACACGGCGCAGGACAGCAACCGACCTTTTGATGATGTATTAAGTCTATTCACAGTCAGCATCCCTCGTTATTCCTGCTCCGGCATAGCCAGGTTTCGCGGGCGTGTCATCCACCCACCTCGGCCATTCGAGATAATCTCGACCAGCTTTATCGCGTGATCGCTCACTTCGACCACCTCTCCGTAATCCAACCCCATATGATCACCGACAGTCACCCTGTGAATCTCACCCTTGTTATCCCGAACCAAGGCATAGAGGGACTGAGACCCCAGCGGCGTGATCGTACCGACCATGTTGAGCTGATCAATAGCAAACTCCTCAAGGTAATCCTTGGGACGATCATCATCCGGCTTGATCCCCGAGTCAGGGCCCGCAATTTTGTCAGCTTCCGACTCCGGCACCAGCCGTTTGAACGGGTCACGCAAACTGGAGCCCTCGTACACGAAGCTCTCGTAGGGTTTGAACTCCGGCAACGGTTCAATTTTGCCGCCAGGCTTGGCCAGCGTCGCTGAGATAAATTGCCGAAGGTCGGTGGTATCTTCAACCCACAGGCAACCGGTGGTCAGCAAGGCCGACAGTGACAGCGCGACCCAGGTACGATGCCGCACGCCATGTGCTCTCACGGATTCATTTCGTATCATCATAACGATAGGTCTTTGCACTGATATTCATCGACAACTGGCCACCAGCAGGTTTGATCGTGTAATCATGCAGGGTCACGATACGCTTGATCGCAGCCACTCCACTGACGAACTCGCCCATTTGGTGGTACGTCCCCTTAACCTGAATACTGATTGGCAGCTCCACATAAAATTTCGCCTTCCGCTCGGCCTGCAACGCGATACTGTCGATATCCAGCCCCGCGTTCTTGCCAATGGCAGTGATATCCTCAAGCAGCCCAGGAACCTCCTTATCGGTCGGCAACTGTCTTAACAACTCGGAGAAGCGACCTTCTACATCAGCCATCTGCTTGCGTAGCGCTGCAAGGTTGGCCACCTGAAACGCCTTCGATTCGAACTGCTGCTTGAGTTCCTGCTCCTTGCTGATTTCACGCTCCACCGCCGCATGCTTATCCAGAATCAGGAAATAGATACCGGCACCGACGAGCACCGCAAAAAGGAGAATGTATACGATTGCCTTAATACCGACCGGCCACTTACCCGCCGAATTGATATCCATATCATTGGGATCAAACCCCTTGAAGGCATTTTTCAGACTTTCTACAGCCGTGCTCACTTGCCAGCCTCCTCAGCCTTGGGCTTCTTCAACGGGACGGAAAGGTTAAAGCTGCGCATCTGATTCGCTGCACGCACCCTGGACAATGTTGGCTCACCGAACCAGATCGAGTCGTTCAGGTTACGCATCAGGCTAGAGACGTCATTATTAAGATCAGCCAGACCATCAATGGTTACGCGATCTCCCTTCCGCGCCAGCGAAGTGTAATAAAGACCGTCTGGAAGCACCCTGACCAGCTCGTCGAAGTTACGCACGATAACCGGACGGTTACCTTGCAACTCCTGAATCGCATTGAGACGCTCCAAAAGCCTCTCACGCTGGCGTTTCAGCTCCTTGATTTCGGCAATCTTTTTGTCGAGCTTTGAGATTTCGGCCTTCACATAATTGTTTCGAGCCTGCTGCCTGTCCATCTGCATGTCGTAGTAATAACTGATGCCGAATACCGTTAGCGCCCCTAGAACGGCGGCTGCCAACAGATTTCCGACGAACCGCTTCTGCAGTTTGGCATCCCGTTCCTCTCGCCAGGGCCGGAGGTTAATACGCGCCATAAGTCTCTTCCCTACCTATCAAAGCTTCTCAGCGCAAGGCCGCATGCCTTGGCCAGCATCGGCGCATCATTCATCAGGCGATCCTGATTCAGGCGAGAGCCAACGCGAATGTTTGAAAACGGATTGACGACCTTCGACGCCACACCTATCTCTTCCTGCATCAGTTCTGCTAACCCGGTTATCGCAGCCGTACCGCCGGCAAGATAGATTTCGGAGAGCTGATTCTGAACACCTGATGAGTAGAAAAACTGTAACGCCCTGGAAACTTGCTGGATAACCGATTGTCGAAACGGCATGACCAACATCTCAACAATCTCTTCGTCCAGACTGCCGCTACGCAGCTTTTGTTCGATCTCGGCCACTTCCAGACCATATTGCTGATGAATAGCATTGGTCAGTTCGTTGCCGCCGAACGCCTGCTCGCGGTTATAGATGATCTTGCCCGCCTTGAAGACATTGAGAGTCAGGGTAGAGGCGCCGATATCGACAAGACCAACCAGTGTATCGGGATTATACCCCTCGAGCAGAGGCAGCAGGCGTTCCACCGCGAACGTATCGACATCGACAATTTCGCATTGAAGTTCAGCGCCATTAACCGCCTCTTCACGAGTCGATACATCGTCCCGGCGACATGCAACCAGAAGGATCTCGTTCAATGTGGGGTGATGATCGACCGGGCCAATGACCTCGAAATCGAGCGCGACCTCATCGAGAGAATAGGGGATGAATTGATCCGCCTCGATTTTGACCTGTTCCTCGAGTTCTTGCTCGGAAAAGGCATTGCTAATTTCGAGACGTTTTGTGATCACCGCCGAGGACGGTACAGCAACAACTGCATGTTTGAGTTTATTGCCACAGATTTTAAGTCCGCGCTCTATAGCCTCGGACACCTCTCCCTGATTCTCGACAGTACCATCGACCACGGCGCTTGGCGGCAGTGGCACGACAGCATACGAATCGACCTGATAGTCGCGCCCGTGCTGAGAGAGGGAGACAAGCTTGACGGATGAAGAACCTATGTCAACGCCCACCCAGCCCGCATTTTTATTACCGAACAAGCTGACCACGACATTTTCCTTATATCTCTAAGCAACACTCCAAGCGTCACTTTAGTCTCAATAAACCAGAATTTAAACTGTTGTTCACTAGAGGCCAAGCTTTAGGTGCCGATATAATGCTCAGGCTCAAAAATAATCTACGCTGTCAGGGCTAGCATGCGAACTTTTTACAAAATATTCAAATGGCTGAGTGCATTGGCGTTTGCCGGCCTTCTTGCCACCCTTATCGCCGCGGCCGGAATTTACTACTATTTCGCCCCCCAGCTACCGGATGTCGAAACATTACGCGAAGTAAAGTTTCAGACACCTCTTCGCGTCTACTCTGCCGATCACAAGCTCATCGCAGAGTTCGGCGAAAAGCGCCGCACACCTATAAGTTACGTCGAAATTCCGGAAGATTTCATTCACGCACTGCAAGCGGCAGAGGACTCCCGATTCTTCGAGCACTTTGGCATCGACGTCAAAGGACTGTTTCGCGCAGCCTTACAGCTCGCCAGTACCGGACAGATCCAAAGCGGCGGCTCGACGATTACCATGCAGGTGGCGAAGAACTTCTTCCTCACCCGTGAACGCACCTTCAGCCGCAAGTTCATGGAGATCCTTCTCGCTCTCAGAATCGAGCAGGAGCTGAGCAAAGAGGAGATCCTCGAACTCTATATCAACAAAATATACCTTGGACACCGCGCCTACGGCATTCAAGCAGCCGCTACTGTATATTACGGCCAGCCGATCAAAGACTTGAGCCTTGCGCAACTGGCAATGATCGCCGGACTGCCCAAAGCGCCCTCCGCGTACAATCCACTGTCCAACCCAAAACGCGCCCTTGAGCGGCGTGACTGGATTCTGGGCCGGATGCTAAGCCTGGGCTACATTGATCAGCAGCGCTATACAGACGCGCTTGCCCAGCCAGTCACCGCCAGCTACCACGGCAGCGACATCGAACTAGAGGCTCCTTACATTGCCGAGATGGTCAGATCGGAACTCTACCAGCAGTATGGGGAGGATTTATACACCGAAGGGCTGAGCGTCACCACGACCATCGAGAGCCGGCTTCAGCAAAGTGCTACCACCGCACTGCGCAACGGCCTGCTTGCCTACAGCGAAAGGCACGGCTATCACGGCGCCGAGCACCAGTATGACATCAGCAACCTCTCCAACACCGAACGCCTCAAGCTGCTAAAGGACACCACCACGTTCGGCGGACTCACCCCTGCACTGGTCACCGGCGTCGACAAAAACAGCGCCACACTTCTAACCGAAAACTCCGGTGAAATAGCCATCTCATGGGACGGAATGCGCTGGGCAAGCCCCTATAAAAGCGTCAACTACGCTGGCCCCGCCCCGAAACAAGCCAGCGATATCCTGGCGCAAGGCGATCTGGTGAGGGTCATCCACTCACAGGACGGCTGGCAGCTGACCCAGATACCCAAAGCTCAGGGCGCATTTATTGCCCTCGAACCCCAAGACGGCGGCATTCTGGCCCTCAATGGAGGCTTCAGCTTTGCACTTAACAAGTTCAACCGCGCTACCCAGGCCTATCGCCAGCCGGGCTCAAACATAAAGCCCTTCCTTTACACTGCAGCACTCGAGAACGGATTCACGCCAGCCTCGATCATTAACGACGCTCCCGTGGTATTCCATGACGTCAGCCTCGAAAGCAACTGGCGCCCGGAAAATGATAATGGCACCTTCGGCGGCCCCACTCGTCTGCGAGAAGCGCTTTACCGCTCCCGTAACCTTGTCTCTATCCGCCTGATGCGGGCACTGAGCATCGAAAAGGCACGGGATTTCATACTACGCTTCGGCTTCACGCCGGAGCGCCTGCCACAAAACCTCTCTCTGGCATTGGGTAGCGCCGATGCAACCCCCCTTCAGGTCGTCACCGGCTACGCGAGTTTCGCCAACGGCGGATTCAAAGTAGACCCCTATCTGATCAAGAAGATAGAGAGCGCTGAGGGTGAGGTAATCTTTGAAGCCAAGCCTCTCAAAGCCTGTCCGGAGTGCAGTTACGCAACTCGCGACAACCCAGATGACGCCGCACCTCAACCGGGCATCCAGTATAGCGATACTGAAGGCGCCGCCCCTCGGATCATCACGCCGGAGTCCGCATTTTTGATCTATAACGTGATGCAGGATGTCATCAAACGCGGCACTGGACGACGCGCACTGGTTCTGAACAGGGGCGACCTTGCCGGTAAGACCGGCACCACAAATGATCAGAAGGATGCCTGGTTCAGCGGCTTCAACCAAAAACTGGTGGCGACCGCCTGGGTCGGTTTCGACCAACCGGCGCCATTGGGTCGACGCGAGTACGGAAGCAGCGCAGCACTGCCAATCTGGATAGACTTTATGCGTGATGCACTGGAAGGAACACCAGAGAGCGCCCCCTCAGCACCAGAGGGCGTAATCAGCGCAAGAATCGACCCGGCTACCGGCAAACTCGCCTACCCTGGCCAGAGCGATGCGATTGTCGAATACTTCCGCGCGGACCAGTTGCCGAAAGAACATGCGCAAAGCCCCGAGGAAAAACTGGCCCCTCCAACGGCCGAGCAGATCTTTGGCTTCAGCGGCTAGCGCTGAGTGAAGAGATAAAAAAACCAGCCCGAAGGCTGGTTTTTTTATATTCGACTAACTCAGAGCGGATAGTTGGCCGGCATCGGCAAACGCGCCACGCCAGTATCAATCGCCGCCTGTGCTACTGCGTGCGAGATTGCACCGAGCAGACGAGAATCGGTTGCCTTCGGCAGAATGTACTCACGACTGAACTCAAGAGAGTCGAGACCGTACGCTGTGAGCACCTCTTGAGTCACCGGCTGCTTGGCCAGATCCGCCAATGCACGCACCGCCGCCGCCTTCATCTCTTCATTGATCGCCGATGCACGCACATCCAGCGCACCACGGAAGATGAACGGGAAGCCGAGGACATTGTTAACCTGGTTCGGATAATCGGAGCGACCGGTGGCCATGATCAGATCGGAACGGGTCGCCTTGGCCAGATCGTAGGCGATCTCTGGATCCGGGTTGGAGCAGGCGAATACGATCGGACTGTCAGCCATTTTCAGCAGGTTTTCCGGTGACAGCAGGTTGGGGCCGGACAGACCCACGAATACGTCGGCGCCTTCGATTGCCTCGTCCAGCGTACGCAGATCGGTCTCGGTAGCGAACGCAGCCTTTTCCGGGGTCAGATCATCACGACCGGAGTGAATCACACCCTTACGGTCGATCATGTAGATATTTTCGACCTTAGCGCCCATATTGATCAGCAGCTTCATGCACGCACTGGCTGCGGCGCCTGCACCGAGACATACGATCTTTGCCTCTTCCAGCTTCTTACCAGCCAGTTCCAGAGCGTTGATCATGCCCGCAGCTGTGACGATTGCAGTACCGTGCTGATCATCGTGGAATACCGGGATCTTGCAGCGCTCGATCAGCGCACGCTCGATTTCGAAACACTCGGGCGCCTTGATATCCTCAAGGTTGATGCCACCGAATGTATCAGCAATACGGGCAACCGTATCGATAAATGCCTGCGGGCTCTCAGCATCAACTTCGATATCGATAGAATCAACACCGGCGAAGCGTTTGAACAGCAGGGCCTTACCCTCCATCACTGGCTTGGATGCCAGCGGTCCGAGGTCACCCAGACCCAGAATAGCGCTACCATTGGAGATGACGGCAACCAAGTTACCCTTGGCGGTGTAGCGATAAGCCGCATCCGGATCTTTGGCAATTTCACGCACGGGTTCTGCGACGCCCGGAGAGTATGCCAGAGAAAGGTCACGGGCAGTCTCAGCAGGGGTAGTCAGCTCCACACTGATCTTACCGGGGCGAGGAAACTCGTGGTAATCGAGAGCCGCTTGTTTGAAATCTTGAGACATGGTTGCTGTTTCCACTAAGGTTGCATATGGAGAGCTTGCATCATATAGAAACGTGCTATAGCGAACAACAGCACTTCAGACAATCAACCATTCGTTGTTTTCACATGACGAAGATCACTGATCCCGATCAACCAACGCTTGCGACCTGCCCCAATCTGCTCGCCCCGATCGATCACCCAGCCACGGACCTCAACCATTACACCTTTCAGTGAATGCAACCAAACCTGCTCTTTGGCATCGAGACGCTTTCGCTCTACGCGCAACACAAGATAATCATCGAGCTCCACATACACGGCTTTCGACGTCAGATCTATCTGTGTCACCCGCCCTCTGAGAAGCGCAAAGCCACCGCTTCGCACCTCGCCTGCCGGACGAACGGGATCGCTGCGCCACAGACCCACACCGGCTTCACGCGCACGCCTTTCAGCTTCGAAAAGACAGTCGCTTAACCGCACATTCGGCGCGATCGCAACCGCGACACCCAACCCGTGCTCAATTAACCGCTCAGACAGGGAAACACCTTGCAGTCCGACGTGGGCCAACAGACGACCATAACGATCACGCCGCTCAACACCCGGCACCACCTCCACCTGCTGCCCCAAAACCCACTGCCTGAGGTATTGGGTCGCCTCCCAGGCTCCCTCCTGACCCCTGCGCCCCTCTCGACCGAGCTCCGGCGTATTCACGCCGATCAATCGAACAGTGTCCCCGCCCGCCAGACGCAGGGTATCGCCATCGATCACCTTCACAACCTCATCACGCCAAGCGCTCGCAGGCATCGAGCAGCTGGCCACAGCAACATGAGATAGCATCGAACAGGCAATAAAAAAGGCACTCCCCAGGAGTGCCTTTCTCAGCATCAGCGGCATAACCGGCTGAATTACTTCTTCAGTGAGCGTGCGCCGAAACGCTTGTTGAAGCGATCTACGCGGCCACCGGAAGTAGCTTCTTTCTGCTTGCCGGTGTAGAACGGGTGGCACTGGCTGCAAACGTCAACCAGCATTTCTGCGTCACCCAGGGTAGAGCGAGTGTTCATCACGTTACCGCAGGAACAGGTAACCTTGATCTCATTGTATTCCGGATGGATACCAGCTTTCATGTCAAACCTCGAATCGTTGTTTTAAGTGCCGCCACCCGTCACGCCCTATTGCGCCGAGCACCGCACAATCGACAGAAACAGCGTCGTAGCGACATGGCTGTCCTGTAGCTTATTCTGCATCACATAGGATAAGGCCGCGCATTATACGCACACCTATAAGTACCCGCAACTGATTAGGGGAGTTTAATCGCTCGTAAAACATACATAGACTAGGCTTCTGTGATTCACCGCTCTGAATGGAACCGTCCACTTGATACTGCGCATCGCACTGCCCACCCCTCTACACCGGCTGTTCGACTACCACCTGCCACTGAGCAGCCTGAAGACTCCGCCAAAAAGGGGCTGTCGGGTGCGTGTTCCTTTCGGCTCACGCGAAATGATCGGTTTGATCGTCGACACGCCCGAGCAGAGCGACCTGCCACTGGCCAAGCTGAAACCGGTGCACGAAATACTGGACGATGAACCGGTTCTCGACCCGAACCTGTTTGAACTCGGTCTTTGGGCGGCACGTTATTACCAGCATCCGGTTGGCGATGCTCTGGCGCAGCTCCTTCCTGTATTGTTGCGCCAGGGACGGCCCGCCGCGTTTGCACATGCCACCCTATGGCGCGCCACAGCCGATGCCAACCCGGACCGCCTGAGCAGCAGCGCCCACCGACAGCGCGAGCTGCTGCAGATTCTACTCGACCACCCCAAGGGCATCAGCCCCGACGCTATCCGCGCCGAGGGTGGCCATACTCCGCTATTGAAAACGCTTACGGAAAAAGGCCTGGCCGAATCTTTCGAACACCTGCCTGACGGTCGACACGCCGCATCGCGCGATCAGATCCTGAGAGAGCCACCGCTGACACTTCATGACGAGCAGGCTGGCGCAATGCAGAGAATCAGAGCGTCGGACGGTTTCAAGGCCTTCCTTTTATATGGCGTAACCGGATCGGGCAAAACTGAGATCTACCTCCAGGCGATAGAGCGCACGCTCAGCGAAGGCAGACAAGCGCTGGTTCTGGTCCCCGAAATAGGCCTGACTCCGCAAACCCTGACCCGTTTTCGCAACCGTTTCAACGTCCCCGTTCACGCTCTGCACTCAAACCTGAGCGACCGCGAGAGGCTGGATACCTGGTTGCACGCCCGCAACGGCAGCGCAGGCATCGTCATCGGCACGCGTTCGGCAATATTCACCCCCCTGCGAAACCCCGGCCTGATCATTGTCGACGAGGAGCATGACAGCTCTTTCAAACAGCAGGACGGATTTCGATACCACGCCAGAGACCTGGCTGTGGTGCGCGCTAGTCGCGAGGGGATCCCGATCATACTCGGCAGCGCCACACCCGCACTGGAATCCCTCCAGAACGCCCGTGCAGGACGCTACGAGCAGTTAAACCTGCACCGTCGCGCGGGGAACGCCACCGCACCGCGATTTGAACTGCTCGACATTCGCCAGCAACCGCTGGATGCAGGATTATCGGATGAACTGATTCGACGGATGCACCAACACCTGGCTGCCGGCACTCAGGTCATGCTGTTTCTGAACCGGCGCGGATTTTCCCCCTCACTGATCTGCAATCAGTGTGCAACCATCGTCGACTGCACCCGCTGCGATGCACACATGACGCTCCACCGAAACCCGCCGCATCTGCACTGCCACCACTGCGACCGACAAACGCCCATTCCCCGCGCCTGTACCCAATGCGGCAGCCATGAACTACGTCCTCTGGGCATCGGCACCGAGCGTGCGGAAGATGCGCTCAAGCACCACTTTCCCGACACGCCCGTATTGCGGGTTGATCGCGACAGCACCACGCGCAAGGCTTCACTCGAGAAGATCATGGCACAGGTCCACCGGGGCGACCCCTGCATCCTGATCGGCACCCAGATGCTGGCCAAAGGCCACCACTTTCCTCTCGTCACCCTGGTGGCCATCCTGGATGCCGATGCCGGACTGTTCAGCGCCGATTTCCGGGGCATGGAGCGCACCGCGCAGCTGATTCTGCAGGTGGCAGGGCGTGCCGGGCGTGCCAACCACCCCGGGGAGGTGATTCTGCAAACCCTTCATGCCGAGCATCCGATGCTGCAAACCCTGATCGGCAGCGACTATCTGCACTTCGCACGCCAGGAGATGCAACTTCGAGAAGCCGCCGAACTCCCCCCGTTCACCCATCACGCTCTGGTGCGCGGCGAGGCTACCCGTCAGGGCTGGGCCGAGCAGTTTCTTCGTGAGCTCAGCGAGCAGACCCGCCTCAACACAGAGCTGCCCACAGGCGTACAGATAATCGGCCCCTTCCCGTCACCGATGGAGAAACGCGGCGGGCTGTTCAGAGCGCAACTGCTGATCTCCTCGCACAATCGCAGCGCACTGCACACCTGGTTGAACGCGCTGGTGCACGAAGCCCAGAACAACCCTCAGGGACGGCGCGTACGCTGGGTACTCGATGTGGACCCGATCGACAACTATTAAGACAGCCGCTGCGGCGGCCCTGGCACCGAATCAGATTGGCATTCCCCCCCTTACGGGCGATATAATGCGCGGTTTTCCGGGGCCGCATTCTCCTTTTGCTTGAGCCAGCGCTCGCAGGGCCCGAATCCACGCTCACCCCTCAGGGTATGTTGATGAAAGAACTTATTGCACAGCTGATCGACACTGCGCTCGAGACACTGATCGCCGACGGCACACTGCCGTCCGATATACAGCCGAACATCATGGTTGAAAACACCCGCGACAAAGCTCACGGGGACTTTGCCACCAATATTGCGCTGACACTGGCAAAGCCGGCACGCTGCAACCCTCGTGAGCTGGCCCAGAAACTCTGTGCCGCACTGCCCGCTTCCGACAGCATCGAGAAAACCGAGATCGCAGGCCCTGGGTTCATCAACTTCTTCATCACTCAGGCTTCAGCCTATGCCGTGATTGGCGAGATTCTGGCTCAGGGCCAGCAGTTCGGCCGTACCGAGGCCGGCTCCGGCCCGCGCGTTCAGGTCGAGTTCGTCTCTGCAAACCCAACCGGACCGCTGCACGTAGGCCATGGCCGTGGAGCCGCCTACGGCGCCACAGTATCCGATCTACTGGAGGCAGCAGGCGTTCAGGTCGAGCGCGAGTACTACGTCAACGACGCCGGCCGACAGATGAACATTCTCGCCGTCAGCGTATGGCTGCGTTATCTCGAGTTGCTTAATGGTGAGCTGACCTTCCCGGCCAACGGCTATCAGGGCCACTACATCCGTGACATCGCCCATGACCTTGAAAAAAGTCACGGCGACCGGTTCCTGCGCCCGGTGGCCGACCTCTTTGCCGACATCACCCCGGACGAACCAGCCGGTGGTGACAAGGAACTGCACATCGACGCACTGATCGAGCGCGCCCAGTCCATGCTCGGCGACGACTACACGTTGGTTTTCGATGCCGGTCTCGACTCCATCCTCAGCGATATCCGCGAAGATCTCGGCGAGTTTGGCGCTGACTATCAGGTCTGGTTCTCAGAGCGCTCACTGACCAGCAACGGTGACGTGGACAAGGCGCTGGAGTCGTTGCAGGCGAAGGGCCACCTGTACGAAAAGGATGGCAACCTCTGGTTCCGCTCTACCGATTTCGGCGACGACAAGGATCGCGTGGTCAAACGTGCCAATGGCCAGACCACCTACTTCGCGTCTGACATCGCCTACCACATGAACAAGTTCGAACGCGGATTCGATCAGGTGGTGAATATCTGGGGCGCCGACCACCACGGCTATATCACCCGCGTAAAAGCGGCCATCCAGGCACTGGGATACGACCCCGAGCGTCTGATCGTCAAGCTGGTACAGTTCGCCATTCTTTACCGTGGTGGCGAGCGCGTGCAGATGTCGACCCGCTCCGGATCATTCGTCACCCTGCGCGAGCTGCGCGAAGAGGTCGGTGCCGATGCCTGCCGCTTCTTCTATGTTACGCGTAAGGCGGACCAGCACATGGATTTCGATCTGGACCTGGCCAAGTCCGAATCCAAGGACAACCCGGTGTACTACATCCAGTATGCCCATGCCCGCGTCTGCTCGGTACTGCGCAAGCTCGAAGAACAGAGCATGGCCTGGGACCAGAACTCAGGCCTCCAGAGCCTGACACGCCTCGATACCGAGGCGGAGAAAGATCTGGTCACGACACTGAGCAAGTACCCGGAACTGCTGCAAAGCGCCGCGCTGAACTACGAGCCGCATCTGCTGGCTAACTACCTGCGCGATCTGGCCGGTGACTTCCACACCTACTACAACGCGCACAAGATGTTGATTGACGATGCAGAGTTGCGCAACGCCCGACTGACGCTGAGCGCTGCGGTGCGTCAGGTATTGGCAAACGGCCTGACCCTGCTCGGCGTCAGCGCACCGGAGCAGATGTAACCGACAATGGCTCGACAGGACTACGCACAAAAACGCCGCGGCGGTACCTCGGCAAGCCGCAAGGCGGCGCCGCGCAGACAACCGGCCCCGCCACCGCGCAAGCCTTGGGGGTTGGCACTGGTATCGCTGATCGCCTTGGGCGGCCTGGGCGTGCTGATCTACCTGTTGCTCCAGCAACCAGGGGGCGCGCCTGCGGCCAAGCCGGCGGCACCGGCACCGGTTGCCAAGGTCGAAAAGCCCGCACCGACGAAACCGACGCCGGCGCCAACGCCAACGCCGCAAAGCGAACCCGAGAAGAGCGGCGAGCGTTTCGAGTTTTACAACATGCTGCCCAAGAGTACGGTCGAGACGCCGGAGGTATCGGCCTACAAGTCGACGCCGAAAACCGCCAAGCTGGAAACCAAAATCCTCTTGCAGGCGGGGTCATTCCGCAACTCAGCGGACGCCGAGCAGATGCGTGCAAAGATGATTCTGGCTGGCCTCCCCAATGTCAGCACCAGCCGCACCGAAGGCAGCAACGGTGTCTGGTATCGCGTGCGAACCGGCCCGTTTGATACCCGAGCCGAGGTCAACGCCGCAACGAACAAACTGTACACGCTGAATATCCACCCTTTGGAGATTCGCGGCGAATAGCAAATCAACGCCCTGATGAATGCCGGATTTCAACGCATACGACTGCGTACCCTTGAAATCCGGCGCGTCGCATCCATATCCCCTGTATTCACCGACAAACAGGGAATCCTCTGTCATGACAACCATTGTTTCTGTTCGCCGCGGCGATCAGGTCGTCGTCGGCGGCGACGGCCAGGTTTCACTTGGCAACACCGTAATGAAAGGCAGCGCGCGCAAGGTAAATGTGTTGGCCAAGCATCAGGTCATTACCGGTTTCGCAGGCAGCACTGCTGACGCCATTACACTGCGTGACCTGTTCGAGCAGCAGCTCGACAAGCATCAGGGCAACATCATCACCTCCGTCATCCAGCTCGCCCGCGAGTGGCGCTCCGACCGTGTTCTGCGCCGACTGGAGGCGTTGATGCTGGTCGCCAACAAGGATAAGACATTCCTGATCTCCGGCAGCGGCGATATTATCGAACCGGAAGATGGCGTCATCGCAATCGGCTCCGGCGGCAACTATGCGCTCGCCGCCGCGCGTGCACTGGTCGACAACACCGATCTGAGCGCCCGCGACATCGTTGAGAAGAGTCTGCATATCGCCGCCGGCATCTGCGTCTTCACCAATGACAACCTGACCATCGAACAGCTCGCAGCGGCAGGCTGAGGAGACCTCAATGTCCAACATGACCCCACGTGAAATCGTGTCCGAGCTGAACCGCCACATTGTCGGTCAGGATGAAGCCAAACGCTCTGTGGCGATCGCC
This sequence comes from Marinobacterium lacunae, assembly GCF_000705555.1. Taxonomy (GTDB): domain Bacteria; phylum Pseudomonadota; class Gammaproteobacteria; order Pseudomonadales; family Balneatricaceae; genus Marinobacterium_D; species Marinobacterium_D lacunae. Next base: position 244,270 of record NZ_JMQN01000013.1, read on the forward strand.
TTGCGCAACCGCTGGCGCCGCATGCAACTCGACGAGGAGCTGCGTCCGGAAGTCACGCCGAAAAACATTCTGATGATCGGCCCTACCGGGGTCGGCAAAACGGAGATCGCCCGCCGTCTGGCCAAACTGGCCAACGCACCATTCATTAAGGTCGAAGCGACCAAGTTCACCGAAGTGGGCTATGTTGGCCGCGATGTCGAAACCATCATCCGCGATCTGGTCGAAATGTCGCTGAAGATGGTGCGTGAGCAAGCGATGGATCAACACCGTTTCCGCGCTGAAGAGCTCGCCGAAGAGCGTATCCTCGACGCGCTGCTACCGCAGGCCCGTTCAAGCGGTTTCGACAGTGAAGCGCCGAGCAAGACCGATTCCGCCACACGGCAGATCTTCCGCAAGAAGCTGCGCGAAGGCCAGCTTGACGACAAGGAGATCGAGATTGAAGTGGCCCAGCCGCAGGTGGGCGTTGAGATCATGTCGCCTCCAGGCATGGAGGAGATGACCAACCAGCTGCAGAGCCTGTTCTCCAACCTGGGACAGGGCCGCAAGCAGAGCCGTCGCCTGAAGGTAAAAGAGGCGTTCAAGCTGCTGACCGACGAAGAGGCCGCAGGACTGGTCAAGGAAGAGGAGATCAAGCAGCAGGCCGTCGAAAGAGTCGAGCAGAACGGTATTGTGTTCCTCGATGAGATAGACAAGGTGTGCAAGCGGGCCGAAAGCGGCGGTGCCGATGTCTCGCGTGAAGGCGTGCAGCGCGACCTGCTGCCGCTGATCGAAGGCTGCAGCGTCAGCACCAAATATGGCATGGTGCGTACCGACCACATTCTGTTCATCGCCTCCGGTGCTTTCCATTTGGCCCGTCCGTCCGATCTGATACCCGAACTTCAGGGCCGCCTGCCGATCCGTGTTGAGCTACAGGCACTGACGCCGGATGATTTCCGTCGTATCCTGACCGAACCCAAGGCATCACTAACCGAGCAGTATCGTGCGCTGCTGGCCACCGAAGGGGTCAACATCGAGTTCACCGAAGACGGTATCTCACGTCTGGCCGAGCTGGCCTATCAGGTCAACGAAACCACCGAAAATATTGGCGCTCGCCGCCTGCACACGATGATGGAGCGGTTGCTCGAGGAACTCTCTTATTCAGCAGCCGACCGCAGCGGCGAGAAGATCAGTATCGACAAGAACTATGTCGACGATCAGCTCGGACAGGTCAGCCGCGACGAAGACCTGAGCCACTACATCCTCTAACCCAAGCCGTCGGCGCGCCGCACTCTGCAGCGCGCCCAATACTTGCCAGGAGCACAGCATGATCGAGGTCCCGCTACCACGCGATATCCGACTGCACCTGAAATCCCGCACACTGGAGCTGGTGTACGACGACGGCACATTTGAGTTGTCCGCCGAATTTCTGCGCGTACACTCCCCCTCGGCGGAAGTGCGTGGACATGGCATCGGCAACGGCGTGCTGCAACATGGCAAAAAACACGTCGGCATCAAGGGCGTAGAGCCCTCCGGCAACTACGCGCTCAAGATCATTTTCGACGACGGCCACGACTCCGGACTCTACACCTGGGAATACCTGCACGATCTGGCGCACAACCAGGCTGAATACTGGGAGCGCTACCTCAAACAGCTGGAAGCGGCGGGAAAAAGCCGCGACAACGGCTTGATCGCGCGCGGCTAACACCGCGCACATTGAGGCGACTCAAGACAAATCACCTTGTCGGGCGCTACAATGCAGCAACTTTCCATCAGGCAATTTGAGCGGACAATGAGCGATAAGAAGCAGGACACCACCCATTTCGGTTATCAGGAAGTACCCGTCGACGAGAAGGTGAAACGGGTTGCCGACGTTTTCCACTCTGTTGCCGGAAAATACGACCTGATGAACGACCTGATGTCCGGCGGCATTCACCGTCTCTGGAAGCGGTTGACCATCGAGCAGAGCGGCGCGCGGGCCGGGATGCAGGTGCTCGATATCGCAGGCGGCACGGGCGACCTGACACGCAAGTTTTCCCGTCTTGTCGGCCCCAGCGGGAAGGTCGTGCTGGCTGACATCAACGACTCGATGCTGAAGGTTGGCCGCGACAAACTGATCAACGCAGGCGCTGCCGGCAATATCGAATATGTTCAGGCCAACGCCGAGTGCCTGCCGTTTGCCGACAACACCTTCGATATCATCACCATTGCCTTTGGCCTGCGAAACGTAACCGACAAGGATGCGGCGCTGCGCTCCATGCAGCGAGTGTTAAAGCCCGGCGGCAAGCTGATGGTGCTGGAGTTCTCCAAGACCGACAACCCCCTGCTGACCAAAGCCTACGACTTCTACTCGTTCAATATTCTGCCGCAGATGGGCAAGCTGATCGCCGACGATGCCGAGAGCTATCGCTACCTTGCTGAATCGATCCGCATGCACCCGGATCAGGAAACACTGAAGCAGATGATGAACGATGCCGGCTTCGTCGGTTGCCGCTACCAGAACATGACAGGCGGGGTGGTCGCCCTGCACACGGGCATCAAACCCTGACCGTCGCCTGAAGGAGGCGTACATGCCATTGCACATGCTCAGCGCAGGCCTGCTCTCATTTGCCGAGCAAAGCCTTAACACGCTGCTGGCTCAGGACCCGGTCACTCTCGATCGTCTCGGTGCACTGGGCGGGAGGGTCATCGCAGTGGAAGCATCCAGCCCCGCCATGGCCCTCTACCTGCTACCGCATAGCGAAGGCATCGACCTACTGGCACACTACGAAGGCGAGGCAGACGTCACCCTATCAGGTCAGGCCCTGTCACTAATGCGACTGCCGATCGCCGGAAACGAGGTGTTGTTCGGAAAGGGTGTCGCACTCAGGGGCGATGCCGCACTGGCTCATACACTTCAAGGCATACTGGCCGACACCCGAATCGACTGGGAAGCCTGGCTTGGCAACCTGCTCGGCGATGCCGCCGGACACGAGGCCGCCCGGTTCCTGCGCTCACTCGGCAGCTACAGCCGGGACACTGCCCAATCGCTGATCCTAAACAGCAAGGAGTATCTGCAGGAAGAGGCCCAGCTGTTACCGACCCGAATCGAGATTGAGCTTTTCCTCGACGAGGTGGATGAGCTTCGCGAAGCGGTCGACCGCCTGGAAGCACGTATCAACCGCCTCCAGCCTTAGAACGGCTTGACCACCACGAAGATCAGGATCGGCACGAATATCAGCAGCGGCAGCTCATTATAGAGCCGGAAATACTTGCCGCTGCGGGTCAACTCCCCGCGTTGCAACTGCTTAAGATAGGCCCTGCACCACAGGTGATAGCCGATCAGTAGCGCCACAAACAGCAATTTGGCATGCAGCCATCCACCGCTGAATCCCCAGCCCTTCCATAGCCAGACCCCAAACACCAGAGTAAACACCGCCATAATGGTCATGAAGCCGTACAGCTTGCGCGCCATGATCTCGAGCCGGGTCACATCCTGACCGGCACTGCGACCCTCCACGTAATGCACAAATATGCGCGGCAGGTAAAAAATCCCTGCCATCCAGCTGGTCATCGCCAATATATGCAGCATCTTGACCCAAAGCATGCTCTCTCCCTACTCGACATAGAAGCCTTCTAAACAGCAGCGCCCAGTATGCCAGCCTCGCTCAGGCTGTCCATCACGACTCGACACCACCGCGCTTAAGATTTGTTTAAGTTTCATGAAATACCGTTCAAGGCTGTATAAAAATGCTCACCGCGGAGTACCTGATGCCCACCCGCCTTCCCTTTAGACGGTTTCAGCTCAACACCTTTCAGTTCAGTCTGGCGCTTTCGATCTTGCTGATTTGCGCCTACAACGTTCCACTCTGGCAGATGATTCTGACACAGCCTCAGGCATCCGGGTGGGCGGGCGTCGTTTTTGTAATCGGCCTGTTCCTGTTCTTCGTCGCCATACTCAATCTGCTGATCACCCTGCTGGTGCCTCGGGCCCTGATGCGTCCTCTAGCGATAGTCGTGTTGCTCAGCGCCGCTGGCATCAGCTACTACATGAACGCCTACGGCGTGATGATCGACAAGACCATGGTGCAAAACGCCCTGGAAACCGATCCGGCGGAGGTTCAGGAATTGCTGACACCGGGACTGGTAGGGTGGATGCTGGGCTTTGGCGTACTGCCCAGCGCGCTCGTGCTGGCCGTCCCCCTGCGACAGACCACCTGGCTGCATGCGGCAAAGCTGCGCACGCTGGGCGCGCTCTTCAGTCTCGTCATCATTGGAGGCGTCGCGCTGCTGCAATATCAGAGCTTTGCCTCGCTGTTTCGTAACCACCGCGAGGTACGTCATCTGATCGTGCCAACCAACTATCTCTATTATGGCCTGCGCACCCTCAGCGGCGCATATGCACAGAGCAATCACCCGCTCGAAAGCATCGGCGTGGATGCTCACGAGCAGAAACCCGGTCCGCGCCCGCGCCTGACTGTCATCGTCGTCGGCGAGACCGCTCGGGCACAGAATTTCTCGCTGGACGGCTACACGCGTGATACCAACCCCGAGCTGAGCAAGCGCGATGTCCTGTTCTTCGACAATACCTGGTCCTGCGGCACCAGTACCGCCGTATCGGTGCCCTGCATGTTCTCCGCCAGCGGCCGGGACAACTACGATGCCGACAGCGCCCACTATACCGAGGGGCTGATGGACGTACTTGCACATGCCGGTATTGATACCCTCTGGCGCGACAACAACTCAGGCTGCAAGGGCGCATGCGATCGCATACCCAATGAGTCCACCAATCCGGCCAATTGCGAAGACGATGAGTGCTTCGATACCAAGATGCTGGAGGGGCTTGAACTCAAGCCGACGCAGGAACGCCCGGGCGACCGTGTCATTGTCATGCACCAGAAAGGCAGCCATGGCCCTGCCTACTACAAGCGCTACCCCAGCAACTTCGAGCAGTTCAAACCCGTGTGCGACAGTGCCGAATTGCAGAGTTGCGATGTCGAGCGCATCGTGAACGCCTATGACAACACCATTCTGTATACAGACTACTTCCTGTCACAGACCATCGACATGCTCAAGCAGGCGCAGGAGCAGTATGACACCGCGCTGATCTACATGTCCGATCACGGCGAGTCACTGGGAGAGTCTGGGGTGTTTCTGCACGGCGTGCCCTACCTGATCGCACCGGAACAGCAAAAGCGCGTGCCGATGGTGATCTGGCTATCGGACGGGATGCTACAGGATGCGCATATCAGCAAAGCGTGTCTGGCTGAGAAACGCCATGATGAATTCAGCCACGATAACCTGTTCCATTCGGTTCTTGGGCTGATGGGTGTTGAAACAAGCGTCTACAACCCCAAACTCGATCTGTTCAACGCCTGCCGCTGAACAGATCAATAGCCGAGCAGTGAGTACAGCTCGCCTCGGCGCACCTCTCGGGCGGCTCCATCAATTACTCCCTGACGCTGGTACTCCAACACGATCGGCCGACCGGCACGTCGGACCTGCTCAGGCCCCATGCCCGACTGCATTCGCGGATCGTAGAGCAGCCGCAGCAGGACAAAGTCCAGCCCGCTGAGCAACTGATCGGTCGAGCGGTCATTGAAGATGGAGGGGTAGACCTTTTCTGAATCGTTGGGCAGCCCCAGAATCTGGGTCAGCTCCTCGACGATGCAGCTGACCAGCTTGCCCTCCTGACTGGCCCGATCCACCGGAATAGCCACCAACGCCCGGCTGATCTCGCCGCCCTGACTCCAGATGCGCGCCAGACAAAGTGTTCTCGGGGGGATGGATCCGCCGTTGCTTTTCGCTCGCCATACCTCGGCCAACGCTTGCTGGCGCAGTAACAGCACTTCAACGTTCGCCGCCCTGGCTGTGGCTACAAGCCTGATCGGGTGGCCGGTAATATCGCTGAGCTGATCCAGATGAGCCTTGATCAGCCGTTCGTGAAGCGCCCGTTCGGGCAACTGGTAATCGACGTGGACGCGCAACGGCTCGTGCCATTTTCGCAGGATAAGCGGGTCGGGGCCGTGCTCGGCACGCAGCCCCACTTCGATCAGACTGTCGAGAATATATTCCGGCTGCTGCCAGCGCTCTGCCGCCATCAGGCTCAACGGCAAGCAGAGCAGCACACTACAGCACCAGCGCAGGATCATTCCGCGCAGGTATCCACCCGCAGCAGATCGACGATCTCGACACGCAGCTTGTCGCCAGGCTCCAAAGCCCCGACTCCGGCCGGTGTACCGGTCAGAACCACATCACCCGGCTCCAGCGTAAACCACTGGCTGATATAGCTGATCAGCGCCAAAATCGGGGTGATCATCTGTGCGCTGTTGCCATCCTGGCGTACCTCGTCGTTAACCGTCAGGCGCAACTGCACGTCCGTCAGATCGCCGACACTGGCCGGAGTCAGGAAGGGCGACAAGGGACAGGCACCGTCGAACCCCTTGGCGCGCTCCCAGGGATGTCCCTTGGACTTGAGCTTTTCCTGCACATCTCGCAGGGTAAGATCCAATCCCAGCCCGACACCCACAATGGCGTGCTGTGCCGCCTGCTCATCCGCATGGCTCAGGCGCTCGCCAATCAGTATTGCCAACTCGGTCTCGAAATGAACGCTGCCTAATCCACGCGGCACCTTGACCGGTTCCGACATCGTACTCAACGCGCTGGAGGGCTTCATGAACAACAACGGCTCGCTGGGCACTTCATTATTCAGCTCACGTGCGTGCTCAGCGTAATTGCGCCCGATGCAAACCACCTTTCCCACCGGCAGCGCAACCGCAGCCCCATCCGCCATCGTATGCTGATATCCCATAACCGCTCCTTACTGACTATTCGCTCAATTACCTGATCGCATCATAGCCTCGCAATCAGGCGGCAACCAGTATCGGTCGCGGACGTTTTGCCAGCCACAGCGAGCAGCACAGGGTGATGGCCAAGACCAAAGTGGACCCCATTACCACACCGAACCACCCCGCCATGCCCCAGAAGGGGTGGAGGTAGAAGCCACCCACACTGGCACCGAGGTAGTAAAACATCAGATAGAGGGACGACGCGCTGGCCTTGGCCCTCTCGGCATTATGGCTCACCCAGCTGCTGACGCTGGAGTGCGCAAAAAAGAAGCCGAAGCTGTTGATCAAAAGCCCCAGAATAATGGCAGGTAATCCTGGCATCAGTGTCACCGCAGACCCGATCATCAGGATCACAATACCCAGTGTCATGCAGCGCGGCTGACTGATCTTCAGCGCCACCCGACCGGCCAGCGTCGAGCCGACCGTACCGCTTAAATAGGTCAGAAACAGCAGACCTAACAGGCTCGGCGGCAGGTTGTAGGGCGCATCCGCCAGCACGAAGGTGACATAGCTGTACTGATTAACGAATATAAAGAAGTTCAAGCCGCCGATGATGTAGGCCAGCAGAAGCGCTGGGTTACGCAGGTGCAGAGCCAGATCTGCCAGCATCTGACGAGGCCGCACCGGCCGCGGCGAAAAGTGTTGGGAGGGCGGCAGCAGCAGCGCAAACGCCAGCAGACACACAAGGCTTACGCCACTCATCACCAGAAAGGCGTTGCTCCACCCCAGCCATTCACCGACGAAACCGCCAACAAGGCGCCCGCCAATACCCCCGAGACTGTTGCCGCTGATATACAGCCCAACCGCCACGGCAACCGCGCGCTTGCTGAACTCATCCCCCATATAGGCGATCGCCACCGCAGGCAGGCCACCAAGCAGAACACCCTGAAGTGCGCGCAATGCCAGCAACACGTAGTAATCCCTCACCAGTGCCAGCGCCACCGTAACGAGCGCAGCACCGGTCATGGTCACCAGCATGATCACCCGTCGGCCAAGCGCATCGGAGAGCGGGCCGTAAAACAGCAGTGACAAACCCAGCATCAGGGTCGTAACCGTGAAACTCCAACCCGCCAATAGCGGCGATATGCCGAAATCCTCGGCCAGCATCGGCAGCAGCGGCTGGGTGACATAGACGTTGGCAAAGATCATGAATGAGCCCAGAACGAGCGCCAACGTGGCTCGCCAAAACGCGTTATGACCCAATTCAATCACGGTAGAGCTCCAGCAGTTGGTTAAACTCTGACCACGATAGCAATGGATTTAAAATCAATAAAATATATAATTATTATTGTATTGATAAGGAAGTATTATGATCGACATTCGTGCATTGCGCTATTTTCTCGCCGTCGTCGACGAAAACGGCTTTACCGCGGCGGCGCGTAGCCTGCATGTGGCCCAGCCTGCAGTCAGCATGGCGATCCGTAAACTGGAGGAGAGTCTGGAGCTGACGCTGTTTCACCGTCGCGAACGCAGCATCGAACTGACTGACGAGGGCCACACACTGCTCGCTCATGCCCGTCGCATCGTGCAGGCAACCGAAGACGCCGAACTGGAGATGCGCGAACTGCACGGGTTGAAACGCGGTGAGGTCAGGATCGCCATTCCCAGCATGCTCGGCTCCTACTACTTTCCGCCGATCCTGATGGCATTTCGCCACCGCTACCCGAACCTGCAGTTGACCGTAGTCGAGTCGGGGGCACGCAAGATCCAGCAGATGATCTCAGAAGGGGAGATCGATGTTGGCGTCATCGTCAGCGACACACCACCGGCCGACCTCGAAAGTCACTGTTTTCTGCGCGATCAGATGACCGCCGTTATGTTGCGTGACCATCCGCTTGCCGAACGGCCCAGCGTCAGTCCCGCTGATTTCTTTCAGGAAGACCTCGTCGTGTTCAAACAGGGCTATTTCCACCGCGAAACGATGGAACGTCTGGCTCGGGAATCCGGATATGCACTGAAAATAGGGTTTGAGACCAACCTGCTGCCGCTGATCAAGCAGATCGTTCGCCACGGCTTTGCCATCACAACATTATTGACCATGGTAATCGAGGAAGATGCGGATCTGGTGGCACGTCCTTTTTCCGAGCCGGTCTGGCTTGATCTGTCCATCGCCTGGCGCCGAGATGGATATCTGTCGCGCGCCAATCGGGCCTTTGTCGATTTTTTGATCGACCATACACCGAACGCAACTACTACTCACGGAACATGACAGCGGCACAAGATGTCACTATGATGCTTCCTTTTTTTGCGGAGAAAGCTGCAATGCTGAGCGTAAACCAGTATTTCGACGGCAAGGTAATGTCGATCGCGTTTGAAGGCCCGGACGGCCCTGTCACCTCCGGCGTCATGGCGCCCGGCGAGTACACCTTCGGCACCAGCCAGAATGAGCTGATGAAGGTTACCTGCGGAGAATTGGTTGTACGCCTGCCCGGCAGCAGTGACTGGCAGTCCTTCCCGGCCGGTACGGAGTTCAGCATCGCCGCCGAGCAGTCATTCGACCTGAAGGTCAGCAAGCCGACTGCCTACCTCTGCTTCTATAGCTGATGCCTGCCGCCGCCGAAGATCCCCATTCGGCGGCAACTCCAATCCTACTCAACTTCTGCTGAGAAAATTTCCGCAACTCAGTCTTTCCGCAAGCGCTCAATATGCCCCGGGTATGCTACAATGCGGCACTTTCTTACCACCGGCCGACATTTTCGGCGAAAGTTAGGAACCCGCTGCAGATGATGAGCAAACCCACCTCCCTCGAAAAGAGCAAGATCAAGATCCTGCTGTTGGAGGGCGTGCACCAGTCCGCGATCGACACGTTGAATGCCCAGGGCTACACCAACATCGAATTCCACACCGGTTCTCTGCCGGAAGAGGAACTGGTGGAGCGCATCCGCGATGTGCACTTCATCGGCATCCGCTCCCGCACCCAGCTGACCGAGAAAGTATTTGAAGCCGCTGAAAAGCTGGTGGCCGTCGGCTGCTTCTGCATCGGCACCAACCAGGTCGATCTTCAAGCCGCGACCCGCGCCGGTATTGCGGTATTCAACGCCCCCTACTCCAATACCCGTTCGGTTGCCGAACTGGTACTGGCTGAATCGATCATTCTGCTGCGTGGCGTGGCCGAGAAAAACGCCAAGGCACACCGAGGTGTCTGGCAAAAAAGCGCCAAGAACTCTTACGAAATCCGCGGCAAGAAGCTGGGTATCGTCGGCTACGGCAGCATCGGTTCTCAGCTGAGCGTGCTGGCCGAAGGCCTTGGTATGCAGGTGTACTTCTACGACGTGGTCACCAAACTGCCGCTGGGTAATGCCACCCAGGTTGCCTCCATGGCCGAACTGCTGGGCATGTGTGACGTGATCTCCCTGCACGTACCGGAAACCGCTGCAACCAAGAACATGATGGGCCAGGTTCAGTTCGAGCAGATGAAGGATGGCGCAATCTTCCTGAATGCTGCCCGCGGTACCGTAGTCGATATCGACGCCCTGTGTTCGGCACTGGCCAGCGGCAAGTTGCTCGGCGCAGCTGTGGACGTGTTCCCGGTCGAGCCACGCACCAACGATGATGAGTTCGTAAGCCCGCTGCGCGAATTCGACAACGTGATTCTGACCCCTCATGTGGGCGGTTCCACCATGGAAGCCCAGGAAAACATCGGCTATGAAGTGGCCGAGAAACTGGTCAAGTACAGCGACAACGGCTCCTCCATCACCTCCGTCAACTTCCCGGAGGTGGCGCTGCCGGAGCACCCCAACGCTCACCGCCTGCTGCACGTACATCAGAATATTCCGGGCGTGCTGTCGAAAATCAACAATGTATTCTCCGAGAACAACATCAACATTGCCGGCCAGTACCTGCAGACCAACGACAAGGTTGGCTACGTGGTCATTGATGTAGACGCTGACTACTCGGAAGTTGCACTAGAGAAGCTGAGCCAGATCGACGGTACCATCCGCTGCCGCCGTCTGTTCTAAGCTGACGCGTTTGCCTCTGAACGCCCGTTTCGCATCTGCGAGCGGGCGTTTTTCATTGCTCCGTTTCCCGACACGCCTCGGCACAATCCCGTTCCAGCTGCTGCAATAAACGGCCAAACACCTGGCTGCGCCAACGCCTCGCCTCGTTGATCAGATTGTGCCGTCCACTCTCGACCAGACACTGCTCACCGCCGGGAAACAGCCGCCCGAAGACATCCAGATTATGCCGCCATTCAACGGTCGCATCCTCTGTCCCTTGAATGATCAGTGGACAGAACGCACTGCTCGGCTGCTGCTCGACCCAGTCGATCCAGCTCAGCATCGCCCCTATCCAGCGAACCGGTATCCAGGGGTGCTGAAGCGGATCCCGCCGGCGAATGAACGTGAGGAAATCGCGATCGTGAGAATTATGCTGGTATACGCGTCTGACTCGCCTAAGCCAAGGCCTGAGCCAGCGATACTTGCGTCTGATACTCTGCCAATGGGTTGGCCGCAACAGAGGCGCCAGCAGTACCGGCCGTGTTAGTGGCCAATCTCGTGCCTCTGGCGCTCTCAACAGCAGCGTCGTGATGATCGCACCGCCGGTGCTGTGGCCCACCAGGGTCAGCGGTTCAGACAGTGCCGGCATCTGCTTGCTAATCAGCCCCGAGAGCTGCTCGGCATAGTGGAAGAAGTCATCCACGGCATGAGGAGCGCCATCGGATAAACCGTGACCAGGCAGATCATATAGCAGCACGTCCCAACCGTGCTCGAACAGATAATCGGCCAAGGGTCGCGCAAGGCCTGCATGGTCCATGTAGCCGTGCACCAGCAACACAGTCCCCCTGGCGTTTTCACGCTGTCGAAAACGCTGCACGACAACTTCAGAGAAGCCGACCACCAATCGTGCGATACTGTAATCGCTTTTCGACACCAACCGATCCAGCCCGTAATGCCTTAGATAGGCCTCAAGCGAGCGGGAGGGATTCCAATGGCAATGGAACTCATGCGGCAGCTGCTCACGAATCTGCCTGGCCGTGAACCCAGGAGCATCGGCAACGTCTAACTGGCTGTAATGAGTCAATCCGGCTTTCCTATCAGCGCTATGTTGACGACAATAGAGTCAATGACCTTACCGGGATCGGAACCCGTCCATGCATCGACCTTCGCGTGCCCGTTCGGCACTTCGCAGCCTCTCCTGGCTGCTGCTGTTCTCAGTATTACTGATTCAACCGGTGCGCGCAGCACTGCCAACACTGGAATCACTGACTCAGCAGCTCGACAAGCTCAAACCCGAGGATACCAGTCCCGAGACTCAGGCACTGCGTGAAACCTATCAGCAAACGCAAAGCGCGCTGGACAACCTGTCTCAGTTGCGTGAGCGCAGCCAGCAGCTGAATGAACAGATTGCGCAGTTGCCCGATCAGCTCAACCAGTTGCGAAACACCCTGAGCACTCCTTTGCCGGCGCCGGAAGATCCGGTCACCGCCACCGACACAGCCGAATCACTGGATCAGCGCCTTACCCAACGTAAGGCCGAGCTGGTCAAGCTGGAGCAGAAACGTGACCAGTTGAGCGATGCGATCAGCCGTGACGACGCCCGCATGATCGATCTGCGTAGCCAACTGACGCAGCTCAAACAAAGCACTTCCCCCAAGCCCGACCTTCCAGACGAAGGCATTGCGCAGGTGTTACGCGACGCACGGCAGGTATTGAGCGAAGCGCAGCAGGAGGAGCAAACCGCCAAGATTCAAACACTCGAACTGGAGCTGCTGGCCTTGCCAGGTGAGTCTGAGCTGAACCAGCTCAAACTCAGTCAGACCCGGCGAGAAATCGAAGCCTTGTCGTCCCAGATCGAACAGCTTCAGAACGCGTTGCTCGAACGTCGACGCAGTGCCCTGGAGCAATCATTGGCAGAGCTGGCACCGGGCAGCAGCAGCCTGCCTGCTCCGCTGGAGCTGCTCCGGCAAAAAAATCGCAACAGCAACGAACAATTGAGCCGGCTGCTGCGTCACATCGACAGCAGCCAACTGCGCCAGAGAAGCCTGAACAGTCAGTTGGAGCAGATCACCCAACAATCACAGCTGATCCAGCAACAGCTGGAACTGGACATCCCGCAACTCAGCGCCGAATTGCGACAGTTTTCGCGCCAACTGACGCGACCACTGGATACCTCAACCAGCCTAAACGAGATCAACCAGTTACGACTGGCGAATCTGAGCGGTGATCGGGAAATCTTCGAACTCGAACAGCTCAAGAACCAACTGCCGGACAGCGTCACAGCGCTGGATGACCAGTATCAGTCACAGTACAAAAGCCTGCTCGACAACAGACGGCGCTTGCTTGAACAGTTGCGCCAAAGCCGTCAGCAGCTGATCAACGCCCGCTCACTAATCCTGAGCACACAACAGCAGATCAACGAGCAAACCCAGAAAGCCCGAACACTGATCGAACAGCATCTGCTCTGGCTGCCAACCGTGGAACCGCTTGATCGCAGCTGGCTTAGTGACCTCGAGAGCGGCCTTGGCCATTTACAGGACAGCTGGCAGCAACTCGGTGGCGCCCAACCGCTTTTCGATCGGGACCGCGCCTTCTGGCCGCGATTGGGCACGGCCCTCTCCCTGCTGGCACTGTCATGGGTGCTTACGCGCTACCTGCGCCGCCACTGGGAGCGCTGGCACCAGCAGATCGGCAAGGTCTCGCAGGACCGGTTTTCCCGCACCTTCAAGCTATTGATAGCTGCGCCTCTGGTCGCCACACCGCTACCGACTCTGGCATTGTTGCTTCAGCGCGCACTGAACGCCTCCCACCCATTGCATGACACGGCTTCGCTACTGCTTTACGCCCTTGCCGCCATCAGCTTTGTCTATGTCTGTACGCTGAGCTGGTTGCGCACACCGCACGGCCTGCTCTTTGCGCACCTCGAACTGCCGGAGCGACTGTGCCGCGTCCTGCGGCGAGAGATACGGTTACTCGGCTGGCTGACACTGCCACTGCTGGTGGGACTCTTTATCAGTGACGGGCTTGAGCAGCCGGACCTGCTCGCCTCGGGCGGTCGACTGCTGTTCTTGCTACTGACTCTGGTACTGCTGAGGTTCTGGTGGGTGATGTGGAAGATCAACAGCGAATTCAATCGGCTGGCCGAAAGTCAGAGCTGGTGGACCGACTCCCGCCTGTGGATTGGCGCCATGATTGCGTTCAATCTGGTGATGTTCGGGCTGGGCATATACGGCTACCTGCTCAGCGCCCTGTTCATGATGCTGATTCTGACACTGCTTATCATCGAGATTGCACTGGTTTTCATGCTCTATCGCCTTGGCCAGCGCTGGCTGCTGATCGAGGAGCGCCAACTGGCGTTCAAGCAGGCGCTGGAGAGACGGGCCGAACAGATCGCCGCACGCAACAGCCCAGACGAGGAGCTGCCGCTGCCAAAAGAGGACTATCTGGATCTGAAGACCATCTCGGTACAGGCACGCACCCTGAACAAGGTCACAGCCGGTGCACTGCTGGTACTGCTGGTATGGCTGACGCTCGGCGACTTCCTGCCGACCCTACAAATACTGGAACGGATCCCGCTCTGGAGTACATACCAGAGCACCGCCAACGGCGAACTGTTGCGTGCTATCACGCTGAGCGACCTGATCACCGGTCTGATAATTCTCGGCGCCAGCCTGCTCGCGGCTTACAACCTGCCGGGGTTACTTGAGCTACTGGTACTGCGCCACCTCAACCTGTCACCGGGCAGCGGATTCGCCATCACCACACTGCTGAAATATATCCTGATACTGGTTGGCACTATGGCCGGTGTCAGCCAATTCGGTCTTGAGTGGAACAAACTGCAGTGGCTGGTTGCTGCAATGGGGGTCGGTCTTGGTTTCGGTTTGCAGGAGATCGTCGCCAACTTCGTCTCGGGCCTGATCCTGCTGTTCGAAAAACCGATTCGTATCGGCGATACCGTCACCATTGGAGATGTTACCGGCCGGGTATCACAGATCCAGATTCGCGCGACGACGATGATCGACTGGGACCGCAAGGAGGTGGTGATTCCGAATAAGACGTTTATCACCGAACGCCTGATCAACTGGTCGCTGACCGACTCCACAACCCGCATCGTACTGCAAGTAGGTGTCGCCTACGGCAGCGATACCGAACGGGTCAAGGCGCTGCTAGTCGAGATCGCCAAGGACAATCCACACGTGCTCAATGATCCGGAACCGGATGCCTATTTCCGCGCATTCGGCGCCAGCACACTCGACTTCGACCTGCGCGTTTTCGTCAGCCGTATGGAAGACCGTGTGCCCGTTACCGACGGACTTAACCACACCATCGACCGACGCTTCCGGGAGGCCGGTATCGAGATCGCCTTCCCGCAACTGGACGTTCACTTCTACCCGTCCACACCCGATGCTGCAAAGCCCGGCAATCCGCCACCAGGCGATTGATTGCCGGGCGCCGCACCCGACATTTCACAATATGAAAACACATTGTTATTTTTTCACTATATGACAAGATCAATCATCCTTCACTCAAGGTATGATGGGCTCACCTGCAATGTGATACCGCGTTATTTTCTAGTAAAAAAACAACAAAAAAACGCGAAAACCTGCCATAAAAAGCATCGATATTGTCGCCAAATAACACGAAAAGGCGACTAATTAATACTTTAGGCGCAAACGGGTTACATCGCCGGAAATTTGCGTTATTTTCGCATTGCACAATGCTGTTAAGTCCCAACTTCCTCTCCGGGTCAACACAGCCTCACGGCGAGCCGGGGACAATAACTGGATAATCGAGGCATATCTCATGAGCCAACGGGTACAGGTTGGCGGCCTGCAGGTCGCTGAGGAACTCTACAACTTCATCAACAATGAAGCCCTGCCGGGCACCGGCGTGGATGCGCAAGCCTATTGGGCAGCCTTCGATGCCATCGTGCATGAACTGGCACCTCGCAACCGTGAGCTGCTGGCCAAACGCGATGCGCTGCAGGAGAAGATCGATGAGTGGCACCGCCAGAATCGCGGCCAGTTCGATTTCGCTGCCTATAAGCAATTTCTGACCGATATCGGCTACCTGCTGCCGGAAGGCCCTGACTTTACGGCCACCACCAGCAATGTAGACCCCGAGATGGCAACCATGGCGGGCCCTCAGCTGGTGGTTCCGGTCATGAATGCGCGCTATGCACTGAACGCAGCCAATGCACGCTGGGGCAGCCTCTACAACGCGCTCTACGGCACCGATGCCATCTCCAGCGACGGCGGCGCCGAGGCCGGCAGTGGCTATAACCCCGCACGCGGCGCCAAGGTGATCGCTTTCGCTCGCAAGTTCCTCGACGATTACGCGCCGCTGTCCAGTGGCTCGCACAAGGACTCCGCCGGCTACAGCATCCAGAATGGTGCCCTGTGCGTGGCGATGCGCGACGGCAGCGAAGGGGTACTGGCCGATCCGTCACAGCTGGTCGGTTACACCGGCACCGCCGCCAGCCCCACCGGCATCGCGCTGGTGCATAACGGCCTGCACTTCGAAATTCAGATCGACCGCACCGACCTGATCGGCAAGTCCGACGCCGCCGGGGTCAAGGACATCCTGATGGAGTCGGCGCTGACCACCATCATGGACTGCGAAGACTCCGTCGCCGCGGTCGATGCCGAAGACAAAGTACTGGTTTACCGCAACTGGCTCGGCCTGATGAAGGGCGATCTGACCGAAGAGGTCAGCAAGGGCGGCAAGACCTTCACCCGTTCAATGAATCCCGATCGCGTCTATACCTCAGCAGACGGCGGCGAGGTAACGCTCAAGGGTCGCAGCCTGATGTTCGTGCGCAACGTCGGCCATCTGATGACCAACCCGGCGATTCTGGACAAGGACGGTAACGAGATTCCGGAAGGGATCATGGACGGTCTGGTTACCACGCTGATCTCCGTACACGACGTGAAAGGTAATGGCCAGTTCAGCAACACCGTGACCGGTTCCATCTACATCGTGAAGCCGAAGATGCACGGACCTGAAGAGGTCGCCTTCACCAACGAGCTGTTCGGACGCATTGAAGATGCCCTGGGTCTTGCTCGCCACACCATGAAGGTGGGGATCATGGACGAGGAGCGCCGTACCACCGTCAATCTGAAGGAGTGTATCCGTGCCGCCAAGGAGCGTGTGGTGTTCATCAACACCGGCTTCCTCGACCGTACCGGCGATGAGATCCACACCTCCATGGAAGCAGGTCCGATGATCCGCAAGGGCGACATGAAAAACGCCGCCTGGATCAAGGCATACGAAGACTGGAACGTGGACACAGGCCTGGCCTGCGGCCTCAGCGGCCGCGCCCAGATCGGCAAGGGGATGTGGGCGATGCCCGACCTGATGGCCGGCATGCTGGAAGCCAAGATCGGTCACCCGCTGGCCGGAGCCAACACCGCCTGGGTCCCCTCTCCGACCGCCGCAACCCTGCATGCGCTGCACTACCACAAGGTGGATGTATTCGCCCGTCAGGAGGAGCTGAAGTCCCGCGAGCGCGCCAGCCTCGACGACATCCTGACCGTTCCGGTGGCGCAGAATCCGGACTGGAGCGCCGAACAGATCCAGCAGGAGCTGGACAACAACGCTCAGGGCATCCTCGGCTATGTGGTGCGCTGGATCGATCAGGGGGTTGGCTGTTCCAAGGTACCTGACATCAACGATGTGGGTCTGATGGAAGACCGTGCGACTCTGCGTATCTCAAGCCAGCACATCGCCAACTGGCTGCACCACGGCGTATGCTCCGAAGCCCAGGTGATGGAAACCATGAAGCGCATGGCCGCGGTTGTGGACCGCCAGAACGACGGGGATCCGGCCTACCGACCGATGGCTGCCAACTTTGACGACTCCGTCGCCTTCCAGGCGGCCTGCGATCTGGTATTCAAAGGTCGCGAGCAGCCCAATGGCTACACCGAGCCGGTCCTGCACCGTCGCCGCCGTGAAGCCAAGGCTGCATTAGGCGCCTGATTCGACCGGTAAAAGAAAACGGTTCCCAAGTTGGGAACCGTTTCACTTTATGGCCTCAGAATCCGCTCACGACAACACGGCTACTCGCCATCCCCCTCATCTCGATAGTCCCGCCCCAGGGTCCAGCTCGCCAGATTCAACAGACTGCCTTCGATCTCTGACTTGGGTCCCGGACGCGCATACAGGTAGCCCTGTACCTGATGACACCCCAGATTCTCCAGGAACAGTGCCTGCGCCTTGGTCTCCACCCCTTCGGCCACCAGCGTCATGCGTAGGCTGCGCGCCAGATTGATGATCGCCTTGACCAGCTTTTCACAGTTACGGTCGGTAGTGATCCGCTCAATGAAGGAGCGGTCTATCTTCAGTATATGAATCGGGAAGCGAGTCAGATAATTCAGCGCCGAATAGCCGGTACCAAAATCATCGATCGCTATGCGGATACCCAACTCACTTAACTTATTCAATGCCCGTCGCGTCGAGGGTTGATCATCCAACAGCAAACTCTCGGTGATCTCAACCTCGATCCATCGCGGTGAACAGCCCGTCTGCTCCAGGATCTCGCAAACGGTCGACACCAGATCCTTGCCGACGAATTGGCGCGGTGACAGGTTGATTGCGACGGTATGCAACTTCTGCTCATCACGGTTCCACTCCACGGCAACCTCGCAGGCACGTCTAAATACCCAGTCACCAATCTCAATGATCAGCCCGGTTTCCTCGGCCAGGGTGATGAATCGATCCGGGGTCAGCAGCCCCAGTTGCGGATGGTTCCAGCGCAGCAACGCCTCGCTGCCGACGATGATCTGATGTACCAGCTCGATCTTGGGCTGGAAGTAGAGCTCCAGTTCGTTGCGCTCAAGCGCCTTGCGAAGCTCGCCTTCCAGCATCATCCGCTCGGTAACGCCTGTGGTAAGCCCCTTTTCATAGTAGGCGATCTCGCTTCGACCACGCGATTTGGCGGAATACATGGCGGAGTCAGCATACTTGATCAGATCATCGATCTGGCGGCTATCCTGTGGATATCGCGAGATCCCGATGCTGGCGGTGACAAATATCTCCCGCTCATGCAGTTCGAATGGCTCGCCGAATGCCTCAATCAGCAGTTGTGGAACATGACCGAGCCGGTCCCGCTCATGGCAATCAGGCAATATGATCGCAAACTCGTCGCCGCCAAGACGGGCTACGAACTCGTCATGCTGAAGACAGTGTTTAAGGCGTTCGGAGGCCTCACGCAGAAGACAGTCTCCCGCCACATGGCCCAAGCTGTCGTTGATCACCTTGAAGTGATCAAAATCCAGAATGATCAGACCGACAGAGCCGTGGGCTTCCCTCGCGGTGGCAATCTCCTGACGCAATCGGCTGTAAAACATTTCACGGTTTGGAAGCCCCGTGACCGCGTCATAGTTGGCCAACACATGGACACGCCTGCGGTATTGATCGACTTCGGAGATGTCCCGCCCGACCGCCAGCACGCTGCTGACCTGCCCAGCAGCATCATACTCCGGTGAAAGGCGGATCAAACTACAACGTTCCACCCCCTCTTCCGATAGCCAGGACAACTCGTACTGCTGCTCTGCACCCTGCTCCAGAACACTCCTGACACGTGCTTCGTAGGCCTTCATTTCATCCCCGCCGGGCACCTCGGAGGGGGTGAATCCGATCAGCCTGGACAGCGCAACGCCCGACTGACGGACGAATGCGGGGTTGGCATAACAGCGGCGGCATTCACGATCATATCGCGCAATAGTATCGGGCGAGTTTTCCACCAGGTTACAGAACATCTGCTCGCGGGAAGCCGACGACTCATCAAAGTGATGAAAAGGCACATACTCCCGAAGCAGCATCAGCACACGATAGGTCGTCGCCACCGGATCCGTTACCGGCACCAGACTGATGTTGAGCCGGACCGGTTGGCCCTGGCCCTGATGCAATATCTGGTAACTGCGCGTGCTGTTATCGACGAAGCAACTCTGCACCTCATCGATCAGTCGAGCGGAAAACTCAGGCGTCAACCGGGCGTCATCCAGATGACTGATCAGATCGCCCTGAGAGACGCCCAGCAACGTTTGCCCAACCCCGTTTATAGATACAACCCTCAGGCTGGTTCCGTACGTCATCTCCAGCAGGCAACGTGCGTCGCTTTTATCATCGAACACTGGAGCAATCACTATGTCTGTGCTCATCGATACGCTAGACCCCGCTGAAAAGTGACCACTGTCGTTCATTCTTCTCGCCGCCCGGCCGCTTTCGGTAAAAAAACAGCCGCCTGTCGGGAGATCTCCATCATCACGTCCCCAATCGGGCGATAAACGCCCGGGAAGCCGTGACCTGTCTGCCCGCCGCAACGGGAAACAATCCGTGTACTATTTGACATATCCGAGTAACCACTCATTTAAAACGGGTCGGGATATAAATAAAAGCTGCCTAATACCGATAATATTCCCGCATTCATCCCGGGTGAATTAAACCCCGAGCCAAACTGCCTACGCATTTGTCGCACAAATACGACAAGGTGCAAATATGTCAAAAAACGGACGCTATCACGACTCGGAATATTCAGCTTTTGATATCAGAAAATACGTAAAAAAATATCCGCCAATTCAGAATATTCCTACAACCAAAAGAGCATTTAATAACCATTAATGGCTATTTAACGAGTGTCTCATGGAATATATAAAAAGGCGCAAAGTCGCCAATAAAAAATGCAAATAAAGCGCTTTTTGATAACGGTCACCAATCAATTTATGACGCAAGGAAAAGACATAATCATTCAACGATACCCGTATCCACGGCATAACGAATAAGCTCGGCGTTGCTACCGATATCCATTTTGC
The DNA here is from genome assembly GCF_000705555.1 of Marinobacterium lacunae. GTDB lineage: Bacteria > Pseudomonadota > Gammaproteobacteria > Pseudomonadales > Balneatricaceae > Marinobacterium_D > Marinobacterium_D lacunae. The sequence continues at coordinate 264,823 of NZ_JMQN01000013.1, forward strand.
GCATCAGACGCGTCTTGTGGGTACTCACCGTCTTGTTGCTGATCACCAGCCGGGTGGCGATTTCATTCTGACTAAGCCCCTGCGCGAGCAGTCGCAGCACCTGCATCTCCCGGTTGGACAGCCGGGTGTTGCTGTCATCGTCGTCAATCCTGTCGGCTTCGAATGCGATCCGCTCGGCCAATTCAGGGCTCAGATAACGCCCGCCTTTCACTACCCGCTGAATCGCTTCCAGCAACATCTCGGGTTCACTGTCTTTGGTCAGGTAGCCACTGGCGCCCGCCTTGAGTTTGCGCTTGGCGATCTGAGGCTCATTGTGCATGCTCAATATCAGCACCGGCAGCGAAGGATAGTGAGTACGCAACCGATCCAGCAGCTCCTCTGCGCCCATACCGGGCATCGATATATCGAGCAGTACAATGTCAAAACGCTGATGTCTGAGCAGATTGAGCACTTCGCCGCTGCATGCCGCCTCGCCTGCGACCTGAATTACGCCGCTACTATGAAACAGGCGCTTGAGCCCCTCCCTCACCAGCGTATGGTCATCAGCCAGTAGTAATTGGATCATGCTTGCACTCCTGCTCCAGCGGTATATTGAGTTCAATACGTGTGCCCCTGTACGGGGCGCTGTCCAGACGCATTTTGCCGCCCATCATCAAAGCCCGCTCCTGCATGCCGATCAGGCCAAACGAGCGCCGCGTCGCATATGCCTTGGGATCGAAACCGACGCCATCATCGGCGACGCATAACTGACATTTACCACCGCAACGTCGCAGGCTGACCCGCACACTACTGGCCTTGGCGTGACGCGCCACGTTGGTTAACGACTCCTGGACGACACGAAACACCATGATCGCGCGCGCCTCGTCCAATTCGATCGATTCATCCAGCTGCAATGAGCACTGCAGACAGGTATCGGCTGAGAAGCGCTGTACCAGCCACTCCAGTGCCGATGCAATTCCCATATCAAGCACCGGCGGTCGCAGCGTCGATGCGATATCGCGCACCGACTGAATTGTTCGGTCGACAATCGTACACAACAGGCGCACACGACTGCCCAGCTCCGGCTGCGCGCTGCCGAACTCCCTTGCCAACAGGTTAAGGTTCAATCTCAGGGAGGTCAGCAGCTGCCCGAGTTCATCATGCACCTCTCGGGCGATACGCTTGCGCTCGGCTTCCAACTCCGATTCGCGACGCGCGGCCAGCTCTCGCAGCATCGACTGGGACTCACGCAGAGAGGCATCGCGCATCCGCTGAGAGGACACATCTTGTCCGACAATCAGAACCGAGCTGAGCTTTCCATCGGCGTTGCTCTCGGGTACCAGACGGAAAAAATGCCACTCGTTGCGTGCCGGAAGATACAGCTCCAGGTCACCACCACTGGCCGATGTCCAAACCCGGCGTACAGCAGATTCCAGCCTTGAATACTCAGGGGTATCGGAAAAGGCCTGAGAGATCGGTATGCCCAGCACCGCATCGACATTCTTGACCCGCAGCTTGCCAGCCAACGCCCTGTTGATATAGAGGACACGGGAGGTTCCATCACATCGGGCGATCAAGTCCGGCGAATTGTCCGCCAGTGCCCTCAGTTGCTGCTCAGCCACTTTGAGCGCTGTCACATCCCGCCCCACTGCCAGCACCGACACGACATTCCCTACCGGATCGAACTCGGGCACGAAACGCACATCACTGAATATCCATTGCCCATCCCGTCCCCGCCAGGGGATAAGCGCCTGGGTCTCCTCCCCCTTGCGTAACGCCCGGCGCAACTGGCAGCCATATTCTGAATCGAACTGCTCGAACGTCCGCTGGATATCATCGGCATCGCAGGCATCGATATCCTCCAGCATCAACGCGGCACTCAGCGCAGGATTGATAAAAATGCACCGCCCCAGACGATCATAACGCGCGATGCCATCCGGCGAGTTCTCGGCCAATGCCCGAAAGGCCTCTTCGCGCGCATGCAACAGCTGCTCCGCGCGTTTGCGCTCGGTAATGTCCCGGCTAATTCCAACGACGCGATGTACCTTACCGTAACTGCCTTTCACCGGTACCAGCGTTGTGTGAAACGTACGACGTCCCGCAGGCAGCTCTACCTCGAGTTCTTCATCAAGCGTGCGCCCGCCCTGGAAGCAGAGGCGATATTTCGAATTGATCAAAAGCGCCAAGTCCGGCGGCGCCAGCTCGTCCACCGTTTTGCCCAGCAACCGGGATCGGGGCACACCCAGTAGTGACTCAAGCATCGGATTGACTTCGATATGGCGATATTGGCCATTCTCAGCCTGTTCCACCAGAAACAGTGCATCTTTTGAGTTGTCAAAGATTTGCCGATACCGTTCCTCACTCTCGCGCAGCGCACACTCGGCGCGGGACCGACGGATAGCGATCGCCGTAAACTGACTGGCGCGGTGTACCAGAGCAAGATGCTCAAGACCCGGTGCTCCCGGTTGTCGGCGATAGATCGCCAGCACTCCAAGCACCTGCCCATTCACATCGATAATCGGTTGCGACCAACAGGCCCTAAGGCCCGCCGCCAGCGCCAACTCGCGGTAAGCCAAGAAGTAGGGGTGGGTGGCGATATCATCGACGGCCATCACCTGCCCCCTGTAAGCAGCCGTACCACAACTGCCCTGCCCCTCTGCTATCGCCAGACCATCGATCGCTTTCAGGTATTCAGCAGGCAGGCTCGGCGCGGGCCCCACCTGAAGACAGCGTGCATGATCATCCACCAGCATCACGCTGGCGCAGAGCTCAGGGCACGCCTGTTCGATGTAACTCACAACCCGCTCAAGGCAGATCCCCAGCGGCGCCCCTTTGGCAAGCGCCTCAAACACGGCCAGTTGAAGGGAATCGATCAGTTCACGACGGATACCGGTTGCCTGCTCAACCGAGTCCGAGAGCATGTCGGCTGCCACATCCGCACTATCGTCACGATACTCAACCGCCGATGATGGCAGGGCCCCAGTTGGGTGAAGTGCTTGGTCAACCGTACACGGCGCCAACAGCTGAAGCACAAAGGCGGTAGTGGATCCGACAGGCTCATCCAGACGGATAGCCATCAGAGGGTGCTTACGGTTGCAACCATCCTTCGAGCGCAGTGCCAGTGTCAGGTTCAGGTGCGGGGTAGACGACGATTTCAAGGCCTCGATATCGCTCGCCAGCTGTGCGCTCGCCGACTCGCACAACAATACCGACAGCCCCTGCCCGTACAGCTCATGCTCTCGATAGCCCGTCTGCACAAGGAAAACCTTATTGCAGCCGATGATTTGAAAATTCAAATCAAAAATCAGCGCACCGAATGGCGAAGACTGGAAATAATTAAGATACATGCCCAACTAACTGCTACCACGCCACGGCCTGAACCGTTTTTTAATAATTATTTGAACCTAATCGGATCCACTTTCCTGCCATACCCAAAACGAAAACGGCTCATTGTAGATCCGCAACGGACTAATATACCAATAATCGGTTGAACCTGAGATTGAATATTTTCAATAGGATTACAGCCAATTTCCACGCAGACGGATCCGCTAACAGGATTTAGCTGTTTAATACATTCCAAATACTGTTTCCAATCCGCAACAGACGCCCGCTTATACACCGTTTTTCAACTTGAACACAGTTATTTCCCGCATCTCCAACAGGGTTTCGAATGACCCCGGTGAACCCAACCCCACCTCGTCACTCGGCCCGCGAGGCCGCCACCATAAATGTCGCAAAATATCGACACCAAAACTTCACTAATCGGTCAGAAATTATTAAGCTATCAACCGCTGCTACTTAACCGACTGTTAACACGCGATTAACTACTCTGGATGCTCGGTTAGCCGATCCCCTCGGACCAAAGGACTGAAGCGTGAATATTCTGCTGATAGAAGATGATGTAGACCTTTCCAGCACCCTGATCCAGTATCTGGAACTGGCCGGATACCGTTGCGACCACGCGGCCGACGGTATCAGCGGCCTGAACTTGCTACAGAAGAACCAATACGATGTGGTCATACTCGACCTGATGCTGCCGCGCATGGACGGTCTAGAGCTGTGTCGAAAGATGCGGGAGCAGGGGCTCGACACCCCCGTTCTGATGCTCACGGCGCGCGACTCCCTCGACGACAAGATTGAAGGGTTCCGCGCGGGCACCGACGACTACCTGATCAAGCCCTTCGCGTTCGAAGAACTGACCGTACGCATCGATGCCCTGAGCCGCCGTCGCAGCGGCCAGATGCGCAAGCTGCAAGTGGCGGATCTGCTGCTGGATCTCGACCGTCACACCGCACACCGGGGAGAAGTGGAGCTTAAACTGACGCCCTCGGGCTGGCAGATTCTGGAAACCCTGCTTAGGGCAAGCCCTGACCCGGTATCCCGTCAGGTGCTTGAACGCGCCCTCTGGGGTGACGATCTGCCGGAGAGCAACGTCCTCAAAGTGCATATGCACCACCTGCGCAAGGTCGTCGACAAACAGGGGCTGCCGCCCTTGATCCATACACTGAGCGGATACGGCTTCCAAATCAGAGAACCCGTGCATGATCAAACTTAGCCTTCGGCAGTACCTGATGCTCGCACTGTTGGGCATGCTGGTCACGGTTATCCTCAGCTACACCCTGATCGCCGACTCCTATTTTAAAAACGGCATCGATACGCTGAACCGCTTCATCATTCGAGACCTGCATGCCCACTACGCCCCCCTGATCGACGCCAACCAGCCCTACAGCCAACCCGAGCTTTTCGGCTTCAGTCTGACCACCGGATACGACCACCTCCCGCCCTATGTAAAAGAGCGTCTTGCCGCCGACGAGATCGACACCAACCAGCTGCGCATTCTGCTCAATGTCCCGGGGCTGCCCGAAGGCGGCGTTGTATTCCTGATGAAGCTGCTGACACCTGCCAAGCAAGAGGTGTTCTACATGCGTCAGGTGGAGCCCACCAGCATGAACAGCGCCAATGAGCAGGATATTCGCAACTCCATGGTGCGCCTGATGCTGATCAGCATTACCGCCCTGCTGCTCAGCCTGACCATTTTGATCATGCTCTATTCGGTGATCTCGCGTCCGATGCAGCGCCTTATCGAGTGGGCCCGCAAACTGAGTTCCTCGACCATCGACACCCCCCACCCCGACTTTCTGTACAGCGATGTGAACAGGCTGGCGGATCTTGTGCAAAGCAGCCTGCAGTCCGCCCGCGACTCGCTGACCCGCGAACATGAGTTCCTGCGTCATGCCAGCCATGAACTCCGAACCCCTCTGGCCGTAATCAGCAGCAATCTACAACTGCTGTACCGGTTCAGCCCACCAGAAAACGAGGTGTGTCACAACGCACTGGCGCGCATCAACCGCGCCACCGACAACATGAATCAGCTCAGCGAGACCCTGCTATGGTTAAGCCGCGACGACGCCTACCAGCCCGAGCGCAAGCAGGTAAAGCTCGACGAGATGATCACCGAACTGATCGAAGCCAACCGCTACCTGATTGCCGCAAAGGAGATACAGGTTAAAACCGAATTGAGCCCCTGCACGCGCGAACTGCCGCTTGTGCCCTGCCGTATCGTGCTCAGCAACCTGATCCGCAACGCCTGCCAACATACCCCAGGCGGCACCATATCGATTCGTCTGACCGCAGATGCAGCAGTGGAGGTACGCAACGACCGCCCCGACGAGCAGAATCCAAGCCGCAAGCCCGACGGTTTCGGACTCGGACTGCAACTGGTCAGCAAGCTGTGCAACCGCTTCGCCTGGAGCTTCTCGCACGCGCAGAGTCCCCAGCAATGGACAGCGCGTCTGGTATTCCTTGGCTCACGGGTGTCAAACCCGCCCGCCCCGCTCAGCCGCGCTTGAACGCCGTTGTTTTCTCCAGTTCGTAGATCGACTCGGACAGGTTCTCCATCCGCGTCTCCAGCATCGCCAGCGCGTCATAGAGACCACGGTTGTAGAAATAAGGCCCGATCACATCACCGATGAAATCAAGCAGGAACTGGGCGTCGAAACCGCCCAGTTCCTGATCCAGCTCTTCACTGAAATACTGCTGTATCTGCTCGACGATCAACGCCTGCTCTTCCCTGGAAAACTTGATAATCGACATCATCCCTCCGCTTCAACGGTTTCACGGGGCCTGTACCGGCAAGACGGTATCGATGCCGACTTCACCCACGCGTCCATGCCCCCTATGATAGCGGGGCTCCCTGTCCGGCACGAGGATCTCAGGATGAGAAAACAACTGATCGCATTGCTGTTGGCCTGCGCCTGCGCCAACGCCCAGCCCCCGGCGGGTGGCCCGCCTCCTGAAGCACTCCAGGCCTGCAGTGGACAACAACAAGGTACGCAGTGCGCGTTCCGCGCACCTCACGGCCAGGTTAACGGCAGCTGTCGCCCGGTGCGGCAGGGGCTTGTCTGTGTGCCTGAATTTGATGGCCCGACCAGTTTGCGCACAGCCCCGGCCTCAGCCTTGCCGGAGGGTCAGATGGGAGGCCGACCAAGCCCCGGTTTCAACAACGGGCAACCGGACATGGCGAGAGCAGGAGCCCCTCTGGGTGCCGATATACCGCCGACGCCCGACGGGGCGCTGAGCATCGTAAGCCGTATACCGGATACCAATCAGGGCGGCTGCTTCGACGATCAAGGCTTGATCCCCTGCCCCAAGCCCGGGCAGGCTTATTACGGTCAGGATGCTCAGTTTTCAGGTGCCTCGCCTGCTTACTCAGTGCGCGATGGCATCGTCACCGACCGCATCACCGAACTGATGTGGCAGCAGGCGCATAATGCAACCCGCCTGAGTTGGAACGAGGCCCGTCAGGCCTGCGCGCAACTGGAACTGGGCGGTTATGACGACTGGCGCCTGCCCTCGATCAAAGAGCTGTTTTCGATCGCCGACTTTCGCGGCTCGGTAGGCCGACGCCCCTACCTGGATGATCGCTTCGAGATTCACCAACCTGACGCCTCCATCCTGCGCAACGATCCCTACGCCAGCACTCATGCCACCGACATGATGGGCCAGACCTGGTCAGCAACCCTGTACACAGGGGATCACTGGGGACGCAAGGGGGTACAGGCCGCGTTTTTCATGAATTTCCTCGATGGCCATATCAAACAGGCCCCGATCGAAGGCGGCCGCACGGCGCTGTTCTATCGTTGCGTGCGCGGCAAGCCCTGGGGCGATAACGATTTCGTCGATAACGGCGATGCCACCGTGACCGATCGGGCCAGTGCGCTGACCTGGCAGCAGCGCGACGACGGTCAGACGCGCAACTGGAAGCAAGCACTCGCTTACTGTGAGGGTCTTGATTTGGGCGGCCACAACGACTGGCGCTTGCCCAATATCAAAGAGCTCCAAAGCATCGTTGATTACAGCCGTCACGATCCGGCCATCGATACGCGTCATTTGCAGATGCGCGATAAACGCGGCTGGTTCTGGTCCTCTACCACACACGGCGACAACATCCGGCAGGCCGACTATATCTGCTTTGGCCACTGCACATCCGTCGACGGGATCGACGTGCACGGTGCCGGCGCCCAGCGCAGCGACCCGAAAGACGCCAGTGTACGGCGGGGGGATTTTCAGGGCGGTCAGCGTGATGAAATCCGTATCGACAACTACGTGCGCTGCGTGCGCTGATCTCAGGCCGCCACCGGCTCGATGCGGTTGCGCCCGGATCGTTTGGCGATATAGAGCGCCTCATCAGCGGCACTGAGCATCTTCTCGATGCTGCCCAATGTCAGAGCGTCGTTCAAACCGATGCTCAGAGTGACATTCAGCTGCGGATGCACGCCGCTCCAGTCACTGTTTTCGATCTGCGTGCGCAGTAACTCGCAACGCTCGTACGCTTGCTGCAGCGAGGTTTGTGGAAACAGGATCACAAACTCCTCGCCACCATGCCGGGCAAGCACGTCACTCTTGCGGATATTGCTCCTGAGGATCCGGGCAACACCTTTGAGTACCTCATCACCCACGGCGTGGGAAAAGTTGTCGTTGATCTGCTTAAAGTGATCGAGATCCGCGATCATCACCGTCAGTGGCTGGTCGTAACGCACAGCCTGGTCGAACGCCAGAGCCGCCTGCTCGTTAAAATAGCGGCGGTTATGCAATTGGGTCAGCGGGTCACGGATGGCGGCCTCTCTCATCTCGGCGTGAGCCTTTGCCAGCTCACGACTCATGCGATTGAAGGCACCGGCCAACTCGCCGATTTCGTCCCGGCTGTGCACAGCCACCGCCTGCTCCAGCTCTCCGTCGGCGCGCATCGCATGCACCGCGCTCGTCAGCTCGTCTATCCGGCGGCAAAGACGCCGACTGAACAGCACCCCAAGCAGCAAAGCCATTAAGGCGGCACCGGCAAGGCCATAACTCAGAGCCCGCTCCATCGCCGCCAGATAGCTAAGGTCCTGCGGCGACAAGTTGGGATCGCCCAACGGCACAGCCAATAGCGCCACCTTGCCGTCAACTTCGATAGGGCGAGCACTGGCGAGCAAACGACCGGAAACCTGCTCGCCCCGGCGATAATCCTGCCCGGGCTTAACCACCCGACCGGCAGGATCGGTCAGCATGAACAGGAAGGGTGCGGTTCTGCGCTGGGCGCCCATACCGCTCGGCGCTCTATTGGCATCGATACCGGTATGATCGGGCAGGGGCATTCTCCGGTCCGCGGGCGGAAACGGAGGTTGTGGGCCTGAACCGAAGCCCGGGGATAGCATCGGGCGCGAGCGCTGCACAAACAGCGGGAATGGCTCGACCGACTCGCCCCTCGACCAGGACCCGTAACGGCTCAGATAGGCCTGTACATCGGTCTGAAAATTATCGAACGCCTGATCCTGAACCGACTGGCGGAAGTCGCGCATCAATAACCAGTAGGCGACTCCGCCTACTAGCGCCGAGGCGATCAGGCCAACCAGTAACATCGTCAGTGTCAGTTGGGTGCGCAACTTCATTTTTCAGCTCCCGATCGCTTCGCCTGTGGCTGTTTATACCACAGTCCGGCGGAGAATTTCCGGCCAGACAGCCTCAAGCTCAATGTCACCGCACTTAAGCATCACTTAAGTAATCGCTCCTAAAGTGGCCTCATCCAACATGTCAAAAAGGAGCTACACATGAACAAACTCATCGCTGCACTGCTGATCTCTACCGCCACCCTCTCCGCTGCCGCTCATGCGGAAGATGAGCTGTGCAATGTACCCAAAAGCGAATGGCAGACTCAGGATGCCTTGGAACAGGCGGTCAAGGAAAAGGGCTGGGAGGTCCGCAAGATCAAGGTGGATGAGGGCTGCTACGAGGTCTACGCGAAAGACGACAAGGGCGAGCGCGTTGAGGCCTACTTTAACCCGAAGTCCTTTGAAATTGTGAAGATGCAGGACTAAGGAGCAGCCGGATGCAGGTCACTGGAGTACCACCCAGCGTTAAAGTATGGGATCCGATTGTCCGTGTTTTTCACTGGTCACTGGTACTGAGTTTTGCAGTGGCCTGGATCAGCGCCGACGAATGGCAGGATCTTCACGAGGTCTGCGGCTACATCGTCGCATCGCTCATAACGATCAGAGTCATATGGGGGCTGATCGGCACGCGCTACGCCCGCTTCAACCATTTTGTCCGCCACCCCGGCAAGGTTATCGCCTATCTGCGGGATATCCGCCATGCCCGCGAAGCCCGCTATATCGGTCACAATCCGGCCGGAGGTATGATGGTGGTCGTCCTGCTGATCGGCTTGGCGGCCCTGACCTTCAGCGGCTGGCTCGGCACCACCGACCGTTTCTGGGGCGTGGATTGGGTCGGGGAGCTGCATGAGCTCATCGGCAACCTGATCCTGATGCTGGTGGGCCTGCACGTTGCAGGTGTTGTGCTGGCGAGCCTGCGTCACCGGGAAAGTCTGGTCAAGTCGATGCTGACCGGTCGCAAACGCAGCGCCATGCCTCAGGATATCGACTGAACCTGCAAACACCGCCCCGCCCGATACATCGGTGCGGGGCTGTTTTACACTGAAGGGACAAACAGCGTTTGGACCCTTGTTGTGAAGATAACCTTTCTAGGCACCTCCTCCGGCGCACCGACCCGCCACCGCAATGTCAGCGCCACAGCGGTTCAGCCCGAGCGCGGCAAACCCTGGGTACTGATCGACTGTGGCGAGGCAACCCAGCATCAACTGCTGCGCACACGGCTCTCACCACTGCAGCTGTCGGCCATTCTGATCACCCACGTTCACGGCGATCACTGTTATGGACTGCCGGGGCTGCTGGCCTCCTGCCAGCTCAACGGCCGCAAGGCACCCTTGACGCTGGTGGGGCCGCACGCTATCTGGCGCTACCTGCAAGCGGTCATCGAATGTACCGAGATGCGCATCGACTATCCGATCGAGTTCATCCCGGTTGACGGCACACTCGATCTTGAAGCCGCGGGGTTCAGAATACAGGCGTGTGCATTGAGCCACCGCACCGAGTGCTGGGCGTACAGACTTGAAGAGTGCGAGATTCCGTTACAGCTCGACGTGCAACGGCTCAAGGACGAAGGCGTGTCGCCCGGACCTGAGTATGCGCAGCTGCAGCAGGGCAGGGATCTTCAGCTGCCCGATGGCCGCTGGCTGCGCAGTGCCGATTACACCCGCCCCTCCAGAGCGCCCCGCGTGGCCGTGATCGCCGGTGACAACGACAGCCCCGAGCGCCTCACCGGACTGTGTGCCGATGCAGCCCTGCTGGTGCACGAGGCGACCTATACCGCCGATGTGCTTGAGCAGGTCGGGCCTGAGCCCCAGCACAGTTGCGCAGCGCAAGTGGCACGTTTCGCCGAATCCCGAGGTATTCCCAACCTGATTCTGACGCACTTCAGCCCCCGCTACCTGCGCAAGGCACGCCGTCGCGGCGACCGACAGATCAGCGAGATCAAAACCGAGGCTCGGACGCATTACAGCGGCCAGTTGCAGCTGGCCGAGGATTTCGCCTGCTGGCTGATCAGTCGCGACGGGCTTTTGCTGCCGCTGTAGTCGAGGGCCTCCACATCATGCGTAAGCAAAAATCCAAAAAGCCTCTGGTAGAGTACAAGTAGCTAACAGATACACGCCGGAGAGCAGAGCCCATGTCGAGCAGCCCGTCCCTGTTCCACTTTATTCACCGCCACCCCCGTCTGCTGGTCTTGACCGGCGCCGGTATCAGCACCGATTCGGGCATCCCCGATTACCGTGACCGTGACGGCCAGTGGAAGCGCAAGCAGCCGGTTCAACACGCTGACTTCATGCACAGCCATTCCACGCGCCAGCGGTACTGGGGACGCAGCCTGATCGGCTGGCCGGTGATGCAGAAAGCGCGTCCCAATCGGGCCCACGAAGCACTGGCATTGCTTGAGCAACGGGGTCACATCGAGCTGCTGGTGACCCAGAATGTCGATGGTCTGCATCAGCGCGCCGGTTCGCAGGCGGTGATCGACCTGCACGGACGTGCCGACGCCGTGATCTGCATGGGCTGTAACTACCAATGCAGCCGCGACGAGGTCCATGAACGCTCGGCCCGACTGAACCCTGACTTCAGCGGCTTTACTGCTGCCACGGCGCCCGACGGCGATGCCGATCTTGAGGTGGATTTCAGCGACTTCGAAGTACCGCACTGCCCGCACTGTGGCGGCATTCTCAAACCCGATGTGGTGTTCTTCGGCGACAACGTGCCCAAATCCCGTGTTCAGCACGCGCTCGATGCCCTGCAACGCGCCGATGCGCTGCTGGTGGTCGGCTCATCGTTGATGGTCTATTCGGGATTTCGCTTCTGTCGACGCGCTAAGGAGTGGGGGAAACCGATCGCCGCCCTGACGCTGGGCAAGACGCGGGCCGATGCACTGCTTGATCTGAAGCTCGATGCCCCTATTGGTCCGACACTGGAGCAACTGCTGGCAACATGGGTCAGCCCCGGGGGCCAGGCTCAGGTCAGCACGCCGGACGCCGGTGTAGTCAAATAGGCCAACGATGCCGCCAGCAGCAGCGCGCTTTCGCTCAACTCGATCAGCGCGCCGGCGGTGTCTCCGGTCACGCCCTGCAATCGGCGCAACATCAGGGCCCGGCCGGCCCAGTACAGAGACACCGGTAACAGCAACCACAGCGGACTGATCAGCAACAGCACCAGAGCGATCACGGCAACCAAGATCACGACGGCGGTTATCGACAACGCTTGGAGCATCTCGCTGGCAATACCGCCACGTCGTGCGTAGGGCGTCTGCACCAGTAGCATCAGTGCCGATGCCCGCGCCGCGACCGGCGCCATCACCAATGCTAACCAGCCCCCCTCCTGAGGCAGTACTGCCATCAGCAGGCTCCACTTCAGTAACAGCTGCAACAACAACGCGATCGTGCCACTGGCACCGATATGGGGGTCCTTCATGATTGCGAGCGTCCGCTCGCGATCACCGAGCCCGCCCATCCAGCCATCGGCGCTATCGGCCAGACCATCGAGATGAAGCCCGCCGGTTACACCACACCACAACAGCAGCAGCAGCGTCGCCTGCAACTCAAGCGGCAGGCCGGTGGTCAACCTCGCACCCAGGCACAAAAGCGCTCCGATCAAGCCGCCTACTGCCGGGTAGTAGAGCATCGCCAACGCCTGTGTGCGTCGATCCGGCGGTGCCGACAGCTGCACCGGTATCAGGGTCAGGAATTGCAGGGCACAGGCAAAGGCGTCCAGTTGTCGGCGCAGCTGAATCACTGATCGATATCCTCAAAGAGGTGCAACGAGCCATGTTTCGGCATGCACTCGAACAGCTGCTCGCGTGGCAGGCGCTCGATCAGACTGCGCATCACACAGATCACCCCGCCATGGCAGATCAACAATACCCGCCCTGTGTACATACGCTTGAGGTCATCTAGACAGGACTCAAGACGGGTAAAGAACGCCGGCATACTCTCGGCACCCGGCGGAGGGTAGCGCCAGGGGTCGCTCCAAAACCGTGACAGTGCCTGTGGATAACGCTCATAGAGCTCTTCGCCGGTCATGCCGTCCCACTCGCCGAAATCATATTCGGCGATGCGTGGCTCGATGCTCAGCCGATCGTCATCGGCCCACGCCCTGGCAAAGTCGAGACAGCGCGAACGGGGTGAGCTGATGATCGCATCGTATTGATCGGCAGAACGCTGACTCAAACCCTCGTGCATCTGCTGCCAGCCACGCTCGTTCAGCGGCGCATCGGTGCGCCCTAGATAACATCGGCCACGGATGGTTTCACCGTGACGCAGCAGCTCAAGCGTCAGACTCACAGACTGGCTCCCGATACAGCGGCTTCCTCGAACGTCGACATCTGGGCGTGCAGTGTGCAGGCCATGCGCAACAGCGGTATTGCCACCGCCGCGCCGCTGCCCTCGCCCAGGCGCATGCCCAGATCCAGTAACGGAAAGGAGGGGAGATGATCCAGCAGGCGTGCATAACCGGGTTCGGCAGAGCAGTGGGAAAAAAGCAGCCAATCGCCAAGCTGGGGCTGCAGACGGCAGCCAAGCAACGCCGCCACGGTGCAGATAAAACCATCGACCAACACGGGTACGCCCTGTTGAGCGCACTGCAGATACGCTCCGCACAGCGCCGCTATTTCAAACCCACCCAGACAACGCAACATCTCCAGCGGATCGACCGGTTGCGGTTTATGCAGCGCCAGCGCCCGCTCGATAACCGCCACCTTGCGTGCGATACCCGCGCCATCAATGCCGGTGCCGGGCCCGACCAAGTCAGTGACCGGCAGCCCCATAAGGGCCGCCGCCAGCGCGGTAGCCGGTGTGGTATTGCCGATCCCCATCTCGCCACCGATGAATATATCGATGACCGCTTCACGCGCCTGTGCCTGCTCAACCGCCAACCGGCCGACATTCATCGCCTGCACCAGTTGCGCCTGCGTCATCGCCGCCTCACGGGCCAGATTGCCGGTCTGCGGCGCGATCACCTGATCCTCGACGCCTGCAAGCGGCTCCAGCGCGGTCACCGTACCCAGGTTATACACCCGAAGATGCGCATCGAGCGCCTTGGCCGCCACACTGATCGCGGCCCCGCCGCGGGAGAAATTGACGATCATCTGCCCGGTAACCGCCTGCGGGTAGGCGGATACGCCTTCAGCCGCAACACCGTGATCAGCCGCAAAGACCGCGATCGATACCCGATCAGCGCCCGGGCATGCGCGCCCCTGCATCCCGGCCAGACGGACGGCCAGTCGCTCCAGATCACCCAGCGCCCCCTGCGGCTTGGTCAGCTGCATCTGCCGCGCCTGCGCCGCATTGCGGCTAATCTGATCCAGCGCCGCTACCGGCGCGTCCAGCCAGCTCAAGAATGCCGGATCGTAGCCTGCGTTATCGATCATACGCTGTCCCCTTTCACCACCAGCGGCAGACCCGCCACCATCAACACAACCTGATCGGCCTGCGCCGCGACCGCCTGATGCAGCCAGCCCGACTCATCAACAAAACGTCGACTCAACTCGCCCATAGGCACCACACCCATGCCGGTTTCGTTGGAGACCAGAATGATCTCCCCCTTTGCCACTTCAAGCGCCGATAACAGGGTCTCGCGATGCACCTGCATATCCCGATCGGCCAGCAGCAGATTGGTCACCCAGAGCGTCAGACAATCCACCAGCAGGCAGATACCTTCGCCCTGCCGACTACGGATCACTTCGGGGAGCGCCAACGGCTCCTCGACGGTTTGCCAGTTCGAAGGGCGGCGTGCGCGGTGCATCGCCAGACGCTCGCTCATTTCGCCATCCCGGGCTTCGGCGGTAGCAATATAGACCACCTCCCGACCGGATGCGGCCGCCAACTGCTCGGCGCGGCTGCTTTTGCCGGAGCGGGCGCCTCCGGTTATGAAACGGATCATCGCGAGCCCTCCTGATCCAGCGCCAGCAGCGATTTGACGGCCGCTATATCCAGATACTGCTCCAGTGTGTCTGCAACCCGATCGATGCCCGCCTCCCGCAGCGCCAGGTAGTCGATTCTCCGCGCACGGGCAAGACCTGCCCAGCGCAGAAAGGCTTCGCAGGCCTCCGGTTGCTCAAACAATCCATGCAGATAACAACCCGCGACGCGTTCATCGTCGGAGATCGCACCATCGGCCCCCTGGTCCAACACCAAAAGCGGTGCAGCTTCCGCGGCGACCTGAGTGACACCGCAATGGATCTCATACCCGCGCACCGGTTCATGATCGCCGTTGAGCATCAGGCGACCCCGGGTGTTGCGCAGGGTCTTGTCGGCCTTGAGTTCGGTCTGGACCGGCAAAAGCCCCAATCCCGCAGAGCAGCCGGCCGGGCCCTCGATACCCAGAGGGTCGTCGACCTGCTCGCCCAGCATCTGGTAGCCACCACAGATACCCAGCACGCGGCCACCGTAGCGCAGATGCCGCATCAGGTATGACGCCCAGCCCTGTTCGCGCAGCCAGGCAAGATCGCTGCGCACCGCCTTCGATCCGGGCAGAATGACCAGATCGGCGGGTGGCTTCTCCTGATCGGGCCCGACAAAGGTCAGCCGCACCTGCGGATGCAGGCGCAAGGGGTCAAAATCGGTATGGTTACTGATGTGGGGCAGAACCGGTACCAGGATGTTCAATGCATCATCGCTTTTCTCCAGCTCGCCAGCGGCGGTATCGATGGCGTCTTCCGCCTCGAGATGCAAACCATGCAGATACGGCAACACGCCCAGAACCGGCTTGCCCGTGCGCTGCTCGAGCCAGTCGATACCGGGCTGAAGCAGGCCGATATCGCCGCGAAAGCGGTTGATCACGAACCCCTTGATCCGCGCCTGCTCGGTGGGGCTTAACAACTCCAGAGTACCGACCAGGTGGGCAAACACGCCGCCCTTGTCGATGTCGGCAATCAGGATCACCGGACAATCGACCCGCTCGGCAAAGCCCATATTGGCGATATCACGGTCACGCAGATTGATCTCGGCGGGAGAACCGGCGCCCTCGACCACCACTGCGCGGTAGCGCTGTCGAAGGCGATCGTGAGATTCAGCCACGGCCTGCCAGGCAACCGCCTTATAGTCGTGATAGCGCCCGGCTTCCATGTTATCGACCGCGCGACCATGAATGATCACCTGAGCGCCGGTATCGGAGCAGGGTTTGAGCAATACCGGGTTCATGTCGATATGGGGCGACAGACCACAGGCCTGCGCCTGCACTGCCTGCGCCCGCCCGATCTCGCCGCCCTCGGCCGTCACCGCGCTGTTCAGCGCCATATTCTGGGGCTTGAACGGTGCCACCTCGACCCCCAGACGCTTGAGAACACGGCACAGCCCAGCCACCAGCGTACTCTTTCCGGCATCAGACGTGGTGCCCTGCACCATCAATGTACGACCGTAACCCGTACCACCTGTCACTCTTTGATCTCCTGTAAAACCCGCTCCAGCCAGCGCCACTGAGTCTCGACACCGGGCAAACCGAACCTGAGCCCAGAGGGCGTCTCGAACCGACGTACCAGCACAGCGCGCATCGCCAGCCGCTGTCCGAGGTATCGGGCCTCATCTGTCTCGACCCAGGCAAATAGCGCTGTACTGTGCACCGGGTCTGACAGATAGGTTTGTAACAGGCCTCTCAGGCGCGCCTGCTGGACGATCAAGCGTTCACGTGTGCGCTGCTGCCAGCGCGTATCCTGCAGCGCCTGAGCGGCCACCCAGCGCGACGGGTGGGCAATGCTCCAGGGGCCAATCACTTTTTCCAGAGCCTCACGCACGGCCTGCTCGGCAAACAGGAAACCGACCCGAAGCCCGGCCAGACCAAAAAACTTGCCCAGTGAGCGCAGTACAATCAGCCCCGGCGGCATCTCGCCCCTAAGCAGACTGAGTTCAGGCGTGGCATCGATGAACGCTTCATCGACCACCAACCAACCGCCCCGGCTTGCCAGCGCCTCCCGCCACTGCTCAAGTTGCAGCGGCGTAAAGCGACATGTGCTCGGGTTGCAGGGATTGATCACCACCAGTACATCAAGTTCCGGGAGATGCGCTTCAATCGCCTGTGCAGGCACCGATACGACCTGATGGCCGTTCACGCGCCAGTGGTAGTCGTGCTCGGCATACCCCGGCGCCAACACACCGACACGACTGCGGCCGGACAGCTCCCGCCTCAGGCGTGGCAGCAACTCAATGGCCTGCTGCGATCCGGCCAGCGCCAGCAGGTCAGAACTCCCGTAGTACTCGGCCGCCGCGCTCTCCAGCGCGTCATCGGCCTCCGGCAGACGGGCGAACACGCTCTGCGGGATTCGCGGCACCGGCCACCCCTGGGGATTGATACCGGTGGAGAGGTCCAGCCAGGACTCGACCGGTATTCCATAACGTTTTGCCGCAGCGTTCACACCGCCGCCGTGCACCGGAGGAGTCAGCTCTGCCACACCAGCCACCCTTGCCCGATCAGTTGCATCATCAGAATCACCGAGAGCCAAAGCATCACGCCACGCCCCACCAGAGCGATCGCCCGCTTGAGATCCAAGGCACAGGCCGCAGGCCCTTCGCCGAGCTGGGGTTTGTGCACCCAAATACCGCGATAGCAGGTGGGACCACCCAGCTGCACCGCCAGTGCACCGGCGCCACTGGCCATCACCGGGCCGCCATTGGGGCTGTCATGAGCACCTGCCTGAGTGCGCCAGCAATGAAAGGCAAGGCGGGCATTCCCGCACAGGGCATAACTGATCGCAGTCAGGCGCGCCGGAATCAGGCCCACCAGATCATCCAGCCGCGCCGCGGCCCAGCCAAAATGTAGAAAACGCTCGCTGCGATAGCCCCAGCTGGCGTCCAAAGTGTTGATCAGCCGAAACGCCAACGCCCCGGGCGCCCCGGCAATACAGAACCAGAACAGCGCACCGAACACCGCATCGCTGCCATTTTCCAATATAGACTCCACGGCGCTGCGCTCGATATCCAGCGTCGCCTCATCGCGACTGCAGATCCGTGCGGTCAGCGCTCTGGCCTTATCGCGATCACCCTGCTCGAGTGCGTTGAAAATCGGCAGCATGTGCGCGCGCAGACTGTTCAGCCCCAATGCAAACCAGAGCGTCAGTACCGACACCAGCAGCCCCACATAGGGCAACTGGACCAACCAGAGGCACAGCAGCACCGGCGGCAGCACTAGCATCAGTACGGCGAGCACACCCAACAGGCGACGCACGCCCCCATTACCGGTGTTGAAGCGGCGCTCGATCCACGCCGTACAGTGTCCGAAACCGACCAGTGGGTGCCAGCGCCTTGGCTCGCCCCACCAGAGGTCGAGCAACACCCCGCACAGCAGCAGTGCTGCCGTCATGGCAACACCTCCCCGGCAGGCCAGCGGTTCTCTGCCAGCATCACCGACAGGGGCGCTGCCTTGGTCCACCCCTCCTGCTCAAGCATCGGTTGATCGTAAAACCTATCCACAGGGCCGATACAGAGGATCGCCACGGCCCGGCTACCCGACGGCATGGCCAACAGATCCGCCAGCGCATCGGGATCGAACAGCGAGACCCAGCCGACCCCGACACCCTCGGCACGGGCGGCCAGCCAGAGGTTCTGAATCGCGCAGGCAACCGACGCCAGATCCATCTCCGGCAGCGTCCGGCGGCCGAAAATGTGACGCTCTCGCTGGTCCATCAGCGATACCACCAGCAGCTCGGCGCAGCGGTCGAGCCCCTCGACCTTGAGCCGCAGAAACTCGGCCTCCCGCTCCCCCAACGCCTTGGCGGTCGCCTGCCGCTCCTGATCAACCAGTGTGCGAATCTCGCCTCTCAGATCGCTATCGGTGATGCGGATAAAACGCCAAGGCTGCATCAGACCGACACTGGGCGCTTGATGGGCCGCCTGAAGCAGACGTTCCAGCACCCCGGCTTCTAGCGCTTCACCACTGAAATGACGCATATCACGGCGTTCGCGGATCGCGCGATACACCGCCTCGCGCTCAACTGCGCTGAACGCCTGACTCATGGCCGGAACAGGGCCGCAACGGCCACGGGGTTAGAGGGGAAGTACGCATGTATGTACGACGCGCTCAAGCGACCTAGACGGTAGACCGCCTCCGCCGCCTTGCGCCCGTTGGGGCATTCGCCCACCGTTATCGGCTCAAGCTCGGTCTCCAGACTGGAGTGGTGGAAGGTATGCCCACGCAGCTCTGCGTGATCTTCCTCCATCGGCAACTGCACACGTTGCAGTCCCAGGGCGGTAAAACGCGCATGCATTTTCGCCTGTGCGGGCAACAGTCCGCAGAGTTCGACCCGATCACCCGAAAGCGTCGTCAGCGATTCGCACAGCCATAGCATGCCGCCACACTCGGCGAGTATCGGCTTGCCCTGACGATGATGCGCCGCAATCTGTTCGATCAAAGGCCAATTGGCTCCGAGCTCGGTCAGGTACAGCTCCGGATAACCGCCGGGCAGATACAGGCTGTCCACCTCCGGCAGATCAGCATCAGTCAGCGGGGAGAAAAAGATCAGCTCGGCCCCCAGCTCACGCAGGGTGTCGAGGTTCGCCGGATAGATAAAACTGAATGCTGCATCCCGTGCCACCCCGATCCGAACGCCCTCCAACAGCGGCCGAGTCGGGGTTTCTGTCTGTGCCTGAAACAGCACCGGCGGCGGTAGCTCGGATCCGGCCGTCTCGGCGATGGCGTCGGCCGCGGCATCAAGCCGTCGATCCAGATCCTCGATCTCGCTGCCCTGCACCAGCCCGAGATGGCGACTGGGCAGTTCGAAAGCCTGATCGCGGGTCAGGGCGCCATACCAGCGCAGCGACTCCGGCAGCGCCTCCTCCAGCATACGTGCATGGCCAAGGCTTCCCACCCGGTTGGCCAGCACACCGCCGAACGCGAGCGTCTGGCGATAGCTGGCCAGACCATGGGCCAGTGCCGAGAAGGTTTGCGCCATGCCACCTGCGTCGATAACGGCCAACACCGGAATTCCGAACAGCTCGGCCAGATCGGCACTGCTCGGCGCCCCGTCATACAAGCCCATCACGCCCTCGATCAGGATCAGGTCGGCCTCACCGGCGGCGTCCCAGAGCAGACGTTTACAGTGCTCGGCCCCCCCCATGAACAGATCCAGCTGGTAGACCTCGGAGCCACAGGCGCGGGCGAGTATCATCGGATCGAGAAAGTCAGGCCCTGTCTTGAACACCCGTACCCGTCTCCCCTGACGTGTGTGAAGACGCGCCAGCGCTGCCGTCACCGTGGTTTTGCCCTGACCGGACGCCGGCGCCGAGATCAGCAGCGCCGGGCAGTTGCGCGAAGAGATCACAGACTCGGCACTCACAGCTCCACCCCCTTCTGGGCCCGGACACCGGCCTTGAACGCATGCTTGACCACCTGCATCTCGGTTACCGTATCGGCAATCTCGATCAGTGCAGCCGGTGCACCGCGACCGGTGACCACCGCATGCTGCATGGCCGGACGCTGCTGGAGCGCTTCGAGCACCTCCTCAAGCGCGATGTAACCGTACTTGAGGGCGATGTTCAGCTCATCCAGCACCACCAGCGACACCCGCTCGTCGCGAAGCAGTGCACGGGCCTGCGCCCAGGCTGCCTGCGCCGCCTGAACATCACGCTCGCGATCCTGGGTTTCCCAGGTAAACCCCTCGCCCATGACGTGGTAGCTCACCTCGGGAAAGCGACGGAAGAACGCCTCCTCGCCGGTGCTGTAACTGCCCTTGATAAACTGCACGACACCCACCTGCATGCCATGCCCGAGCGCACGGGCCAGCATGCCGAAGGCTGAGCTGCTTTTACCCTTGCCGTTGCCCGTCAATACCAGCAACACGCCACGATCAACATCCGCGCGGGCTATCGCCTGATCGACGACAGCCTTCTTGCGCTGCATCCGCTCCCGGTGACGCAGCTCCCGGCTGCTCTCGTCATTCATGCCTGAACAGCCTGACGCGGACGAGCGCTCAGGATCATCAGCTGGATCAGGCCACCCACTGCACCGACATAGCCGAACAGGGTCAGCAGACGGGGCGGCAGGTAGAGCTCGATACGCCCCCAGAGGCCCGACAGGGTCGGATCGGTGTAAACACCGGAGAAGTAGTAGTAGCCACCGCTGGAGAACAGGTTGGAGACAAATGCGCTGACCAGCAGGATGCCGACCAGCGGCGCAAGCGTCATCCAGCTGTCACGATGGATGCGTGAGTAAAGGCGACCGCCAAACCAGAGTGTCGCGTATGCCGGCAACAGCATTGCGTAGGCCGGAGAGACGCAGTGGTGCTTGGCCGCTTCCGTAAAGCCACCGAGAGAGATAACGTCCAGTGCAACCGCCTGCAGGAACAGCAGTGGGAACATCCAGCGCGGGCGCAGGAAAACCCCGGCCAGGAAGAACACCGCCCAGGACGCGCTGGGCAGCGCGTCGATCGTTGCGGCATGTTGGCCGCGGGTAACCGCCATCAGCAGTATCAAACCGATACCGATAGCGATCTGCGGATTTTTGTTCAGGTTGAGCATGAACGTCTCCTTTCAGTTTATCCGGCGCGCTCAGGCGCCGGGAGCATAGTGAAGTGACAACCAGTACTCACGATCCGGCTGGTTGTAGTTGTTAACGGTCTGGTACTGCTCATCGAACAGGTTGTCGATGCGTGCCTTCAACGACCAGTCGCCGCCAAGACGGTAACCGGCGCGCAGATCCACGGTGGTGTATCCGGCCAGATGCGCCGTGCTGTCCTTACGCTTGCCCACCGCTTTTAGCGAGCTACCCATGGACCATTTGCCAAAATCGCGATCCGCGGCCAGGTTCAGCACCTTGCGCGGACGACGGCTGAGCAGGCTGTCATCTTCCAGATTTTTCGGATCCATCAGGTCGAGGCTCGACTGCAGATTCCAGCCTGCCAAACGCGTTGACGCCGCCAGCTCCAGACCTCGAATGCGCGCATCGCTGATGTTCATCGGCATGTATTTGCCAACTCCGTTGATATCCCAGGAGATCAGGTTTTCCACCTCGGTCTGGTACAGGTTGGCGCTCCAGCGAACACCTGCATTCTGACCGGACAGGCCGATCTCGTAGGTTTCGGACTCTTCAGGCACCAGATCGGGATTACCCACGGAGAACGCGGTTTCCGGCCAGTAAAGATCGTTGAAGGTCGGGGCTTTAAACGCAGTACCGTAGCTGGCGAACAGGCGCAGATCGGTATCGAGCTGTATACCCCAGGCCAGAGAGCCGGTGTTGTAGCCATCGAACTGTTCGTTGTCGTCGCGACGCAGACTGATCGCCACATCCTGATCGCCGAAATAGAGCTGCAACAGGCCAAACGCCGCCAGGTTGTCGCGCGAGGTTTCGGCGTAATCGTTGCTGCTGTCCACCTCGTCCTGCTGGTAGTCCACGCCCCAGGTGAACTGATTCATGCCACCGATCTGGTGCTCGCTGACAATTGAGGCAGTATCGCGTTCGGTATCGATATGGCTCTGATACTGGCCATCGCCGTACTGGGTCGACTCGTCACGGCTGCGCCCGAGCGTCATGTTCAGTGCCCAGTCGTCACGCAATGTCAGCTCAAGCGCCGCGCCCAGCGTATCCATGCGGGTCGTGGTGCTGTAGTTGTCAAAGCTGCTGCCACCGTCATAGGCGTTATCACCTTCGTTGCGGCTCCAGTTGAGACGCCCTGTTGCGCTGTCACTAAAGCGGTAACCGCCACTGAGTGCCCAGGAGCGGTTATCGTAGCCGTCGTCATCCGGGTTATAGCCGAAGGAGTCTTCCACCTTGGCGTTGAAGCCATCGGTGGTGTAGTCGCTCAGATCCAGGTTATACCAGCCCTGACCGTTCCCACCGGACGCCCCTAGTGTCACTTCACGGGCGTCGTGACTGCCCACTCCGGTACTGAAGCGCGGCGAGAATCCCTCACGCTGAGCGCCGCCCCGGGTGAAGATCTGGATGACGCCGCCAATCGCTTCGGAGCCGTAGAGGGATGAACGCGGTCCGCGCACGATCTCGATCCGCTCGATCTGATCAACCGCCAGATGCTCAAAACCGGTGGTGCCCAACGTCGCCGAGCCGACCTTGATGCCATCGATCAGCACCAACACCTGATCAGCGTTGGCACCGCGCAGAAAAACCGACCCGCTTTTGCCCCGACCGCCACTGTTGGTCACCATAATGCCCGGCGCACTGCCCAGCAGCTCGGTCACAGACTGTGCCTGCTTGCGTTCGATCTCTTCACGGTCGATAACGGTTACCGCGGCCAGTGTTTCATCGACGGTCTCGGCGCTGCGACTTGCAGTAACCAGAATGGTGGAGGGGATGGTTTCCGCCTGAACGGCAGAAACAGCGCAGCTTCCCAGCAGAATGGCTGCCGGAATGTAAAATGTGTTCATGGTTCTGGATGCCCTTAGCGTGCCGCCCGCACATAGTCATGGGTAAAACGGCATGCAAAGGGAAAGAAAGGACAGGGCACAGAATGCCTGATCCAGTTTCGACTGCCCTCCGCAATGCCGACTGCTAACGCTTCTGGCCGGTCTCCGGGCTCAGGAGTCGATTCAGGCATCGCCTGCATCCAAGAACAGCGCCTTCCCATATCCTGCGATACAGTGGCTTAGGCTGTTCCCACTCCTCTACCGTTGCGGGGGCAGCGCCGGCATTGCGAAACCCTGGGGTTTCACGCACCGGCTTCCCGATTAAGTTCCAGACCTGCATCTCTGCAAAGGCCTGGCTCACCAAAAGCATGGGCGCAATTCTAGAGCTGGCCCAGTAACGGGTCAAACAAGTCGTACTCGTCCAGGTATGAGCAGAATTTGATTGTCACCTCTACCGGTCGGCCCTCGCCGTGCTTCGCCAGGGCAGCGTTTCAAACGCTTCGATCAGGTAGTCACACAGCAGTTTAAGCCGGGGAAGTTGCTGGCGAACCTTGGGATACACCAGCCAGACGCCGGAGTGCGGGTAGCGATAGTTAGTCAGCAGGCTGATCAGCTCGCCCCGCTCGATCAGCGGCTCGACGTAATAATCAGGTAGTTGTGCAATCCCCAGCCCGCACTGCACGGCACTGAGCACGGCGGGGCCCGAGTTACTGCGCCAGTTACCCTGCACCCGGAGCTCCCGCCGATGCCCGCGATCCTGGAACAGCCAGGTGGGGCTGGTTCCGACCAGACAGTTGTGCAGCGACAGCTCGCTGAGGGTATGGGGTATGCCGTGCCGCTCGATATAGTCAGGCGATGCGCAGAGGTATTCACGCCGATCACACAGCCGCCTTGCCAACAGGCTGGAGTCCTCCAGTGTGCCCAGGCGTATCGCCAGGTCGTAGCCATCGCGAATCAGGTCGACCAGCTGGTTACTCAGGTGCAGCTCGATCTCAAGCTTGGGGTATCGGCGCATGAACTCCGGCAGCAGGGGCGCAATGAAGCGCTCACCAAAGGTGGCAGCACAGGTCAGCTTCAACTGCCCCGCAGGCTCGGACTGCTGACGGCTGATCTGCTCCTCGGCACTCAGGAAGCCCTCTAGCAGGTGATGGCACTGCTGGAAATACTGCTCGCCAGCTTCGCTGAGACGGATAGAACGGGTGGTCCGAAAAATCAGCGGCGTGCCCAGATGGGCCTCCAGCTCCGCCACCCGGCGGCTGATATGAGAAGCCGACACCCCAAGTTTCTCAGCCGCCGCGGAGAAACTGCCCTCCTGTACTACGGCCACGTAGGCCTCTATAGCATCCCACCGACGCACGCCAGACTCCTGCCAAAAATCAGATTTATGCCATCATTATTGCTATATGGCAAAAATGATTTTCTATCTGTGCCGAGATGAAATCCGAGCCATTAACTAAACTATGCCTCTACATTCGCTCCCGCTCTTGCCCCCATGCGCCTGCGGGATACCGTACATCCTTTACATACCGAGGAGTTGATCATGAAATCACGCGCTGCCGTGGCCTGGAAAGCAGGCGAACCGCTCACTATCGAAGAGGTGGATGTTCAGGGCCCGAAAGCGGGCGAGGTTCTGGTTCGCATCGTTGCGACCGGTGTCTGCCATACCGACGCGTTTACGTTGTCCGGTGCCGACCCCGAGGGTATCTTCCCATCGATTCTTGGCCATGAAGGCGCCGGTGTCGTGGAAGAGGTGGGTCCGGGCGTGACCACACTGAAGCCGGGCGACCACGTGATTCCGCTGTACACCGCCGAGTGCGGCAAGTGCAAATTCTGCCTCTCCGGCAAAACCAACCTGTGTCAGGCCGTACGCGCGACTCAGGGCCAGGGCCTGATGCCGGACGGCACCAGCCGTTTCTCCCTCAACGGCGAAACTATTTACCACTACATGGGCACCTCTACCTTCTCCGAATACACCGTGGTACCGGAAATTTCTCTGGCCAAGATCCACGTTGATGCGCCACTCGAGAAGGTCTGCCTGCTGGGTTGCGGCATCACCACTGGTATCGGCGCGGTGCTCAATACCGCCAAGGTCGAGCCGGGCTCCACCGTTGCGATCTTCGGTCTGGGCGGTATCGGTCTGTCCTGCATTCAGGGCGCCCGTATGGCCGGTGCCGAGCGCATCATCGCCATCGACATCAACGAAGACAAGTTCGAGATGGCCAAGCAGTTCGGTGCCACCGATTGCGTTAACCCGAAGAACTTCTCTGACCCGATCCAGCAGGTGATCGTCGACATGACCGACGGCGGTGTTGATTACTCCTTCGAGTGTATCGGTAACGTGCAGGTGATGCGTGCAGCCCTGGAGTGCTGCCACAAGGGTTGGGGCGAGTCGGTCATCATCGGTGTTGCCGGTGCCGGCCAGGAGATCTCCACCCGTCCGTTCCAGCTGGTAACAGGCCGCGTCTGGAAAGGCTCTGCCTTCGGTGGCGTCAAGGGCCGCAGCCAGTTGCCGGGCTACGTTGAAGATTACATGAACGGCAAGATCGAGATCGATCCGTTCATCACCCACACCATGGGCCTGGAAGACATCAACAAGGCATTCGACCTGATGCACGAAGGCAAGAGCATCCGTTCGGTCATCATCTACTGATCTCGTACCGCGGCATCAACCGATGATCTCGGGCGGTGCCGCTTCATCCGAACGCGTTTTCAAGGAGACTCGCTACATGTCAGAGTTATCCACAACCCCGGAGCTGATCGCCAGCAACAAGTGCTTTGGCGGCTGGCTCAAGCGCTACAAGCATCAATCCAGTAGTACGGGCACGGAGATGGTCTTCGCCATCTACCTGCCACCTCAGGCGCAGAACAAGCCGGTCCCGGTGCTCTATTGGCTCTCAGGCCTTACCTGCACCGACGAGAACTTCTCCCAGAAAGCCGGTGCCTTTCGCATGGCGGCAGAGCTGGGCATGGCGATCGTCTGCCCCGATACCAGCCCGCGCGGCACCGACCACCCCGGTGAACACGAAAGCTATGATTTCGGCTCGGGTGCCGGCTTCTATGTCAACGCCACGCAGGCCCCCTGGGCGGAACACTACCGCATGTATGACTATGTGGTCGCCGAACTGCCGACACTGGTGGAGGAGCATTTCCCGGTTACTGACGCACGCTCGATCAGCGGCCACTCCATGGGCGGGCATGGTGCCTTGATCTGTGCGCTGAAGAACCCCGGCCGCTACACGTCGGTGTCCGCCTTTGCCCCGATCAGCAACCCAATCAACTGCCCGTGGGGTGAGAAGGCGTTGGGCCGCTATCTGGGTCCGGATCGTGAAAGCTGGAAGGAGTGGGACAGCTGTGCGCTGATCGCCAACGCCGAGGAGCGCCTACCACTGCTGGTGGATCAGGGAGAAGCCGACAATTTCCTTGCCGAACAGCTCAACCCGGGCGCACTGCTGCATGCCTGCGAAAGTGCAGGACATCCGCTGGAGCTGAGAATGCAGCCGGGCTATGACCACAGCTACTTCTTCATCGCCAGTTTTATCGACGACCATCTGCGCCACCATGCTAAGGCGCTGGGGCTGTCGTAAACGACAGGCACAAAAAAGGCGGGCTTTAAGCCCGCCTTTTTTCATCCACAGATCGATCAGAGAGCAGCCAAAATCGTCTCGGCGCTACTCTTGTCGACGCCCTTGTCATCGACATTCAGCAACTCGACAGTGCCGTCGTTCACGATCATTGCGTAGCGCTGGCTGCGAATACCCAGACCGCCTTCGGTCAGATCTTTCTCCAGTCCGATCTCTTTGGTGAACACAGCGCTACCGTCAGCAAGCATGATGATCTCTTCAGCGTTCTGGGACTTACCCCACGCATCCATGACGAATGCGTCGTTTACCGCCAGGCAGACAATGCTGTCCACACCCTTGGCCTTGATCTTGTCGGCATTGACCACAAAACCCGGCAGATGGGTTATGGTGCAGCCCGGCGTAAACGCACCGGGAACGGCAAACAGAACCACTTTTTTGCCCGCAAACAGGTCATCGGTTGTCACCGATTCCGGCCCATTTTCGCCCATCACCTTGAACGTGACCGACGGCAGTTTATCGCCAACCTGAATAGCCATAGAGAGATCTCCTTGATTAGATCAATTGTTGACTTGATTACTCGGAATTCTAGCAGCCCCCAGAGACACTGACTAATCAATTCATCTAATTACGCCATGTCGATCAGGGGTCGTTCTCCGCCATCACCCAACTGATCTGCACCTTGCGTACGCCCCACTCAAGCGCCGCATCCACATCTTCGCCCATGTAGATGTCGATCTTGCGCTCCCAACGCGAATGCATCTTGTCGATTACCGTATAGCGCCCCTTGAGCCCCTTGATCCGTACCTCGGTGCCGTAGGTCAGCCCCTCCTTGACCAGATCATCGGAGACAGCAATCACCTTCATACCCGGGCGCAACTCATCCCCCCAGGCCGCCAGCGTAGGATCGCCACTGGTTTGCGAGGCAAGCGAATTGTAGGCCGAGGCGGTCACCGTCATCGTCATCGGCTCGGTATCTGCCGCGCAACGCATCGCTATCAGCATCGGTATTGCACACAGCAGCCACCCCAGGTTCCTGCGCACTTTGCCACCACCTGCTCGAGATTGCTCGTTCAAGGCAGTTACTCCCATTTCGTTACCGGTTAAAAACAATTCGCGTGACTTGAGCTCAATTTAGGTCTATATAAAGCACCCCATCCTGGAGTGTCGTCACGAGCGCTCATGAACACTATACCGAACACCCCGAACGAGCTTTGGCTTGACCGGATCGCCGATGAACTGGTCGAGCAAGGCTACATCATCTGCGACGGCGTCATCGACCCGGCGCTGACCGCTGCGCTTTACCAGCGCATTCAGCGTCTGGATGACGATGCCTTCCAACGCGCGGGGGTCGGTCGCGAGCAGGACCAACAACTCAACGCGCAGATCCGTCGCGACCAGATTCGCTGGCTCGACGTCCACGACGCCAGCGAGGCGGCCTACTTGGCGTGGATGGATCAGTTACGCCACGGCCTCAACCGCCGCCTGTTCATGGGGCTGTTCGATTACGAGTGCCACTTTGCCCACTACGCGCCCGGTGCCTTCTACAAACGCCATGTGGACGCGTTTCGCGGTCAAACCAACCGTATTCTCACCACCGTGTTCTATCTCAATACCGACTGGCAGACCGGCGACGGTGGCGAACTGCTGATCTACCCGGACCACGAGGGCACTGTGCTCGAACAGGTTGAGCCCAAAGCGGGTCGGCTGGTGGTATTCCTCAGCGACCGCTTCCCGCATGAGGTGCTACCGGCGAAGGTCGACCGCTACAGTATCGCGGGCTGGTTCCGCGTTAACGCCAGCATCGGCAACCAGATCGACCCACCGCGCTGAAGCTGCTCAGTCACGTTCGCGGTAGCGGTCGTGACACGCCTTACAGGCCTGCGCTACCTGTCCGAAGTAGGGCCGCAGGCCGTCTCGATCTTCATGTTTGGCCGCTTCGGCAAGTGCGGCTGTCTTCTCCTCGAGTTGCTGCATCAGCTGGTCGAATCGATCTCGCTGGTACCAAAGCTCAGATGCGGCACGGGTGGGCACCGTTTCACTCTTTTCAGAGCCCTTGATGAACCCCTCGCCAAGCATCGGGGCCAATGCAGCCAACCGGTCGGCCTCCTGCGCAAAACGGGCGGCATCGAACGGCTTGCGCTCCTGTATCATTGCGCCCATATCACTGAAGTTCCACTTCAGCGCCCGAAACAGTCCCTGACGATATTCGATCGCATCGTCACCGCTGGCGGCCATGACCCAACCGGGTACTGCCAGACCTAGCAGTACACCCAATATCCACGCTTTTTTCATCTCAAATCCTTCATCTTGCCTGTACGCTTACCGCGCCCATTCGACCGCGGTCAAAGTCGGCGGTTCACCACTGCTCGGATTGCACGCGAATCTGCTATACTGCGCGCCTTCGATGACCATCCCCACGCCTGTGGATATCCCAGAACCCGACTTCCCGGAACGCCCGTGACCCAGACACGTTTCAGCACCCTGAACCTGCCCGCCGCCCAGATAGAAAACCTGACATCGATCGGTTATGAGCAGATGACACCGATCCAGCAACTGAGCCTGCCGGTGGTATTGGCCGGTCAGGACCTGATCGCCCAGGCCAAGACCGGCAGTGGCAAAACCGCCGCATTCGGCATCGGCCTGCTGACAACGCTGAAACCCCGGCTGTTCGCAGCCCAGGCGCTGGTACTCTGCCCGACCCGCGAGCTGGCCACTCAGGTGGCAAAGGAGCTTCGCCGTCTGGCGCGCTATCTGGAGAATATCAAGATCGTCACCCTGTGTGGCGGTACTCCGATTGGCCCGCAGATCGGCTCGCTCGAACATGGGGCGCATATCGTCGTCGGTACACCGGGCAGGATCAAGGACCATTTGCGCAAAGGCACGTTGACGCTGGATCGGGTTAGCTGTCTGGTGCTCGACGAAGCCGACCGCATGCTGGATATGGGCTTTGCCGAGGATATAGGCGTCATCATCGACAGCACACCGTCCAGCCGACAGACACTGCTGTTCTCGGCCACCTACCCTCAGGATATTGAGCAGCTCTCCGCGCATTACCAGCGCGATCCCCAGCGCGTGACCGCAGCGGAGCAACACAGCTCGGTGGCGATCGAACAGCGCGCCTATCTGTGTGACGAACCCTACAAGGCCGATACCCTGATCGCGTTGCTGCAACAGCAGGCGCCTGAGGCAGCGGTTATCTTCTGCAACACCAAGGGGCGTTGCGACGAGTACGCCGAGGCGCTGAAAAGCGCCGGTTTTCAGGTCGGTGTTCTGCACGGCGATATGGAACAGCGCGAACGCGACCAGCGTATCACCCTGTTCAGCAACCGCAGCCTGACACTGCTAGTCGCCACCGACGTGGCCGCCCGCGGTCTGGACATCGATGCGGTGGATCTGGTGGTCAATGTCGATCTGCCCCGCGAGCCCGCGGTGTATACGCACCGCATCGGCCGCACGGGGCGTGCAGGGCGCAGCGGCGTGGCCCTGAGTCTGGTCGGTCCGAAAGAGAGCATCAAGCTTGAGCGTATTAACGCCCTTCAAGAAGCACCGATCGATGTGATTGAACAACTGCCGACACCCAACCATGATCACCGTCCGCCGCGGGCGCCGATGCGCACCCTGGCGATCGCAGGCGGGCGCAAGAACAAGCTGCGCCCCGGCGATATCGTCGGCACCCTGACCGCCGGTGGCGAGCTTACAGGAGATGATATCGGCAGTATCGATATCGGCGACTTCACCGCCTATGTGGCGGTCAAACGCGAACTGTCGGAGATCGCGCTGGATAAGCTGAAGTCACGTACCATCAAGGGCAAGAGCTACCGCGTGCGCAAGCTGTAGGTCGCTGGCAGGCTCCGTGGGCGTGGCGATGATACTGGAGCTGACATTGTTGACCCGGATGCCTTGTCCACCGCCCTCCATTGCAACGGCACATTGCGCAATCCTCACCTATAGTTAGGCGGATCGTTTTGATCGCAGTTATCCATAGATGAGGATTTATCGATGGCAGGGAAATTCGAGCTATATCGCGACAAAGCCGGTGAGTACCGTTTTCGCCTCAAGGCCGGGAACGGTCAGGCTATAGGTGCGTCTGAAGGATACACGGCTAAAAGCGGTGCCGAAAACGGCATCGAGTCGGTTAAAACCAACTGCACCGACATGAATCGATATACGATATTCGAGGGTAAAAGCGGCAAGTATTACTTCAATCTGAAAGCCAAAAATGGACAGGTTATCCTCAGCTCTCAAGGGTATGAAAGTGAGCAAGGTGCGCAAAACGGCTGTGAATCGGTCTCTCGCCACGCGCCTGATGCGCCCGTTGTAGAGGTGGAGTAAACCACAATCCGATGCAGCGCAGGGGCTCAACGCCCTTGCGCTTTACCTGTTCGGTATGACGCTACTTGAGCAGGGAGCCCAATAATCCGCGTAACAGCCGGCGTCCGACCGAACTGCCCAGACTGCGGGCAACACTCTTCAGGAAGGCTTCACCGACCGATTCACGACTGCGGCCGCGACTACCGCGCTTGGTAGCCGGGCTTTCGCGCACGCGATCAGCCTGAGCGCTCGAGTTTTTGAGCGCCTGTTGTTCAACCCGCCGCTGCAACTCTTCATGTGCAGAGTCCGGATCGTATGCCTCGCGATATTGACGCAGTAAGGGGTTATCCCCAAGCACGCGCTCACGCTCATCCGCCTGCGCAGGACCGATACGCGAGGCAGGCGGTGCGATCAGCAACTGCTGCACCGGTGTCGGAACCCCTCCTTCATCCAGTACCGATACCAACGCCTCGCCCACACCCAACAGGAAAATCACCTCGGCTGTATCCAGCTCAGGATTGGGCCTGAACGATTGTGCCGCTACCCGTACCGCCTTTTGCTCTTTCGGCGTATAGGCCCGCAGCGCATGCTGAATCCGGTTGCCCAGCTGCCCGAGCACGGAGTCGGGTATGTCCGCTGGAGACTGGGTAATGAAGTACACACCCACCCCCTTGGAGCGGATCAGCCGCACCAGCTGCTCGATTTTCTCCAGCAGCGCCTTGGGTGCGCTGTTAAACAGCAGATGTGCCTCATCGAAGAAGAACACCAGAACCGGCACGTCCGGATCGCCGATCTCCGGCAGTTGCTCGAACAGTTCCGATAGCAGCCAGAGCAGGAAGGTGGAGTACAGCCGCGGCGACTGGATCAGCCGTTCGGCGCTCAGGATGTTGATCATCCCGCGCCCGGTACGATCGGTGCGCAGCAGATCGTTCAACGACAGCGCGGGTTCGCCAAAGAACAGCTCGCCGCCTTCACGCTCGATCATCAACAACCGGCGCAGAATGGCATTGACCGACGCCTTCGATACCGCGAACTGGGTACCTATCTCGCGCCCATGCTCGGCCAGGTAGTTGAGCGTGGTGCGCAGGTCATCGATATCAACCAGCAGCAAACCTTCATCATCGGCGAATTCGAAAGCCAGTGTGAGAATGCTCTCCTGAGTTTCGTTCAACTCCAGTAACGCGGCCAGTAGCTGCGGCCCCATCTCGGAGATGGTACTGCGCACCGGTATGCCACGCTCGCCGAACAGATCCCAGAAGGCGACCGGACTCGGCGCCTGGCGGTAGTCCGCAATGCCGATTCGTTGCAGCCGCTCGTCGATCTTGTGATGCGGCGTACCGGCGCAACATAATCCGGACAGGTCGCCCTTCACATCCGCCATGAAGACCGGCACGCCCAGGCGCGAAAACCCTTCAGCCAATACCTGAAGCGTAACCGTCTTACCGGTCCCGGTCGCCCCGGCTATCAACCCGTGACGGTTGGCATAACGCGGATTCAGCGCCAACTGCTCGCCGTTTGCGCCCCCTATCAACATCGTTGCTGACATCGATCACTCCCCCTGAGATAAGGCGTTTACCGGCGCGCAGGCATCACGCGCAGGTTTTACAACAGCTCCAGTACCGGCTCGCGCAGCTTGGCAAACTGCTCACGCAGCTGCAGCAGGTGCTCGCCCCAGTAGCGCTCGGTATTGAACCAGGAAAAATTGTGTGGAAACGCCGGATCTTCCCAGCGCCGCGCCAGCCACGCCGAGTAATGCAGCATGCGCAGGCAGCGCAGCGCCTCGACCAGATGCAGCTCCCGGGGATCGAATTCGGCGAACTCGTTATACCCCTCGATCACCTCGCACAGCTGCAACTGCAACTCGTTGCGGTCATCGCCGGTCAGCAGCATCCAGAGATCCTGAATGGCCGGTGCCATGCAGGCATCGTCAAAATCGACGAAGTTCGGCGTGTCATCACGCCAGAGGATATTGCCGCCGTGGCAATCGCCGTGGGCGCGTATATAACGCACGTTACCGGCACGCTTGAACGCGGCTTCCACTTCACGGAGAAGGTCGGCGGTCAAACTGACGTAGGCCTCGCGCAACGACGCGGGGATGAAGTCCCGTGCGATTAGCTCAACACTGTCGTGACCGTAGCTCTGAATATCGAGCCGCGGACGGTACTTGAAATCGCGCACCGCCCCAATCAGGTGGATGCGTCCCAGCGTATGCCCGAGCTGATAGAGATGGTCCGGATCACTCAGCTCCGGCGCCCGTCCGCCATGGCGGCGATAGAGTGCAAAGCGATAGTCACCGAAGTTAAACAGACTCTCACCCGCTTCGTTGCGCAACGGCGCCACCACCGGCAGCTCCTGCTCTGCCATCTCGAAGCAGAAGGCGTGCTCTTCGAGTATCTGCTCGTCACTCCAGCGCCGGGGGCGGTAGAACTTGGCTATCAGCGGTTGTGACTCCTCGATGCCCACCTGGTAGACACGGTTTTCATAGCTGTTGAGGGCCAGGATTCGACCATCGCTGAGGTAGCCCTGCGACTCCACCGCGTCGATGACGGTGTCAGGCATAAGCTGATAGAAGGGCTGGCTCGGATTATCTGTCATGGGGGCACCGCGTTATGTCGTATGCGGCATTCTAGCCTTGGGGCCAAGCTCTTGCGAGGAGCAATACTCAGCTTTCGGAACCGGAGCCCTCGCCGCCGATAAAACGGTATCCCACGCCGGGCTCGGTTTCGATATAGACAGGCGCGGTGGCACGATCGCCCAGCTTGTTGCGGATCTGGCGAATGAAGATGCGCAGATAGTGGGTGTCATCGATATGCGTTTCACCCCAGAATTTACGCAGCAGATACTGCTGGGTCAGGATGCGCCCGGGGTAGCTGACAAGCTCGGCAAGCAGATCGAACTCCTTGCGCGAGAAGTGCACAGGTTCGCCATCGAGCAGCACGCGGCGGGTCTGGATATCCAGTTTAAGGTGCTGATCTTCATAGCCAGCCGGTGCCACTTCAATGGTCGAGAAGGTGCGCAATACCGCACGGATACGAGCCAGTAGCTCTTTGACCCCGAACGGCTTCTCCACGTAGTCGTTACACCCGCTATCGAGCGCCTGCACCTTTTCACGCTCACTGTTGCGTACCGACAGCACGATCACAGGCCCGCTGTAGAAGATGCGCAGATCACGCAGCACCCGCTGTCCGTCCATATCCGGCAGACCCAGATCGAGAATGATCAGATCAGGGGTTTCCAGTGCGGCCTTTTGCAGCCCTTCCCGGCCGCTCTCAGCCTCCAGAATCTCGTAGCCCTGAGAGCTCAGGCTGATATTGAGGAAGCGGCGGATCTGCGGCTCGTCATCGATGACCAGTATACGTGTCATGTCCCTCCTCCGGGCTGGGCCTTATCGAGCGGTAGCGTCAGCCTCAGCACTGTGCCGTGCTCGGGCGAGCTTGAAAGTACGCGGGCCTGCCCACCGTGGGCACCGAGAATTCCCTGGCAGATCGCCAGCCCAAGGCCCGTACCCCCGCTTTGCTGATCGCCCTGCGACAGGGTGAAGAACATGTCGAATATCTGCGACCAGAGTGCCTCCGGCATGCCGGGCCCCTGATCACGGATATCGATCTCCAGTCGGGCATCCCTGAGCGCAACGCTGAGGCTGATCTCCCCGTCAGGCGGCGAAAAACGGATCGCATTTTCCAACACGTTGAAGATCGCCTGCTCCAGCAGCGCCGCATGCACGTAGAGCAGCGGCATCTCATCGGCGAGTTCGACGTCAATCCGCTGATGCTCACTGAGTAAGGGTCTGGCGCGTCGGATGACGACATTCAGGATGTCATCGATGCCGATCCAGTCCCGCTCCAGCTTCAGCTCACCCTGGCCCAGTTTGGTCATATCCAG
Organism: Marinobacterium lacunae; assembly: GCF_000705555.1. Classification (GTDB taxonomy): domain Bacteria; phylum Pseudomonadota; class Gammaproteobacteria; order Pseudomonadales; family Balneatricaceae; genus Marinobacterium_D; species Marinobacterium_D lacunae. The sequence goes on from NZ_JMQN01000013.1 coordinate 299,794, forward strand.
CAGTTTCTGGATATACCGGTCCAGACGGCGCGCTTCGCTCAAGGTGTTGCTGAGCAGTTCATCCTTCTGTGATGCCGATAGACTGTCATGCAGATCGATCAACGTGGACACCGAACCGATCATCGCCGCCAGTGGCGTGCGCAGATCATGCGAAATGGAGGAGAGCAGTGCCGAGCGCAGCTGTTCGCGCTCCTTGACCAGCGTCTCCTGTCCCAGAGACTCGACCAGCAGCACCCGACTCCAGGCCAGCCGTGCAAGCTCTGAGTACGCATCGAGTTGCAGGCGACGCACGGCATCGAGTCCGGTTGTCAGCGGCAGCGACAAAACACCGCGCACCGCCTGCCGATCACAGAACAGTATGCGCACGCCACCCTCGTCAGAGGCGATTCTGACGGTATCGCCTTCTAACGGCGGCACTGATTCGAAAGGTGGCGTCTGCTGTCGAACCTCGGTGTTAAAACCCTCGCGCAACTGCGCGGCGAATACCTCGATCAGATCGTTTGCCGAGACACAGGAAGAGAGCCGTCGTGCCATCGCCATCTGCTCTCGGCTCCAGCGGCTGCTAATCTCCAGTGCATCAACCTTTTCCCGCAACCGCGCCGTCAGGTGGCCGGTAACCAGCGCCACCAATATCAGCAGTGCAGCCGTGAGCAGATCCTCCCGGTGCAGGATAAACAGGGTGTAGTGCGGCTCGGTGAAGAAGAAGTTGTAGGCCAGAAAACTCAGACAGGCCGCCAGCAGTGCAGGCCCGGAGCCTGTGTAAACGGCGGTCAGCAGCACAGCACCGAGATAGAACATCGCAAGGCTCGGCACCGGCAACAGCTGCTGCAGCCAAAGGCAGGGCAGCGTCGCCAGCATCGGCACCAGCAACGCCAGCAGCCAATGCTGCGGCGATGCCCGTACCTCGATACGCGTCAGATCGAACATCAGCCTCTCCAGAACACCGGCGAGAGCAGCACCATGACGGTCAACAGCTCCAACCGCCCGAGGATCATGGCAAAGCTGAGCAGCCACTTGGCGGCATCCGGCAGCGCCGCGAAGTTGCCGGCCGGGCCGATGGTCTCGCCCAACCCCGGACCGACGTTGGTCAGCGCAGTGATCGCACCGGTAAAGGCGGTCAGGAAGTCGACGCCAATCCAAGTTAGCGCCAGGGTGGTGGCGGCCAGTACGATAAAGAACAGGAAGGAGAAGGCGACCGCCGAAGAGATGATATCGTCCGGAATCGGCTTACCGTTGTAGCGGATCGCCGAGACGCTGCGCGGATGCACCAGCTTGTGCATCTGGTCCGCCAGAAACAGGTATGAGAGCTGAAAGCGGAAAATCTTCATACCGCCAGCAGTGGAGCCGGAGCAGCCGCCGATGAAGGTGACCATAAAGAAGATGCCGATGCTGAACTCGCCCCAGAGTGTGTAATCGGTGGACGCATAACCGGTGGTGGTGATGATCGAGACGATGTTGAACGCGGCATGGGTCAACACCTCGAACAGCCCCCGCTCACCCACCACCAGTTGCTCAATGGTCAGCAGCAGCACCAGAAAGAGGACGATATAGATAAACCCCTTGGCCTGCTGATCAACCAGCACCCGCAGACGCCGCTGCGCCAGAAAACGCACATAGAGGGTAAACGGCAGGCTGCCGAGCATCATGAACAGCACCGAGATCCACAAAATGGTGTTGCTGAAACGGCCCATGGAGCGATCGTCGGTGGCATAACCGCCGGTCGATACGGTCGTCATGGCGTGGTTGATCGCGTCGAAGGGGGTCATGCCCGCAGCCCAGTAACTGAGCGCACAGAGCACCGAGATCAGCAGATAGACGGCGAGAAGCCCGCGTGCCATCTCGTGAAAGCGGGGCATCGATTTCTCCGACCAGTCGGAGGATTCGGTCTGGAACAGGCGCATACCACCGACGCGCAGGAAAGGCAGAATCGAGACCGCCATACCGATCACACCCAGACCGCCGACCCATTGTAAAATCGAGCGCCAGAGCAGAATAGGCCGGGGAACGTGATCCAGATGCGAGAGCACGGTCGACCCGGTGGTGGTGATGCCGGACACGGTTTCGAAGATCGCATCGGTCAGCGTCAGCGGATGATCGATCAACACCAGCGGCAGAGCGCCGGCAAAGGAGAGCATCAGCCAGCTCAGACTGGTCAGCAGATAGAGCTGACGCGAGTTCAGGTTAAAACGCTCCTCACGACCGAGCAGGATCAGTCCCAGACCGCAGACCAGCGCTATACCGGCCGCAAATCCGAACGCCCGGTACTCCGGATCCTGAATCGCGTAGCCATACAGGGTTGGCGCCAACAGCAGGCCCGCCATGACCAGCGCGAGGATACCGCAGATAAACAGTATCGGACGAAACAGCCTGAGCATAGCGGCCCTCCTCCCTCAGAACAGTGCCAAACCTTCCTGGAACATCTTCTCCACTGCGCCCTGGCTCTGCCTGTTGGCCATGATAAAGATCAGGTGATCCTCTTCTTGAATCCGCAGATCGCCTTTCGCTATCAACACGCCACCATCACGTACCACCGCACCGAGTACAACGCCGTCCGGTTGGGGTAGCTCGGATATTCGACGGCCAACCAGCCGCGACCTGCGCCCCCCTCGCGCCACTGCCTCGAGCGCTTCGGCGTTACCTTGGCGCAGAGAGTAGACTCGCGCCATATCACCGCGGCGTACATAGGTCAGCAGGCTGCCGATGGTGACCTGTTGCGGCGAGATGGCGATATCGATGCCCTCACCCTCAATCAGCTCGATGTAGGCGGGATTATTGATGATCGTCATTACCTTACGCGCGCCGAGGCGTTTGGCCAGCATCGACGCCATGATATTGGCCTCGTCATCGTTGGTCAGCGCGCAGAACAGATCGGTCTGTTCGATCCCCTCAGCTTCCAGCAGGTTCGCCTCGGATGCGCCACCGTTGATCACCACGGTTTGCGTCAGCTCGGCCGAGATCTGGTTACAACGGGCAATGTTGCGCTCGATCACCTTGACGCTGTACCGCCCCTCCAGCCGCTCGGCCAAGGCTTTACCGATATTGCCGCCACCGGCGATGATGATCCGTTGATAGGGTGGCCGCTCACCGCAGCAGAGCGACATCACCCGGGGCATCTGCTCCGCCACCGACACAAACAACAGTTCGTCGTTGGCCTCGATCAACGTATCCCCCGAGATGCCGACCGCCTCCCCCTGCCGGTAGATCGCGACCACTCGCATACGCACATCGGGCAGTTGGCGGCTCAGTTCGCTGAGCCGCCGCCGACAGATCGGCGACTTGGCGGCAACCCGTATCGACACCAATTTGACCAAACCGTCGGCGAAGTCGAGCACCTCGATCGCCCCAGGGTACTGGAGCAACTGCTCGATATACGCCGTGACCAGCTGTTCAGGGCTGATCATCACGTCCACCGGTACGGCACTGCTGGCGAACAGCCGGTCGGCGTGTGCCATGTAGTGAGGGGAACGAATGCGGGCGATCTTGCGTGGGGTATTAAACAGCGTACTGGCGATCTGGCAGGCAACCATGTTGACCTCGTCGCTGCTGGTCACCGCAATCAGCATATCAGTATCGGCACAACCGGCCTGATCAAGCACGCCGGGATAGGAGGCCTCCCCCTCCAGCGTACGCAGGTCGAGCCGGTCCTGCAGCAGGCGCAGGCGTTCCGGCTCGTTGTCGACAACAGTGATGTCGTTGGCTTCGCTGGACAGTTTCTCCGCCAGCGCGGCACCGACCTGCCCGGCTCCGAGAATAATGATTCGCATGATGCAACACCGCCGACTGATCGGCCTTTCAGGATAACTGTCCGCTATTGTCGACCAATTCGGTGTAAAAATTCGAGTGCGGGAGGCCAGCTAGCGCGTAAATATTGCGTAAAAATTGCCGATTACGATCAATGTATGGCCGCAGGGTTTAGGCCGTCAGGCCATCAACAGCTCATAGGCTTCGCGCACCCGTCGAAACTGCTCCACATCGCCCCCCCGGTCCGGATGGTGACGTGCTGCCAGTCGCCGATAGGCGCGGCGTACAGCCTCCGGCTCAGTGCCGGGGGCGATACCGAGTGTCTGCCAGGCCTGTTCAATACGGCTATCACCGCAATAACGACGCCAGAAGCCGTTAAGCAGCTGTCGCACATACTGACTGCTGCTCTTCTCGAACTCACGCCAGTCCAGGTAGTACTCGCGCAGGGGGTTAGACTTCGCCAGTGCCTGCTGTTCCGAGGCGATAAGCGGTTCAAGCGGATGAATCTGAATATGCAGGGCCGATATGGACAACTCGAAGCCCTCCTCGTACAGCACAGGCTCCAAACGGTACAACGCATTCATGATCAGGAAATGTTTACGGAACAGCAGCAGCTCGGATGTCACATCAGGCTCGTCATCCAGTGCGAGCCCGTCGAACTCGAGCTGCTTCATCAAGGCGTATTCACTCAATCCACCCGGATGCTGGTGGAGCAGGCGGGCGATGGGCGCAAGCAGAGGATTATCCGCCATCGGTTCCTCGTCGTGTATCGACACGGTGCAGACGGTGACTGAACCGTTAGCGCAGTCCCGCCAGCGTCAGGAGCTGACGCTTATCCACAGCATCGATCTGTTCGGGTTTCAGATACTTCTCAGCGTAACGAAGATAGGTGCCGGACTCCAGAAACAGCCTGAATAACTCGCCGTCGATATGACGGTCCTTACACATGAACGCGAGTATGCGCATCGATTCCGACAAGGTCTTGGCCTCTTTGTACGGCCTGTCGGCCGCCGTCAGCGCCTCGAATATGTCGGCCAGCGCCATCACCCGCTCCGGCACGCTCAAGCCGCTTGCCTCCAGCTTTCGGGGGTAACCGCTGCCATCCACCTTCTCATGGTGGTTACCGGCGATGTCGGGCACCCGGCGCAAATCCCGGGGCAGCGGCAAGGCGCTGAGCATGCGAATGGTCTGCACGATGTGATCGTTGATTACGAAACGCTCTTCATCCGTGAGCGTGCCGCGCTGTATCGACAAATTGTAGAGTTCACCAAGATTGGAGGCCTGATCGGGCACGGCCATATCGAAACCCCAGATGTTATCGGGGTTACCCCGCTCAACCGGCGGGCGTCTGTCACCCCAGGCGATCAGGTGCTCCGGCTTGTCGGACAGCAAATGTTCGATGACCGGCAGCTCCTCTTCACGCTCGGTGAGACGCTCAAACTCATCGCGTGACAGACCCAGACGCTTGTCGAAATGACGGACCCAGCGACGTCTGGCGATCTGGGCCAGTCGCTGTATATCCTCCTCGGACATCGACTCGCCCCCGATATTGGCTTGCGCCACGAAGGCAAAGTCACGCCTGAGCTCCTGCTGGGTTCGCTCGCGCCGCGCACGCAGGTCACTCTCGGGCTCTCCGGTCACCACACCCTTGAGATAGGCGATATCGGCATCACGCCAGAGCACCTCGAAGCGGGTGCGAATCTCATGGATCCGGTTGTAGATTGTCTCGAGCTTGGTGGCTTTATCGACGACATGCTCGGGGCTCACAATCTTGCCGCAATCGTGCAACCAGGCAGCGATACGAAACTCTCGCCGCTGAGTGTCACTCATGCTGAAGCTCGCGAACTCGCCCTTGCTCGCCGATTGTGCAGCGTCTACGAGCATTTCGGCCAGTTCAGGTACGCGCTCGCAGTGGCCACTGGTATAGGGTGATTTCGCATCGATCGCATCGGCCAGCAGCCGAATGATGGCGTCGATCAGCGCCTGCTGTGCATCAACCTGATGGCGGGTTTCAATGGCGGTGGCGGCCGATCCCGAGACTTCATCGACAAAGCGGCGAAACGCCTCCTCCCGTCGCACACCATCGACAGACAGACGCAGGGCCAACACGCCCAATGCATTGCCGTCGCGATCGAAAAGCGGCGTTGTCATCACTTTTTCGCCATCCTTGCTCAGCGCAGCACGGACAGCCTCACGCAGATCCGCCACCCCCTGACTGGTCACCTCCAAACGCTCGGGTACACCATTGAGCCGCGCCTTGGCTGCACGCTCAAGTTGACCGCTATCGGGGTCGAGCAGATACACCACGCCCGCCTGGGCGTCGGTAATCGTGACCAGATGATCGGTTACCCGCGACAGCATCAAATCCAGATCCGGCTCGCGCGCCAGCGTCCGGGCGATCGCTTGAAAACTGTTGATGGCGCCCGACATCTGGCCGATCAGATCGCTCAACCGGTTAACCTCACTGACAGACGATGACAGTTCAACCTTGTGACTGAAATCGAATGCCGCCAGCGCACCGATCGCGTCTGACAGCTCTCGTAGCGGTCTGGCCACGGCACGCCCCAGTCGCCAACCGACCACCATCAGCACCAGCATGATACCCGCCGACCAGATCAGCTGCTCAATACCGTTCGCCTTGGCATCGGCCAACAGCTCAGCTTCCGGAACGGCAAACAGCAATTGCAGATCGACGTCTCGTTCGCGCCCCATGGTGACCTTCAAGCCGTACCAGTTGCCCTGCTCGGTGCTGAATTCGCCCATGCTCTTTTCATCGCTGCCCATTTGGGCAACCTCGTTGAGTACCGGCTCACCCAACTCGTCCAGCGATATCAGCGAAAGCCCCTGCTGCGCATCCATGCTGATGATGCGGCTCAGATCGGGATAGGCCACCACCCGGTTGTTACCGTTGATTACCGCCATCTGAATGCCCGGTGTCGGCTGCAACGCAGCGATCACCTCGGACAGGTCATCCACCGAGGCGTCTACACCGATGACACCCCCGTTCGCCGGATTACGGCGCGCCAGCGTCACGCCTATTTCACCCGTGGTGTAAAAGACGTAAGGGCTAGTCAAAACGGTCCTGTCGGTAACGGATGCTTCCTTGAACCAGGGTCGCACGCGAGGGTCGTAGTGGTAATCCGGCTTGTCACGTGATTCGAGCAGTCGCAACTGCTTGTCATAGAACTGCCAAGCGCCGCGCCCCCTATCATCCCGACCACTTCGCTCAACGCTCTGCAGCATGTAGTAAGCCCCCGCCGGGGCGTCCACGGCCTGTCGCGCCACCTCGCTGTCGAGATGGCGCAGCAGCATGAAGCTGCCATCGGGATAACCGACATAAACTGCGCTGAGAACGGGGTTCGCCTTGAGCGTCTCGGCCAACACGGGCAACCGGGCGTGACGCTGCTCCAGCGACCGTCCCTGCGTCAGAGGGTCCAGCACCAGAATCTGAAGGGTACTTTCGATGGGATCAAGCAGACGTTGCAGATGGGTGTCGAGATTTTCCGCTAACTGACGGGCATTGGTGGCTGATGCCGCAATCAGCGTACTCCGGTTTTCGGAGTAGAACTTTGCAATCAGCGTCAGCGCCAGTACAAGCATACAAAGCACAATAGTGCCGCTGACCCACAACTGAAGCGGTAACCCGAGACGCTTTCCTTGCATCGGCTTAATCCGAATGAAAATTCGATGAAGTCGACACTATGACCTGCCGCCCGTTTGATGGCAAGCGCCTCCCAAACAGGTGAGTTACATGCCTCTTTGCCGTCAATCCCGGCCTTTACAGCCAGCATGTTCACCCCCGAACAGGTGCGCTTTCACGCTATCGCACCATTGCTGTTATGCTCAATGCTGTACCGTTCGAAAAGGACTCGAAAGAGGCGGCCCATGACCATCACCTGCGACATTCCCAAAATGACCTGCGCACAGTGTGCCGACGGCGCGAAACTCGATTTCGAGTTTTCCATGGCGTTTCAGCCGATTGTCGATATCCGCGATCGCAGTATCTACTCGCAGGAGGCACTGGTCAGAGGTGTAGACGGATCAAGCGCAGCATCCATATTCAGGCATGTCCATGAGGGCAACCGGTACGCATTCGATCAGGCCTGCAGGGTCAAGGCGGTCAAACTGGCGGCGCAACTCGGCATCGACAGCTACCTTAACATCAACTTCATTCCTACCGCGGTCTATCGACCGGAGGTGTGCATACGCACCACACTGGAAGCGGCATCGATCTACGGTTTCCCCTCCGAGCGCATCATTTTCGAATTTACCGAGAATGACCATGTGGATAACCCCGAGCATCTAAGCGGCATTGTGGACTATTACCGCGATATCGGTTTCCAGACCGCTATCGACGATTTCGGCTCCGGCTACTCCGGTCTGGGCCTGCTTGCCGATATCCAGACTGACATGCTGAAGATCGACATGGCGCTGATCCGCAATATACACGCCGACCCGGTGCGCAGGGCGATCGTTCGCTCGCTGTTATCACTGTGCGACGAGCTTCACATCACCCTGATGGCCGAAGGCTTAGAGAGCAAAGACGAACTGCGCTGCCTCAGCGATCTGGGCATCCACCTCTATCAGGGTTACTACTTTGCCAAACCCTCTTTCGAGTCGCTTGCCGAGATCGATCCTGAGGCGTTCGATTTATAAACGGTAGTGCTGTGGCGGGCAGATCGAATTCCAGTTTCGCCTTTAGGCGAAACCTGCACAGTTCGCACCTACCCCCCAAGGGGTATAGCCCCAAACCGTCCAGCATTCGTAGTGTGGCCCCCTTCAGGCCTAACGACGAAAGACGACCTTTGCCCCATGAACATGACCATCTCCTTCATACTTCTGATGCTGTCGGCCTGGTTCGATGCCAAGGGGTTTCAATATGCTACGCAAACCTGGAGCGCTGGCGGGCATGTCGCGCTTAAGCAGGGCGCACTATCGCTGGTGTTTTTCCTTACCGGTGTTTCGATCTATCTCTACTCGGTACGCTTTTTAACACTGGCCGGCGTTTCCTCTTCCACGCTGCAGACACTGCTCTGGTTTGCCGCCACCATTGCGGGTGTCGCGGTTATAAGTGGCGACTTTCAGAAATGGAATGTCCCGCACTATGCGGCACTGGTGGCCGTAGTGATTGGCCTGGCCACCTTGATGGCATTGGGGGAGCACTGATCAGGATAGGTTACGGCTCCTCGCCCTGTAGATCCGCCCGCAAGCGCTCCCGCCGTTTCTCTTCGTCGCGTAGGATCTGCTGGATCTCAGCCATCACCGCATCCACGTCGGCTGAATGTTCATCCTCAATGACCAACCCGGTCAGCTCGGATTCGTGGGTCAGTTCACCCGCTTCGAACAGCGCCCACATCTCAGCAGCATAGCGAGTTTCCAGCAACTCCTCGGCGTACTGGGCGTAGTAGCGGGTCATGTTATCCACATCCCGCTCCAGCATGGCGCGGGCGTTGTTGTTGGCCGCCGCATCCACCGCCTGGGGCAGATCGATGATCACCGGGCCGTAATCGTCCACCAGTACGTTGAACTCCGACAGATCGCCGTGAACAAGGCCGGCGCACAGCATCCGCTTGACGTACTCCATCACCATCAGGTGATCTTCACGTGCCTGCTCGGCGGACATGCTGACATCGTTGAGTCGCGGGGCAACACGCCCCTCATCGTCGGTGACCAGCTCCATCAGCAACACGCCGTCGAAGCAGCCGTAGGGCTCGGGCACGCGCACTCCGGCGGCGGCGAGACGGTAGAGCGCATCCACCTCGGCGTTCTGCCAGGTATCTTCCGTCTCTTTGCGGCCAAAGCGCGAACCCTTTTCCATGGCACGGGCGCGGCGTGAGTTGCGTACCTTTCGCCCCTCCTGATACAGCACGGCCTTCTTAAAGCTGCGCTTTTCGGCATCCTTGTACACTTTGGCACAGCGGACCTCGTCTGCGCAGCGCACGACGTAGACGGAGGCCTCTTTGCCACTCATCAGGGGGCGCAGAACCTCATCGATCAACCCATCTTCCAACAGCGGAAGCAGGCGCTTAGGGGCTTTCATGGTTCACAGTATCCCCACGTAGTCGGTATTGGTTGTCATGCGATTCTGGGCGGACAGAAGGTCAACCCGATCGCCTGGCATGCTCATACCGGCATTCTACGTGTTGAGCAGGGCACTAGGATACCGGACGCGGCTTCTGATTCAGCACTTGGTGGCTGAGCGTTCTCTGTGCCAGCCACCGGCGTGTGATTACAGCGACAGCAGCGCCATATAGAGCGGAATGCCGACCAGCACGTTAAAGGGAAAGGTGATGCTGAGCGATGCAGTGATGGAGAGGCTCTGATTCGCCTCCGGCAGCGCGTTGGCCAGAGCCGCCGGTACCGCAATGTAGGAGGCACTGGCGCCGAGTGTCGCCAGTAATACGGTGCCGCCGATTGAAAGCCCCAGTACGCTGGCCAGTGCCGCACCAAGCGCCGCGCCAATCAGTGGCATCAACACCGCGAAGCTGGCTATAAAAGATCCGAACTTGAGGATCAAGCCGATACGCGACGCCGCCTGACGTCCCATCTCCAGTAGGAAGAGTGCCAATACACCGTGGAACAGCGTGCCAAAAAACGGCATCAGCTTCGACGTCTGCCCGGCCCCCAGCCACCCGATCAGAATAGAACCGATCAGCAACAGAACGCCCTGGTTCAAAAACATCTCGTGACTGAGTTTTTTCAGATCCTTGCCGACACCGGCGCCGCGTGCCAAGAACAGTCCCACGGCGATCGCCGGCACCTCGAGCAACGCAACGAAAAGGGCAAAATAGGGCTCATAGGCCACATCGTTGGCTTCGAGTACGGCCAGGGCGACAGCAAAGGTAGCGACGCTGACCGAGCCATAGTGCGCTGCCACGGACGCGGAATCGACCCTCGACAGCCCACCGATCTTCCACAGTATCGGAAAGGCGATCAGCGGCAGTATCGCCCCGAAGGCCACCACCGCCATCGACTGCCACAGCAGCGACAAACTCGCATATTTCGACAGTGCGATACCACCTTTAAGACCGATGGCAATCAGCAGGAAAAGCGTCAGGCTTTGATACAAGCCTTTCGGCATCTTGATCGGTGCGCCCAGCAGTTGCGCGACTGCACCGAACAGAAAGAACGCGGCAACGATATCCAATCCCATGATCTATTCTCTAGCTCCACTCACGCTTACTGGCTCAGACGGACGACGCACTCAACTGCACAGTACGCATCACAATGGAGCTGCCACCGATCAGGCAAGCAACGGTAATCAGGCCCCATCCCGGCAGGCCTGCCATGATCACCAGAGTCCCCAGGGTTAGCAGCAGAAGTATGGTAAAGAGCTCAAAGGCCAGTTGTTTATCGATCATGCGTCAATTCTCTCGGTCGGGATTGTAAGGTGTGGGCAGTGTGCCTCAATCGACACATAGCTAAAAATCGATAATATCTATGCTATAAATAGTCATTTATCTATGTTGGAGGCAGCGATGGCGCGTCTGCATGCACGCGTGGGTACCATCAGGCAGTTGGAGATTCTGCTCGCGGTCTATCGCAACGGATCGATTACCAAAGCGTCGAAACAGCTGCATCTGACCCAGCCCACCGTATCCGGCCAGCTCAAGAAACTCGCTGACGATGTCGGCGTACCGCTCTATGAGCAGATCGGCCGACGGTTGATGTTTACCGAAGCGGGGCTTGAGCTGATCAAGGGCGCGCGGGAGGTCATGGACAGTTTCGACCGTCTTGAGATGAAACTGGCCGACCTACAGGGATTAAAGGCCGGTACTTTGAAAATGGCCGTGGTGACCACCTCGAAATACCTGATACCGCATTTTCTCGGCGAGTTCGTGAAGGCCTACCCGGCTATCGATATCGTGTTGAAAGTGGCCAACCGTCAACAGATCATCGAGCAGCTGGAGAGGGCCGAGTACGACTTTTACGTGTTCAGTCATCCGCCCTCGAATTTCGAGCTGGATGTTATTCCACTGGCAGCCAACCCTCTGGTACCTATCGCCGCGGAATCGCACCCGCTGGCCCGGCAGAGAAAAATCCCCTTCGAGCAGTTCGCCCGGGAGCCGTTTCTGATTCGGGAGATGGGGTCAGGCACACGCCATGCCATCGAACAGCATCTGAAGAACGCTGGACTGGATCTCAATGTTCGCATGACAATAGAGAGCAACGAGGCGATCAAGCACTGCGTCATGTCGGAACTCGGCGTATCCATCCTGTCGCGGCACACACTCGCTCTGGGCGGCAGCGAGGGTTTGAAGGAGCTCGATGTGGAGCATCTGCCAATCCGCTCCCAATGGTATCTTGCACGTCTGGCAGGCAAGGAGATGTCGGTTATTGCCAGCACCTTCCTCGATTATGTGCAGGCGCAGAAGGACCGCTTATCCACTCTGTTGTTACCCTAGGGGCAGAGGTTCCTGTAAAGACGATGCATTCCATGTCGACACCCCGTGCCCTCAGGGGTGCGCTCGCGTTATCATGGTCAGCGGCCCGTTCGCCTCTAGGCTCCCGGCATCCAGGCAGGTTTCGAAGATTTTGACGTTTCTATTCAGGCAGTGATCAGATGAAAGAGAAGGGTTTTACCACCGGCATCGTCCACGGCGATCGAGAGTCACCGATCGAGCATGGATCCGTACACAAGCCCGTGCATAATGTCGTGCTCTACGGCTATGAAACGGCTGAAGAGCTCGCCGCGGTATTCCAAAACCGACAGCCGGGCTACTCCTACGGTCGGCAGAACAACCCCACCACCACCGCGCTGCAAAGCAAGCTCAGCCGGCTGGAACAGGGTATCGACACTATCTGTTTCGCCACCGGCATGGCCGCGCTCAGCGCGACCTGCCTGACGCTTTTGAAAACCGGCGATCACCTGATATCAAGCCAGTTCCTGTTCGGCAACACCAACAGCTTTTTCCAGACGCTGACACAGTACGGTATCGAGGTCAGCTTCGTCGATGCGACCGACGTGGAAAACGTCAAAGCCGCCGTGCAGCCCAATACCCGCATGGTCTTTGTCGAGACCATCGCCAACCCCTGCACCCAGATTGCCGACCTGAAAGCGATCGGCGCGTTCTGCCACGCACAACAGCTGGTGTACGTGGTGGATAACACCATGAGCTCTCCGGCCCTGTTCCAGCCCAAATCGGTCGGTGCCAGCCTCAGCATCAACTCGCTGAGCAAGATCATCGCCGGTCACGGCGAAGTATTGGGCGGATCGGTCACCGATCTGGGCAGTTATGACTGGAGCCAATACCCCAATATCAACGAGTCCTATCGCAAGGGAGATCCTCAGAAATGGGGCCTGCAGCAGATTCGCAAGAAGGGGCTGCGCGATATGGGCGCCACGCTGGCACCAGATTCCGCCCACCGCATCGCCATCGGTGCCGAAACGCTGGCCCTGCGTGTACAAAAAGCCTGCAGCAACGCCCAGGCACTGGCGGAATTTTTCGACCAGCATCCGGCAATCAAGCAGGTGTATTACCCGGGCCTGCCGTGCCATCCGCAACACGAACGCGCCAAAGCGCTATTCTGCGGTTTCGGCGCACTGATGAGTATCGATCTGGTCGACGATGACGCCTGCTTCAAGGTGCTGAACAAGCTCAAGTGCGTGGTGCTCTCCAGCCATCTGGGCGACAACCGCACACTGGCGATACCGGTTGCGCATACCATCTTCTTCGAGATGGGCCCACAGCGCCGCGCATCAATGGGTATTTCAGAGGGCACCATTCGCATATCCGTGGGTATCGAGGATCAGGCCGACCTGTTGGAAGACTTTGCACAGGCACTGGCTTAACACCTGCGCCATTCATGCTTGACGGGCGCAGACATCGTGTTTAGGTTAATCGGATGAACATGACATCGACGCAGCGACTTTTTCAGATTATTACCATCATTCCCTAGGAATGGTGGGTGTCACTGCGTAGACAGCATTTACAACCCGCCCAAGAGGCGGGTTTTTCATATCGGTTTCTTGGGCTTTTACACTCGACCAAGGAAGCGTGATGAAGAAAGTAGCAATCTTCGGCAATGCCGGGGGCGGCAAGTCCACTCTGGCTCGGCAACTGGCGGCCAAAACGGATCTGCCCCTCTACTCGCTGGACAAGATCAAATACCGTGCCGGTGGTGATGAGATCCCTCAGGATGAGTATCTACGCCTGCATTCCGACCTGATATCACGGGATGCCTGGATCATCGATGGCTTCGGCTGCATGGCGTCCGCCTGGGAGCGCTTTGCCGTGGCCGATACGCTGATCTACGTGGACCTGCCCCTGCTACGACATGGCGCCTGGATCACCAAACGCATGATCAAAGGGCTGTTCGTCAACCCAGAGGGCTGGCCCGAGAACAGCCCCATCCTGAAGGGGTCGTTGAACAGCTACCGGGTGCTTTGGCTGTGTCATACCAAACTGACACCGGCTTACCGCACATTGGTGACCGAAGCCAAACACACCAAACAGGTCTATCACCTGACCTCGCCAAACGCGATCAGGGCGTTTCTGAACTGCTTTGACTAGGCGGTAAAGTCGTACCAGCACTCTGTCTGGTGCGGCCCCCTGTGCCTTCTGGAGTCAAGGTCCAGCTGGCGATAGCCAGAGTGGCTAAGTGTCAGCCAACCACTGTCGATAAAAGTCCACGAAGGCGCGCACCTTGGCGGGAATAAACGCCCCCGGCGGAAACACCGCATAGATACCCCCGCTCGGCAGATGCCACTGTGGTAACAGCCGAACCAGCTCTTCATCCTGCTGACCGATATAGCTGGCCATCACCGAGACACCGGCATCGCTTTTAAGCAGGCTGCGCAGGGCGCCTGTACTGTCGACCCGAAAGCGGCTGTGCATCTGCACCTGAAGCTGCTCGTCACCGCGTGTGAAACGCCAGGTCAGGGGGCTGGGCAGTGGGGAAAACTCAATCCAGCGGTGGCGGCTCAACTCGCCGGGATGGTCCGGCGTACCCATCTGCTTCAGATAGCCAGGCGAGGCCACTACCCACTGCTCGAACTCGCCCAGTTTCTGGGCGCGAAGAGTGGAATCCTTCAGCCAACCGATGCGGATCGCCACATCGATCCCGTCCCGCACCATATCCGCCACCCGGTCGCCGCTGCGCAACTCGATCAGCAGATCCGGGTGACGCTCGCCGAATGCAGCGGCGGCTGGAGCGAGACTCTGCGCCACGTGATCCACCGGCGCGGTCATGCGCAGGGTGCCGGTCAATGTTCGTGCACTGGTGCCAGCCTCGCTCAACGTCTCGCCGAGTTTGGCCAGCAGTGGCTGGCAGGCCATGTAGAGCTGCTGGCCCGCATCGGTCAGTGTCACCTGCCGCGTCGTGCGGTTGAACAGGGCCAGACCCAGCCGTTTCTCCAGCGCCTTGATATTGAGACTGACCTTGGTCTTGGTACAGCCCAGTCGGTCGGCCGCCGCGGTAAACGAACCCGCCTCGGCAGTAGCCATGAACAGCGGCAGGGCGTTGAGATCCAGTTCATCGAGCATGGGAGATTGTCATAATATTAATAACAATCAATTATCAATCGGGCTATTTTTCAAATCAATAACCGCTCGCACAATAGCACTCACCAATCATGATGCATGAGGAGATCAACATGAATATCGCCCTTATCGGTGCCAGCGGTTTTATCGGTTCAGCCCTGCGTGAAGAGGCCCTGAGCCGCGGCCACAGCGTTACCGCACTGGTCAGCCGACCGGAAAAACTCGCAGCTCAGCCAGGCCTCAGCGCCAGCAAGGTTGACGTGCAGGATACGGCGGCCCTGAGCAAGAGTCTGCAGGGCTTCGACGCGGTTGTCAGCGCGTTCTCCGGCCACGCCCAACAGAACGTGCTGGGTTACTACAGCAACGGGGTCGACAGCATACTGAGCGCGGCCAAGGCGGCAGGGGTAAAGCGCCTGTTGATGGTAGGGGGTGCCGGTTCTCTCGAGGTTGCGCCCGGTGTACAGCTGATCGATACGCCCGAGTTCCCCGCCGAGTATAAGGAAACCGCTGAGGGCGCCCGCTACGCGCTGAACACCCTGCGCGCGCAGAGCGACGTCAGCTGGACCATGCTCTCCCCCGCTGCAGTCATCGCCCCGGGCGAGCGCACAGGCCGTTATCAGCTCGGCACCGATCAGCTGTTAACTGACACGGCAGGCAACAGCCAGATCTCCGTGGAGGATTACGCCAAGGCGCTGATCGACGAGCTGGAGTCACCGCAGCACATCAACAGTCGCTTTACGCTGGCATACGCATAAATAAGCATGAATCAGTAGCCCGGTCTATCCGGGCTTTCTGCCGATGCCGTCTATGATGCCAGCCACTGCCGGAGCATGGCGCTCACCGCCTGAGGTTGCTCCATGGTGCTCATATGACCGGCGTCTTCGATGACTTGCAGCACGCTGTCCGGTGCAAGTCTGGCCATCTCTTCGTGACGCTCCACCGGACTCCAGCTGTCCTGCCGCCCGACCATCAACAATGTCGGACAGCGCAGTGCCCGCAGCACGGCCGTCGCATCCGGCCGGTTAAGTAACGCGTTTATCTGCGCGGCGAACAGATCCGGCGTTTTGCGCTCGATCATCGCCAGAATCGATTCCATCAACGCGGTATCGGATAGCCGATCCGGATGAACCATGCCACGGGACCAGACCTCGCCCATGGCGCGCATCCCCTCTGTTCGAGCCTGCGCCAGCAGAGCCATGCGCTTGGTGCGCTCGGGCTCACCGGCCTCACCGCTCGGTCGCCCCTCATATCCGGTATCGAGCAGGGCAATACGGCTCACCCTCTCGGGTGCCTGGCGTATAACTTCAAGCGCTACACGCCCGCCCATGGAGTGGCCCGCCAGCGCAAAACGCGCAGGCGCCTGACGCAGCACAATATCGGCCATGGCAGTAATTGTGTCAGCGCTGCCGTAATCGACGATTTGGCAGTGCCAGTTATCCAGCGCCTCTGCCTGCTCCCGCCAAACAGCGTCGTCGCACAGCAGTCCCGGCAACAACATAAGGGTGTTGGTATGTGTCTCTGCCATACTGAGTATCGGTCCTACTTGGCTGCCAAGTGCGCAGCGATATCCTGTTGCATCTCTTCCATGATCCAGTCCCTGAAGGCGGTCATACCATAGGTCAGCGCCCGGTTCTTCTTGTAGACCAGATAAAACGCGTTTTGGGTATCAAACGAGAGATCAAAAGGCGCCGCCAGCTTGCCTGACTCAATCTCGCGCTCCACCAGCACCCTATCGGCAAGGGCGATACCGATGCCCTCGGTCGCGGCGGACACCGCCAGTGCGGTGCTCGAAAAGGAGATGGTCCGGGTGGCGTCGGAGAGGCTGATACCAATCTCACGCAGGGCGCGGTTCCACTCGTGACGTCGACCGGTGATGTAGATCAGTGTGTGCTTGACGATATCCTTTGGGGTTTGCAGCGGCTTGCGTCCTTCCAGAAATGAGGGCGCGCATACCGGGGTCTGTACTATGTTACGCAGCAGGAACTCCTCAACCCCCTCCCAATTGCCACGTCCATAGTACACCGCCATATCGGTATCCGAATGCTCGAAGTCGACATAACCGGTGGTTGAGCTGAACCGCAGCTCTACATCGGGAAAGCGCTCCTGAAAATGCGTGATGCGCGGTACCAGCCAACGGGTGAGAAAAAACGGCGCCACACTGAGGTTGACCGCTGAGGTGTTGGTCGACGTCATCATCCTGCGCGTTGCGCTCTCCAGCTCATCAAGCGCCATCTGAACCGAGCCCAGATAACGCTCGCCGACGCTGGTGAGATAGACCTGTCGCTTCTCGCGGCGGAATAGCTTAAGCCCCAAGAATTCCTCAAGCGACTTCAGCTGATGACTAACCGCCGAGGGCGTCACACACAGCTCCTCGGCGGCTTTGTTAAAGCTCCCGTTACGCGCAGCCGCTTCAAACACGCGCAGGGCGTTGAGTGGGGGTAAGCGTCTGATGATGCGCTCCTTAGAGTGTTTAGTTTTTTTCAACTATAGACTGAAAAAGGGTCGTTTGCCCAGTGTCCAATACAACCTTAGTATGAGTTCCATAAATCGATGTTCAATAATCGTTCAGGAGTACACCATGGATAATTTCGAAGTGAAATATGACCAGTTCAACCGTGTCGATGTCGACTACTACATCGAACTGGCCCGTAAAGAGCGCGCTGCTTATGTTGCCCAGCTGTTCCGCAACGTTTTCTTCAAGAAGTCCGAAAAGGGCGCCAAGACTCGCGTTGCCTACAACATCCAGCAATCACCGGCCGTTTAAGCCTGTGATTGCGAGGCGGTCATAGACTCCGCCCGCGCAGCTTGACCTCTCCGGCAGAGTCCTCTGCCAACCAGAAAAGATCGGCGAAAACTCCATAACAACGCTGGGTTTACCCAGACGCCTTTTCTGCGCCCGCCGCAGAGCGCCCATCTATCTTGTCCCCGCGTGCCAGCAGCGAGTAGTTGACCGGTACCAGCAGCAAAACCACCAGCATCGAAAAGCTGAGCCCACAAACAATGCTCACGGCCAGAGGCCTTAGCATCTCGGCACCTTCCCCGAAACCGATTGCCAGCGGCAACATACCAACCACCGTAGTCAGCGTTGTCATCAGAATCGGCCGCAACCGCAAGCGCGCAGCTTCCACGATGGCATCGTTACAGCGCATCCCCCGGTCACGAGCCAGCTCCACATACTCCACCAAGACGATGGCGTTGTTGACGACAATCCCGGCGAGCATGATCAGGCCCAGCCATACCGGCATCGACAACGGCAGGCCCAGCAGGTTGATCCCAAGCGCGACACCGATCAGGCCGAACGGCACGCTGGTCATGATAACCAGCGGATTACGCAGCGACTCGTACTGCACCGCCATCACCACGAACACCAGGAACAGGGCCAGCACCAACAGCAGTTGGCTTGTCTGCTGCCCCTGTTGCAGAGTTTCGAGCCCACCACCGTCATAGAGCGTATAGCCGGCGGGCAGTTCCAGATCCTGCGTCAGGGCTTGTATCTGCCCGTACACACCTCCCAGTGTCGCCCCCTCGGCCAACGTTGCGCTGATTTCGACGATTCGCATCTGCCGGTCACGCTTGATCTCCGCCGGCGTGCGGGTCAATTGCAGATCGGCCACGCTGCCCAGATAGACGGGGGGCTGACCGGCACTGCCCGGGAACAGCAGTATCGACTCCAGATCCTGAGGCGTGGACGCCTCCTCGCGCGGCAGACGCAGGCGTACATCGTAGCTGCTGTCTCCGTCGATAAAATCGGTGATCACCCGCCCTTCCAGGGCAATCGCCATGGCGTCGGTGAGATCTTCCACCTCAAATCCAAGTGCAGCGGCACGGTCACGATCGATACGTATCTCCAGCTCCTGCTGCGTCTCTTCACTGGACCAGCTCAGGTTGCGTAACCCCTCCAGCGACTTCAGTCGATCCACGGTCTGGCGCGCGAGTTGATCGAGCCGTTCCAGATCCGGACCACTGATTCTCAGGCTGACATCGTCGTCACCGCCACTGGTGCGCAGGCCGCGAATACCCCGCTGACGCATACGCACCTTGAGGCCCGCAAACTTGAGTTCGCCGATCTCCTGGCTGACCCGCCGTATCCACTGGTCGGAGCTGACCTCACGCTGGTTCAGCGGCACCAGCTGAACCTGTATACGTGCACTGTTGCTGCGCTCGCTGGCTGAGCTGCCAAACACCGCGCCACCACTGGTCGTGAACAGCGAGCGTGTTTCGGGTTGGGCCCGCACCAGCGCTTCAATACGCAGTACACGTTTATCGAGTTCATCAAGACGGGTACCGGGATCGGCGGTTATCCACATGTACACTTCGCCATTATCCAGTGGCGGCAGAAACGCCTGCTGGCCACTGATGAAGGTTGGCAGCGACAGTCCCAGCAGTATCAGGAACACCAACACCACAAGCAGGCGCACCTTCAGGATCAGACCCACGACGCGGGCATACCCCTCGCCGAGCTTCGCCATCAGGCCATCGATAAAACGCCGGACGCGCCCCTCCTTGACGGTGTGTACGCGGGCCGCCAGCGCCGGAACCAGCGTCAGCGCTATGACCATGGACGCCAGAATGGCGGCCGATATGGTGAAGATCAGCTCACGGAACAGCAGGCCGATCAGCCCACCGATGAACAGAAACGGCAGCACCGCCGCCAGGTTGGTGCTGGTCGAGGCGATGATCGCTGAATTAACCTCGGCCGCCGCGACGGCGGCATCCCGGCCCCGGTGTTCACCCTGACGCTGGTGACGGTAGATGTTCTCAAGCATGACGATGGTGTTGTCCACCAGCATGCCAACACCGAGCGCCAGCCCACCGAGGGTCATGATATTGAGCGTGAGCCCGCCAAACCCCATCAGCACGAAGGTCACCATCACCGCGATAGGGATCGCGCTGCCGATGATCAGCGTCCGACGGACATTGCCCAGGAAGATATACACCACCGCCATCGACAGCAGCGCACCGCTGATCACGGCCAGCGTGGAGTTGTTCAGCGCCTGCCGGATAAAGACCGACTGATCCGATACCGGCGTAATCTGGATATCCTTGGGCAGCTGGTTGTTGCGGGCCAGCCAGTCAAGCTGGGAGAGTACCGCATCCGCCACAGCCACCGTGTTTGCGGTCGGCTGCTTCTGAAACGACAGCTTCACCGCCGGCACGCCGTCGGCACGAATCCGTATGCGCTCCTCCTGATGGGTATCGAGTACCTGAGCCACCTCGCCCAGCGCCACCGTCGTGCCGTCCTGCAGCCGAAGCGGCAATCGCGCCAGCGCTTCAACCGATTCGAAACGTCCGCTGATCTGACCAGCCAGCTCCTGACGGCTCATGCGCAAACGACCGGCGGGATCCTGTCGGTTGCCACGCTCGACCGCATCGACGATGTCCTGCATCTCAAGGCCCAGACCCGCCAACCGCTGTTGGTCGGGCAGGATCTGGATCTCCCTGACCAGCCCTCCACCCACCTCGACCGCGGCGATGCCCGGCAGGTTGATAAACCACTTGGCGAAGGTGTCCTCGCTCCAGCTGCGCAGCTCCACCGGGTCGCGCAGCGGTGAGCTGATGGCGAACTCCAATGCTGGTATCTGAGCCGGGTCGAGCTTGTAGATCACCGGGTTATCGACACTGTCCGGCAGCTGACGCCGGGCGCGATCCAGTCGGGTGCTGGCATCACGCAACGCAATATCGATATCCTTGCCATAGGGGAAAGCAAGGTCCACGGAGCTGCGTCCCTGCTCCGTTTCAGACTCGATTGAGACCGCATCCTCGGTGATCGCCAGCTGCTCCTCAAGCACCTTGGTCACCTGATCTTCCATCACCCGCGCCGGTACGCCCGAGTCGGTCACCCGCACCCGGATCTCGGGATAGATCAGATGGGGTAAGAGGTCCACCGATAATCGTCCCAACGCGAACAGCCCCAGCACGATCACCGCCAGTGCAATCATGGTGACGCCGACGGGGTGGCGAATCGACCAGCCGGCCAGTCCGCCGCCGTGCCTCAGTGGGTTAGGGCTCATTCGGCTCACCCTCAAGACTGACCACCTCAACGCTCTGCCCCGGCACCAAACCGAGGAAGCCACGCGTCACAACACGCTCACCAGGCGCCACCCCGTCGAGTATCTCGATACGGTCAGCCAGACGGCTGCCGGTCACCACATCGCGCCGTTCAACCTGAGCGCTGGCATTCACCACATAGAGGAAGGATGTATTGTCAAAGCGCAGTGCACTGAACGGCACCAGCAGGCGCTCACGCGCGGCGGTCTGCAGGCGGACACGCACAAACTGACCGGCCCGGGCGCCATCAGGGATGGGACTCAACCGGATCTCCAGCGTGCCACGCCGGGTGATCGGGTCGACCTGTGGATAAATTCGGCTGACCAGCGCCGTTTGGGCTGCAGGCCCCAGCGCATCAATCACCACCTCCACCGGATCGCCCACACTCATCTGCGCCAGCACCAACTCGGACAGGCTGACATCGACCACCAGCCCCGCCGGATCGGCCAGCGTGAGCAGATGGTCATAGCGCTCGGCCACGTTGCCCGGCTCACTCAACCGTGCCGTTATCACCGCATCAAAGGGTGCCTTGATCTCGGTGTAGGAGAGCCGTGTCTGTAACAACTCAAGATCCGCCGCGGCCACTTCCGCTTCCGTTTCACGACGCAGCAACTCCTCGCGCGATACCAGTCGGTTGGCCGCCAGCTCACGCAGCCGTGCCAGATTCTGCTGCGCTTCGCGAAGGCTCGCCCGGGCACGGTTGTACTCCGAGCGCAGCAGTCGGTCATCGAGCCTGACCAGCAATTCACCGGATTTCACCCTGTCACCCGGATACCCGGGTAGCTGTGTAATCTGACCGGCTTCCTGAGTGTGGATCTCCACTTCACGGAGGTAACGCAGTGTGCCGCTGCGGCTGCGCTCAAGCGATACCGTCGACAGCCTGGCATCGATCGTCTCGACCAGATGCACCCTGGGCCCGCCCGAGCGGCCTGTGGCCGCTGGCTCCTCCTGAGTGCAGCCAACGACCAGCAGTCCCGCCAGCACCAACAGCACAGCTTTCATATTCATCTAAAGGGGCTCCCTGGATAAGCCTTTATCCGACCGCCACCAATGCGGGCAGTTCCTGATCCATCTCCAACCGCTTGAGGGCACGCTTGAGTGCCTCAAAACAACGTCCATCAATGGCCGTACCGATCTCCCGCTCCATGATCTCAAGCGCCTTGGGCACCGGAATCGGCGCCCGGTAGGGCCTATCGGCGGTGATCGCATCAAATATATCGGCCGTCGTGATGATGCGTGTTTCAAGTGCAATCTCATCGGCGGACACCCCTCGGGGGTAGCCTTTGCCATCCAGACGTTCGTGGTGGGCCGCCGATACTCTGGCCAATTCCGAAAAGGCGCTGATGCGCGAGAGTATCTCTTCGGTAAAGCGCGCATGATCGCGCATCGCGACCCACTCCGCCTCATCCAGCTTGCCCGGCTTGTCGAGTATTGAATTGCTGACGCCGAGCTTGCCGATATCATGCAGCAGCGCCCCACGCTTTAACCAGCGCCTGCGCGCAGGCTCGATCTCCAAAGACTCGGCGATCAGGTCAGTGTACAGCCCCACCCGCTCACTGTGGCCTGCGGTGTACGGGCTTTTGGAGTCGACCACCTGACCGAACGCGGCGGCGATCTCATCCATATAATCGTCATCGAGCGCAATCTCGGCATCGGCCGGTTCCAGCGACAATACGCGGCTCGACAACGCATCGCTGGCCAGTACTGCCCAAAACGCGCGATCGTCTGCGAGGCGTGTCATCGCATCCACCAGCACCGGATCGAACCAGCTGCCGCTACGGGCCTGAACTTCACGAACCGCCGCGTCGACACCCCCTGCGAACTGGAACACATCGACAACCTGCGCCAGCAGCGCAATGCGTGCGTACAGCGGGATCGCCTCGCCCGCGAGGCCGTCGGGCTTGCCGCCACCGTTCCAGTGCTCATCGAGGGCGTGGATGCCCAGCGCGACAGGCTCGGGGAAGCGCAACTGGCGCGCGATGGCCGCACCGCGTTCGCACCGGGTCTGGATCAACTCGGTGGCCAGTTCCTCGCCGTTACGGATGATAGTGAGCAGGGTACGAAAGCGCTCGGCGACGCCTGCGCTGAGGCCGGTATGCCCCAGTACGAAGCGCACCACCTGCGACAGACTGCCGTCCACCTGTTTGAAATCATGCTTGAAACGCAGGTCGTCGGTGCGATACAGCTCGCAGATTCGTGCCGCGTTGCTGCTGCAGCCAAGATCTTTCAGCAGCAGCGTGTAATAGAGTTCCCAGCGCTGCCCGGCGTCCAACTCCAACTGATCGGCGATCCCCATTCCGATCCAGCAACAGCGCATGCAGTGTCCCGCCGGCTGGCCCTCGGTCATGTCCAGCGCATGACTCAATGCCGCTATCAGCTCGGCCAGCTTAAGCCCGCCGACGGTATCGAATCGCTGCATATGCCTCTCCTCAGATCCAGCTACCTGCCCCTACTACTTGTAGTCGCACAATGCCGTATCGGACCACTTTCCCGTTATCCTGCCTGAGGCGGTGACGTCAGGGAAGCGGTAACGGAGTTAGGCTGCACGCCTGCCAACAGGCGTTACGCTCCACTGCCGGTTCAGCCAGAGTGATAGCAGGATAACCGCCCCGCCTAACCCCAGTCTCAGCAGATCAGCGTCGCGATTCCACAGCACCAGGTTGACCACCAGCCCGGCCGGGATCAGTGCATTGTTCATGATCCCCAGCGTGCCGCCATCGACCAGTGTGGCGCCCTTGTTCCAGAGGTAGAAGCCAAGCCCCGATGCCGCCAGCCCGAGCCATGTCAGAACACCCCACTGCACCGGCGTCTGCGGCAGACGCTCCGGGTTACCCAGCAGCAGAAAGGCGGGCAGCACGACGGCAAGCGCACCGATATAGAAGAAGCCGAAGCTGCGATACAGAGGCCCCTCTACCGCGTAGCGCCGCACAAGATGCGCATACCCCACCTGCCCGGCGGCGAAGGCGGCGTTGGCCAGCTGAAGAATCATGAAGCCCAGCAAATAGTCATCCGAGATACCGTCGTAACGAATGATCCCCGCACCGACAACGGCCAGTGCCGTCGCGGCCAGAGGCCCGAGGCTGAAACGCCCTTTCAGCCCCTCATCAATCATCGCCACGTAGAGCGGCGTGGTAATTGTGAACAACAGCACCTCGGGCACCGTCAGATGTTCAAACGAGAGGTAGAGACACACATAGGTGATACCGAACTGCAGGGCTCCGGTGAGCATGATGCCGCCGACAAGGCCTGCGGCCATACCCCGCCAACGCAGCAATGGCAGGAACAGTGCACCGGCGATCACGATACGGGTCAGCACGGCGAAATAGCTGTCGACCCGACCGGCCAGATATTCACCGATCAGACTGAACGAGAACGCCCAAAGCAGCGTGACGAAAATCAGGTATCGCACCTTCTACTCCTTTATTCATGTCGCGCCCGCCGAACGCGACGACTCAATCCATAACGGGGGCGGTGACAATGAAAAAAGGCGGCCATCGGGCCGCCCTTTTACTGATGGATGCCGATCAGTTGACCTTGGCGTCCAACTTACCCGCTTCGTAGGCAACCGCCATATCTTCCAGCGAGATCGCCTTGATTTTGCTGGCATTCCCGGCGGTACCGAACGCTTCATAGCGGGCGATACAGATATCGCGCATCGCCGAGATGGTTTCCTTGAGGAATTTGCGTGGGTCGAATTCGGACGGGTTCTGCGCCATGAAACGGCGCACCGCACCGGTGGAGGCCAGGCGCAGGTCGGTATCGATGTTGACCTTGCGTACACCGTACTTGATGCCTTCAACGATCTGCTCGACCGGAACACCGTAGGTTTCCGGAATCTCGCCACCGAACTCGTTGATGATCGCCAGCCACTCCTGAGGTACGGAGGAGGAGCCGTGCATCACCAGATGGGTGTTGGGGATACGGGCATGGATCTCCTTGATCCGGCCGATCGCCAGAGTGTCACCGGTGGGTGGCTTGGTGAACTTGTAGGCACCGTGTGAAGTACCGCAGGCGATCGCCAGCGCATCCACATTGGTGGCCTTAACGAATTCGGCCGCTTCGTCCGGATCGGTCAGCATCTGGTCGTGGGACAGGACGCCCTCGGCGCCGATACCGTCCTCTTCACCGGCCATACCGGTTTCCAGAGAGCCCAGGCAACCCAGCTCACCCTCGACGGAGACACCGCAGGCATGCGCCATTTCGACGGTGCGACGGGTCACATCCACGTTGTACTCATAGCTGGTCGGCGTCTTGCCATCCGTGCCCAGCGAGCCGTCCATCATCACAGAGGAGAAACCCAGTGCGATGGAACGCTGGCAGACAGCCGGGCTGGTGCCGTGATCCTGATGCATACACACCGGGATGTGCGGAAACTCTTCGATCGCCGCCAGAATCATGTGCTTGAGGAAGTTAGAACCGGCGTATTTACGCGCGCCTGCAGAGGCCTGCACGATCACCGGCGAGTCGGTCTGAGCCGCCGCTTCCATGATGGCACGCATCTGTTCGAGGTTGTTGACGTTAAACGCCGGAATGCCATAGCCCTGTTCGGCAGCATGGTCCAGCAGCTGACGCATGGAGATCAGTGCCATATCGATTCACCCTTGGATTGTCTGTTTCCGTATAACTGTTTGCGAAAGCTCCGGTCAGGCCGGAGCTCGCTCGTTTTCTTACTGTGCTGCGCGCTGCTCCAGCATCGCAACCGCTGGCAGCGTCTTGCCCTCGACAAACTCGAGGAACGCACCGCCACCGGTGGAGATGTAGGAGACCTTGTCAGCGATGCCGTACTTGTCCACCGCTGCCAGCGTGTCACCGCCACCGGCAATGGAGAAACCTTCACTGTCGGCGATCGCCAGCGACAGGGTTTTGGTACCTTCGCCGAACTGGTCGAACTCGAACACGCCCACCGGGCCGTTCCAGATAATGGTACCAGCACCCTTGAGCAGGCTGGCCAGATTGGCCGCCGACTGCGGGCCGATATCGAGAATCATGTCATCCTCGGCCACATCATCCACCGACTTGATGGTCGCTTCTGCGGTTTCGGCAAACTCTTTCGCCACCACAACATCCACCGGCAGCGGAATGCTGACCTTGGCCATCAACGCCTTGGCGGTGTCGATCAGATCGTGCTCGCACAGCGACTTGCCCACCGGCTTGCCGGCCGCCGCCAGAAAGGTGTTGGCGATACCGCCACCGACGATCAGCTGATCACATGTCTCTGACAGCGCATTGAGGACCTCAAGTTTAGTCGAAACCTTGGAACCACCCACAATTGCCGCCATCGGCCGTGCCGGGTTGTCCAGCGCCTTGCCGAGGGCCTCCAGCTCATTGGCCAGCAGGGGACCGGCACAGGCCACCGTCGCGAATTTGCCGACACCGTGAGTAGAGGCCTGGGCGCGGTGCGCGGTACCAAAAGCGTCCATGACGTAGACATCGCACAGCGCGGCCATCTTTTTCGACAGCTCCTCGTTGTCCTTTTTCTCGCCCGGATTGAAGCGCACATTCTCAAGCAGGACCAGTTCGCCTTCGCTCAGCTCGAAACCGCCGTCGAGCCAATCCTTGACCAGCGGTACTTCGCGGCCAAGCAGCTTGCCGATATGCGCAGCAACGGGTGCGAGAGAGTACTTTTCTTCGTACTCGCCCTCGGTCGGACGGCCCAGGTGAGACATCACCATCACTTTAGCGCCCGCTTTCAGCGCCATCTCGATAGTCGGCAGCGAAGCGCGGATACGCGCGTCGGAGGTTACCTGACCATCCTTAACCGGAACGTTGAGATCTTCACGAATCAGCACGCGTTTGCCTGCCAGATCCAGATCGGTCATCTTCAGTACGCTCATCGCAGTTTCCCGTAAGTTTATTTAAATCGTTGTATAAGGTATCGGCCAAGCCATGTTCGCACGGCTCAGCGCAAAGTCAGCCAATGGTAGGCCACATCCAGCATCCGGTTGGCAAAGCCCCACTCGTTGTCGAACCAGCTCAATAGCTTCAGCATCTGACCGCCGGCCACCCGGGTCTGGGTGCCGTCCACCACACCCGAGCGGGGATCGCGGTTGAAGTCTACAGAAGCGTGCGGCTCCTCGGTATAACCCAGAAGTCCCACCAATGGACCGCTCTCAGCCGCCTCGCGCATGATCGCATTGACCTCTTGGGCATCGGTTTCGCGCCGGAGGTTCAACGACATGTCCATCAACGAGACGTTGATCGTCGGCACGCGCACGTGCAGGCAGCGAAAACGCCCGGCCAGTTGCGGCAGCAAGCGATCAATACCGCGATCGAGGCCGGTATCCACCGGAATAATCGACTGCAGTGCGCTGCGCGTCAGCCGCAGGTCGGTCCGATGGTAGCTGTCGATCACCGGTTGATCGTTCATCGCCGAGTGGATTGTCGTGGTTAGCCCCTGCTCGATGCCGAAATGGCGATCCAGCAGATCCAGTATCGGGATCACGCAGTTAGTGGTGCAGGATGCTGCCGACACGATGCGATCAGACGCTTTCAGACTTTGCTGATTGACGCCGAAGACGATGGTCGCATCCACATCGGGCTGCGCCGGTTGAGAGAACAACAACCGCTTGGCACCGGCCTGTAGATGCTGCTCGGCGATCGCCCGGCTGCTGAACGAACCCGAGCACTCGATCACCAGATCCACATCAAGCTCCGCCCAAGGCAGTTGACGCGGATCCTCTTGGTTCAGCACGCGTATGCGGTCACCGGCAACCAACAGGTGCTCGCCATCATTGTCCACCGGCAACGGAAAGCGACCGTGCGTGGTGTCATAACGGGTCAGGTAGGTCAGCGTGTCGATATCGGACAGTTCGTTCAGCGCTACAACCTGCAGCTTGTGCTGCAGACCCCGCTCATAGATCGCACGCAGTACGCTCTGACCTATACGCCCGTAGCCATTGATCGCAACCCGATATGCCATGCCGTATGTACCGAACCCGAATGAATAAAGGATGGAGCAGAAACGGGGCGGCCAGCGCCACCCCGTTGCATCAGACAGCCACGTCGGCTTAGATCAGCGCTTTTGCCTTGCCAACCACTTTGTCGACGGTGAAGCCGAAGTGCTTGAACAGCTCACCGGCAGGCGCCGATTCACCGAAGCTGCGCATGCCGATGATGGCACCATCAAGACCCACGTACTTGTACCAGAAGTCGGCATGGGCCGCTTCAATGGCGATACGGGCCTTCACGCTCGGCGGCAATACGCTGTCACGGTAGCTCTTGTCCTGGGCATCGAAACGCTCGGTACAGGGCATGGAGACAACACGCACACGACGCTGTTCGGCGCGCAGCGCCTCGGCAGACTCAACTGCCAGCGCCACTTCAGAACCGGTCGCGATCAGGATCACTTCCGGTTCGCCTTCGCAATCGCTGAGGATATAGCCGCCACGCAGTACGTCATCGAGCTGGGTTTCGGTGCGCGGCTGGGCCGGCAGGTTCTGGCGGGAGAAGATCAGCGCACTGGGACCGTCGGTGCGCATCACGGCCGCCTTCCAGGCGATGGCGGATTCAACCGCATCGCAGGGACGCCAGGTATTCATGTTCGGAGTCTGACGCAGGTTGGCGATCTGCTCGATCGGCTGATGTGTCGGACCGTCTTCACCCAGGCCAATGGAGTCGTGGGTGTAGACGAAAATCACGCGCTGCTTCATCAGTGCGGCCATGCGCACCGCGTTACGGGCGTACTCCATGAAGACCAGGAAGGTCGCGCCGTAGGGGATAAAACCGCCGTGCAGCGCGATACCGTTCATGATCGCGCTCATACCGAATTCACGTACGCCGTAGTAGAGGTAGTTGCCATTGGCATCTTCGCGGCTGACGCCCTTGGCACCGGACCATAGGGTCAGGTTGGAGCCGGCCAGGTCGGCAGAACCGCCGAGGAACTCAGGCAGCATCGGACCAAAGGCATTCAGTGAGTTCTGGGACGCTTTACGGGAGGCGATATTTTCGCCCTTCTCGGCCACTTCCTTGATCCAGGCATCGGCCTTCTCGACAAAGTCGGCAGGCAGATCGCCGGACAGACGACGCAGCAGCTCGTCCGCCAATTCAGGATAGGCAGCACGGTACGCGGCCAGACGCTCGTTCCACTCGTTTTCGGCATGGGAGCCGGCTTCAGTGGCATTCCACTCGGCGTAGATCTCCTCAGGAACCTCAAACGCCGGGTAGTTCCAGTTCAGCTCCTTGCGTGCCAGTGCAATCTCGTCATCACCCAGCGGGGCGCCGTGACAATCCTCTTTGCCCTGCTTGTTGGGTGAACCGAAGCCGATGATGGTCTTGCAGCAGATCAGGGTCGGCTGCTCGTGGTTGCCGCGCGCCTGCTCAATCGCCGCACGGATCTGGTCGGCATCGTGGCCGTCTACGCCACGGATCACATTCCAGCCATAAGACTCGAAGCGGGCCGGGGTGTCATCGGTGAACCAGCCTTCGACCTCACCGTCAATGGAGATGCCGTTGTCGTCCCAGAACGCAATCAGTTTGCCAAGACCCAGTGTACCGGCCAGTGCGCACGCTTCATGGGAGATACCTTCCATCATGCAGCCATCGCCCATAAAGGCGTAGGTGTAGTGATCGACGATATCGTGGCCGTCACGGTTGAACTGCGCTGCCAGCACCTTCTCGGCGATCGCCATGCCCACGGCGTTGGTGATGCCCTGACCCAGCGGGCCGGTAGTGGTTTCCACACCCGGCGCGTAGCCGTGCTCCGGATGACCCGCCGTCTTGGAGTGCAGCTGACGGAAGTTCTTCAGATCGTCGATGCTGAGGTCATAGCCGGTCAGGTGCAACAGGGAGTAGATCAGCATGGAGCCGTGGCCGTTGGACAGAACAAAGCGGTCGCGATCGAACCAGTGCGGATTACTCGGGTTGTGCTTGAGGAAATCGTTCCACAGCACTTCGGCGATATCCGCCATCCCCATCGGGGCACCGGGGTGACCGGATTTGGCTTTCTGTACGGCGTCCATGCTCAACGCGCGGATCGCGTTGGCAAGTTCTCGACGAGAGGACATTTACTCTACTCCTGGGCCTGGCCCAATCTGCGGGTGAGAAGATCAAAAGTGAAAGGCGCAATTTTCGCGCAGAAAACACTCAGCTTCAAATCGAATTGTCCCGATTTGAGCCAAATTCATGCCTACACCGCAAAATTTTCAGCCGGATTGCGTTATCCGATTATGCTTTCCGCTTCCAAGGCCGCTAAAATGGCCGATTCGAATGACGCATACGGCGCAACACGCGCGCCGTAAACACACACGTTTTAAGGGTCCTGTGTACAGATGAGCGAATACAGCCTGTTCACCTCCGAGTCCGTTTCCGAAGGACATCCGGACAAAATCGCCGACCAGATCTCCGATGCCGTACTCGATGCCATCATCGCCGAGGACATGCACGCCCGCGTGGCCTGCGAAACCATGGTCAAGACCGGCGTTGCCATCGTCTCCGGCGAGATTTCAACCTCCGCCTGGGTCGATCTGGAAGCCCTCGTACGTGGCGTGATCTGCGATATCGGCTATACATCATCCGACGTGGGCTACGACGGCGAAACCTGCGGCGTCATCAATATCATTGGCAAGCAGTCGGTGGATATCGCGCAGGGCGTCGACCGCAGCAAGCCGGAAGACCAGGGCGCGGGCGATCAGGGTCTGATGTTCGGTTATGCATCCAACGAAACCGACGTACTGATGCCGGCCCCGATCACTTTCTCTCACCGTCTGGTCGAGCGTCAGGCCGAAGCGCGCAAGTCGGGTCTGCTGCCCTGGCTGCGCCCGGACGCCAAATCTCAGGTCACCTGCCGCTATGAAAACGGCAAGCCGGTGGCGATCGACGCCGTTGTGCTGTCCACCCAGCATAACCCGGAAGTCTCCCAGGCCGATCTGCAGGAAGCCGTGCAGGAGCTGATCATCAAGCACGTGCTGCCGCCTGAACTGCTGCACAAGGGCACCCGATACCATATCAACCCAACCGGCAAATTCGTCATCGGCGGGCCGGTGGGCGACTGCGGTCTGACCGGTCGCAAGATCATCGTCGATACCTACGGCGGCATGGCACGCCACGGTGGCGGCGCGTTCTCCGGCAAGGACCCGTCCAAGGTTGACCGTTCAGCTGCCTATGCCGGTCGCTACGTGGCCAAAAACATTGTCGCAGCAGGTCTTGCCGACCGTTGCGAGATTCAGGTTTCCTACGCCATTGGCGTTGCCGAGCCGACCTCCGTCTCGATCAACACCTTCGGTACAGGCAAGATCAGCGACGAGCGGATCATCCAACTGGCGCGCGAGCACTTCGACCTGCGCCCCTATGCGATCACCCGTATGCTCGACCTGCTGCATCCGATGTACAAGCAGACCGCTGCATACGGTCACTTTGGTCGCCAACCCTTTGAAATGACTGTCGGAGACGACACTTTCACCGCTTTCCCCTGGGAAAAAACGGACCGTGCCGATCTCCTGCGTCAGGAGGCTGGCCTCTAAGCCCGCTTCAGTCTAGACTGCTACGAACCCGGCCAAAGCGCCGGGTTTTTTATCCCGCCGCCAGCGGATGCGGGGCGCATAACAAGAATGGATCGAGGGGCTGATCAGCCAGCCTCTTTTCAGGTCGCCAAACCGACCTGCAGGAGTCAATTTACCGCCGATGCGTAACGACAGATCAATGCTATCTCTGAGCCACTTCAGCATCCGGCGCAAGCTGTTGTTGCTGGTTTCTCTGTCATTGTTCAGCATTCTGATCTCCACTGCGCTTGCCGCCCTTCTGCACCGAAACGACCTCATCGACGCACGCAAAAACGAGATTCGCAGCATCGTTGAACTGGCAGCAGGCCCCGTCGCCGAACTTCACTCTCTTTACACCGACAGCCGGCTTAGCCGCGACGAGCTGATTCTTCAGGTGCGCAAGCAACTGGATATCTCCCGGTACCGTCAGGGCAACTATCTGTTTTTGATCGACACCGCCTTCGGCACCATGATCAGCAATGCCGGTCGCCCCGAACTCGAAGGGCAGGATATCAAGACGTTAAAGGATAGCCAGGGCGTCGGCCTGCTCTCCGATCTGCTGACGCAGCTCGACAACCGCAACGGCACGTTCTGGCGCTATCACTGGGCTGAAAGTGATGGGATGGGCCACCTGGGGCTGGAGAGCAGCAAGATCAGCTACGTCATGCGCGTCCCCGGCAGTGACTGGGTGCTGGGGTCAGGTGTACATGTTCAGGATATCGACCAGCAACTGATAGAGCGCTTGCTGACGCTGGCAATCGTCATGCTGACGCTACTGCTGCTGACGCTGGCCGTAGCGCTGATTATCGCCCACAACATCAGCAGCCCGATCACTCAACTGTGTCAGGCCGCCCGCCGATTGGGCGAAGGGCAGCTCGAAGGCGAGGTGCGCGGCATCGAACGGCGCGACGAACTGGGCACGCTGGCGCGTGCCATTGCGCTGCTGCAGAGCCAAGCTCAGGACAACCTCCGACTGCGCAAGCTTAGCGATCATGCCCGCTTCCTTGAGGAGTTCGACCCTGTTACCCGACTCTATAACCGTCAGGCGCTGGGTGAAGCGCTCGAGCGCGAAATTAGCCGGCAACAGCGTCATGACTGCAGACTCGCCGTGCTGGTGATTCGTCTGGTGCTGCTGCGCGAAATCACCACCCGTTGGGGGAGGGAATGCAGCAACCGGGTGTTGAATCTGATCGTCGAACGCCTGCGCGAGCATCTGCGGGTCGATGACGTACTGGCCCGCCACGGAGAAGACACCCTGACACTGGTACGCCCCGAAGCGGGAGACGATGACAAGGTTCGCGCGTTGCTGCGCGAGCTGCTCGAGACCATTGCCCTGCCGGTATCGATCGATGGCCAGCCCTTCTCCCTGCACGGGCGCATCGGTGTCAGCCTGTATCCAGGCGATGGCGATCAGGAGTTCCAGCTGATCGGACGCGCAGAGGAAGCCCTACGCGGTGCCCGACGTGAAGAGCGCGACTGGGTATGGTTCAATTCGCTGACCACCACCGCGGTCGATCAGCGACTGACCCTCTGGCAGGACATTCAAGTCGCTCTGGAGGAAAACCAATTCTTCCTCGCCTTCCAGCCGATCTACAACCTGAGCAGCAACCAGCCGGTCTCGGCCGAGGTTTTATTGCGCTGGCGCCACCCCCAACAGGGGTTGATCTCCCCAGCCGTATTCATTCCGTTTGCAGAGCAGACAGGGTTGGTCAAGCGCATCGACCTGTGGGTACTCAATGCCGTCGCCCGTCAATTACGACAGTGGTCGAAACAGGGTTTGAGCATGCCTCGACTGGCCCTCAACCTCTCCGGCATCAGCTTTCTGCGGCCCGATTTCGAGCTGATGCTGAACAACGCTTTCTCCGAAGACTTTGCACTGCTCAAGCATCTCGAATTCGAGCTGACAGAGGGTGTGCTGATCGAAGATATGGAGCGGATTCAGGACAGAATCGACTCGATCCGCCAGCTCGGCGTCCAGATCGCAATTGACGACTTCGGCACCGGCTACTCCTCGCTGAGCCGGATCCGTAATCTGGCTATCGATCACATCAAGATCGACCGCAGCTTCATCGACGATATCGAGTCAAGCCCACAAAGCTGCAAGATCATCGAGGCGATTCTGCACCTGGCTCACGGGCTGCGACTGAAGGTGGTCGCCGAGGGCGTGGAAACTGAGGCGCAGCTGCATGAACTGCGGCAGATGGGCTGCGATCTCGTGCAGGGTTACCTGCTCAGTCGACCGCTGGAGAGAGCCGACTACGAAGCGCTTTTGAACGAGGATCTGGAGATCGACGCCGACATCCTCTGACAAGCTCCGCTGATGCTCAGGCCTGTGGCATAATCCCCCTATTTGACGATACACATTAGCCTATGCGAATCCCCCGCGTTTACCATCCGGGCGCGCTGACCAGCGGTACCCGGATAGAACTGGACGAAAACGCCTTCAATCACTGCGTCAAAGTGCTGCGCCTTGGTGAAGGGGCATCGTTGGTTCTGTTCAACGGCGATGGCCACGAGTTTCCGGCAATGCTGTGCGATGTTTCCAAGAAAAAGGCGATGGTCGAGATCGGTGAGGCGTGCTCTCCACAACGGGAGTCGCCGCTGCGCCTGCTCGTCGGGCAGTCGATCTCCCGCGGCGAGAGAATGGATTATGCAATCCAGAAAGCTACCGAACTGGGGGTGGAACGCATCTACCCCCTGTTTACCGAGCGCTGCGAAGTCCGCCTGAATCAGGAGCGTCAGGAGAAGCGCCAGCGCCACTGGCAACAGATCGCCATCAGCGCCTGCGAGCAGAGCTTCAGATGCCGCGTCCCTGAGATCGAGGAGCCCAGCACATTGACCGATTGGCTCTCCGGTATCGACGCGGAACTTAAACTGGTACTGCATCATCACACGGCAGAGCCCTTGGGTAGCCTGCCCCGCCCCTCGTCGGTGGCACTGCTGATCGGCCCCGAAGGCGGCCTGACAGAAGATGAAGTCGAGCAGGCGATGGTGGCTGGCTTCAGACCCGTCGCGTTTGGGCCCCGTGTGATGCGCACCGAAACCGCCCCGGTTGCCGCCGCTGCCGTATTACAGTATCTCTGGGGCGACTTGGGCTAACACAGAAACAGGATGAACAGATGACGATCAAAGTCGGTATCGTGATGGACCCGATCGAGTCCATTACCTTCAAGAAGGACACCTCGCTGGCACTGCTCTGGGCGGCTCAGCGCAAGGGTTGGGAACTGCACTACATGGAGCAGCGCCATCTGTTCATGCGGGATGGCACCGTACAGGCCCAAATGGCGCCGTTGAGCGTATCGATGGACCCGAACGACTGGTTCGAGCGCGGCGAATACCAGACCCGCCCGTTGGCCGACCTCGATGTCGTGCTGATGCGCAAAGACCCACCCTTCAACAACGAGTTCATCTATACCACTCACTTGTTGGCGCTGGCTGAACGCGATGGCGTACTGATCGTAAACCGTACCCAGGCGCTGCGCGATTTCAACGAGAAACTGTTCGCCACCCATTTCCCGCAGTGCTGCCCGCCAGTGCTGGTGACCAAGGATGCGCAGCTGCTGCGCGACTTCCACGCCGAGCATAAGGATGTGATCTTCAAGCCGCTTGACGGCATGGGCGGCGCGTCCATCTTCCGCATCACCGAAGACGGCGTAAACCTGGGTGTCATTATCGAAACCCTGACTGCTCACGGCAGCCAGACGATCATGGCGCAGAAGTACATCCCGGAGATCGTCGACGGCGACAAGCGCATTCTGATGATCAACGGCGAGCCTGTACCCTACGCACTGGCCCGCGTGCCGCTGGCGGGCGAAACCCGCGGCAATCTGGCAGCAGGCGGACGCGGTGAAGGCCGCCCATTAACGGACCGGGACCGCTGGATTGCCGAGCAGGTCGGCCCGACCCTGCGTGAAAAGGGACTGCTGTTTGTGGGGCTTGATGTCATCGGCGACTACCTCACCGAGATCAACGTCACCAGCCCGACCTGCTTGCGCGAGCTTGACGCCCAGTTCGGACTGGATATCGGTATGCAGTTGATGGATGTGATCGAGCAGACGCTCGCCGAGTCCTGACAGCACGATGAAGAAGCGGGATATTCCGGAGATGATCGACTGGCGCTCACACAGTCTGGAGCGCTTCGGTTTCCTGCTGTTCATGGCGGCGACCCTGCACGGTTTGCTCCTGCTGGCCCTGAGCTTCGAGTTTCCGGACCCGCCGCCGCCCCAGCAGACACTGGATATTACACTGGCACAGTTCCATCAGGACAAGGCGCCTGACAAAGCGGATTTCATCGCCCAGAGCAATCAGCAGGGCAGCGGAACAAGCGATGAAAAGCGCGTGCCCACTACAACCGAAGAGGCGCCGTTCACCAGCAACGAGCCCAAGCCTCAATCGGCTCAGGCGGCCCCACTGCCACCCACACCCGCACCCCAACCGGTCGAAGCGACGCCACCGACACCCGAGCCTCCGGCGCCGGAGCCGGCCGCCGTCAAGCGTTCCGGCGGACAACAGGTGGTCACTACAACGCAGAAGGTAAAACCCGAGGCGTCCGCCGATACTCAGCAGAAGGCCGCCGCCAAACCACAGCCCAAGACCGGCAGCTCCACCTCTCTGATGGCGCGCAGTCTGGAGATCGCCAACCTGCAGGCACAGCTCGACATGGAGCGCCAGGCCTATTCCAAACGCCCCAGGGTAAGACGCCTCAGTGCGGCGTCGACCCTTTCCCATGAAGACGCCATCTACCTCGACAACTGGCGTCGGCGTATCGAAAAGGTGGGTAACCTCAACTATCCGGAAAAAGCACGTCGTGAACGTATCTACGGCGTCCTGCGCCTGCTGGTGGCGATCAAGCCCGACGGCAGCGTCGAAAACGTAGAGATACTGGAATCCTCAGGCCACGCGATACTGGATGATGCCGCGATCCGCATCGTTCAGCTGGCCGCGCCGTTCCAACCTTTCCCGGTCGAGATGAGAAAACGTACAGATCGATTGGAGGTAATACGTACCTGGAAATTTGAGAAACAGGC
The DNA here is from genome assembly GCF_000705555.1 of Marinobacterium lacunae. Classification (GTDB taxonomy): domain Bacteria; phylum Pseudomonadota; class Gammaproteobacteria; order Pseudomonadales; family Balneatricaceae; genus Marinobacterium_D; species Marinobacterium_D lacunae. The sequence goes on from NZ_JMQN01000013.1 coordinate 336,568, forward strand.
CCGTGTGTACTAATTGTTAAGTGTGAAAACAAACAGCTTAGACACACCCCCAAGCCAGGGACAGTATATGGCGCTCACACACGGCTTGCGCAATCAGTTTCTGCTATCGATGCCCCACCTCGAAGATCCCAACTTCGCGCAGACCCTTACCTACATCTGTGACCACAGCGAATACGGTGCTATGGGTCTGATCATCAATCGCAGCGCTGGCATGCCGATTCAGGAGCTGCTCAGTCATCTCGACCTCAAGGTGGACGTTCCGCTGCGATGTCAGCAACCGGTCTATACCGGCGGCCCTGTCCACGAGGATCGCGGCTTTGTCCTGCACGGAACCGAGCCGGCCACAGGCGGCTGGTTATGCAGCCATGAAATCACCCCCGATATCAGCCTGACTACCTCCCTTGATATTCTCGAAGCGATCGCCCGCGGTGAGGGACCTGCCGACTATCTGGTCGCGCTCGGTTACGCCGGATGGGGCCCAGGTCAACTCGAAGCCGAATTCAGTGAAAACCTCTGGTTAAGCTGTCCGTCCAATTTCGATATAATGTTCCGGATGCCGCCCGAGGATCGACTCCAGGCTGCCGCATCCGTACTCGGAATCAACCTAAGTCTACTGACGGCACATGCCGGACATGCCTGAGCGCACACAATTACATGAGCAGTGACAACCAGCAGGTGATGGGGTTCGACTTCGGCACCACCCGTATCGGCGTGGCGATCGGACAGTCTCTCACCGGTACCGCTGCGCCCCTCGATCCGCTACGTGCGCAGGAGGGCAAACCCGATTGGGACAGACTCGATGCGCTGATTCAGGAATGGCAGCCCGATGCACTGGTGGTCGGTCTGCCACTGAACATGGATGGCAGCATCAGCGAAATGGCGCGACGCTCCCGCAAGTTCGCTAACCGCATACAGGATCGTTACCAACGCCCCTGCTTTCTGATCGATGAGCGCCTCACCACCGCCGAAGCCAAACGCATCCATCTCGACGCAGGCGGTGGCACCAACTTCAAACAGGAATCGGTCGACGGCATTGCAGCACGCCTGCTGCTGGAGGACTGGTTCGCCAGCGATACCCGCATACCAAGTCATACCCGACTGGAGGATCTCTATGCTATCGGGAACCCTTAGCGTTGACGCGCTACTGGAGCGAATCTGCAGTGAAACCCGGGCGCAGATCGCCCAGCGCAATATCGACAATCCGCTGATGATCGGCATCCGTACGGGAGGCGCCTGGATCGCCGAGCATCTGCACCGGGAGCTGGGTCTGGAAACGCCGCTTGGCGTGCTGGATATCTCCTTCTACCGGGACGACTTCACACAGGTTGGCCTCAACCCCAAGGTGCAGCCATCGCAGCTGCCCTGCGCGGTCGAAGGCCGTCACATCCTGCTGGTGGACGACGTCGTGATGACCGGCCGTACCATCCGTGCCGCGATGAACGAGCTGTTTGACTACGGCCGGCCCGCCTCGGTCATGCTGATCACCCTGCTTGATCTGCAACGCCGTGAACTGCCGATTCAGGCCGATGTAGTCGGCGGTACCTTGGCTCTGGGCGCCGACCAGTCGATCAAGCTGAACGGCCCCGAACCGCTGACCCTGACAATCCGCCAACGCGACTGACGCCGAGAGCGAGAAACCGACATGTCCGATCCTATGAATACCTGTCCGATTCAACTGACCGCTACCGGTCAGTTGCGCCACTTCCTGACCACGGAAGGGCTGCCACGCGATCTGCTGACCGAGATTCTCGATACCGCCGACTCCTTCGTCGACATGAGCGAGCAGCAGGTCAAGAAGGTACCGCTGCTGCGCGGCAAGACGGTGGTCAACCTGTTCTTCGAGGCCAGCACCCGCACCCTGTCCACCTTCGAACTGGCGGCCAAGCGCCTCTCTGCTGACGTGCTGAACCTGAACATCAGCACCTCGTCGACCAAGAAAGGCGAGACGCTGAAAGACACCCTGATGACCCTGCGCGCCATGCACTCGGACATGTTTGTCGTACGTCACTCCGATTCCGGTGCCGCACACTTCATCGCCAGTCAGGTTACCCCCGATGTGGCGGTCATCAATGCCGGTGACGGGCGTCACGCTCACCCGACTCAGGCGATGCTGGACATGCTGACCATTCGCCGCCACAAGGGCGATTTCGAACCGCTCAAGGTCGCCATCGTCGGCGATATCCTGCACTCCCGCGTAGCCCGTTCACAGATTCATGCCCTGCGCACGCTCGGTGCGGCGGAGATTCGTGTTATCGCACCACTGACGCTTCTGCCACGCAATATCGAGTCGCTCGGTGTGAGAGTCTTCACCGATATGGCTCAGGGGCTGCGTGATGTGGACGTGGTGATGATGCTGCGGCTGCAGAAAGAGCGTATGGACAGCGCCCTGCTACCCAGCGAATCCGAGTTTTACAAACTGTACGGTCTGACCACCGACAAGCTCGCTTTCGCCCACCCTGAGGCGATCGTCATGCATCCGGGCCCGATCAACCGCGGCGTGGAGATCGAATCCGCGGTGGCCGACGGCCCGCGTTCTGTCATCCTGGATCAGGTCACCAACGGCATCGCCGTGCGTATGGCGGTCATGTCGATGGCGATGAGCGGCCAGCTGGCCGACAAGAATGCCAAGCCCGACGCCGACAACCTCAACGCATAAGGATCGAGAAGACAATGAACATTCTGATTCAGGGTGGCCGGGTAATCGATCCGGCCCAGCAGCTGGACCAGGTCTGCGACCTGTACATCAGCGGCGAGCAGATCCTGGCGATCGGTGAGCAACCGGAGGGTTTTGAAGTCGACGAGACCATCGACGCCACCGGCAAGGTGGTCTGCCCAGGCTTTATCGATCTCTGCGCCCATGTCCGCGAGCCGGGCTATACCCAGAAGGGCAGCATCGCCAAGGAGAGCGCCGCGGCCGCCGCCGGCGGTATCACGACGCTAATCACCCCACCGACCACCAAACCTGTAGTGGATACACCCGCCGTCGCCGAGCTGATACAGGACCGCGCGGCAGAGCAGGGTCTGGCACGTGTGCTGCCCATGGGCGCGCTGACCCGTGGCCTTGAGGGTGAGCAGCTGGCTCCGATGCACGCACTGGCCGGCTCCGGTTGTATCGCATTCACCAACGCCCGCCTGCCAATGGCCAGCACACTGGTCCTGCTCAGGGCACTGGAATACGCCGCCACCCACGACCTGCTGGTCATTTTTCAGGCACAGGATGCCTCTCTCGGCCTGCACGGTTGTATGCATGAGGGTGCCACCAGCACCCGACTGGGCCTCAACGGTATCCCGGAAGCGGCGGAAACGATCGAGGTCTCGCGCTGCCTGATGCTGGTGGAGCAGACCGGTGTGCGTGCTCACTTCGGCCAGCTATCCTGCGAGCGTTCGGTGCGTCTGATTGAAGCTGCCAAAGAGCGTGGACTGCGTGTCAGTGCCGATGTCTCAATCCAGAACCTGCTGCTCACCGACGAACAGGTCAACGGCTTCGATGCCGACTATCACCTGATGCCGCCACTGCGCGGGCAGCTCGATCGCGCCGGATTACGTCAGGGACTGGTCACCGATACGCTTCAGGCGATCTGCTCGGACCACCAGCCGCATGAGGCCATCGCCAAGCAGGCCCCGTTCGCAGCGACCGAGCCGGGCATGAGCAATCTGGAAACCCTGCTGCCGCTGTGTCTGCAACTGGTCGACGAACAGCTTCTGGCGTTGCCGCAGCTGATCGAGAAGCTGACACTGGGCCCGGCCCGCATTCTGGGTCTGGACGACGGCACGCTTGAGATCGGCACCCAGGCGGATATCTGCATATTCGATCCGCAGGAGCAGTGGACTCTGGAGCCCGAGCAGATGCGCTCCGGTGGTCACAACACGCCGTTTGCCGGCCGCACCTTCAAGGGACGGGTACACACCACCCTGCTGGGCGGACAGATCGTCTACCGCACCTGATTCACAGCAAATAAAAAAGGCCGCTGATCCCAGCGGCCTTTTTTATTTGCACAACACCCGCGCGCTTACATCCCTTTCACATCCATGTTGCCCTGGATGTTGAGATCGTCCTCGGTATCCTGGAGCGTGAATGACGGCATGTCGTCGGTCTCCAGATCCGGGTTGGTATCGGAGTTGAGCTTGATCATCAGACGCAGGTCGTTCGCCGAGTCCGCATGGCCCAGCGCCGTTTCGTAGGTGATGATGCCATCTCGATACAGGGTATAGAGCGCCTGGTCGAAAGTCTGCATCCCCAGGTTGGTGGATTTTTTCACCACCTCCTTGATCTCGTGTACCTCGGCCTTGCGAATCAGGTCCTGAATCAGCGGTGTATTGATCAACACCTCGATGGCGGCACGACGCCCCTTGCCGTCAACGGTCGGCAGCAACTGCTGGGCGATGATCGCTTTCAGGTTCAGCGACATGTCCATCCAGATCTGGCTGTGATGCTCAGGACCAAAGAAGGAGATGATACGGTCCAACGCCTGGTTGGCGTTGTTGGCGTGCAGTGTGGCCAGACACAGGTGACCGGTCTCGGCAAACTGCAGCGCAAACTTCATCGTGTCGGCCGAACGTATCTCACCCATCAGAATCACGTCCGGTGCCTGACGCAGGGTGTTTTTCAGCGCTATCTCGAAGGATTCGGTATCGATCCCCACTTCACGCTGGGTGATGATGCTCTTCTTGTGCGAGTGGATATACTCGATCGGGTCCTCGATGGTGATGATGTGCCCCGCATGATGGTTGTTACGGTAATCGATCATCGACGCCAGAGAGGTGGACTTACCGGTCGAGGTACCACCGACGAACAGGATCAGGCCGCGCTTGGTCATCGCCAGATCCTTGAGCACCGGCGGCAGGTTCAGCTCTTCAAGCGAGGGGATATAATCGTTGATCGAACGCAGCACCATACCCGGCGAGTTGCGCTGCATGAACGCACTGACACGGAAACGTCCGATGCCCGGCGCGCTGATCGCGAAGTTACACTCGCTGGTGCCCTCGAATTCGGCCAGCTGCTTGTCGTTCATGGTGCTGTAGACCAACGCTCTGGCCTGAGAGGGCTTGAGCGTTTCCCGTGTCAGCGGCTTGATGGTTCCGTCCACTTTGATAGAAGGTGCGGCACCGGCGGTGACGAACAGGTCCGATGCGCCGCGCTCATGCATCACCTTCAACAGTTGCGTGAAATCCACTCTTTATCTCTCCTTCAGCACATCAGAACGAGCTGGGGTTCTTCGCTTTCTCGCGCGCGGTATCGCGCGAAATGAGGCCCTTATTGACCAGCTCGAGCAACGCCTGATCCATCGTTTTCATTCCGTAGGCGGCCCCGGTCTGAATTGCAGAGTACATCTGCGCCACCTTGTCTTCACGGATAAGATTTCGGATCGCGGGCGTACCGATCATGATCTCGTGGGCCGCCACACGCCCCCCTTTGGGCTTCTTAAGCAGGGTCTGGGAAATAACGCCCTGCAGCGATTCCGACAGCATGGAGCGGACCATATCCTTCTCCGCTGCCGGGAACACGTCGATTATACGGTCTATCGTCTTCGCCGCCGAGGTCGTATGCAGGGTACCGAACACCAGGTGACCGGTTTCCGCCGCGGTCAGCGCCAAACGTATTGTCTCCAGGTCTCGCATCTCACCGACCAGGATGATATCCGGGTCCTCACGCAGCGCCGAGCGCAGAGCGTTGGCGAAGCTGTGGGTATCGCGGTGCACCTCTCGCTGGTTGACCAGACACTTCTTGCTCTCGTGGACGAATTCGATCGGATCCTCGATGGTCAGGATGTGATCGGACCGTGTATCGTTGACGTAATCCATCATCGCGGCCAGAGTGGTACTCTTACCGGAACCGGTAGGGCCGGTCACCAGTACCAGACCGCGGGGCTGATCGGACAGGTCTCGGAATACCTTGCCCATGCCCAGATCGTCCAGCGTCAGCACCTTGCTGGGTACGGTACGGAACACCGCCGCCGCGCCGCGATGCTGGTTGAAGGCGTTGACACGGAAACGTGACAGCTTGGGCACTTCGAAGGAGAAGTCGGTTTCGTAGTTCTCCTCGTACTCCTTGCGCTGCTTGTCATTCATAATATCGTAGACAAGCGTATGCACCTGCTTGTGCTCAAGTGCAGGCAACTTGATACGGCGGACATCGCCATCGACACGGATCAGAGGCGGCATGCCAGCGGTCAAATGAAGGTCGGAAGCGCCCTGCTGTACGGCAAAGGCGAGAAGTTCGGTAATATCCATAATCCAGGGCCCGGGACTTGTAACGTTCAAACTCCTGTTCTAGCAGAACCGCCCGGACATTCCAATGACATTAGTTAAAAGCCGGTAATGAAAGCAAGTATAGAAGAGAACATCGCCCAGGTTACGGAGCAGATCGCAGACGCTTGCCGACACGCAGGTCGCCCGGTCGCAAGCGTCAGCCTGCTGGCGGTCAGCAAGACCCGTCCGGCGGAGGATATTCGCGCCGCCCACGCCTGTGGTCTGAACCGTTTCGGCGAGAACTACCTGCAAGAAGCGCTGGACAAAATCGACGCGCTATCGGATTTGGATCTGGAGTGGCACTTCATCGGCCCGATCCAGTCCAACAAGACGCGCCCCATTGCCGAACATTTTCACTGGGTACACAGCGTCGACCGGCTCAAGATCGGTCAGCGTCTGTCGGACCAGCGCCCGGAAGCGATGCCGCCTCTGAACATCTGCCTGCAGGTCAACATCTCCCGTGAACAGAGCAAATCGGGGTGTCTGCCCGAGGAAGCACCTGAACTGGCAAAGGCGTTGAGCCAGTTGCCGGGTATCCGCCTGCGCGGATTGATGGCGATTCCAAAAGCAACCGACGATGAACAGGAACAACGCCGCGCCTTTGCCGACCTGCGCCAACTGCTGGAACAACTGGCAGCCGATGTGCCGGGTCTGGACACCCTGTCGATGGGCATGTCCGGCGACCTTGTCCCCGCCGTAGCCGAAGGCGCGACAATCGTGCGTATCGGCACGGCCCTCTTCGGCGCCCGAATCCCCAAGAATGTCTAGCAACAGGAAATATTTGTGACTTCTACGCCTAACTCCTCACCCAACATCGCATTTATCGGCGTCGGCAACATGGCCCGCGCCATTATCGGGGGCCTGCTGGCCACCGGCTATCCGGCCGATCACCTGTGGGTCACCGCACGCAACCCGGACAAGCTGTCCGATCTGGCCGAGCGCGGGCTTCACGCCACCGCCGATAACGATAACGCCATACTCAACGCCGATATCGTGGTCCTCGCGGTCAAGCCCCAGGGCATGCAGGCGCTGGGCGAGGCGCATCGTGACAGCGTGCAGCAGAAACGTCCGCTGCTGATCTCGGTTGCCGCCGGCATCACCGCCGAGGCGCTGGAGCGCTGGTTCGGCGGTGATCTGGCGGTGGTACGCTGCATGCCCAATACACCCTCGCTGGTGCAGACAGGCGCTGCCGGACTCTACGCCAACAGCAAGGTGACCCCGACACAGAAAGAGCAGACAGAAGCTATTCTGGCAGCTGTCGGCATTGCGCTGTGGGTCGAACAGGAAGCGCAGGTCGACACCGTAACCGCCATTTCGGGCTCTGGTCCTGCCTACTACTTCCTAATGATGGAAGCGATGGCCAAGGCCGGCGAACAGCTGGGTCTCGATGCTGACACAGCCCTGAAGCTAACGCTGCAAACAGCACTCGGCGCGGCCAAAATGGCCAGCCAGAGCAACCTCTCGCCCGCACAGCTCAGGGCTCAGGTGACCTCGCCGAAAGGCACCACCGAGCAGGCGATTCTGAGCTTCCAGGCACAGGGTTACGAGGCGATGGTGCTCAAGGCGATGCAAGCCTGCCGCGACCGCGCCGAAGGGTTGAGCGAAGAGCTCTGCCAGAACTGACGTCAACACCCACAGGAAGGGCGCCCAAGGTTCAACCCTTAGGGTAAAGCCTCTATACTGAGCGCCCTAACTACCGAGTGACCGCAACAGGACTTTACATGGCACAGGATCCGATCATTCTGATTATCCACACCGTCGGCCAGATATATGCCTTCATTCTTATCCTGCGTTTTCTGTTGCAGGTGGCTGGTGCGGATTACTACAACCCGATTTCTCAGGCCGTGGTCCGCGCCACGTCTGTGCCGCTCAAGCCTTTGCAGAAACTGCTGCCGCGGGCGGGGCGCATCGATCTATCGCCGCTGTTGCTGGCGTATGGAGTCTACATCCTTGTGCTCCTTGCGATCATGTTGGTGCGCAGCGTAGACCCCAACATACCGGCGATTCTGCTATTCTCGGCGGCAACACTGCTGGACTCTATCCTGCTGATCTACTTCTGGGCGGTCATCGGCGCAGTCATCATTAGCTGGATTGCACCTGACAGCTACCACCCTGCGCCACAGTTGCTGTTGCAGATCACCGAGCCGCTGTTCCGGCTCTCGCGCAAGGTGATTCCGTCGCTGGGCGGGCTGGATCTTTCTCCGATCCTGATCTTCCTGATCATCCAGATCGTGCGGTCGCAGCTGGCACCGTTCACCTTCTGAACCGTGACACAGAGCCGCTTTTACCGTTGGGACGAGGGTGCGCTGATCCTCAGCTGCCACCTTCAGCCCAAGGCGTCTAAAGACGAGATTTCGGGTCTGCACGCGGACAGTGTTAAGATTCGCATCACCGCACCGCCGATAGAGGGGCGCGCCAACGCGCACCTGATCAAGTATCTGGCGAAGCTGTTCGGCGTGCCGAAAAGCGATGTCACCATCATCAGCGGTGAGCTGGGCCGCGCCAAGCGAGTCAGAATTGAAAACCCTTCGCGGCTGCCCGATACGCTGCCGATAGAGAGAGACTAAGGTGTACGCAAGCAAGTTCCTGATCCACTGTCGAGGGCTCTATTACGAGATGTGACGCTCATCTCTACACGGACCCGTTCGCCCCTGACAACCTGATCGAGAGCCTATCCATGCCCAGCGTCATTCCCGCCGATTCGGTCGGCCTGGTTACTCCACAGACTATCCATTTCGATACACCTCTGGCACTGGCCTGTGGCCGTGTGCTGGAGCACTACGACCTCGTCATCGAAACCTATGGCACCCTGAACGCCGATGCCTCCAACGCGGTGCTGATCTGCCACGCCCTGTCCGGCCATCACCACGCCGCCGGCTATCACAGCATGGATGATCGCAAACCCGGATGGTGGGACTCGGCCATTGGACCGGGCAAGGCGATCGACACCAACCGTTTCTATGTGGTCGCACTGAACAACTTAGGCGGTTGCCACGGCTCTACAGGGCCTACCAGCATCAACCCGGACACCCATAAGCCCTATGGCCCCGATTTCCCCATCGTCACTGTCAAGGACTGGGTCAACTCTCAGGTCCGGCTCGCCGATCATCTGGGCATACAGCGGTGGGCTGCAATCGTCGGCGGAAGTCTCGGCGGCATGCAGGCGCTGCAGTGGTCGATCGACTACCCCGAGCGGGTAGCTCACAGTCTGGTAATCGCCTCGGCGCCAAAACTGTCGGCGCAGAACATCGCCTTCAATGAGGTCGCGCGTCAGGCGATCTCCAAGGATCCGCAATTCCATCAGGGGCACTACTACGAGCAGGAGGTCGTGCCCAAGACGGGACTGGCACTGGCACGCATGGTCGGACACATCACCTATCTGTCGGATGACGGCATGCGTGAGAAGTTTGGCCGCGAGATGCGCGCGGGCAAACTGAGCTTCGATTTCAACCCGCAGTTTGAAGTGGAGTCCTATCTGCAGTATCAGGGCGAGCGTTTTTCCACCGCGTTCGACGCCAACACCTACCTACTGATGACCAAGGCGCTGGATTACTTCGACCCTGCCGCCGACTATGACGACGATCTGGTCAAGGCACTCAGCCACGCCAGCTGCCGCTTTCTGGTCGTCGCATTTACCACCGACTGGCGGTTCTCGCCCGAGCGCTCACGGGAGATCGTCGATGCGTTGGTGGCGGCCGGCAAACAGGTCAGCTATGCCGAGGTGGAATCGGCCCATGGCCACGATGCCTTCCTGATTCCGAGCCCCCGTTACATGGAGCTCTTCGGTGCATACATGGAGCGGGTTGCACGCGATGTCGGTATCGGGAAAGCCCAGCAGGAACAGAAGGAGACGGCCAATGCGCGCTGATCTGGAGATCATTCAGGAATGGATCAAGCCCAACACCCGTGTCCTCGATCTGGGCTGCGGTGACGGCGAGCTACTGGCTCATCTCGCCGAGGAAAAGGGTGTTCAGGGTTATGGACTGGAGATCGACCACGATAACATCACCGCCTGCATCGAAAAAGGCGTCAATGTGGTCGAGCAGGATATCGACAACGGTCTGGCGTCCATCCGCAACAACAGCTTCGACTCGGTGGTGATGACTCAGGCGCTTCAGACCATGCACCGGCCGGATCAGATCGTCGACGAGATGCTGCGCATCGGCAAGGAGTGTATTGTCACCTTCCCGAACTTTGCACATTGGCGCGCCCGTTTCTATCTTGCTTTCAGGGGCAGAATGCCGGTATCCAAGTTCCTGCCCTATACTTGGTACAACACGCCGAACATCCACTTCTGCACCTTCGATGATTTCGAGAAGCTATGCGTGGAGCGCAACATCCAAATCCTCGACCGAACAGTAGTGGATCACACGTTGCGTGACCGCTGGTGGATCAGACTCTGGCCCAACATGCTCGGCGAGATCGCGATCTACCGCATCACGCGCTGATAACAAGGAGCATGAACATGGCCCTACTACGCACGCTGACACATCTTGGCAGCGCCCTGATTCTGAGTCTGCTGGCGGTCTCGGCTAACGCCGAGCAGTCGATCTCGGACGGCAAATACGAGATTCACTATAACGCCTTCAACTCGACGTTCGTCACGCCCGAAGTCGCTCAGCAGTACAACCTGACCCGCAGTTCGGTGCGAGCGCTGGTTAATGTTACCGTGCTGAAAATCGGTGATGACGGCAGTAAAACCCCCGTGCGCGCCCAGGTCCGCGGTCAGGCCGCCAACCTGCTGCAACAGGCGCAACAGCTGGAGTTTCAGCTGATCGACGAAGGTCAGGCACTGTACTACATCGGCAGTTTTCGCTTCACCGAAGAGGAGAAGCAGATCATCACGCTGGATGTTCAGCCCGATGCCAATGCCCAGCCCTACAACATCCAGTTCGAGCAAACCTTCTATACCAATTGAGGCGCTATGATCGACCGTATCGTTCTGGCCAGCGGCAATCGCGGCAAGCTTAACGAATTCAATCAGATTCTGTCCCCGCTTCATGTCAGCGTGGTGCCACAATCCGATTTCGCTGTTCGCGATGCCGCCGAAACCGGGCTTAGCTTCGTCGAAAACGCGATCATCAAGGCCCGACACGCCTGTCAGGTGACCGGTCTCCCGGCACTGGCAGACGACTCGGGACTGGAGGTTGACGCCCTGCGTGGAGCGCCCGGTATCTATTCCGCCCGCTATGCAGGCGAAGGCGCCAGCGATGAGGAGAACAACCGCAAGCTGCTAACGGCACTGGCCAATGTGCCGGATGCCGAACGGACAGCGCGCTTTCAATGCGTACTGGTGTTCATGCGTCACGCCGAAGACCCTACCCCTCTGATCTGCCAGGGCAGCTGGGAAGGCTATATTTTGCATGAACCGCGTGGCCAAAACGGTTTCGGCTATGATCCTTTGTTCCTCGTTCCCGAGCGCGACTGTGCCAGCGCGGAACTGACGCCGGAAGAGAAGCATGCCCTGAGCCATCGTGGCAAGGCCGTACAGCAGCTGATAAGCGCGATATCCCCCTATCTGACCCGCATATGAACCTGCCGCCGCTGAGTCTATATGTGCACATACCCTGGTGTGTGCGCAAATGCCCCTACTGTGACTTCAACTCCCATGCCGTGCGCAGCGAGCAACTGCCGGAAACGGAGTATGTCGAGGCCCTGCTGGAGGATCTGGATTCGGAACTCGCAGCGGCTGCTGACCGACCACTGCAGTCGATTTTCATCGGTGGCGGAACGCCGAGCCTGTTCAGCGCCAGTGCAATCGATCGCATTCTGGCGGGGGTCAATAAGCGCCTCGCGTTTGTCGATGACATCGAGATCACCATGGAGGCCAATCCCGGTACCTTTGAACGCGAGCGCTTCGCCGACTACCGCAAGGCGGGCGTCAATCGGCTATCCATCGGCATCCAGAGCTTTAATGACGCGGCGCTCAAGGCGCTGGGTCGCATCCATTGCGCCGATGAAGCGATCGCCGCCGCCAGCGCCGCACGCGAGATATTCCCGGAGCTGAACCTGGATCTGATGCACGGCCTGCCGGGACAGTCGCCGGAAGGTGCGCTGGCTGATCTGGCGCAAGCGATCGAACTGGCGCCTGATCATCTCTCCTGGTATCAGCTCACGATTGAGCCCAATACTGAATTTTACTCACGCCCCCCCACTCTTCCGATGGACGAGGCCTTGTGGGAGATACAGGAGCGCGGACAAGCCAGACTGGCCGACGCCGGTTATCGCCAGTATGAGGTGTCCGCTTATGCCAAGCCGGGACATCAGGCGCGCCATAACCTGAACTACTGGCAGTTTGGCGATTACATCGGCATTGGCGCAGGCGCACATGGCAAGCTCAGTGAACCAACCCCATGCGGGTTGCGTATAATCCGTCGTCACAAGATGCGACAACCTGCCGCCTATATGGATCCCGCACGCCGAATAGCGGGTGATGAGGTAGTGGCGAAGGAGGACCAGCCCTTTGAGTTCATGATGAATGCGCTAAGACTGGTGGATGGCGTTGATATAGACCTATTGACTGAGCGGATATCAGTTGACATTTGTGACATTTATCCAATAATGCAAGAAGCCCGAAACAAAGGACTGTTGGAAGAAACCGACACAAAGATCATACCCAGTACTCATGGGCGTCTCTTTCTGAACGATCTGCTGGCGCTCTTTCTCGAATGAGCAGAGCCCAGGGAAAAGTGTCCGGCGCTACTTTTTATGCTGAAAGAGGCCTGTGACATGACCATAAAGAACAAGCTGACGCTCCAGATCGTCCTTATCGTGGTGGCTCTGGGTGCAATGACACTCATTCAGCTCTACTCCACCCAACAACACACACTGCTGGCCGAGGTGCGCGAAGACCTCGACCACATCAACATCGACAAGCTCTCTCTGCAATTGATCGAGAAGACCTTTCTAAGCGCACCCACGCTTGAGAGCGTCCAGCGCTATGAGCAGCTACACGAATCTCTGCTAATAGATGTTCGGGCGCTGCGCGAACACATGGGGGAGAGCGGCATCGATGTCAGCCATATTGCCGAACTCGAATCGGGTTTGAAAGCATATGCTGACGACTTCACTGCGTTGATAGGCCTGAAACAACAGATTGGCCTGACGGCACAAAGCGGCCTGAAGGGAGAGCTGCGTACCGCCATTCATGAGGTCGAGGGCCTGTTTGAAGCGCTTGGCCAGGATTCACTGCTGGTCAGCATGCTGCAACTTCGACGCCATGAGAAGGATTTCCAGCTGCGCCAGGATCTCAAATACGTGGACCAGTGGGAGGACACCCACGTCCGTCTGATAAAGCAGTTGAATAATACCTCCCTCGACCTGAGTCAAAAGAACGCACTCTTGAATGGGCTGGATACCTATCGCAGCGGATTCCAGCGGCTGGTGGATATACAAAAGCAAATCGGCCTGAGCGATAATCAGGGCGTGCTGGCCAAGATGCACGAGGAGCTGGCCGGTACCAACGAGGTGATGGCACTGCTGACTCGCCAGATGACCGAACATCTGGACAGCACCGAGAGCCGGATCAAGCTGGTAACGGTTCTCTGTATCATAGCGCTACTGGTGCTGATAATCGCACCGACCCTTGTCATCGGCCGCAGCATTATCCATCCAATCTCCGCGCTGGCCTCCACCATGCGTAAAGCCCGTGATGAAAAGGATTTAACGCTTCGCTTCAACACCAGTGCGCGTGATGAGATCGCCCATATGGCGCAGGATTACAACGCCATGATGGACGCCTTCCAGGCACTGATTGGGCAGGTCGTCATGACAGCCGGGCAGTTGGCCAGCGCGGCAGAAGAGCTTTCAGCCAACACAGAGGAAACCTCCACAGGCCTTGGTCACCAACGCACCGAAGTGATGCAGGTGGCCGCCGCCATTCAGGAGATGGAGAGTGCGATGCAGGACATTGCGGGCAATACGGAACAGACCGCCGGTGCCGCTCGCAATGCCCATGAAGGTGCAAGCGAGAGCGGCGTGAAAGTGTCGGAGAACATGGAAGCCCTGCACCAGATGGCACGCAAAGCCCGCGAAACCGCTGAATCGGTTGCCCAATTGCGCAGCGATAGCGATGAAATCGGCACCATGCTGGATGTGATCAAGGATATCTCCGACCAGACCAACCTGCTGGCCCTCAACGCCTCGATAGAAGCGGCCAGAGCCGGCGATCACGGCCGCGGCTTTGCTGTGGTCGCTGATGAGGTACGCACCCTGGCATCACGCTCCCAACAGTCAGCGGAGCGTATCGAAGAGCTGGTCACCCGCCTGCACAGTCGCACCCAGACTGTAGGCTTGCTGATGGATGCCGCCGTGAACGAGAGTGAACAAGGGGTTGAGCGTGCAAACGAGACCATCGAAGCGCTGGGTGCTATCACCCGTGGCGCGGGCAGTATCGTCGATATGACGACACAGGTCGCATCGGCCACCGAGGAGCAGGCGGCCGTCGCCGCGGAGATTACCCGCAATGTCGAATCGATCAGCCTGATAATCGAAGAAGCCACCGGTCAGGTGGAACAGAATGCACTGGCCAGCCAGATGGTGGCCGATCAGGCACAGCAGCTGCAGTTGGCCGTTACCGAGTTCAAGTGCTGAAGCCCGAGATCACAGGGTGGCGCGTTTCGCCGCCCTGTCTGATATGCACTCAAGCGCCTGTGGAATCTGCGACAGGCAGGTGACGGTCTCGTCGGCGCGGGCGGGCTCCGGCCATGTCTGACCGGGCAGATTCACCCACACCGTCCAGCACCCCACCTCTCGCGCGGCCTGCACATCGTTGATCGGGTGGTCGCCGATGTGCACCACCTGCTCGGGCCTAAGCCCCGTGTGCTCCAGCGCGCGCTCGAACATCAGGGGATGAGGCTTGGCGGTACCGACGCTGTCGGCGTTGAACTGGAAATCAAACAGATCGGCAAGGCCGGTCAGCGAAACATCGGCGTTACCGTTACTCAGTGCGCCGATTACCAACCCCTGCGCCCTCAGCGCTTCGAGCATACTGCGTGCGTGCTCGAACAACTCCACCTGATGACGTGCCTGCATGAACACCTCAAACGCCTGTGCGGCAAGTGCTTCGGCCTCCTGCTCGGAAAATCCCGAGTTGCGCAGCCCTCGTTCAAGCAAACGCAGGCGCACCAGCGTCATGCTGTGAGCAATCTCGGGGTACTCGGCCAGCAACTGCGCCCGCATCCGCGAGCCTTCAACCAGATCGGCCGGCTCATGCAGCCGGGTAAAGGTGCCGGCGTTCTGCTCCAGCCACTGCCAGAGCGTAAGGTTAGCCTGACGAATAACGGGATCCACCTCCCAGAGCGTATCGTCGAGATCGAAGGTGATGCATTTGAGCATGGCGTTACTTCTCCTTTCGGCGTTTGGCCCGGGGGTGAGACTGTTCATACACCTCCATCAGGTGCTGGAAGTCTAGATGAGTATAGATCTGGGTGGTGGCGATATCGGCATGCCCAAGCAGCTCCTGAACCGCGCGCAGGTCGGCACTGGACTCCAGCATATGGCTGGCGAAGCTGTGGCGCAGACGGTGTGGGTACACCCGCCCGCTCACGCCCTGATGCTCGCCTTGCTGGCGCAACCGCTGTTCGATGGCACGCACGCCCAGCCGGCGCCCCCTCTGGCCGACAAAAAGGGCACTCTCATCCAGCGATGCCAGTGTATTGCGTGCTTTCATCCAGCGCTGCAGCGCTTCGATCGCCTTGCGACCGATCGGCAGCATCCGCGTCTTTCGTCCCTTGCCGGTCACCACCAGACTGGCATCACGCAGATCCAGATCCATCAGGTTCAGGCTGGCCAGTTCCGACACACGCAAGCCTGACGAGTACAGCAACTCCATCATGGCCAGATCACGAAGCACCAGCGGATCATCACTGTTCTGATCGAGCAGGGCACCGAGCTGATCCACATCCAGGGTCTGAGGCAGACGGCGCGAGGCCTTCGGTGCCTGAACCGCCAGTGCGGGGTTCTGGCTCACCTCACCTTCACGGCTGAGATAGCGATAGAACGAGCGGGTGGCGGACAGAAGCCGTGCCAGCGATCGGCCGGAGAGCCCGTTGCCATGCAACTGTGCGACCGCACGGCGCAGGCGCCGTTCATCCAGCGTTTTCCAGCCCGCCAGCTGAAGCTCTTCCAGCTGCGCTTCGAGACGTTTAAGATCGCGACGGTAGTTGTTCAGGGTGTGAGGGGATAGCTGACGTTCGCTCTGCAGGTAACGCAGGAATCCCGCCACCAGGCGTTCATCCCCGCTACGCATCTCAGATCTGGCCCTGCTGACGCAGCAGGCGTGCCAGTATGCGGCTGAGCACTTCGCCGACATAACTCAGGAACAGGGTGCCCTGACTGCTTTGGAAATAGTTCGGATCGTAGCTGCCAATAGCCAGCAGACCGAGCGTTTCGCCCTTGACCAGCGGTACCACCGCCGATGACTGCACCCGCACCGCTGCATCCTGAAACAGGAAACGGTTCATCGGCTCGGACAGCTGACCGCAGCTGGGCAGGTTGGTGTCGATCAGCGGCTGAACGATGCTGCACTCGCCACGTGAGAGCACCCGCAAGCCGTTGCACTCCAGCTTGTTCTCGCTGAACAGCACCAGCACGGTTTCGTTACCGTAAAAGTCGCGGCACAGACTCTCCTCGATCTGTACCGCAACCTCGTCCAGCGTTTCCGCCTCGAGCAGCCCGAGCACCATGCGCTTGGTCTTCTCGAACTGGCCATCGTTGTATCGCGCAGCTTCAATCAGTTCGGACAAGCGGCCGTGCAGCTGCTCGTTGCGCGAACGCAGCAGCGATGTCTGACGCTCCACCAGCGATACCGCACTGCCGCGCTGGTGCGGTACATAGAGCTTCTCCAGCAGATGCACATGTTCGGTGAAGAAGTCGGGGTGACGCCCGAGATAGTCCGCCACCTGTTCGGCGCTCAGCGCCTCTTCCGCCGTTTTTGCCAGCTCGTCCGTCATAGGTAGATCTGCCCCTCGAAAACCGTTGTTGCAGGTCCGGTCATCATGACCGGTGTACCCTCGCCCGCCCAGCTGATCTCCAGATCGCCTCCGGGCAGGTGTACCTGCACCCGCTCATCCAGCAGGCCACGCAGCCGACCCGCCACGACCGCCGCACAAGCGCCGGTACCGCAGGCTTGCGTTTCGCCCGCACCGCGCTCGAATACGCGCAGCCGTATCTCGTTGCGCGAAACCACTTGCATGAACCCGATATTGGCCTTTTTCGGAAACCGCGGATGACACTCCAGCGCAGGGCCCAGGGTTTCGACCGGTGCCGTGTCGACGCTGTCAACCACCAGCACGCCATGGGGATTGCCCATGGAAACAGCGCTGAGTTCGACCTGCTCACCGTTGACCTCGACACTGTAGGTTGCGCTTTGCGCATCGGCGATAAACGGAACCTGCTCCGGAATCAGATCCGGGGCGCCCATATCGACCTCGACCTGCAGGTCTTCGCGGATGTTCAGCATTGCTTCACCGCGGGCGGTTTCCACCGCAATACGATCCCGCATGATCAGCTTCTTGTCGCGCACGAAACGTGCAAAGCAGCGCGCGCCGTTGCCACAATGCTCGACCTCCGAGCCATCGGCATTGAAAATGCGATAGCGGAAGTCCATCTCCGGACGGGTCGGCGGCTCGACCAGCAGAAGCTGGTCAAACCCGATACCCCGGTTACGGTCGGCCAATGCACGCACCTGATCGGCATTGAAACGGATACGCTGGGAGATGGCATCGATCACCATGAAATCGTTGCCCAATCCGTGCATCTTGGTAAAACGCACCAACATGATCAGCGATCCTTCGGCAACAGGTGTTCGCCGCGCATCAGGTCGCTGAGTTTCTCCCGCTCACGCACGACGCAATACTCGTTATCATCAACGATCACCTCCGCAGGGCGGGTGCGGGTGTTGTAGTTGGACGCCATGACAAAGCCGTACGCACCGGCAGAGCAGACCGCCAGCAGGTCGCCCGGCTGCAGGTTCAATGCCCGGTCCTTGCCCAGGAAGTCGCCGGTCTCGCAGACCGGACCGACCAGATCCCAGTTTTTCATCTCGCCCTCTTCGCGCAGCTCCACCGGGATGATCTCCTGATACGCGCCGTACAGGGACGGACGGATCAGATCGTTCATGGCGCCGTCGATGATGGCGAAGTTCTTTTCGCCGGTCTGCTTCAGGAATTCGACACGGGTCAGCAGCACACCGGCATTGGCGGCAATGGAGCGCCCCGGCTCAAACACCAGCGCCAGCTCGCGATCACCCAGACGCTCGACGATAGCGGCGATATAGTCAGCCGGCGTCGGCGGCGTTTCGTCGGTGTAGCAAACGCCCAAACCGCCACCGAGATCCAGATGACGCAGTGTAATACCTTCCTCGGCCAACTGATCGATCAGGATCAGCAGGCGATCGAGCGCATCCAGGAAGGGGCTCAGCTCGGTCAACTGGCTGCCGATGTGGCAGTCGATACCGACCACCTCGACATTGGACAGGGCATGGGCGCGGCGATAGACATCCAGCGCGTGATCGATGTCGATGCCAAACTTGTTCTCTTTAAGCCCCGTGGAGATATAGGGGTGGGTCTTGGCATCCACATCCGGATTGACGCGGAAGGAGATCCGCGCCACCTGGCCCAGTTCAGCGGCGACCGCATTGACACGATCCAGCTCGGCATCAGACTCGATATTGAAGCAGTGAATACCCACTTCCAGCGCACGCTTGATCTCGTGGGGCTGCTTGCCAAGTCCGGAGAACACCACCTTGGCGGGATCGCCACCGGCACGCAGCACACGCTCAAGCTCGCCCAACGAGACAATATCGAAACCGGCACCCAGTCGAGCCAGCAGATTCAATACACCGATATTGGAGTTGGCTTTTACGGCGAAACAAACCAGCGCATCGCGCCCTTCGAGGGCACGGGCGTAATCCATGTAGGCGCTCTCAAGCGCATCACGGGAGTATACATAGGTCGGTGTGCCGATCTCGTCGGCGATGCGGCTCAGCGAAACCTCTTCACAGAACAGGCCGCCGTTGCGGTATTCAAAACTATCCATTCTTTCTCTCATTGCGCCTGTTGTTCGGTGGTGTCGTCCTGCGGAAGCGTCAGCGGCCCTTTCTGGCCACAGCCCACCAGCAGCAACGTTCCCAGTATCAAAATCGGCCAGCAGCGTTTCATAACGGTGGTTCCTCGCATCCACACCCAACCTGCCGACGGCAGCTTCAGGCGCACTCAATTGTGATAAACGCAGAATTATACCCTGAGCCAAGGCCCGATGAGTACCGGGGAGACAGAATACCGACGGCGAAAAGAGCGCTATACTGGTCGCCCATCTGTAGCACTGGAGAGAGAGCGATGACCGAATCGGAGTTTATGGCCCGGGTCGATGAAACACTGGAACGTGTGGAAGAGATCCTCGACGATGCCGAGTCGGATCTGGACTGCGAAACCAACGGCGGCATGATGACCGTCAAATGTGAAAATGGCAGCCAGATCATCTTCACCCGCCAACCGCCGCTGAAACAG
The DNA here is from genome assembly GCF_000705555.1 of Marinobacterium lacunae. Classification (GTDB taxonomy): domain Bacteria; phylum Pseudomonadota; class Gammaproteobacteria; order Pseudomonadales; family Balneatricaceae; genus Marinobacterium_D; species Marinobacterium_D lacunae. Next base: position 356,325 of record NZ_JMQN01000013.1, read on the forward strand.
CTTTGGCTGGCAACCCGGGAAGGTGGTTTCCATTTCGATTACAGTACCGAGTCACACGGCTGGGTGCGTGACAGCGACGGCGCAGCCCTTGCCGATGTGCTGAGCAGCGCCTTTGCGGCACAGGCCGATGAGCAGCTCGACTTCAGCGATATCTGATTGGTAACCGCGATTACGCGAACTGTCACGAAACTGCCGGTATACTCTGACCCCGGTTTTATAGCGAATATCCGGCGTGGCCCTAGACCCGCGCCTTCGATACAGGTGAACAAGAGCGATGCGTATTCTGGTGACCGGCGCGGCCGGCTTTATCGGTGCCCAACTCGCCCAGACCCTGCTGCAACGCGGCGATGAAGTGGTGGGCATCGATAACCTGAACGACTATTACGACGTCAGCCTCAAACAGGCTCGCCTCGAGCGTCTTCAGTCTCACCCCGGCTTCAGTTTCGTTCACGCCGACATCGCCGACAGCGCCAAGATGCAGACGCTGTTCGCACAATCGGGTTGCCAGCGTGTCGTCCACCTCGCCGCACAGGCAGGGGTGCGCTACTCCATCGAAAACCCGCTCAGCTATGGCCAATCCAACCTGGTCGGTTTTCTCAATGTGCTGGAGGGCTGCCGCCACAACGCCATCGAGCATCTGGTCTACGCCTCTTCAAGCTCGGTGTACGGCGCCAACGAAACAACGCCATTCAGCGTACACGACAACGTGGACCATCCGGTATCGCTCTACGCCGCCACCAAACGTGCCAATGAAGCGATGGCGCACAGCTACAGTCACCTCTATGGCCTGCCCGCCACCGGCTTGCGTTTCTTCACGGTTTACGGCCCATGGGGGCGGCCGGACATGTCGCCGATGCTGTTCGCTGATGCCATCACTCAGGGCAAGCCGTTAAAGGTGTTCAACTACGGCCGTCACAAGCGGGACTTCACCTACATCGACGACATCGTAGAGGGTGTAGTGCGCTGCCTTGACCACGTACCTGCCGGCAATCCCGAGTGGTCCGGCGCCTCACCCGACCCCAGCTCATCACGAGCCCCCTGGCGTTTGTACAACATAGGCGCCAGCGAACCGGTCGAGCTGCTCTACTACATCGAACTGCTGGAGCAGGCACTCGGTGCCCGCGCACAGAAGGAGATGCTGCCGATGCAGCCTGGCGATGTCGAGCAGACCTACGCCGATGTCAGCGATCTGATGCGGGATACCGGCTATCAGCCGAAGGTCAAAATCGAGGAAGGAATCGAGCGCTTTGCCCGCTGGTATTGCGATTACTATCGACGCTAGGGCTTAGCGCGCCAGCAAGCCGTCCACCAGCTGCTGCAGCCTGTCCAGCGCACCTCGATTTTCGATGACAAAGCGGCTCGCGGCACGGGCCATCTCATCACGGCGCGCCTCATTACCGATTAGCGTGCGCAACTCCCGCTCCAGCGAGTGCTCATCGCAAACCTGCACCAGCCCGCCCCGCTCAACAAGCGCCTGTGTGATCTGCGCGAAGTTGAAGGTATCAGGCCCCATGACAACGGGCTTTTGCAGCGCCGCAGGCTCAAGTGGATTATGTCCGCCGGTGCCACTGAAGCTGCCGCCGACGAAAGCGATGTCAGCGGCGGCATACATCTGCATCATTTCACCCAGGGTGTCGCCGATATAGATTTCGGTCTCGACCGTCGGCGTCTGCGCCGCGCTTCGACAGCACACTGCATCGCTGTAACGCCTGGCCAGTGCCGCGACGGACGCAAAGCGCTCGGGATGCCGGGGAACCAGAATCAGCGCCAGCGCGGGCCAGTCCAGACACAGACGCTTCCAGACCCGCAACAGCAGATCGTCCTCACCTTCGTGGGTACTCGCGGCGATCAGCACCGGGCGGCTCTCGCCAATCTGCACTCTCAAGGCAGCACCGGCCACCTTGTCGGCGGTCTCCGGCTCTATATCGAACTTAATACTGCCGGTCACTCTTAGCTTATCTTCCGAAAGTCCAAGCCGAAGCAAGCGCTCACCATCGGCATGAGACTGTGCCGCGACCAGCGTCAACTGCTCCAGCATCGGCCTGGTCAGTGCCGCAAAGCGAGCATATCCACGGGCCGAGCGTTCGGACAGTCGCGCATTGGCCAGCAACACCGGAATATCACGCCCCAAGCAGGCACTGAGCATGTTGGGCCAGAGTTCGGTTTCGACAACGATGCAGAGACGGGGATCGTTGCGCTTGAGAAAGCGTCGCCAGAACCACGGCAGATCCCAGGGGCAGTAGCGATGCACGACCCGCCCCCCGAACAGGGCTTTCACCCGCTCAGCACCCGTGGGCGTCATGGTTGTCATCAAGACGGGATACTGTGGGTACGCCTCCAGCAGACGCTGCACCAGCGGCGCGATGGCCAGTGTTTCCCCCACCGACACAGCATGAATCCAGATCGGTTGCGCGGCAAAGCCGGCATCGGGGGCGCGGCCAAACCGCTCCAGTACCCGCTCGCGGTAGGCGGGCGCCTTGCGCCCGCGCCAGACTATGCGGGCCAGCACCAGCGGCAGCGCAATCGTGAACAGCAGGGTATAGAGCAGACGGGCCAATTCGACGCTCCGTTAATCCTGGAACTGCATGGCGTGCAGCCTGGCGTAGGCGCCGCCCTGGGCGAGCAGATCCTGATGCGAGCCCTGCTCGACGATTCTGCCCGCCTCCATCACTACGATCAGATCGGCGTTCTCGATGGTGGATAGACGATGCGCAATCACCAGCGTCGTACGCCCTTTCACCACTTCGGTCAGGGCCGCCTGAATATGACGCTCAGACTCCGTATCCAGCGCCGACGTAGCCTCATCGAGAATCAGCAAGGGGGCGTTCTTGAGAATCGCCCGGGCAATCGCTATACGCTGGCGCTGCCCTCCGGAGAGCAGCACACCATTCTCGCCGACCAGCGTGTGGATCCCCTCCGGCATACGTTCGATAAACTCGGTCACGTGGGCCGCCTCAGCCGCGGCCAGTATCTGCGCCTCGCTGGCACCGGCCATGGCGCCGTAGGCGATGTTGTCGGCGATGCTGCCGTTGAACAACACCACCTGCTGGTTCACCAACGCGATCTGCTGGCGCAGACTGGCAAGGGTAATATCCTGCAGCGGGGTGCCATCGAGCAGTATTTCACCCTCCCAGCCATCGTTGAAGCGCGGCAACAACGACGCCAGTGTGGACTTGCCACTGCCGGAGCGGCCCACCAGCGCCACGGTTTTACCGGCTGGCAGGGTCAGGTTGATATCATCCAGCGCCCTGTTTTGCGTACCCGGATAGACATAACTGAGGTGACGAAGCGCCACCTCACCGCGTACTGACTGAAGCTCGATATGTCCTGCATCCTCTTCACTGGGCTCGTCAATTACGCCAAACAGGCTCTCCGCCGCCGCGATCCCCTTCTGGATAATCGGGCTCACCTCGGTCAACTGGCGAACCGGTTTGGTCAGCATGCCGGCTGCCGTCAGAAAAGCGACAAAGCCGCCCGTGGTCATACCGCCTAGCACCACCGGATCCATGGCCATGAACAGCAGTGAGGCCATCGCCAGAGAGATCAGCAACTGTACAGCGGGGGTATTCAGTGACTGCGTCACCACCAGTTTCATCGACTGGCGCTTGTTCTGTTCACTGGCGCGATGAAAGCGCTGCTGCTCGGCGGGCGCGCCGCCGAATATCCTCACCACCTGAAACCCCCGAATCGCCTCGGAGGCCACCGACGTGATATCCCCCACTGACGACTGTAGCCGACGGCTCAGCCTACGCATCCGCTTCGAAGCGATGGAGACTACAATGCCGATCAGTGGACCGGCCGCGAGGAAGATCAGGGTCAGTTTCCAGTTCAGGTAGACCATGTACCCGAGCAGACCGACCACCGTCAGTCCCTCACGGATCGAGATCTTGATGGCGTTGGTCACGGCACCGGTGACCTGCTCGACGTTGTAGGTCAGCCGGGAGAGCATCTCACCGCTGGGATTCTGGTTGTAATAGTGGGTGGGCAGGCGCAACAGGCTCTCGAACACCCGTGTACGCAGGGTATGCACGGTTTCCCGGGCGACAAAGCTCATGCTGTAGTTGCCGATGAAAGCGCCGATACCCCGCATCAGAAAGATGCCAATGACCGAGAGTGCCAGCCAGAGACGCTGGTCAAATGCATTGCGCTGCACCGCGTCGACGACCATCTCGAGCCATTTCGCCGCCAGCGCCTGTCCGGCACCGTAAATCGCATAGCCGATAAAACTGGCGACAAAACCGTACCAGAGCGGCTTTACATGGATCAGGATACGGCGGTAGATATACCAACCGCTGTTCCGGTTGTCGGTTTTCTCTGAATCACTCATGCAATCGGACACCTTGGACTGAACCGGCATTGTACAGGGCGAGGCGCCGCAAGCGCCATGGTCCGCCCAAACCGGGCACTGACACCGTGAGCCAAAAAAACGGTACAATCCACCGACTCATTCGCAATCAATGATTGGATCGACCTTGCCCAAGGAATCAGCCACTAGCAGCTTCCTGCACCCGAAATACTGGCCCACCTGGCTGACGCTGGCCAGCCTGCGCCTCGTCTGCCTGCTGCCCTATCGGGTGCAGTTGAAGATAGGCGCTACCCTGGGTGCACTGCTGTACCGTTTCAACCGTCATCGGCGCCATGTGACCGCCACCAATATCCGGCTCATTTTCCCCGACCTCGACGCTGCTTCTCGCGACCGGCTGGTGCGGGATGTATTCCGGCACAACGGAATAGGGTTGCTGGAGACCTCCATGGCGTGGTGGATGCCGGTCAAGCGGCTGCCGCAAAACATCACGCTCAAGGGGCGGGAACATCTGGATGCGGCTCTGGCCAAAGGCCGTGGCGTGATACTGCTCGGTGCTCATTTCTCCACACTCGATCTCGGCGGGCTTTTGTTCTCGCAATACTATGAAGTGGATGCGATGTACCGGCCACACAACAATCCGCTGATGGACCGCTATATCCGCAAGGGGCGCAGCCGCTACTTCGGTCAGGCGATCGAGCGCTCCGACATCCGTTCGGTCATTCGAGCACTGCGTAAAAACCGTATCGTCTGGTATGCGCCGGATCAGGATATGGGCTCGCGTAATTCTGTGTACGCCGACTTCTTCGGTGTTCCGGCCGCGACGATTACCGCCACCAGCCGAATGGTAAAGCTGAATGACTCGCCCATCATGATGCTGGCTCAGCACAGACTGCCGGATGACGCCGGTTACGAGCTTGAGCTCTTCCCGGCGATCGAAGATTTTCCCAGCAAGGATGCCGAGGCAGACGCTGCGCGCGTAAACGCCGAACTTGAGCGGGCGATCCGCAAGGACCCTGCACAGTACATGTGGGTACATCGGCGTTTCAAAACCCACCCCAAGGGCAAGAACTATCTCTACCGACAAGGCGACTCTCAATGAGCGAGCAGGTCAAACAGGTCATCTGTATTAAGTGGGGCACCCGTTACGGGCCGGAGTACGTCAACCGCATCTACTCCATGGTCGAGCGCAACATCACGCCACCCTTTCGCGTAATCTGCCTGACCGACGATGCCGAAGGCATCCGTGAAGAGGTCGTCTGCCGTGGGCTGCCGGAGCTGGGCTGCCCACGACCGACCAATGCACCGGGCAAATGGCCCAAGACCGCACTCTGGGGCAAAACACTATTCGATATCGAAGGTGTGGTGCTGTTTATCGATCTGGATGTGATCATTACCGGTGATCTGGATGAGTTCTTCAGCTTCGGTCAGCCCGAGGATGTCATTCTCGCCCGCAACTGGGTCAAGCCGCTGGAGCGCTTGGGACAAACCTCCATTTTCCGTTTCGAGATCGGCCGCCACGCCTACATGCTGGAGAACTTCCAGAAGGATCCCGAAGGGATTGCCGGCAAATACCAGTTTGAGCAGCGCTACGTGACCAACTGCGTCGAGGGTGGTATCAAGTTCTGGCCCCGCGGCTGGGTGCGCCACTTCCGGATGGACTGCCTCGGTCCCTGGCCGCTTCGATACCTGCGACCGCCTCGCCTGCCGAAGAACTGCCGTGTCGTGATCTTCCCCGGCAAGCCCGACCCGTCGGACGCCATGCTGGGTCGCTGGTCTGACAAAGTACCGGTTCGCGGGCGTCTGGCACATCTCAAGGCGGCCCTGTCCGGCGACTGTAACGGCAGTCGATACCGCTTCCTGAAACGCTTTTTCCTACCGGCGGACTGGATCAAGGAACACTGGCGCTAATCGGAGCCCATGGATGATGATCGATGACAAACCGCTGCGCCTGATGCAGTTGATGCTGTCCAGCCAAAACGGCGGCGCCGAAACCTTTTTCGAAAAACTGACGCTGGCGCTCGCCGATGCCGGTGTTCGCCAGTGCGTGGTGATCGAGCCCGACGCTCGGCGCGAAGCGCTGTTCGCCGATCATCCCAACATCGACGTACAAACACTGCGCTTCAGGGGGCTTCACGAACCGCTTGGACGCGTGCGTTTGCATCTGTTGATGCGCCGCTGGCGTCCCGAGCTGATGCTCACCTGGATGAGTCGTGCGATCAAGCGGGCCCCAACCGGTTACTGCCCACTGGTTGCACGCTTAGGCGGGTACTACCGGGTAGAGCGCTATCGCAAAAGTGATCGGCTAATCGGCAACACACCCGATATCGTCCGCTATCTACAGGCAGAGGGGATTGCCGCTGAGAAGACCCAATGCATCCCCAATTTCGGTGAGATTGCACCTTGTGAGATGGATACCGACAGCGCACGCAAGCAGTTGCGAGCAGAGCTGAAGATCCCGGCAGAGCATCAGGTATTGCTGGCTCTGGGCCGTCTGCACGAAGCCAAGGCCCATGACACGCTGATCGATGCATTAAGCAAAACCGACAACACCACCCTGCTTATCGCCGGAGATGGCCCCCTGAAGGCAACACTGGAGGAGCAGGTCCAACGCCTGGGTTTGCAGACCCGTGTGCACCTGCTGGGCTGGCGTCGGGATACGGGCTACCTGTTCAAGGCCTGCGATATCTGTGTCTTTCCGTCCCGTTTCGAGCCTTTTGGTAATGTCGTGGTCGAAAGCTGGGCGCAGCGCCGCCCACTGATTGCGGCCGCCTCTGCCGGGCCTGAGTGGCTGATCAGTCACGAAGAGGATGGACTGCTGGTACCGGTGGATGACAGTGAAGAACTGGCACAGGCGATCAACCGTCTGGTGCAGAACCCTGAGCTGGCCGAGCAGCTTGTGAGTTCAGGCTACCGCACCTATCAGGAGAAGTTTTCCCGCGAGGCGATATCGGCTGAATATGTCGCCATGTTCAGAGAGGTAATCGCCGGCTACACGCCTCAGTAAGCTGTTGTATGCTGGAGAGCAGTTCAGGCGCCATCCGGTCCAGGCTGAGGATGGCACCTGGATCGCTATCGACCTGCTCAGGGCTGTAGTCATTCAGTTGTGCCATTGCACAGCGCTCGACCCCCGGCAGATGGGGAAAGCCTTCAATCATCTCTTCGAAAAACGACCCAGGATCCAGTTTCAGCACCTCCGGCGTCAACAGCGTGACCGGCCGCGCGCTGCACAACGCTTCGCTGGCCATGGTCAGGCTATCCTGTGACACCAGCACCCGCTGAGCACCTGCGAGAAACGGTTGCATGACCCGTCTCGGCTCACGGTTGTACAGCACCAGATCGACCACGGCCTGCCGATTGAGACCTGCCTCCAGCATCGCCTCAACCGCCTCGGGGGTGCGCCTTGAGGTCGTGATCAGCCAGCAAACACCGAACCGCGCTGACAGCGCGTTGACGCCAGAAACCAGCCCTTCCCAATCACGTTCGCTATAGCGGTGGCTCTTGCTGTCGCCGCCAATCAACAACGCCCAGCAGGGCTGAGGCGGCAGCCCCTGCTGCCAGTATTCGGCCCCGGCGCTGGCAACACGCTCGGGCGTAACCGAATTGGGAATCAGGCCACTGACCAGCGATCGTGTTCGGAACGCTCGCGCCACGGGCGAGATAATCAGATCAAACCAGCGATCAGGAAAAGGCTCCGGTACGCCGACAAATATATTCGCCGTGCCATAACGACGCTTGAGTATCAGGCTGGCAAAGGCGCTCTTGCCGCCGGAGGATATGATCAGATCAGGCCTCTGGACCGGATCCGCTTCAAACTGGCAGCACAGGCGCAGGCAACCTTCGTTCAGCCAATATGAGGGGATTGCCATCAGCTTGCGCATCAGCCCACGGAGCACACCCGGCAGGCGGTTACGCACCCGGATCTTGTCGCGCCGGATCTCAAGCCCCTGGCGTTCGAGCAGTGCAACGATGCCCTCGGACTGGGCACAATGGCCAGGGGAGCCCTCATCAAGGATCAGTATATTAAGCGCCACCCTGTACGCTGCCCTTGGCTTTGGCTTCAGCGTCGTCCCAGATACGCTGAATCCAGCGTGCCGGCCGAATCTGCTTGTACAGCTTCTTGTAAGCCTTCTTGACCGGCCAGATACCCCTCACCGCATCGTGTGGGTTGGGATCACCGGGGAATGCCACCACATGAGCGCTGGCCGGCAATACCGGCTCTTGCCAGAATCGAGCGGGCCAGCCCGGCACACAGTGAGTCTTGAACAGCACACACCAGTCATCCGGCCAGAAGGTGATCTCTTTTACCGTACGCGAGATGTAGGTCTGGGAGTTGCGGAACTGCTCGAAGATACTGGCCTGATTTTCGATCAGGTTGTCGAACAGGTATTCATCGGCACCGACCCGAAAACGGTACACCGAGGTATTGCCGATTCCCTTGCCCGGCTGCGTCCAGTTCTGCATGACGATAAAGGTCTTATCGGGCTCGTATTCAAAAAACGGATCGAGTGAGCCGCTGACCACCACGTCCAGATCCAGATAGAGCCAGTCGCCGTCGAGTCCAAACAGGTGCTCACTGCGTCGATACAGGGTCAGCTTGCGCCAGCCCAACCGACATTTGGGCTCAGGCAGGTCGATGGTAGGACAGCCATGGCACTCCACCTCCGGCCGGATACCGTTCGGATCGTCGGTCAGGCAGACGAAGCGGAGAGGGCCGCTCACCTGCTGACGCACCATGGCATACAGCCGGTTGACGTAGTCGGCGCCGTACAGCGTACCCCACTTCATGCAGATAACTTGCTTCGTACCACTCATACCATCCACTCGTATTCGGACAGGGCAACCCGAGCCCCTGCCAGTTTATTGAAATTCGTATCCCAACAGCTCTATATCCCGCCGGTATACGCGCGCCACAATCTCCCGGGAGCGCGGGGAGTACGCGTCGATATAGCGGCCACTGTTACGCGTTACATTGATCTTGGGCATCGGCGCGCCGCCGACTTGCTCCAGAATTGTATTGTAATCCTGCTCCAACGACTCGAAACGTCCGATAAAATCCAGACTGATCATGCCGCGCGCATCCTTGAGAAACCGGCTCTGTGGCATGAAATGCAACTGCAGGCCTATATTGTCCTCATCCACCCAGCGATTCACAAAGTCGTTGAAATCTGCGAAACGCTGCAAAGCCTCTGTCCAGACCCGGTCATCTTTACCGACCCCGCCGTTACGCAGATAGTGGTATGCCGAATACAATCTGTCCCAGGGGTTACGGACGAAGGCAAACTTGTAGTACGCGTTGAATTTCTCCGGCCCAAGCACATTCTGATAGTAGGCCAGTGACATGTGGCCCACCGCGGGCAGATCAAACAAACCCTTGCAGACACTGAGACCTGCAGTTTTAGGCACATGTACGAAAATACAGTGTTTGTCGTCATAGGCCTGGCAGTAACCGATGCGCCCACTGACAAGCTTTTTGAACAGCTGCCGTTGCTCCTGGGTCATGAAGCTCAGCATCAGCTCACGGTGGGCCTTGGGCAGCGTTTTCCACAACAACGACAGCATGAAACCTTATCTCCAGGCATCGCGAATAAACGAGGCGCGCTTCCAGAATCCGTAGGCACCGTCGACAACATCTTCGGGATCGGGTTTACCGTGAAAAATAATGATTGATGCATGTGGCGGCAACGGCGTATCCAGACTGTCCGGCACCTTCAGTCCCAGACGACCAAGCCCCAGTTTCTCAGCCCATCGCCAGGCTTTGGAATCGAGACTCTTTTTGTAGGACAACACCCGCGCAGAAGGCCAGTTGCCGGCTTCGGGGACACAGGCATAGATCCACTCCTGGTCGCCGTTGAGTGTCTGCATGATCTCGTCCTGACGTTCAAGAAAACGCTCCCAGATCTCGGCGTACTGACCGATGCGAAAGCGCATAACCGAACTGTTCCACATGGCATTACGCGACCAGTTGCGAATAATCAGGAAATCGCCGGGCTGATCGACCAGAAAATCGATCTCATCAACGATAACCACATCGAGATCCAGATAGATCAGATCACCTTGAAGGCCATAAAAGTCGCGCCGGAACAGCGACAGCTTGTACCACCAGCCATGCAGACCAGTCTCCTGCAACGGCAGGGTTTCTATCCCCTGTGTCAACCCGCTGTCGTTTTCGGTCATGCAGAAGAAGCGGAACGGCCGGTGAAGATGACGACTGACCATCCGGTAAAGTCGGTTTACATATTCGGCCGGATATTTGGTGCCCCACTTGAGACACACGACGTTGACAACCGGATCGCCGCCCCGCACATTCACCTGACCTGCGTTATCTGTACTCTCAACCATCCAGACACTCTCTGTAGCAGCTCAACGTTTGTTGCAGCATATTGTGCTGCAGAAACGGCATCTCGTCCGGCTCTTGCGGCGTGGTCAGCAGATCGACGACGACCGCCTTCAACCGGACCCTATCCTGACAGGGCACCTTGCCCGCCGGAAAAACCGCCTCGAGTATTTCGTTGACGCCACCGTGTGCATAGCCCACCACGGAGGCCCCCAGACTGAGCGCTTCGGCGACCGTGCGCCCAAAAGACTCGGGTTTGTTGGATAAAGAGAGCACCAGATCGGACACCGCGTAGATTTCACGAATATCCGGGCGCGATCCGGTAAAGGTGATCGCGTCTTCAAGCCCCTCGTTGCGCACACGCTCCCTGAGCTCGTTAGCATAGGCCTTGCGCTTGGGGTCTTCGCCACCAACGATCAGCCCATGTACCACCAAGCCATCGCCACGCAACGACGCGATGAGGTCGATGAAATCATGGTGCCCCTTCAGACGGGTAAGCCGCCCCGGCAGCGTCAGCACCTTTTGTCCTTGTAGCTGCGGATACTGCTCGTACCAGCTTTTCAGCCACTCTGCGCTTGGGCTGAAACCACGCTTGAACACCTCGGTGTCGATGCCACGGTATATCAGGCGCACCCGACTGAAATCCGTTTGCGGATAGTTTTGTGCGATATAGCGACTGACGGTTTCGGACACGGCAATCACGCGTTCGCCCCGGCACATGATGCTGCTGTAGCGCCCTACGGAATAGAGCCCGTGTACGGTAGTCACCAGATGTGGTCGCTCCTCGGCCTTAAGCCCGCGCCAGGCCAGCCAGCAGACCCATGCGGGCATGCGCGAGCGCAGATGCAGAATATCCGGTTTTTCAGAGCGCAGCAGCGCCCTCAGGTGCCAAATCCAGCGGAACGTAAACGGGGACTTTCGTCCAATATCCAGTTGTATGTGCCGGCTGCCCTCACGCTCAAGTTGCGCGACCAGCTCGCCGCCTGCGGACAACACAACCGACTCATGCCCCTGTTGCACCAGGTATTGCGCAACTTCCAGCGTGCCGCGCTCGACACCACCGCCGTCCAGCGAGGGCAGGACCTGCATCACTTTCACGCCGAATCACCTGCCGGTATCTGGCGGTCACGCCCAAGGTTTAAGGCCACGAAAACAAGTACGGTAAAGATCGCAATCTTTTCCGGATGCTTCATCGCAACCTCAGTCAGGTTGAACGTGGCAAAGGCCACAACGAGGCTCAGACTTATGTACCCAGCCCACTCGGCCCCCCGTGCTCTGATTACCTGGAGAGATCGCACGGCCGGCACGATCAGCAGCGCACACAAAGCGCTCAGCCCGATCAGGCCGCGCATTGCGATCTCCTGAAAATACTGGTTGTGAGCATGCGCGCCTGGAAGATACTCGACTAACGCGGGCGGGAATCGACCCTGCTCGATCCAGTCCTTTTTGTATTGCTGGAAACGCTCTTTTCCGGCACCGAACAGCGGGTGCTCCTGTGCCACCGCCACGGCGTACTTCCACATCAAGACACGGAAACCCACCGAACTGCGGTAGGCATGTCCATTAGCGGTGTCCGATAACGCGGGGGCCAGTTCATCATCCACTTTGAGGAAACGTTTGTAGGCGCCTGACTCATACCCGGCCACACCGCCAATCAGTGCGACCACGGTCAAGGTCAACAACGCCCGCTTGGCAGAAAACACTTTATGCCGGTAAAGATAAAACGCATAGATCAGCAATAACGGTGCAAACGCCAGCATGACGCCTCGGGTCTGCGTCAGTGCAGCCGCTGCACAGAAAACCACCGCCGACAGATACAGGCTCCAGCGCTGCCATTGTTTGTTCAGCGCGCAGGCCAGATAGGTGCTAAATACCGCCATGCATACTGAAAACATGCCAAAGAAGATCGGGTTGGTGAATCCGCCAAACCGGGAACATGTCTGCCAACCGCAAACGTAGAGTATCAGCAGTAGCATTTCGAGTGCGGCAACGGCACACAAGATACCGACATAACGCGCTTGAAGCCTGATCAGCGATGCTGCATATACAAACAGGCTGCAGTAAAGAAACATCCTGATGGTGCTCATGTAACCGTCGTTGATCAGGTAAGACAGCACCAGAATAGACGTATAGAGGGACATCGGCAGCAAGAGCGATTTAAGCCCGATCACTTTCCAGGTCGATACCGACTTGCGATAGACCAGACAGATCAGGGTCGACAGGATCATCACCGAGATAAGGTAACGATCCCCAACCGGGAAAAAGAACATCAGATTGGTGACATAGCCGATGACCAGATAGACGCTCGCAATCGCGAGTTTTTCAAGTCGCGACCCACTGGTCTTGACGGAAAACTGTGACGCCTCTGTCACTGAAAACTTCTCATCCATGATCACAGTCGCAGATCCGCCTCACCGGCTGCCAGAACATACTTCAGATCGTAGAGTACATGCTCCGCCCGACCCCAGCGGCGGATCGCTTCAGCACCCAGTGCGTGGAACTCCTGATGGGCCACCGCCAGCACAATGCCATCATAACGGCCCGCTTCGATCTCCTTCAGCGGCGTAATGCCGTACTCCTCCTCGGCCTCCTTGGGGTCGACCCAGGGGTCATACACATCCACATCGGCGCCGTATTCGTTCAGGGCAAGGATGATGTCCACAACCCGGGTGTTGCGCAGATCCGGGCAGTTTTCCTTGAAGGTCAATCCGAGAATCAGAATCCGCCCGCCGGCCACATGTATGCGGCGCTTGAGCATCGCCTTGACCATCTCATCGGCGACATAGGCGCCCATATTGCTGTTGATGCGCCGCCCGGACAGAATCACATCGGGAATATAGCCCGCAGACTGGGCCTTGTAGGTCAGATAGTAGGGGTCGATACCGATGCAGTGCCCCCCCACCAGACCCGGACGGAAAGGCAGAAAGTTCCATTTCGTACCGGCAGCCTCTAGCACTTCGAGGGTATCGATACCGAGCTTGTTGAAGATAATCGCCAGTTCATTCACCAACGCGATATTGAGATCGCGCTGGGTGTTCTCGATTACCTTAGCCGCCTCTGCCACACGGATGCTGCTGGCTTTGTGCGTGCCGGCGGTGATGATGGTGCGATAGAGATGATCGACCCGCTCTGCAATCTCGGGCGTCGAGCCGGAGGTAACCTTCTTGATCGTGGTAACGCGGTGTACCTTGTCACCAGGGTTGATTCGTTCGGGACTGTAACCGGCAAAGAAATCACGGTTAAAGACGAGCCCCGACACGCGTTCGATGACCGGGATGCAATCCTCCTCGGTGGCACCGGGGTACACCGTGGACTCGTAGATCACGATATCGTTTTTGGCGATGACCTGCCCCAGCGTTTCCGAGGCCTTGATCAGCGGTGTCAGGTCCGGCTGTTTCTGGCCGTTGATCGGTGTCGGGACGGTCACGATATAGACATTGCAGCCCTTCAACTGATCCACATCGGCACTGAAACTCAACTGTGTCGCCTGACGCAACTCCTCGTCATCAACCTCGAGCGTACCGTCATGCCCGGCATTCAGTTCGCGGATTCTATCCAGATCGATATCGAAACCGACGACCGGGTAGTGTTTGCCGAACTCGACAGCCAGCGGCAGGCCGACGTAACCCAGGCCGATAATGCCAATCTTTATCCCGTCCAATGAAACCTGGCCCTGTGTGGGAAGACTCATAACCATCCTCTATTCAGAATCAATTCGGCACATCGACTCGCCTCGTCGAACTCCGTGGCGGGCCGAGCAAGCTCAACCGGCTGGCCCGGTTTATAACGTGTGATAACACCCTGTTGCACCAGCGACTCAAGCCCCCGATACAACCGTCCGGTGCGGCGCCAGGGCACGGTCAGTGTGCCGACAGCACAGCCGGCTGTCAGTGCCTCGTAAACCATCGAAACGCTGTCTTCACTGACCCAACACTGCTCCGTTATGGCTAGCTGCTCTGGCAGCCAGCCATCGCCGGTCGCCGCCACCGGCACCACCTCGAGCGAATCGAGGGTGCGCAGCTGAGCAAGGGTCGACTCGGGGGTGCGTCGAGACGTCGTCAGACACCAACGGGTATCCGCACTGTGCGCAATGATACTACGGAGTTGATCGAGCAGCCCGACTTCATCCCAGTCGTTGCCTTTCGATGGGCCGCCAATCAGTATCATGCCGCTACCCGGTACTTTTTGCCCGGGGCGCATGCGGTTCAGCGCGCCCTGCGTTACGACCACATTGGCGCGCACAGGAGGCGAGTCATGTTCTGGAACAAGGCACAGATCGAAACAGGCCGTGGGCAGTGTCGGCTTCATTAATACGACGGCGGGCACACCCCAGATACGTTTGAGCGCCAGCAGCGTCAGATGTGTCGCATGGCCGGCTCCAATCAGAAAAGCGGGAGGTTCAACAGGCAATCGCGCACAGCGACCGGTTATCAGACCGACTAATGCCTCTCGACGGGACAACGGTGCCATCTCGCGAATCTCCGCACTGACGCCGAGACGCAGTAACGCCTCCGCCAGACCAAGCGACTGATTGCGATGGCCGGCCTTACCGTCACCGATGATGAGAATCTGCGCCAACTCTACCCCTAAATCTCCGCCGCCTGCGTGCCGCTATCTCAAGCCTGTCCATGATAAACAATTCCGCCTGTGCTGGATATTCCGGCACTCTGGTCGTGCCCGGAACAGGCACGAAATTCGACATGAGCGCCTGTTAGTAGCGAACAGCAGAACACTATTTCCACACTGAGCAATTCCATTTTTGCTGTGGATGCATACAATCTACTCTCTTGTTTGTGCGTGCGCTGCCGGCTATTGCTGCCGAGTCCGGCGCTCCGTCCCGTTCACTGTGTAGGTAGGGTGGTCTGCTATGTCCGCGTTCGGCTCCGTTTTCATGCCTGAAATGGCGATCTCTTGGTTTGATGGTTCAAATTGGAGCGAGAGCAAGGTCGTCCCGAGCGACAGCCTGAACCTGCACGCGGGTGCTCATGTGTTGCACTACTCCAGCACCTGTTTCGAAGGGCTGAAAGCCTTCCGTCACGAAGACGGGTCGGTGAAGATATTCCGCATGGACCGCAACATCGCCCGCATGGCACAGAGCTCTGAACTGCTGGCCCTGCCGAAGCTGGATCAGGAGCAGGCTGCTCAGATGATCACCTCCATCGTCGCACGCTTCGCCTCCGATGTGCCGGAACCGCCGGGATCCATGTACATCCGCCCGACCCATATCGGTACAGAGCCCGCCATCGGCAAGGCCGCGGTACCGACACTGGAGTCCTGCTTCTATGTTCTGCTCTCCCCGGTGGGCGATTACTTCTCCGGCGGCGATCGCGCCCTGCGCCTGCTGATCGATGACAAAAATATGCGCTGCCCGCCGCACATGGGCATGGTCAAGAGCGGTGGCAACTATGCCGGCGCGCTGCAGCCGACCATGAAGGCACGCGCCGAATTCAAGGCCGATCAGGTCTTGTTCTGCCCCGGTGGCGATGTTCAGGAAACCGGCGCGGCCAACTTCCTGCTGATCGACGGTGACGAAATCATCACCAAGGCGCTGGATTCCACCTTCCTGCACGGCGTGACCCGCGACTCCATTCTCACGCTGGCACGGGACATGGGCATGAAGGTATCCGAGCGTCAGCTGTCCGTGGACGAGCTGCTCGAGCGCGCAGGCAAGCCCGGCTGCGAAGCCGCTCTGTCCGGCACGGCGGCTGTTCTGACGGCGGTGGGTACACTGATTCACAACGGTAAAGAGTACAACGTCGGCAACGGCGGAATCGGCGAGACCACCCTGAAACTGCGCCGTGCACTCAACGACATTCAGTGGGGCCGCAGCGAAGACAAATTCGGCTGGCTGCGCGATATCTGACCGGTAGCGCCATTATGAAAAAGCCGGGCCCTTGTGCCCGGCTTTTTTATTGATCCCTGTTCGCGCCGATCAGTGCTCCATCAGGTCGGCCCAGTAACCACTGATCCGCTCACGGTATTCGCTGAGCTGGTCACCACTGACCACGGTAGGCTGGTTCTGCAGGGTCTGACGATGATTGAAGGCCCGATAGGCCTTATAGATCTCGCGCAGCTCCTCGGCCTGCTCCGGCGAGAGCAGCCCCTCCTGCTCGATAGACTCCAGCATCCGGATGTTATCACTCCAGCGCATCAGCGAGGGGTATCGGTGGGCATGGGCCAGTACGAGGTACTGCACCATGAATTCGATATCGACCAGACCGCCGCGATCCTGTTTCAGGTTGAACTCGCTTCCCCCTTTCGCCGCGGAAGTCCCCAACTGCTGCCGCATCTTTTCGCGCATCTCACGCACTTCAGTCTTCAGCGCCTCGATATCCCGCTCTCGCCCGAGGATCGCTTCACGCACCGCGGCAAACCGTTCGCTCAAACGGTCGCTGCCGCTGACCACGCGGGCCCGTGCCAGTGCCTGATGTTCCCAAGTCCAGGCATCGTTTTGCTGGTACTGCTCGAACGCCTGTAGCGAGCTGACCAGCAACCCCGAATTGCCCGAGGGTCGCAAGCGCATATCGACCTCGTACAGCTGCCCGGAGGGCGTCAGCGTACTCAGGATATGGATGATGCGCTGCCCGAGGCGGGTGAAGAACACGGGATTGGGCAGCTCGCGCTGTCCGCCCTGAGTCATCAGGTTGCCATCGGCTTCGTAGACAAATACCAGATCGAGATCCGAACCGTAGGAGAGTTCGATACCGCCGAGCTTGCCATAGCCCACGATAATAAAATCCGGATCGCAGGGTTCTCCCGCTACCCGCTGGGGAACACCGTACTTGGCGGTCATATCGCGCCAGGCGATCTCGAGCACTGCATCCAGTATTACCTCGGCAAGCCAGGTCAGGTAATCGCTGACCTTCATCAGCGGCAGGGCACCGGTAATATCGGACGCGGCCACGCGCAACACATGCGCATGCTTGTAGTAGCGTAGCGCCTCCATCTGCTGCTCGGTATCCTCTTCGGGGATGCGAACCAGCAACTGACGCAGCTCATCATTCAGCCGAGCTTTGTCGGGCGGCGTGAACAGGGTGCGCGGGTCGATCAGTTCATCGAGCAAACCGGGTTGGCGGGAGATCTGATCGGCGAACCACTGGCTGGCGGAACACAAGCGCACCAGCTGCTTCAGCGCCCCGGGGTTTTCATGCAGCAGCACCAGATACGCCGAGCGCCTCAGTACCGCCTGAACCAGCAGCAGAACCCTTTCCAGCGTCACTTCAGGGTTTTCGGTACGCCCGACCATCGGCAGAAGTCTCGGCATGACCGCCTGCAACCGCGTCTGAGCCACCTGCTGCAACATCTGGACGGTGCGCAGTTGCTGCAGATTCCGCAGTTGCTGCAGGGCACGCTCCGGGTCTTCGAAACCCAGGGTCCTGAGATATTGCACACCCGATTCACTCTCAAGCTCTGCATCCCATAGGGCGTGCCAATCTGCACTGTGCTGCTCCTGATCGCTGCCCGCCTGCTCCTGTTCAACCGGCGCGATCACCTCGGCAAAATGCCGTGACACGCTCTGGCGGTGTGCACTTAGCGTCTGCGTAAAGTCGCTCCAGTTGTCAAAGCCCATCACAAAGGCCAGTCGCGCCTGAGCCACCTCATCCTGAGGCAACTCCTGCGTCTGGCGATCCGCCAACGCTTGCAATGCATGCTCGGTATCGCGCAGGAATCGATAGGCCGCGAGCAGCTCCTCGACCACCTCCTGCGGCATACCCACACAATCGGGTAACAGCGGCAGTATCGCGCTAAGTTCACGTTGCTGCAGGCGCGGGTCACGTCCACCACGGATCAGCTGGAACGCTTGTGCGATAAACTCCACCTCACGGATGCCCCCGGCACCGAGCTTGACGTTCTGATCCCGGTTCTTGAGCTTGACCTCCCGGTTGATCAACGCCTTCATCTCGCGCAGGGATTCGAACGCACTGAAGTCGATATATTTGCGGTAGACGAACGGACGCAGCAGTGACAGCAGTTCGGCACCGGCAACCTGATCACCGGCCACTACACGGGCCTTGACCATTGCATAGCGCTCCCACTCCCGCCCCTGGTCCTGATAATAGGTTTCCATGGCGTCGAAGCTGCACGCCAGCGGCCCAACACTGCCAAACGGGCGCAGACGCATGTCGACGCGGAACACAAAGCCATCGACCGTGGTGTTATCCAGTGCCTGAATCAGCTTCTTGCCAACACGGGTAAAGAACTCCTGATTGGACAGGGTGCGGTTACTGCCGTCGGTCTCCCCGTTTTCGGGGTAGGTGAAGATCAGGTCGATATCAGACGACAGGTTTAGCTCGAACGCGCCAAGCTTGCCCATGCCCAACACCACCATATGCTGCTCAACTGGACTCCCCGCGGCATCCGGTCCCATCGGGCGTCCCCAGCGCTTCACTGCGTCGTCGTGCAACCAGGCAAGGGTGAGGTCGATCAGGGCATCGGCCATCTCCGAAAGGCTCAGGGTGGTTTCCGCCAGATCCGCGCGTCGGCTCAGGTCACGCCAGATGATCCTCACCATCTCACGTCGCCGGAACAGACGCAGGCGGCGATGCAGCTCAGCCTCCGAATCACAACCCTCCAGTGCCGCTGACGCACGTTGGCGCATCTGGCCCGTGCGGTACGGTTCGGCCAACTCGCCACTGCTGACCAGCGCCGCGAGCAGATCCGGATGCCGTTCAAGCTGTTCACTCACATAGTCGCTGCCGATCAATACCGCCGGCAGATCATCCAGAAGCGCTTGGGAACAGCCAGCCACCCCTTCCACGGCAGACGTGACCCGCTTCCAGTTACGCTCCAGACAGGCATGCAAGCCGGCCGGTACAGACGCGTGGTGTGGATCAAACATGAGGCAGATCTCCTGAAAGCCTTGATTTACCCTCTACTTTAAACCAGAAGCAGCAGAAACGAACAGGTGCACCAAAAGTGCGCAAAAAGCGCCTATACAGGGCATGTTCGTTGCGCAGGGCACCCTCTCACATAACGTTGAGGCACACAGAAGTCATTGAAGATCTGGCTGTTTTGTTATTTTCCGACTACACATATAACAACCGACAACCTGACCGCTACGCCAACCTCAATGGCACTGAACAGGGTTCAGCTGGAGAGGAGGCTCTTGTGCAAGGCTGATCTCCTTGCCGGTCTGGAACAGGTTTTGCTATTTGATCAAACAGTCAATTAAAGGGATACCCAAGCCTTTGCATAGAGGCCTGGAGAAAACACTCACCAATGAGGACGTACATAATGTTGAGAAAAACCTTACTAGCCACCGCTACTCTCTCGGTCACACTGGCCGGCGTCGCAAGTCAGGCACAGGCCGACGGCACGCTGGATGCTGTCAAAGAACGCGGCTACGTGCAGTGCGGTGTGACCTCTGGTGTACCCGGGTTCTCCGTACCCGATGAGCAGGGCAACTGGAAAGGTCTGGACGTGGATGTCTGCCGTGCCGTGGCGGCGGCCGCGCTTGGCGATGCAAGCAAGGTCAAGTACACCCCGCTCAACGCCAAGGAGCGCTTTACTGCGCTGGCATCCGGTGAGATCGATGTACTCTCGCGTGTCACCACCTGGACGCTGACCCGCGACACCCAGCTCGGGATCAACTTCGCCGGCGTCAACTACTACGACGGTCAGGGCTTCCTGGTCAAAAAGGATCTGGGCCTGACCAGCGTCAAGGATCTGGATGGCGCCACCATCTGCGTACAGTCCGGTACCACCACCGAACTGAACATGGCCGACTACTTCCGCACCCACGGCCTGCAGCACACCCCGGTGGTGTTCGACACCAACGAACAGGCCGCCACCAGTTTCGATACCGGTCGTTGCGATGCCTTCACCACCGACCTGTCACAGGCCTACGGTCTGCGTACCCGCATGCAGGATCCGGACTCCGTGGTGGCACTGCCCGAGGTGATCTCCAAAGAGCCGC
>NZ_JMQN01000014.1 GCF_000705555.1 Marinobacterium lacunae
TCATCGCCCTGTTCA
The DNA here is from genome assembly GCF_000705555.1 of Marinobacterium lacunae. Taxonomy (GTDB): domain Bacteria; phylum Pseudomonadota; class Gammaproteobacteria; order Pseudomonadales; family Balneatricaceae; genus Marinobacterium_D; species Marinobacterium_D lacunae. Next base: position 16 of record NZ_JMQN01000014.1, read on the forward strand.
AGGACACGAGTCTGGTGCTGATCATCGGGCTGTTCGACCTGCTCGCCATCGTGCAGGCCGCCACCAACGACCCGAACTGGATCGGCTACGCCACCGAGGGCTATGTGTTCGTGGCGTTCGTGTTCTGGATCTTCTGCTTCAGCATGTCGCGCTACAGCCAGCACCTTGAGAAACGTCTGCAAACCGGCCACGGCAACCGCTGAGCCACCGGCAACCGAATAGGAGAATAAGACTATGACCGATACAGCCAAGGCGCCGGATGATCAGCTGATGATCGAGCTGCGCAACATGAACAAGTGGTACGGCGAGTTCCACGTACTGAAGAACATCAACCTGCAGGTGAAGCGGGGCGAGCGCATCGTCATCTGCGGCCCGTCGGGCTCGGGCAAATCCACCATGATCCGCTGCATCAACCGGCTCGAGGAGCACCAGAGCGGGGATATCATCGTCAACGGCGTGCCGTTGACGCAGGATGTGAAGAAGATCGAAGCGATCCGCAAGGATGTGGGCATGGTGTTCCAGCACTTCAACCTGTTCCCGCACCTGACGGTGCTGGAGAACTGCGTACTGGCCCCGATCTGGGTGAAGAAGGTGCCGCGCAAGGAAGCCGAAGCCACGGCGATGAAATACCTCGAGCGCGTGAAGATCCCGGAGCAGGCGAAGAAGTACCCCGGCCAGCTCTCCGGCGGTCAGCAGCAGCGTGTGGCGATCGCCCGTTCGCTGTGCATGAACCCGGATGTGATGCTGTTCGACGAGCCGACCTCGGCCCTGGACCCGGAGATGATCAAGGAGGTGCTCGACGTCATGATCGAGCTGGCCCAGGAGGGGATGACCATGCTCTGCGTGACCCACGAGATGGGCTTTGCCAAGACCGTGGCGGATCGGGTGATCTTCATGGACGGTGGCCAGATCATCGAGGAGAACCCGCCGCACGAGTTCTTCAACAACCCGCAGCATGAGCGGACACAGCTGTTCCTCAGCCAGATCCTCAATCACTGATCCCACCGGCAAGCGCCTGCCTTGTGCAGGCGCTTGCTCCATCTATCAGCTGTCAACCTCCAACCGTGCTTC